>DATEOC010000058.1:0-98105 GCA_035274425.1 Chloroflexia bacterium
TCATCTACTCGGCAAAACAACTCTGTGATAAAATCTGTGGTAGACATGGGGTTTCTCCTTTCGCTGTGGTTTTGAGCTACAACAGCTTCGGAAAACCCCTTGTTTTTGTCAACCCCTTAAACTAGCACCATTGGTTCTAAAGCTTTATCTACCTGACAAGCTCGGAGATTCCTCACTGCGTTCGGAATGACAGGGACAAAAGTGCTTCGCTAGGGTATGCTCCTCAGTCTTCCCCATCATTGTTAAACAGACCCTTAGTATCTATGACTGTGTTGAAGCGCCTGGTATATCTCAGTGAGGGTAGCAACCAGGGTATCCTGGCCGTAACGTTTCGCGGCGTCGGCGGCTATCGCGTGGGGATCGTAGCGATCAAGGTGGGTTAGCAAATTGGCTATAGCTTCTGCGAGAGGCGCGGCCTGGCCAGGCTCCACTACCAGGCCATTCTCGTCGTTTATCAAGAACTCCGGCCCCCCACATCGAGTGGCGATTACGGGGCGGCCACTCGCCAGGCTCTCTATCACCACCACGCTCTGTGACTCATAGAGGCTGGGTAGCACGAGCGTATGGCTCTCTCTTAGCAGGCGCGCGACCTCGCTATTTGGCTGTATTCCAACGAATGTCACATTATCGCCAAGCCCCAGGCGCGCAGCCTGTATCGCGTAGTCAGGCCGCAACAGGCCGTCTCCCACGACGGTAAGGTGCAGGGGAATGCCATGCTTCTCCTCTACCTGCGCCAGTGCGTCGAGTAGGTGGTGTAGCCCTTTATCCTTCGTATCGAGCAAGCCGATGAAGAGCAAGCGGTACTCTTCATCAGTAGGTGGGAAAGGGGCAGGGACAAAGCGGGCCGTGTCCACCATGTTAGATACTACACGGATAGGGGCGGCATGGGGGAAGGTCTCTTTGAGGAGGCGCTTTTGAACTTCTCCAACTGTGATGATAGTGTCGACTCTCTGAAAAGCTCGCCGCGCCATCCATCGCAGCCCAAAGCGTCTCGTCCACGATACGAACTCGCCGCTATGCTCGGTGAGGACCACCGGCAGTTTGAATAGGGTGCGAAGCATCGCTACGCCCCACCCTGCCGGGACCGCTACGTGGCAATGTATCACGTCGGGGCGAAACGTACGTCGCAGCCGCCGCAGGGCGCAAAAGAGACTCCACAAATAGGCAAATTGCCAGAGACCGGGTAAGTTGGGGACTTCCACGATCTCCTCTACGTACGAACGATGCCTGGTGACGCGCCGCCGTGACTTGCGCCGGGTCCCGCGAGGCAGCACATCCACGTAGAGCACGCGCACGTCATGGAGTTGGCCCAGGGCGTTTGCCTGCTCGCGCACGAATATGCCCGTCACTGGGGAGCGCGGTGTGGGATACCATGACGGAATGATGAGGATACGCACTTTGCTTATTGCCTGCTTCTTATCCTAACGTGTATAGGTACGGAGACTTGCCCAGGGTCTATTTATGTTCCCGTAGGGGCAGGTCCCCGTGCCTGCCCCTACCCACATATTTTGCCGCGAATGATTACACTCTTGGACTTTACCTCTAGCTACCTTCCCCGAAGCACCCGCAAGCGGTTCCAGCCTCGGGCTATTACCCGCCCGTAATCATGGAAGTCGGAGGCGCGGGGTAACAATACCTGGCTGACGCGCAGGCCGCTATCGCGCACGAAGATGTATGTGGTGCAAGCACCTGCCAGGATGTAGGTGAGCGCTGAGGCGATGGCAGCGCCCACCACGCCAAGCCACAGGATCAGGGTGATGTAGAGAGGGATGCTCACCCCCAGCTGGAGCCAGGCGACTATCGAGAGGAGGCCGGGGCGCTCCATCTGCCCCAGAATGTAACTGTTCAGCACCAGCATCACCGCGAAGCCGAGTATGCCGAGGAGGAGTATAACGAAGGGCGGCACCGCTTCGGAGAAGTCCCTACCGTACATGAATGGGATGAGCCAGGGGCTGACGGCGGCAATGGGGAGGGCCATGCTGAGCATCATCAAGATCGCAGTGCGGGCCAGTTTGGCGGCGAGGAGGGCCGATTCGTCGCGGGGGAGCTGCGCGACCTTAGCGAGTGAGGACTGGTTGATAACGTCAAGGGGGACCCACAGTTTCTCCGCCAGCGAGGTTGCGACGGAATAGTACCCCACCCGCGCCGTGCCCGCGAGTGCGTTCAAAGCGAACATGTCGAAGCGCAGGAAAAAGTGGTGCGCGATAGCCATGCCATGCAACCGCAGCCCGAAGCCGACCATCTCCCTTAGCGCCCGGCGCTCAGGCGGCCATGCGGGCCTCTGCATGCGGGCGGACCACGCCAGCGCCACTATGCCTCCAACCACCGTGCTCGTTGCCCACGCCACCAGGAAGCCTGGTATGCCGAGCTGCAAGACCCCCACCATGAGCACCATGAAAAGCGTGTTGCCGACGCTCGCCGCCAGGTTGTACTTGCTTACCGCTATCACCCGGTTCAGCCCGACCATCATCGCGTTCCAATACGACAGGTATATGGTAAAGATAGTGAGCAGGAGCGCGATCACTATGTAGGCGTACGGCACGTTCAGGAAGACGTTGTCGCTCAGGAATGGGTATAGCGCCGTGACGACGAGCAGCCCCACGAGTCCGAGGGTGACAGCAAGGAGGAGCGCGATTGTGCTCGCCGTACCGAGCGTGTAGCGCCCTCGCGCCAGGAAGGTGCTGAACGCCAGCTCGATGCTGAGGCCGGAGGCGTACGTTAGCAGCACGTTGGTAGCGACGAGCAAGGCGTAGATGCCGCGCCCATCGGCCCCCAGGCTGCGGGTCAGGACGATGCTGACGAGGATACCGAGGGTGAATGTCACGACGTTGGTCGCCAGCCCTACGGCTGTGTTCTTACCGATGCTACTGCGCGCTCCCTCTTCGCCTGGCCGATTCATTTCGCTCATACTCGCGACCTGGCTCGTGGCTTGCGGCCTGCTTGAGAGAGCAGCCTGCGCCACAGTTGGGATGAGGTCCGCCGAAGCAATCTCTTCCCGGCACCCAATATTCCGGGGTCGAAGATGAGGAAGGGGTCGGTAAGAAGCGCCCGGCCTACGTAGCGGAGCTTCAGCACCCGCCGAGAACTGCCTGCGTGCAGCGCACGGACCAGCCACTGTTGCGCTCGCAGCTTGCGACTGAGGCGCGGAGAGAGGTGCAGGGTCTCATCAACGAAGCGCAGGCTCTCCTGCACCGTTTCCCAGGATGGCCGCTCAGACCTCGAATAAATCAGCGATTGCAAAGCGCGCCCCTTCGCCACGCCTTTGGGGTGGTAGCGGGCGGCCCTTGTGAGGTGTGCCCTCGCTTCTTCCATCCTGCTCGCTCCGTAGTAGAGCGCGGCTGCCGCTATATGCTTCTGAAAGTAGGCGCGTCCACGCCATCGGAGTGCCACGCCGGGCAGGGTGGGTAGGGTGTAGAACTTGTCGAGGGTTTGAAGGCTTGACGACACCATAAAGTCAATGTCGTGGGAGGCATTCGTCGTGTGCACCCGGTATTCGACAAGAGGTTCTCCCAGGCAAAGAAAAGGATAGCCAAGTGCGGCTATCCGAAGCCAAAGGTCCCAGTCGTCGGAGCCTGCCAGAGATGGATCGAGGGGACCGACTTTCGCCAGCACGTCCCTGCGGACGAGCACGCTGCTGGCGCAGACGCTCCCCTCCACAAGGAGGTCAGGGAGAGCATACCATTGGCGTTCGGGGAGGCGGGCTACGCCCGTGCGGCAACCGTCGGCATCAATAAGATAATAGCTTGAGTGCGCGAGGGCGACCTGGGGATGGGCCTGGAGCGCATCAACTTCCATTTGCAGCTTATGTGGGAGCCACCTATCATCCTGATCGAGCCAGGCTATAAGCTCTCCCGTCGCAGATTCGAGGCCGGTGTTGCGGGCGGCGGCCACACCGCCATTCTCCCTCTCGATGTATTTGATGCGGTCTGCGTAAGCCTGTGTGGTCTGGCGGGTGATAGGGTCGGTGGAGCCATCGTTCACCACGATGATTTCGACGTGGGGGTATGTCTGGGCAAGGGCGCTTTCGATGGCGTGCGCGAGCATGGGTCCCTGGTTGTAAGCAGGGATGATCACGCTGACACAAGGGTGCTGGATAATACTCTTCATGCTCGGCTTTCTGAGGTCGAGTATAGCAGAAACGCGCTGATAGTGGCTAATCATTTCCTTTTCTATTAGTTTTCGGCCTTTGTAGGGCCGAAAACTAATAGAAAAGGAAGAATACTTTTGGGCACTTTGTTGCTGATAATGGGGTCTTGTATTAGACTAATCGAATGAGTAAGTCGCACGCATGGGGAGTTTAGTATGAGGATTTCGTGGGCATCGCTGGCGCAGGTAGGGAGGGCGATGCGAGTAGTGGGGCGATACGTCGCGATGCTACCGTCGCAGCCCCGTGTTACGCAACGCTTTTTTGGTAGCCTGCTACGTTACATCACGGTGTACAACCACCACGCGCTGTATCCTGACAACCTTCCGGAGCGGCAATTGCACGACATATTTCCGGGCATCGAAGGGCGCGAGGTGTGCCTGGGCCACTACTACGAGGATAAAGCCATCCCCTACGGCGAAGCGTATGTGATAGGGGCGATTTCGGCTCATTTGCGCCCTCGCGCCGTGTTCGAGATAGGTACATTCACGGGAGGGGCCACCCTCCTCATGGCGCGCCACGCGGGGCCGGAGTGCGAGGTGTATACGTTAGATATGCCGCCGGATGATAAGTCGCTCAAGCTGCCCGGCGTGGACCTCGACCCGCCAGAGGCGAACGCTTCGCGCATCGGCGAGCGATTCCGGGGGACCGAGTACGAGCGCCAGATTACCCAGCTCTATGGAGATAGCGCCACCTTCGACTACTCACCCTATCGTGGGAAGATGGACCTGGTGTTCGTGGACGGCTCGCATTCGTATAGCTATGTGGTGAACGACACGCGCAAGGCGCTGGAGATGCTCTCCCCGCGTGGGACCATCATCTGGGACGATTGTGCGAATATACACCCAGGGGTACCAGAAGCGCTCGACAAGTTTGGGGAGCGACTTCCTATCTCGCGCATCGCGAACACTCGCTTCGCCGCGTACACGCGTCAGGCGTAGGACGAAGGACGAAGGACGAAGGACGACGGACGAATATGGCTGTAATTGGTCTTGTTAGGAGTCCGAAGTAGTGTGCGGCATATTCGGCATCTGGCACCGGGACGGCAGACCAGTGGACATCCTGGCTCTGAGCAGGGCGACCACGCTCTTGCGCCACCGGGGGCCGGATGACGAGGGCTACCTGCTGGTGGATACGTCCCCAGGGCGTGCCGTGCTATGTGGGGGGGAGAATACAGCGCCCGCGCTACGCCTTCCGCGCATAGAGGAATTGGCGGGGGAGCGGTTCGACCTGGCGCTGGGGTTCCGCCGCCTCTCCATACTCGATCTTTCCCCGGCGGGGCACCAGCCGATGCCTTCGCGTGATGGAAAATGCTGGCTCATCTTCAACGGCGAGGTATATAACTACGTTGAGCTGCGCCAGGAGCTGGCGGCGCTGGGCCGCGAGTTCCACACGGGCACGGATAGCGAGGTAATCCTGGCGGCATACCAGGAGTGGGGGCCGGAATGCCTCTCCCGCTTCAACGGCATGTGGGCGCTCGCCATCTGGGACACGGAGAAGCGGCGATTGTTCCTCGCGCGTGATCGCTTCGGGGTCAAGCCCCTCTATGTTGTGGAGGATGGAGGTACCTTCGCCTTTGGCTCGGAGATAAAAGCGCTATTGTCGGCGGGAGTCGTTGCGTTCAAGCCTTCCAGTGTAGCGGTGGCGGCGTATGTCGCGCAAGGCCGTTCCCCCAGCCACATCCGGGGTGAGACCTTCTTCGAGGGTGTGCGCTCCCTCCCTGCTGCGCATTACGCGCTCATCTCACGCGAGGGCACGGTTTACAGGCGGTATTGGTCCCTTCCGGCAGAAGGCAGAAGGCAGAAGGCAGAAGGCAGTAGCACGCAAACTGCACTAGTTCGATACAGCGAGCTATTTACCGACGCGGTGCGGTTGCGATTGCGTGCCGACGTGCCTGTGGGCACTTGCCTGTCGGGTGGGGTCGATTCGTCCTCTATCGTAGCGGTGGCGGGGCGGCTGATGCAGACGGAGCACGCGGTGTCGCTTGAGCGGCTGGGGGAGCACCAGCAGACTTTCAGTGCGGTGTACGATGCGGAAGGCCCCTGGAATGAGCGCGAGCACATCGAGAGAGTGATAGAGCGTACCGGCGCGGCGGGCAACTATATCCACCCTACGCCGGAGCGACTATGGGCAGACCTTCAGCGGTTGGTGTGGCACCAGGACGAGCCCTTCCAGTCGACAAGCATATTCGCGCAGTGGTGCGTGATGGACCTGGCGCACCGCCGCGGGGTGACGGTCCTGCTCGACGGGCAGGGGGCGGACGAGGTGCTTGGGGGGTACCACCCGTACTCGGTGCGCCTGGCCGAGCTATTGAGAGGAGGCCGCCTTTTGAGCGCAATTGAGTTAGCGGGCGATGCGCGCCGGGTGGCGGGGGCGAACCCTGCCTCGATGCTGGCGCGGGCGCTGGCAGTGCAGCTACCTGCTCCTCTCTTGAAGCGATTGAGAGGAGCGAGGGTCAGACAGGCGGCGGGCGCATCGGGCCTCCAGTCGGAAGTTGAGGCGCAGCTTCTCGATGCCACGCAGGTCGAGGATGAGCCTTACGTCGACCAGCGCAGCCTCAGCCGTCACCTGGCGAAACTGCTCGTAGAGGACTCGCTCCCCAATTTGCTGCGCTACGAGGACCGCAACTCGATGGCTTTCTCAATTGAGGCGCGAGTGCCCTTCCTCGACTACAGGCTTGTGGAGCACGCCTTCACGCAGGCCGCGCCTCTCCGCATACACAAAGGGTGGACGAAGTGGGTGCAGCGTATGGCAGTGCGTGACCTGCTGCCCAAAGAGATAGTGTGGCGGCGCGACAAAGTTGGCTTCGAGACGCCTGAAGCGCAGTGGATGAAGGATGGCCGGCAGCATATCATCGATATGCTGCACGCTGACGACACAGGCAGCGAATACCTCGACCTTGCCGCCGTCCGCCGCCAGGCCCCTGCGCTCCTCGACCGGCCGGGCGGCCCGGCACAGGTCTGGCGATGGCTCAACCTGGTGGTATGGCTACGGTGTTTTGCGGACGAAGGACGATAGATGATAGACGATAGACTATAGAGAGTAACTGTAACTTATGAGTTACGAGATATGAATCACGCATCACGCATCACGCATCACGTTTCACCCCGTCGTCCGTCGTCCGTCGTCCGTCGTCCGCGAAGCGTTTTGATGATTACCCAGGACGTGGAGGTGACGCGGCGTATATTGCAGGAGGCGCGCACACTTATTGCGGCGGGGTACGAGGTGCGTATCCTTACGCGGTCGGCTGATGAGCGGGATGGGCGTGGGGAGGTTGAGGGTATAGCTGTGGAGTGGGTTGGAGTGCGGGGGCGCGATCCGCGCTTCGGGTGGCTGTATAAGCTAGCGGGGATGGCGAGAGGGAGCAATGCGGTCGCGCTGTGGGGGGTGATGACGGGGCGACATACGTTCACGGTGCGCGCTTTGCCGAGGGCGCTGGCCGCTCATGCCGATATTTACCATGCGCATGACCTGAACAATCTGGAAGTAGCTTACCGAGCCGCGCAGTCTAACGGCGCGAAGCTGGTGTACGATGCGCACGAGCTTTTCCCTGAGATGGCTAACCGCTGGGTGCGCATTAAGCGAAGGGCGTGGTCCAGGCTGGAGGGGAGGCTTCTACCCAAAACGGACCTGGCAATTACGGTGAATGAGCTTATCGCGCAGGAGATGGCGAAACGGTATGGAGTGCCTGCGCCACTGGTGGTGCTGAATTGCCCAGACCCACCTCCCAACTTCGACCCTTCCGAGCGCTACAACCATATACGCGAGCGACTTGACCTGCCTGCGGAGCGTAAGGTGGTGCTGTACCAGGGGTGGATGTCGGAAGGGCGTGGTCTGGAAGGGCTGGTGGGGTGCGCTCGCCACCTGGCGGGGGATGCGGCGGTGGTCTTCATGGGGTATGGAGAATACCAGGCGGAACTGGAGAAGATGGCTGCCAAAGAGCCGTCGGGCCGGATATACTTCCTCCCTGCCGTGTCCCAACGCGACCTCCTCGCGTATTGCGCCTCGGCGGACGTGGGGGTGATACCATACCAGGCGGTAGACCTGAACAACTACTATACATCCCCGAACAAACTGTTCGATTTCATTCAGGCTGCTCTCCCCATCGTCGCGAGCGACCTACCGTACCTCCGCAAGGTCATAGTCGAGGACGACCTGGGAGTGGTGGCGAAGCTGGCTACGCCCGACGATTACGCGAGAGCTATCAACAGCGTGCTGACCCGCGCCGATGGTGGCGAGGGCCTGCGGGCCAACCTGCTACGTGCGGCTCCGGGATATACCTGGAAGGCGCAGGCGGAGAAGTTGGTGGAGGCTTACAAGGGGTTATAGATGTCCAGGTATAACTTAGCGGGAGGCATATTCTTTCGCCTGACGATGCAAGGGGCAGGCTACGGTGCGCTGCTGGGGAGCATTTACGGTATATTGTCCCCGGTAATTTTGTTGCTGCTATCCGTCTGGATTGTGACTGATTTCAACCGTGGTCTATCGGTGGGCTGTATATCGGCTGTGTTTGGTTTCGCTGTTGGTGGGATGATAGGTATGCTTTCCGGTTTCACTCTTGGCATAATCTCAGCCTTAGTAGTGATTATGCTTACACTTACTGTACCGCCTTCACTCCCGAAGTCCGGTCTCTACCGCCCTATAGTAAGAGCGTTGTGCGTCGCTACGGTTGGGCTGGGGTTGTTGCTGACGAGCATTTGGTTCGATGATGCACATATTTCGGTATCTACATGGCTTTTCTGGCTAGGGCTGCCCTCCCTGATAGCAGCCCTGGCGTTCTGGCGCATTGGTGGCAGTGTAGCGACTTGGGTTGAGAGGGATAGCGAGACCGTGATCGCCGGCCAGGGGTGATGATGTGGTAGAATCTAGTCATGACCACCCCACCCGACCCGAAGCGCAAGCCTCGCATCCTCCACGCACCCAGTAACATCGCGGGCATCGCTGGGCTGCTGGCGCGTGCGCAACGCGACCTGGGGTATGACGCTACCTCAGTTGAGTATGTCCAACATAGCTACGCTTTCGGGGCGGATGAGACGCTTGGCTTGAGCCGCGACGCCGGGCCGCTCAAGAAGATGGCTACGGTAGGGCGGTTCGCGCTGGGGGCGATGCGGCACTACGATGTATTCCACTTCTACTTCGGTAATACCCTCTTCCCTTACCCATATCCCGACCTGGCGATGCTGCGGGCGCTGGGCAAGCGCATTATCTTCCACTTCTGCGGGTGTGACGTGCGCAATCGCGCTATCACCCTCGACAAGTACGAGGTGAGTGGGTGCCATGAGTGCGTATCACTTGTCTGCCTGGGGAAGCGGCACCCGAACCCGAAGCGGGCAGATGTCGCGCTCGTCTCCACGCCCGACCTGCTGGAGTTCGTGCCGGGAGCGCAGCTGATGCCCGGCCCTGTGGACCTTGCGAAGTGGACCCCTCGTCCACCACGCACCGCGCCCATCTCCCAGGACGACCCTGTCCGCATTTTGCACGCACCCTCTGATCGCGAGATAAAGGGTACACGCTATTTACTCGACGCGGTGGAGCGTCTGAAGGCGGCGGGCTACCCAGTCGAGCTTCTCATGCTTGAAGGCGTGCCGCATGATCGCGTGGTAGAATTCTGCGGGCAGGCTGACATAGCGGTGGACCAACTGATGATAGGGGCGTACGGCACGGTCTCTATTGAGATGATGGCGAAGGGTGTGCCGGTAGTTTGCCGCATACGCGATGACCTACGGCAATATTATCCTGATGACCTTCCCATCGTCAATGCTGGCCCCTCTGACGTGTATGAGGTGTTGGAAGGGTTGATACAGCGCCCCGACACGTGGGCCGACCTGGGTAGGCGCGGCATCGACTACGTACGCCACGAGCACGAGATGCACGAGGTAGCCAGGCGCGTGCTGGCGCTGTATGGCTTGAGGACTTATGAGTACGCCGAGGCCTAAAGGCCAGACGACGGACGACAGACGACGGACAACGGCAATTGATTCGTCCTCCCCAGTTTCATTGTCTGCTGTCTCTTCATCGGCTGCTATAGCTCGCCCGTTGTCTGTCGTCCGTCGTCTGTCGTCTGTCGTCCGCCAGACCGACTGGCGCGTATCGGGCGTGCTGCTGGCGTGGCTCTTCGGGTTGTGGGCGCTGGCGTGGGCGACTATTGCCTGGTCGGGAATGGCACCGGACTTTGTGGGCGACCCTTCTGCTGCGCGATTCACACAGGAGTATGAACCGCTGTGGCTGTATGTGTGGACGCGCTGGGACGGGCAGTGGTACCTCAATATTACCTACGGCGGGTATGGCTTCATCCCTTATGATGCGCCTTTCTTCCCGATGTACCCTATGCTGGCGGCAGGGGTGCGTGCCGTAACGACGCTGCCTGTGGCGGCTGCGGGCCTCATCGTGAGCTACGCTTGTCTCGCGCTGGGTCTGATCTACCTCTACAAGCTGGCTAGGCTCGACTTCGAGCGTGGGACCACCGTGCGGGCCATTATCACCCTGCTTCTCTATCCAACTGCTTTTTTCCTCGTAGCGATGTACACCGAATCGCTGGTGCTGCTCCTTACGTCGTCGGCGCTTTATTACGCACGAGTGGCGAAGTGGTGGCTGGTGGCTCCCATCGCGCTGATGGCGGGGCTGTCGAAGATCATGGCGGTGGCGCTGGTAGTGGCGCTCACGTGCGAGGCGCTACTGGGTGAGGCTAATTCTCCGGAGGGGAGAGAGGGCAAGCGCTGGGGGGCATTATTGAGGCCGCGTGCGTTGCTCTCCAGGCTGACACCCGCCAAGGTAGTAGCGCTAATCGCCGCGCCTGCGGGCCTCCTCCTCTACATGGGCTTCCTGGCCTGGCGATTTGGAGACGCATTCAGCTTCATCAACGCGCTGCCGGTGCGCTTCTGGCGGGGGCGATTCTCTTTCTTCGAGCAGGAGTGGCGATTGGTAAGCTCCTGGTTCCAGCGCGGGATGACCCTCAATGACTGGTCGAAGGTGGGGGATTTCGTGGCCTTCCTGCTCATGTTGGGGATGGCGGTATACGCTGCCCGCTGCATGAGGCTGTCCTATGCCGCGCTTACAGTGACGTTCCTGGTGTTGCTGGTGCTGTCGGGTGACTTGCTGAGCCTCAACCGCTACATCCTGACAGTCGCGCCTGTGTTCATAGGGATCGCCGCCATTGCAAGCCGCCGTCCCATAGCATGGGCCGTTATGCTGGCGCTGTTCGTCCCGCTACAGGCGTACTTCGCGGTGCGGTTCTTCCTGTGGGGGTGGGTGGCGTGACGGACGAAGGACGAAGGACGAAGTACGATAGGAATTGGTGTCAGGGTTTGAAATAGATAATGGCCAGAACTTAACCCTCATTCTTGAATAGCCTGCTAAGCCCCTATTCTGGATGGAGCGCGACGAGCGCGTCGGCGATACAGTATATCTCCTCTGCCAAACGCTCGGCAGCGTCAAGTCGCTCGGCCCATGCCTCAGTTGATGTATACCCCAGGGCAGCATGCATTTCCAGTAGCTGTGCCGCGAATTCGGGTTTCTCAGCATCAGGAGCATCATTATGTAGCACGAGATACGATTCGCCTGCGAGTGCCATTATCCAGAACATCGCTTCCCGGTGATTTCCCTCGTCGATCATCTCCTGAGTCGCTTCGGCGAGATAGGGCCGCAGATGGGGACGGATTGTGAAGCCAAAAGGAGTTGGCGTCTGGTAGACCTCGACTGATCTGTCGAAGGCGATCACGCTCTGATCAAGCATCGCCTGAACATCCGCACGGCTCATGTGTGCGGACCCGAACAGTGTGAGCGCTGCCTCGTTCAAGTCAGGTCGCCCCTGCGCTTCGAGTAATTCGCGCAACAGGGTCAGCGTGCGCCGGGTGGTCGGACGCTTGAGTTGAGCGACGGCAAGCAGCCCACTGAGCGCGCTGAGAAACGCCCACACAGAATCGAAGCGCTCAGTAGGAGTAGATGCCTGGCGCATGGTGTCCAGGGCTTTCTCCGTCGATGCCTTTTCCTTCTCGCAGCGTGCCTCTATCCAACGGCGTCGGGCATATTCCGCGGCGACGGCCTGTTGCAGTGGTGCGAGGATCCCGGTAGGGTCGGCCAGTATCTGGGTCGTAGCCATGTTCGGGCCGTGGCTGGGGTTTGCCAGCACAACTTCAGCATCCTGATGGGCTTTCAGGTCCAGTGAGATGACCTCCAGCATGAGGCCCCGGTAGAAAATCTCCACTGTGTCATCTTGCGCGCCCTCGGGCAACACCACGACTACATCAACATCACGGTACAATGGAAAGGGCGCCTCCGGTGGCAACGCCGTGATACCGGCCCACAGATACGCGCCCGCAAAATCGGGCAGGTGGCGCGCATGGAGGTCCACCCACTCTCGCACGATTTCTACTACTTCTCTAACAGGTAGGACTGAGCTACTCCCCGCCCGGTCTGCCTGTGTTGTTTCCTGCATCGACATCAAAATATCTCCACTGTTGTGTCTCACGGTTTAGACTATATTAGCGGTCTATAGTAGCCGGGGCACAAAATCTGTCTAGAGACCGGATTATAACCGAAAATCACACTACTCAAACAACATCGTCCATCGTCCATCGTCTATCGCCCTCCCAAACGCCCTCAAAACCATAAATTTTGCACCAATTTAGGAAATTGCCCCAAAAACCTGTCCCAAAATGGGTGAGAAAGGGGATTAATTAAATAGAGATGCATTTCCGACCTCGCCGTCCGCAGTCGAGGTCCAACCCCAAGGGTCCCGCTGGTGTCCCTCTCTTCGAGGGAATTACACTCTCCCTCGTCACCCCCGAAAAGGAGGTCTCAGCCAAGAATACCGGGTAACGAGTGCCACCACACAATCATTCCGCACTCCGCACTCCACACTCCACATTCGACACAACGGCACAGCGCAGGTCAATCCTCACCTGGTAGGAGCGCCATGCCAACCCTCTCACCCCTATTGGGTGTTGTGGTAAAAGTGAACACAAACAGAATAATCATCACTATGCTGCACACTGCACACGGCAGCCCGCGCAGGCGGGCTTTGTAGGACGTAGCCCGCGGATTCATCCGCCGGGCGACCCCCACAGGCTTAGTCAACCCCCACACGTGATGATTATCTTGTCCCCATTCACCCCGCCACCACACCACCCCAGGCACAGAGGGAAATAACCAGGAACCAGTTGCGGCACAAGGGCACTGGCACCCAACCCTACAACCCAACGCGCCCGTAGGGGCATGGCATCGCCATGCCCCCACCCCCGCACCCACCCCACCACCAATACACCTCTCATAAGACCTCTGCGTCTCTGCGTCTCTGCGGTGAATACCTATAAAAAATCTTGGCGTTCTCCGTAATCTTGGCGTCTTGGCGTTTAATCCGTCTATCGTCTATCGTCCCTATCGTGCAACCTTTTCCGGCTTCTCCCGTTGGATTCTACAGGCGGTATAAGAGCCACTACGTGATCTAACGTACCAATTGGGGTGGAGAACGGGAAAGGAGCAGTGGTATGAAAATCAGGCAGTCAGCTAAGATGGCCCTGGCTATACTTACCCCTCTAGTGCTGGTATCCTCTACGCTCGCTGGGGCATCGCCCCCTGCCGTGACGCAACCGTCGGGCTTCGCGGACGATGCGTTCAAGAACGTGTGGATGCGCACCGACCTGCCGGTGTCCAGCGGCACGGTCAAGCGCAGCTATTACTGGGGGCCTGCGCCAGGGGTCGCTATGATGGAGGAGTATGCGGAAGGGCCGGGTGGTAAGAGGCTCGTGCAGTACTTCGACAAGAGCCGTATGGAGATAAATAACCCCAGCGGCACCAAGAGTGACCCCTTCTACGTGACCAACGGTCTGCTCACGGTGGAGCTTATTTCAGGCAGGATGCAGGTTGGCAACGACAGCTTCATTACGCGGTACCCGGCAGAGATAGACCTGGCGAGCGACACGGACGACAAAAGCGCGGGCACGCCCACCTACGCCAGCTTCCGCAACCTCCCTGCCATAAGAGGCACTTACAACCTGAACCAACTGATCTTCTCCACAATCAATCGCGCGGGCGTCACAGGCTCTGATCCCCGCTACTGCAGGTATAACGTCAAATATAGTTACTATGAAGACACTACCAGAATCACTATCCCAGACGTCTTCTGGCGCTTCCTCAACACAGTTGGCCCTGTAATAGTGAACGGCAAGGTGTTGAACGCCAGCCTCAGCACCCCATACTATTACGCCACCGGCTTTCCCATCGCTGACGCTTACTGGGCCAGCGTGAAGATCGCGGGCGTATCCAATACGGACGTGCTGATACAGCCCTACGAGCGGCGCGTGCTGACCTACGTGCCGAGCGCGCCAGCGGGGTTCCAGGTGCAGATGGGCAACATCGGCAGGCACTACTATGACTGGCGCTATGGGGGCGAGGGCAAGCCGACTCCGCCCCCTACCCCCTCCCCTCCCATAAGATGCAACACACTGCCGATCCGGGGCTTCGGTAAGGTGTGGGCGGACCACATCGAGACCCAGTATGCGCTTGGCTGCCCTAACAACGGCGAGCGCCCCGCCACCGTGATACAGCAATTCTTCGAGCGCGGGCAGATGATAGAAGTGGTGGACACTTACAACTACTATGGCTACGGCGGGAGAAGGTCCATATACGTCCTGTTCGATGACAATACTACACAGCGCTTCGATGACACCTACGTCGAGGGAGACCCTGAGCCTGCCATAGTTCCACCCTCCGGCCTGTACGTTCCAAAGCGCGGCCTCGGCAAGCTGTGGCGGGAGGGGACAGGAGCGCGGGTGCGCGAGCGGCTCGGCTGGGCTACCGCGCCGGAGACTGTAGCTCAGGCCGCGATCCCTCCTTTCCCCGGCCCCGTGCCGACCTCGACCCCGCGCCCAGGCTCCACTCCCACTCCTACTGTCAACCCCGCCGGTGGAGGGGCGATACAGGATTTCGAGAAGGGATTTATGGTCTACGCAGGCCCCGTGTTGAGGAAGATATACGTGCTATATGGTACACGAGGTTATAACCCTGATCTCGTCAACAAGTGGCTGGTGTACGACGATCTCTTCCGGGAGCCATAGGGAAATGGGCAAAGAAAAAGCCGGTCGCAGACGCGACCGGCTTTTTCTTTGCGATATAGCTAACTGCTCTTGACTACCACCGTATCGTCTGTGCCTGCTACGGAGGTGGTCTCGCCGGGGAGAGGCATCTTGGTGAACGGGGCGAAGTGGCAGGCGACGAAGTGCTCTACCTGGCCCGCCGGGGCGACGTTCCGCCACTCAGGGACCTTCTGCTTGCAGATGTCCTGGGCCAGCCAGCATCGCGTATGGAAGCGGCAGCCGGTGGGCGGGTTGAGGGGTGAGGGCACGTCCCCCTTGAGGATGATGCGCTCGCGCTTGACCTTCGGATCGGGGATGGGGATGGCGGAGAGGAGAGCGTGCGTGTAGGGGTGCTGCGGGTTCTCGAAGAGGGAGTAGCGGTCGGTCATCTCGGCCATCTTGCCGAGGTACATGACGCCTACGCGGTCGGAGATGTGCTCCACCACGCTCAGGTTGTGGGCGATGAAGAGATACGTAAGGCCGTACTCTTCCTGGAGGTCTTTGAGGATGTTCAGCACCTGCGACTGGATAGATACGTCGAGGGCGGATACCGGCTCATCGCACACGATAAACTTGGGGCGCATGACGAGGGCGCGGGCGATACCGATGCGCTGGCGCTGGCCGCCTGAGAACTCGTGCGGGAAGCGGGTAGCGTGCTCAGGCAGTAGACCTACGTGGGCGAGAGCGTCGGCCACACGCGTCTTACGTTCTTCTTTAGGCACGCCATGTATGAGCAGACCCTCGCCTACGCTCTCACCGATGGGCACGCGGGGGTCGAGAGATGCGAAGGGGTCCTGGAAGATGATCTGGATGTCTCGGCGCAGGCGCTTTGAAAAGTTCACGCCAAATGTATCGGCAACCCTTTCGTTCATCAACAGGGCCAGGTATACCACGGATAGAAGTATCCCTATCACGGTATATATGTTGAGGGAGCCTGCTAGGATCATTATCAGGTTGAAGACGATGGTGAGGAAAGAGAGCACTATGAGGAGGCCACGTGCCCAACTCTGGCGCATCCAAAGCCCCACCCCAAACACCAGTCCGAGCACTGCCGTTATCAGAAATGTCCAGGCAGCGAAATTGTTGGGGCCAGTATTTGCGCTGCTTGAGATGCTGTTCGTCACTACGAGCGCGAAAATGATGCCGTAGAAGAGAGCGCTCAACAGGGTGAGTAGCACAACGACTTGCAGGAGCATTGGCCGTTGGGCGGCAGCTTTCGTTTTCTCGCCAACCTGCCCGAAGACGTTCTTGCCCTCGAAGCGTACCTGACCACCTGTGGCAGGGATGAGCCCCAGCAGGGTCCGCCCCACGGTCGTCTTGCCGCAACCCGACTCGCCTACCAGCCCCAGCGTCTCGCCCCGGCGGACGAAGAAGCTCACGTCGTCAACCGCTTTCACGTGGGCGACAGTGCGTTGGAGGAAACCGCCGCGCACAGGGAAGTACTTGATCAGGCGGTCCACTTCCACCAGCACGTCACTCTTGGTTTTATCTTTTGACCGGTAGCCGTTGGTAGAGTGCGCTTTGCTGGGTGGAGCAGCGTCCGTTTCTGTCTCCGCTAGCCCCGTAGCAGTAGAGGTGTCCATAGAGCCGTCAGCGCCCGGCTCGGTAGGCGTAGGCGAACCCGGATCGGCGGGTGAATGGAGTGATTGGCTGCCCTGCTCGTCGCTCATAAGCGGTTGCTCCTCGAAATGCAGAATACGGATTGTGGATTTCTCGTGACTGTGTTCCTTGTTCTCTATTTCCTGTTTGCCGTCTACTGCTTGTCGTCCATAGCTTCCCGTCTATCGTCCATAACCTGCCGCCTGTCGTCCTGTATCTCATCCATAGTTCGTCGCATGTCACTTATGACCTGCTGCGCGGCGTCCGGCCCACCGATACCTGCGGAATCCCTGGTGGGTGGCTTGTCGGTCTGGCCTGTGGCGTCGTCGGCGTAGAGCCAGCAGCGAGCTGTGCGCGTGTCCGATAGGCGCAGGAGGGCTGGCTCCTCTACCCTGCAAATGTCCATGACGTATGGGCATCGCCCTGCGAAACGGCAGCCTGCCGGGAGGTTACGTAGAGAAGGGACCGTGCCGGGGATGACTGCCAGTTTCTCTCTTACCTCACCCAGCACGGGAATGGAGGCGAGAAGGCCCTGGGTGTAAGGGTGCTTAGGGCTGTCAAATAGCTCACCAACGGGGGCTTCCTCGACCACTTTACCCGCGTACATGACCGATACGTCGTCGGCCATCTCAGCGACTACGCCCAGGTCGTGGGTGATGAGGATGATTCCCGTGTCGAAGCGGTGCTTGAGGTCCTTCATCAGTTCCAGGATTTGGGCCTGGATCGTCACATCGAGGGCGGTGGTCGGCTCATCTGCGATAAGCAATTCCGGCTCGCATGAGAGGGCCATAGCGATCATAACGCGCTGGCACATACCGCCGGACATTTCGTGTGGGTAGCTGTCAACGCGGGTCTTTGCGGAGGGGATACCGACCATAGTGAGCAATTCTATGGCACGCTTGCGGGCCTGCTGCTTGGTATACCCCCTGTGCAGTATGATAGACTCGGCGATCTGGTCGCCCACGCGGAATACAGGGTTGAGGCAGGAGGTAGGCTGCTGGAAGATCATGGAGATGCGGTTGCCCCGGATATGGCGCATGGACGCTTCGTCCAGCTGGGCCACGTCAAGGCCGCGTAGCATTATCTTCCCCTGGACGATCCTGCCAGGGTGGGCGATGAGGCGCATGATGCTCAGGGAGGTGACGCTCTTGCCGCAGCCCGATTCCCCCACGATGCCCAGGGTCTCGCCCCTGTTGAGCCTGAAGCTAACTCCATCCACCGCCTTGACCACGCCATCGTCGGTAAAGAAGTGCGTCTTCATGTCCTCTACGCGGAGAAGTTCATTGGGGTTCTCCATGTTCTCCGGGTAGTCCCTCTCAAGTTCAGCTCCACCAGAATCGCCGCCGTCTATGCGCCGCGCGGCTCTGGATGCCTCTTTGTCGGACTGGGTTCTAGTAGCTGTGTCCAGGGTGTTGCTCCTTTCCGAGGTTACGCCTTTCCTGATAGTAATGAGCGTGACTTACGCCCACACGATTTGTAGCTTTTATGCGTCTGGGACTAGCCTCTCCGCCAACCTCGCATGGACCGCCAATGCCTTAAACCTGACGTTCACTTCCGTGTACGTGCCGACCCGCAAAAGTGTGTGCCTAGTTTAGCAGAAAGGTTATGCGGTGTCAACTGGTTCGTTGGACGACGGATGACGGATGACGGACGATGGACGGATGATAGACGATAGAGTTGGGTTGGCTTTGTATATTTGTGGCGCTGCTACAAGTAGCTACAATATTCTAAGCGTGTGGGTTCATTACGGCTATGTTAATAGTTATACAGCATAAATGATTCCCTGGTGTGTACCGGCTACCAGCTGTCAGCTATCATCCGCCAATCGCCATGTTATAATCAGGCACTCATACCCATACTCAGGAGGGGGCGATTGTTACCTAGACCGGTAAGACCTCATATCTGCGTGATTACTACGGGCGGGACGATTTCGATGAGGTACGATGCGACGCTGGGCGGGGCGGTGCCTGCGGTGAGCGGTAACGAGCTTCTGGCAATGGTGCCCGGATTGGAGGAGGTCGCCACTTTGCGCCTGCTTGAGTACTCCAACCAACCTTCTTGCCACCTCACGCCGGAGATGATGTTCGAGATATGTATGCTGGCGCGCGATACGCTGGAGCAGGAAGATGTGGATGGCGTGGTCGTGACGCATGGCACGGACGCGCTGGAGGAGACGGCATACATGGCCGACTTGCTTATCGATTCTCCAAAGGGGCTGGTCTTTACGGCAGCTATGCGTAACAACTCGGAGGTGGGGGCGGACGGGCCGCGCAACATCCTGGGGTCGGTGCGGGTCGCGGCCTCTCCTCAGGCTGCGGGGTTGGGCGCGCTGGTGGTGTTCAATGGGCGCGTGCTGGCGGCACGGGATACGATCAAGATGCACACCTCGAACCTGGACGCTTTCAGGTCGCCCATGCTCGGCCCCATCGGGAATATAGACGACGATGCCATATCTATCTACAGGCGCTCGCTGGTGAGGCAGCAGCTGAGGCCGACGCGGCCAGTGACCGCCGTCGAACTGGTACGGGTGTACGCGGGTATGGATAGCGCCCTGCTATTATGGAGCCTGGAGCAAGGCAGCCAGGGCATGGTTATAGAGGCGATGGGGCAGGGAAACGTCCCTCCCGATATGATACCGGGTATACAGGCATGGCTGGATGCCGGCAAGCCGGTGGTGCTGGTATCGCGCTGCCCTGAGGGTCGGGCGCTCGATACGTATGCCTACCTGGGCGGAGGTAAGCAATTGAGGCGCATGGGAGTGATATTTGGGGAAGACCTCACCGGGCAGAAAGCGCGCATCAAGCTGATGCTGGCGCTTGGATTGACGAGCGATGTGGAAGAGATACGGGGAATGTTCGAGTATCTTGCTTAGAGCCTGTTTAACAGCGAATGTAAAAAGAATGTCATTCCGAACGAAGTGAGGAATCTAGAAATCTATCCACTTGGTGAGCACGGAGATTCCTCACTTGGTTCGGAATGACAGGTTAAGGGGTGCTTCGTTACGGCAGGCCCCTCACCCCTGGCATGATTGCTAAACAGGCTCTTAGCGGAGGCAGATTAGCCTACAGCTATTACGCGACCTTTGGCGAAGTAGGGGAAGTCGGGCCACTCAGCAGGCTCGCCAGCAGTCTTTCCGGGCACGGGCAGTAGGCGGGCTGTTAGCGGTTTGTCCAGGCGCACGGCCAGGGAGGCCATATCGAGGATGATGCGCTCTAGCTGCTCTAATGTTACGTCGCCGGGGAGGGGCACGGTGTCGAGGCCGAGGCCGCATACCGCCGACAGGAGGAGGAGCGTGTCAAGGGTGACGCGGCCCTGCGCGGCGCTATCGGCGAGGGTCTGGTCCTCAAGGACAGGGAGCATGAGGCCGGAGTAGCCGACTGTAGGGAGATGCGTGCGGGCCTCCTTGAGCGTGGCGGTGACGAACGAGGCTGCCGCCAGGGTGCCGGTGCTGCCGAAGGGGACGCCGCTTACCATCTCTATAGCGCGTGCGATGCTGCGGTCCGGCTCCGGGTAGGGGGCCATGGAGATGTCGAGGCCGGTGAAGGTATAGCCGTGCTCGCTCGCGATGGCGGCGCATATCTCGGCGGCGCGCCCACCCTCGTCGGTAAGGAGCGCGAGAAGGTTGGCGCGAGCTTCCCCTTGAGTGCGAGCGTCGCTGAAGGCGCGGACGGCGAGGTCCGCCGCTTCGAGGGCGAGGCCGAACTCCGGCCTGCCATTGTTCTTATCATCTTCTTCGTAGTAAGAAGCAGGGAAGAAAGGCACGTGTGGAGGGCAGTTGGCCGCTGCCGCGAAGCGCAGGTTGCCGAATCCATCCGCCGTCCGCTCGGATAAAGCTTTTATAGTGCGCGCAGCCGAGCTTATAGCTTCTGTGTTGATGGTCTCATCGCCATCTGCGCGCGCTGCCACCTGCACGCTCGCGAAGACGTTCTCGGCGGCTATGAGCAAGTCAGGGAGCGCATCAAGCAGGCCATCTGTCTCGTCAACTGGGGTGGTGACTGCCTGGATGGTGCCGAGGGAGCAATAATCGAGGCCCGATTTGGCGCACCACTCTCCCAGGTGGGCGACGGCGTCTTCGGCGTGCTGGAGCGGCCCGATCCATCGCTCGATAGGTTGGGTGGAGAAGCGGGTGGTCTGGACGGTAAAGCCTACGCTCTGGAGGGTGGCGCGCCCCGCCTGCGCGAAGCTGCCGAGCCTGTCAATAAGATCGGCGCGTGCCTCTCCCTCCTGGGGTAGCATCGCGCCGACGGTCAGTGAGCGGATGTTCATGCCTGGGGCGGACGACGGACGACGGACGATGGACGACAGACGGTAAGTTCACCGCAGATACGCAGAGAATATGAGATAGGGGTACATATCTGTATTTCCATAATCTATCGTCTATCGTCCGTCGTCCGTCGTCCATCGTCCGTCGTCCGCTCTACGGTTCGGTTTCGCCCCCCGCGTTTAACCAGGAGGTGAGGCCGCCGGTGAGGACCTTTACGTTTGTGTAGCTTGCCTTGTCACGCAAGGCCAGAGCAACTCGCTTGCTCTCTTCTTCGTTCGGTCATTGGCAGTAGAGGACCAGGTTCCCCTCTTTTGGCAGGTCCTTTATGCGGTTGAACATCTCGGCTTCGGGGACGCTGGTTGCCCCCTTGATATGTTTCTTGTCGTATTCCGTCTTGACGCGCACATCCACGAGCTTGACGTTGTTGGCCGCAAGCAGAGACCTCAATTCATCCACTGAGATATGGGGCAAGCCGCCCGTTTCGGTGGCGAAGGCGTTCGCGGTGGCGGTCCCTTCAACCGGCCCGACCGTAGGTATGACGACCGAAGGTATGGCAGCAACCGACGTTGGTCCCTGGACTTGTGGGTTGTTGTTCCGGTTGCCGAATGCGACCCAGAAGACGACGAGCAGCACAAGGGCGGTGCTGATGCCGACGAGCCAGTATGCGAAGGGGTCCGGCCCCCTCCTCCTGACGGCGACGCGCCTGGCTGTGTATCGAGGGTCAACCGGCCTGCTTGGCCCGCGCATCTTTTGTTTCTGTTTTGACCTCTTGCTCATGCCGTTCCTTTCAATGTTAGGGATGCCCCAAAAATATACCACACGCGGATGCCTGGCGACAAGGGAATGGCTAATAAAATGGATAGGGAATAAAATAGAGGTCGAAACCAGGCCGTCATGGAGCCAAAGCGTAGGAGGGATTGTGGTGTCCAAAGGGAAAGCTGTATGAATGCCATCATTGAGGTGGAAAATCTGGTTAAACGGTATAAGAAGGCTGATGCCAACGCTGTAGATGGTATCTCTTTCAGCGTGCAGCCCGGCGAGATGTTTACCTTGCTGGGGCCAAATGGCGCGGGCAAGACCACCACTATCTCCATACTTACCACCACCCTCTCCCCTACCTCCGGCAGTGTGTGCATCGCCGGTTATGATGCGGTGCGCGAGGCGAGTGTGGTTCGTCGGCGCGTAGGGATTATCTTCCAGAACCCCAGCCTCGATATGAACTTGACCGCCGAAGAGAACGTGCGCTTCCACGCCGTGCTGTATGGCCTATACCCGTTCCGCCCGGCCTTTGTCCTTATGCCGAAAGAATACCGGCAGCAGGTACATGAGCTTGCCTCGGTGCTGGGCCTTCAAGACGATATATTCAAGCAGGTACGTAAGTTCTCCGGCGGTATGAGGCGCAAACTGGAGATTATCCGTAGCCTGATCCATCGCCCCACTGTCCTTTTTCTGGACGAGCCAACCCTGGGACTTGACCCATTGAGCAGGAGGAGCCTCTGGGAATACTTGCGAAAGGTCAGGCGCGATAGCGGCACTACTCTCTTTCTGACTACGCATTATCTGCATGAGGCTGAAGAGGCCGACACTATCTGCATCATCAACAAGGGCAAGATCATATCGTACGGCACGCCCGACCAGGTGAAGGCTGACCTGGTGGAGGAATACCTGGTCCTCGATGCGGAAGACCGAGAACAACTTCGTGCGGAGTTGCTGAATCTTGGCCTCAGCTTCACTGAGATACCCTTGTTCAAGGTCAGCCTGGATGACCGCAGCCCCCAGCAAATCATCAAGGCGATTGATACCCCCCTGACCGTCCTGAAGACGTATATGCCCACATTAGAGGACGCTTACCTGGCTATTCTGGGAGCCAACAATGAGGAGTGAACTGAACGCAATTCTGGCGATTTCTTACCGCGACCTGCTGAAATTGCTACGCGACCCGGCTCGTATTGTCTCTACGCTAATCTTCCCTATTCTGATTGTCGCCGTCCTGGGTGGCAGTATGCAGGCAAGCTTGGGGCGCAACGTCGGCTTCGATTTCCTGACCGCCACCCTGACGGGGATGTTCGCGCAGACGCTCTTTCAATCTGCTGCGCTGGGGGTGATCTCGCTCATCGAGGACCGCGAGAGCGATTTTAGCCAGGAGATGTTCGTGTCACCCGTGTCGCGCTACTCGATCATCTTCGGCAAAGTGTTGGGCGAGACGTTGGTAGCGCTGCCGCAGGGGCTGGCGGTCCTCGCATTCGGTTTTCTCATCGGCATACCTATCTCTCTGTTCCAGCTTCTCGCCCTGCTTCCGGTGGCATTGGCTGTCTGCCTGTTCGGTGGGGCCTTTGGAGTGCTGATACTTGCGAACCTGCCCAACCCTCGCGCCGCCAACCAGATATTCCCTTTCATCATGCTGCCCCAGTTTCTGATTGCGGGCGTGTTTGCGCCGGTACAATCTCTACCCTTTTACCTGGAAGTACTGTCGCGCATCTCACCTCTGCGCTACGCGGTAGACCTCACGCGCGGCGTCTTCTACGCAGGACACCCCGACTACCCGAAGGTGGTGCTGGAGTCGCCTCTATTTAATTTGGCGGTGCTGGCGATTGGCTTTGGGGTCTTTCTAATCATCGGTACACTCCTCTTTGTAAGGGGCGAGCGGAATAGATGAGCCTAGTCTCGTTGGTCTTACTGGAGTAGCAAAATATCTAATAAGGGTGTGCCTAACCAAAGAGAGATAGGCAAGAACGATAAGGAGGAGTAGCGTTGACGAAGCGCTGGCGTCTGTTGTGCTACCACTTGCACTGTCGCCATTGAATCCGGCTTGATTGTGGTATACTCCGCGAGAGACGAATTGTTATTTCTAGTCCCCACATAGAACACCAAGTTGCAGTGAGGTGTGAAATGCCCCAGGATTCACGAGAGATCCTAAGCCCCGAAGCAAGGAAAGCTATTCTTGCGCGCAAGGTTGAAGAACTCGAAGCGAAGGGCTGGACAGTACAGAGTCATAATGGCTTCACTGTGCTCCTAGTAAAACCCAGGGAACTCCCGTGCTTTGTGACACTTATAGGCTGCCTACTTGTCATACCGTTGCTTGCGTATATGCTTTGGGAAGACTTCCGGAATAGCGTCAATATCTTTATGCTCGAACTGACAGTAGACGAATACGGCGCGATTACTTGGCGATCCAATTCATAGTTGAGCGCACCCCAGTGATCATGCAGCCGGCACCAGCCTCCACACGGCTACCTCTCTGAAGCATCTCATCGCTCGTGAGATTCATCGTCCAACAGGGGCGTACCGTCTCGCAGCAGCTGAGGGTCGTGCCCAGGAGCCCTACGCTGATCAGTGGGAGTGAAGCAGCGGCGGCAACTCTGGCAACGTAGTCTCTGAGAGCCAGTAGCTGCGTTCATTCCTGCCTTCACTACCTTGGCACTTTGCCCTCAGTGTGAGGGCTGAGAATAAGTTGGTTCTTCCATGCTTCAATCTTATCGCTTCTCTCCTTTATTCGCCGCTCCCCAGCAAGAACAGGTTGACAGAACGACCTCCAATCATGTAGACTACACGTAATAATCAAATAGAAATCGAGAGTGGTAGCGAGAGAACTGGCTCGGAGACCTACCCGGCAACCGGCAAAGCGCGGTGCCCCACCCAGCCCCAAGAGGGGAGGATTTGGCCTGATCAGGGCAAAGTAGAGCCTCTCAGCGAGAGGCTTTTTTGATTGCGGAAACGTGAAACGTGGTGATTGAACCGCCAAGACGCCAAGAGCGCCAAGATACCGCCAAGATTTTTATATTCACCGCAGAGACGCGGAGACGCAGAGATTTTATGAAGAGGATTAGACTTTAGAACTCACGCATCACGTTTCACGCATCGTCTATAGTCCGTCCTTCGTCCTTCGTCTTTCGTCCGTCAAGGGGGAGCAGCATGGAAAAAGTAGAGCCTACAGGTCGAGATCACCCATTTTTGGCGCGGTTGCGGGAGCCTGCGCCTTTGATTTGCGACGGGGCGATGGGCACGATGCTCTACTCTATGGGTGTGCCTGCCAATACCTGCTTCGATGAGTGCAACCTCTCTAACGCCGATCTGGTGCGCAAGGTGCATGAGGCATATATACACGCCGGGGCCGACATTATCGAGACGAATACCTACGGTGCTAACCGCTTCAAGCTAGCTTCTTATGACCTGCACGACAAGGTGAGGCGGATCAACATCCGGGGGGCGAAGCTGGCGCGCGAGGTGCGGGAGGTGAGCGGGCAGCCTGTATTCGTAGCAGGGGCCGTCGGGCCTCTTGGCAAGCCTATACAGCCGGTTGGCCTCATCGCCGCGTTGGAGGCGCGTGCTATCTTCCGCGAGCAGATAGAGGCGCTTCTAGAGGGCGGGGTAGACCTCATCATGCTTGAGACTTTCCGCGACCTTGAGGAGATGCGACAGGCGCTTATCGCCGCCCATGAAGCGTGCGACCTTCCGGTGGTGGCGCAGATGACCTTCGCGGAGGATGGGCGCACGCAGATGGGCAACACTCCCGCCGAGGTGGTGGCCGCGCTGGAAGAGCTGGGCGCGGACGTGATAGGCTCCAACTGCTCCACCGGGCCTCAGAGGATGGCGCGTGTCGTGTCGGAGATGGCGGCGAATGCTCAGCGTCCCTTGTCTGCACAGCCAAACGCGGGGTGGCCGGAGATGGTCAATAGCCGTATCGTGTACGTCTCGACGCCTGATTATATGGCGAACTTCGCAAAGAGGATGGCGGCGGGCGGGGCCAAGATACTGGGCGGCTGTTGCGGCACTACGCCTGCGCATATTAAGGCATTGGCGGAGTGCCTTCGGCAGACGACGGACTACGGACTACGGACGACGGAAGGGACCGAAGACGAAGGACGAAGGACGAAGGACGAAATTGAGTCTGCTTCCAAGGGCAATGGGACGGCTGGCGTGCTTATTACTGGGTCGCTTACGAGGGATGCGTTGCGGGTGACGGAGTCGGAAGCGCCGATGCTGCGCGAGGCTGCGCCGCTTGAGGTGAGCGAGGAGCGCACTTCGGTCCACGAGGAGGTAGGGTCGTTAGGGTGGAAGTTGGGTAAGGAGTTCGTGGTGAGCGTGGAGCTTGCACCGCCGCGTGGGGTCAACCCGGCGAAGCTCCTCGCAGGGGCGCACATGCTCAAGGCGAAGGGAGTGGACGCGGTGAACGTCACCGACAGCGCCCTGGGGAGGGCTTCGATGAGCGCGCTTGCGGTTTGCTACCTGGTGCACCAGCAGGCAGGTTTGAATGTGATACCGCACTTCACCACGCGTGACCGCACGCTGATGGGCATCCAGGCGGAGCTTCTGGGCGCGCACGCCATGGGCCTGCGCCACATACTGGCCCTCACCGGGGACGCCCCAAACCCGGTGGACAGGCTTGGGTCGTCCGCCGTATTCGACATCGACTCGATTGGGTTGGTAAAGCTGCTGACTGGGCTGAATAACGGAGTGGACCTGGCGGGGAACAGCATCGGCGGGAACACCGATTTCCTGATAGCGTGCGCCTTCAACCCCACCGCCCGTGACCTTCCCCTTGAGATAGAAAGGCTGAGTCAGAAGCTGGAGGCGGGCGCTCACTTCGTGATGACCCAGCCGGTGTACGACCTTGAGCTGGTGGAGAGGACGCTTGAGAATGTGCAGCATCTCAACGCGCATATTCTGATGGGGATACTCCCTCTGCAAAGCCACCGCCACGCCGAGTTCCTGCATAACGAGGTGCCGGGCATCGTCATACCGCCGTTCGTGCTCGAGCGCATGCGTGAGGCTGGAAACGAGGGAAGACGCGCAGGCATCGAGATGGCGCAGGAGATACTAGAGTATGCGCACGGGCGCTATGCGGGCGTCTACCTGATGCCTTCGTTCGGGCGGTACGAGCTATGCGCGAGCGTGCTGGACGTGCTGCCGAGGTTCACACCTGTAAGTGCTTAGATCGAGCCTCAAGGGCCGCATTTGACGCCGCCTGGTACGGGCGGCCACACGCCATTATTTCTCAACCTTGTCGGGGGCACTATCTCCCTTACCCCCTCTGGGCGGGTCCACGTCCATTCGAGGCCGTTCGTGTTGCCCGTCGCGTCTAGATCGAGCCTGACGTGGTGCCAGCCGGGGGTAAGCTCTACGGTATTAGTGATTGGCGGGAAGCCACCTGCTATTGGCACGCCTCCAGGGCCGGGGAAGGGTGCGTCGCCGCACGCCCTGATTACTTCAGTGCCGTCAATCTCTAACAGTGCGTGTCCGTCGGTCCGCAGCTCCATAGAATATCGCACTCCCTCCGTGTAAACTTCACCCTCCCAACGGATGCGATTGGCTCCACTAGCGGGTGGGGAGAGGGGTACAAAGTCAGGGTCGCGTCCGGCCAGGGTAGGTGATAGTGTAGGCGTACCCTTGATGTATGCTAACCCAAATGCGCCTGCGCCCACAAACGGGTCTATGCGGCGGGTTGGCGGCGTGTCGTTGGTGGTTACGGCTAGACCTGCATTGGTAGGCAGGGATAAGTCGCTGACATTACTTACCTCAGACGCAGGTACTCGATAGGTGAGCGCACTAGGTCCGCCCGGACTCTGTATATGCTCGACCTTGCCGATGGGGTAGTAATACTGTAAGACAGGCAGGTATTGCACCTCATCATCGTTGAAAGCGAATATCAGGTCGTGAGCAGTGTCTGCAACGAGTGGTAGTTCGAGGCTTGGGTTGAGCAAGTCACTGGCTTGCACGCTCGGAGCTATCATCTCACCTATTGCGGGGTAGAAGGGCTGCCAGGAGTTGCCCACGAAGATTGCCCTGTCGTTCGGCCCAAGCGTTGCGAGGAATCGGCCCTGAGCTGCCTCGAATGAGGGCGGCACCGTCGCAGGGTAGATGGCGAGGTAGAAGTAAGCGTTGCCCACAGCTATGAGGGCCATACCTCCTGCTATTGCTCCCCTCCCGTAGAGCCACCATTTCTTGCTTATTTTACGCAAGGAGGTGAGCAGTAGGGCGGGTAGAAGAGCTATCGCAAGGAAAAACATAGGGAAGGCTGCTGCCCAGTGGTTTAGTGCAGGCACGTGTAACCTATCTACGAGCGTGCCCCCTACGAAAAGCACACTCGCACCCCACAGCAGCACCAGGAAGTAGGCGGGGTGCCGCCAACGCCATACCAAAACTCCCACGCCCAGCAAGAAGAGCACCGCCTCCGCGGGTGAGAGGAGCGGCCCCCAATAGACATGATCGCCGCTTGGTAACACGCTCAAACCGAGGAAGTTCCGCCACGCCAGTGGTGAAAGGACGTTCCAGTTTGCCGCCAGTGCCTCCCAGGAAGTGGGCACGATCTCACGCACGTTCAATTGCTCCAAACCGCGCCCGGCCCACATGCCGGGGTTCCTAAAGAAGTAAGCCAGCAGCGGGCCGAAGCCTACGATGAAGCCGACAACCACAATAGCGAAATGACCCATGCGCGCACGGAAAGCGCGAAAGTGGAACACCGCCATGTAACCTACGAACGCGGGGAGGAGGTAGGGGAGGAGGCGAGTGCCATAGTATGTGTACATGCTTAGGCCCCCCACCAGCCCCGCCCAGGCGTAATCGCTCACACGATGGGAGCGCAGCCCGCGCACGAGGAAGTAGAAGCAAAGGGTCCAGAAAAATGCGGTGGTAATGTTGTTGATAGAGGTGCGACTGTAGTGGATAGCGACGGGGGAGGTTGCCAGGGCGAATGCGGCCAGCGCGGCAGCAGTGCGACCGGCAATGAGTCTGGTCAGTCCATACAGAGGTACCACTGTTAAAGCGCCCACCAATGCCACCCCGAAGCGCACCCCACCCAGGCCGGTCCCCGCAACGTGCATCAGCGCGCCCGAAACCGCGAACCACATGCTCGGTAAGCCAGTGTCTGACCAGGTGGTAGTGAAGAGGGAAATCTGTGGGCCACGGTAGAAGCGCATCGCCTCGTCGTAGGCTATAGCTTCATCGTAGTGGAAGCGCCAGGGGATGTCGTTGAGCGCGGTGAGGTACGTGAATAGCGCCAGCGCGATTATGCCCTCGAAGATGATGACCTCGGCGCGGGTCCAGGGTGGCCCTACCCTGGCTTCACCACCTGGAGTTTGCCATCCGGCGAGTACCGCGACCAGCGAGGCCATACTTGCGAGCCACAGGATGCCCTGCCACCCGAAGATGGCATCGGGGTCGGCCAGCCACGCCAGCATTCCCCCCAGGGAGAGCGCCAGAGCGCCTGCTATGCCCGCGAGCCGCCATGACAGAACCCTATCGAGCAAGGAGAGCTTGAGAGGCAGCAGTCGCCCTCCAACTGTGCCTGAATTCAGATCAGGGAGCGGCCTCGGTCGTATACTACTCCATGCCACAGCCGCAAGCGCCATCGCGCCGAGAAGTATCCACGCTCCAAAGCACTGCCAACTCTGCCTGAACAGAAGGGTCTCCCCCAGGCTACCCAGCGCGATGGCGAGAGCACCAAGTGCCGCTCCTCGTCTCGGACAGGCGGGATTCATCATTACTGATGAGATGTGGTATTTCCATCTGCTTGCCTCGTCGCTATCCAGATAAGCCTTCTTAGACTCTCCGGCAAGCCGTCGGGGAAATCAGTGGGATAGAAGAAGTCGGCGTATGCGATCTCGGCGTTAGGCTTGAAGCTCGCGAGGCTTTCGCCCGGCAGGGGCTGGCAGTCGAATATCATGTCTACCAGCTTGCGGTCGGTATGCGCGCCTGCCGAGAGTAGGCGTTTTACCTCTACCCTCATCCCCGTCTCCTCGAATATCTCCCGGCGCAGGCAATCTTCCAGCGTCTCGCCAGGCTGTAGCCCGCCTCCCGGCACGCCCCAGGGTGAGCGGCGGCGATAGGTGTGCCTCAATAGCAGCACGCGCCCTTCGTCGTCGCGCACCAACCCGACCACCCCCACCGTATACTTCGGGCTGAGCAGCCAGACGAGCCTATTGCGGAGCTGTTTACCCAGTGGCAACCGGCCCCATAGCCAGGTGAGTATGCTTTTCATGGTTTGTGGATGACGGACGACGGACGATGATGCGCGAAACGTGAAACGTGATGCGTGAGAATAGTGCCTACTGCTTACTGCCGTCTGTCGTCTGTCGTCTAATCTCACGCATCACGTTTCACGTTTCACGGCTTCGCGCTATCCAACACTACCTCGCCCGTAACGGCGTTGAAGATAACGAACGCTTGCTGGGCGGGGTCGGCGCTGAATGCCTCGTAGGCGAGCGTGGGAGGAGCGCCGCCAGATTGTGGCGTGGGTAGGGGGCCGACACCCAAAGGGGCAGGGGCTATGAGGGCGATGCCGATGCTTTTGATTGCGGAGTTCCCTGCTGATGCGTCTATCTTGTCTGAATCGATCAGGTGACCGGCGTCCAGCGTGGCCAGGTCGAGGGGTGAGAGCCGTGGGTCGGAGAAGCTCCCTAGCATCTCGCCCGTGACGCTCCCCTCGGCTACCAGGTCAACCTCGGTGCCGTCCATGCTGATGGCTACGCCGCCGCGAGAGGGAGAGACTGCCACCAGGGTCCAGTTGCGCCCCGTACCGCCGGGGGTTGGCTCGAACACATCCGGGTCGCCCAATGCGACTCCGAGCAGAAGCTTTTGCTGGCCGGGGCGCACATTCGCCAGCATCGCCAGTCGCACATCGGACTGCCAGGCCAGCGCTTTCGGCTTCAGCGCCGCGAGGGCCTGTAGCGCGGTGAGAGGCTCGCCCGTGCTGGTGATTGTGACCGGTGTAGGGGAAGGAAAGTCGTCTACAGGCGTGGGCGGGGGCGTGATAGGTGCGGCATCAACGACGGTAGGCGTGCCTATAGTCTGTGTAGTCTGTGCAGGCAGGGTAGGCTGACGCGGCTGCGACGTTGGCTGTGGGGCAGGCCCACTGTCGCAGGCGGAAACCAGAGCCATCAGCATAACCATAGTTGCGAACAATACGATGCGTTTATTCATCACTCCCCTACTTTTTCGTCCTTCGTCTTTCGTCCTTCGTCCGGTTTATTGTATCCCCTTGACCACCAGCATCCCATTTAGCGCGAGTTGGTACAGGAAGACCGCGTGCATCAGGTCGCCATCGTGGGGCATCGCACCTATCTTTTGGGCTGTTTCCAGTGGCAGATCGTAGGTCTGCACGCAGTTGGCAGGGACGATGACATGTATGCGCCTGTCTATCGCGTTGGCTCCGAGCTTCAGGTGCATCGCCAGTTGGTACAGGCAGAGGTCGGTGCAGTCGCCCACCGTGATGAAGGTATTCACTTCGGGCCGCAATTGGAGCCACCTGTCCATATCGGTGTGGAGGGCAGGGTGGAGGGAGTTCTTGCGTATCACATCGAACAGGTGGGAGAAGGGGAGGGAGGCGAGCGACTCCACCATCTCGGCTTCTTCGGTGCCGCGTATGCCGTGCGGGCCAAACTGCTCGAACTCAACGGCATCATGGGTGTGGTACTCTTGAAGCAGGGCGAAATTCGTAACACCCATGTCGTGCGCGAGACTGAACACCTGCACGCTAGGCTCGACCACGCCTGCTATGCGCGGAGAGGCAAGGTTGCCCTTGTAGCAGAAGCCAACGATGAGGTCGGCGCTGATGATAGCGACATTCTCAGACTTTATGTCATTCTCACGCATGAACGCAACCAGGCGGAGAGTGGGTAGGGCGTCCAGCCAGCCGTCCAGCCATTGGAGGAAGAGCTTGCTTCCGGCTGCCAGGTCGGGAACAGATGTCTCTGTTCGTTCGGCATCTATCGTTGTAGTCACTTATATACCCCCTTGTCTCTTTGTCTGCCCTTTCCATTATAATGCCTTGTAGCTATGTTTAGGCGACTCACCGGGCGCTTGGGGAGACGAGGGAAGCGCGAATATTCCGTAGTGCAGCCAGATGCGGCCCTCACCAGGAAGGCGGGCGGCCACGGCGACCATTGGGGCTGCGTCTACCGCGAAGTCCAGCGAGACGACCTGTTCAACTTCATCCGCAGGGCCATTGAGGAGGATGCCACTCCTGACGCAGCAGGGCAGGGTATCAGAGTTTATCGCTCCACTGGAGATGGACTAAGAGTGTGCGTGTTGATAAAGGATGGGCAGTTAGAGAGCGCATACCCTGAAGTGTACGGAGGCCCCGTATGGCCCCTAACCATCACTGAGGTCGTGCCCTGGGCTAATGGCGTTGAGGGGCAGCTAACCGGCACGTGTAAGGGCGCAACCGTGAGCTTTCTCGACACGTGCTTCTACGCAAACCAGCGCCTTTACAGGATAGGCGAGACCTACAACTTCCAGATGGGTGCGCTTGCTTACAAGGTAAGTAGGGCAGAGGAGATGGAGGCTGAGAGCGGTACTGGCGATAGCACGACGAAGGTATCTTTTCAGGGGGCGCGAGCTTACATGCCTGCGTTACTCAGCAACGAGAGGGCGGACATTGACGACTACTGGTTTTATAGCCCTGTCGAGGCTCCACCCTCGGAGGTTGAGTTTGACGGCAGGTCACTGAATGTGCTCCCAATCACGCTGGCGCTGCCCGGCGATTTCGAGATGAGCGTCCCCCTCTATGCGGCGCAGCACACGTCAGGTCCGGGCATGACGGGGATAGTGCAGGGCGATGATCTGACAGGGTTCCTGTGGCTCCAGGGATATTTAGAGGGCTGATTTTGGAATGGAAAGCGCTGACAACAACCTTAGAGATGATACGTGGCCTCGCGTCAAGCCTGGGGAGAGATACAGGCGTGCGGCGGTACTGATGCTCATCTACCCTCGCGGGGGTGAAGACCACATGGTCTTCATGCGGCGCACCGAGACGGTTGAGCATCACAAGGGGCAGATTTCCCTCCCCGGGGGAGCGAAAGACCCCACCGACGCTGACCTGGTGCAAACGGCTCTGCGTGAGACGCAGGAAGAGCTGGGTGTGGACCCCTCCGCCGTCGAGGTGACAGGGAGGCTGCGTGATATATTCGCGAGGGTGAGCGGCTTCCTGATTACGCCCATAATCGCGAGGCTGAAGCCTGGCTACCTGGCGGAGGAACTGACGTTCACGCCCAGCGCGGATGAAGTAGCAGAGGTAATCGAAGTGCCGTTGAGCGCCCTGCGCGACGAGGCGATACACCATACGAAGCCATACACCGCCCCGGACGGCTTCCAATATGACATTCACTATTATACTTATGGCCCTTATGAGATCTGGGGAGCGACGGGGCGTATCTTGTACGAGTTTCTGGGGGGTCGGGGGTTAGGGGTCAGGGGTCGGGAGTTGGAGACTGATGGTGCTGACGCCTAACCCCTGACCCCTCACAGGAGAGAAGCAATCAGTTATGAGTGATGAATTGGGCCAGGAGCTAAGCGACTATCTCAGCCGCCTGGTGCCGTTCGGGTTTGCCGGTGCCGTGCTGGCTGCGCGAGAGGGCGTGATTATCGAGCAGGGCGGGTATGGCCTCGCCGACCGGGCGCGGAGGGTGCCCGTCACCGCTGAGACTCTGTTCGATATTGCCTCTTTCACGAAGTGGTTCACCGCGGTTGCTATCTTGAAGCTGGCGCAAGAGGGCAAGCTGGACCTGGGCGATACAATCAACCTCTACTTTGAGGACGTGCCTCCTGACAAGACGGGCATCACTATCCACCAGCTGCTCACCCACACCGCCGGGCTTCAACTCTATTCAGGCGAAGATTATGAGGCTATCTCCAGAGATGATGCCGTCAAGCGCATCCTCGACGCCCCTCTCCAGGCGGCCCCAGGTGCCGAGTATCACTACTCGAATCCCTCGTACAGTCTCCTCGGGGCGATAATAGAGATAGTGTCAGGCATGACATACGAGGCATATCTGAATAAGTATCTTTTCAAACCTGCTCACATGACCAAAACAGGGTACGTGCTACCTATATGGGAGAGCGATAAGGTCATGCATTGCTATGATGGGGCGCGAGATGCAGGCACTCCCCTCGACCTGGGGTGGATGCAAGAAGGTCCGGGGTGGAATCTGCACGCGAACGGCGGGATGCTCTCCACAGTGGGTGATCTATATAAGTGGCATCTCGCCCTCGAAGATGATACCCTTCTTAGCGAAGAGGCTAGAGGCTTGATGCTCACGCCTTACGTGCAAGCAGTAGGCACCCTACCGGAGGGTGCGTCATCCGGTTATGGCGTGTATATCTCAAAGAAGCCACGCGGTACGCGGCTCATCACGCGTGGCGGCACGAGCGATTACTCCCATGCAGGCTACGAGCATTTCGTGGACGAAGATGTTGTACTGATCATGCTCGCCAGCAGAGACAATTTCCCCGTGCGCGTGGTGGAGGAGAACCTGGTCAGCATTATCTTTGGCCCATCCACTCCCGCTTTCCCACCAGCAGCCATGGTCGAGCTTACCGCTTCGGAGCTTGATGAATACTGCGGCGTATACCTGTTGCCTTCGGGCGCTAAACTTTCGATTGGTGCCACAGAGAGCGCACTTGTGATTACCCCAAGCGGACAGGAGGCGATCAATCTCTTCATGGAGGCCGACCCTCAGCAGCTTGCCCACTATGCGGAGCTTAATGCCCTTGCAACTTCTATAGTCGAGGCGATGGCCGTGGGGGACTTTGGGCCTCTGGAGGTGGTAACTCCGCCGGAGAGGGTGCAGCCGCGCAGGCGACATTTCGAGAAATTATGGCAGTCGTGGTCGGACTCGTACACCGGATACCGGGTGATCGGCACTGCGCCTAGCTCGCTATTACGCTCTGTTGGCGCGGCGGCAACAATCGTGGCGCTAGATATGAAGGATGGCCTGGAGTACCTGACCTTCTTATGGAAAGATGGGGAGCTTGACGGGACAATCAATGGATTGGTTGAGCAGCGGGCTACCGTGGCGGTGTCCCATGCATCTACTGAGTTTGTCGCGTTCAACCTGATAACTGAGGTCTCGACGCCGATCCGCTTTCACCTCACGTCCGAAGGCAAAGCCACAAAGCTGTCTGTCCGTCCGGATGAGGGCGAGTATGAATCAAGAGTGGCTTACCGGGAAGAGCAGTAACGATGCCCAATGTACGCACGCATGACGTCATAACGATAGCTTCGGCGGCTGTGATGGTGCCGGTGGCGCTCAACTCAGGTCTGCCGCAGATGGACGCGGTGAATACCGCGGTGCTGACTGGCACATACCTTGCTTCTGGGTTGCTATTCAGTCCCGACCTCGACACGCATTCGAGGCCGTACAGGCGGTGGGGACCGTTCAGGTGGATATGGCTCCCTTACAAGGCGCTCGTGCCCCACCGAAGCTGGGTATCGCACAGCTTCGTGTTGGGGCCTCTATTAAGAGTGCTTTACTTCGTAGGGATAGTGGGGCTGATCGCGGCGCTGGGGATAGGGCTAATCAATCTGATGGTCCCGGTAGACCCCACAGGCACGATGCTCAACATAGCGGTCGCAGGGAGGGTATGGACTGAGCAGCACCTCCCCACGATAGCCTACGCGACAGCCGGACTCATCCTGGGGGGAGCGTCCCATACGCTTGCCGATATCGTTTTCAGCAAGGTAAAGAGGATGTTCTGAAACGTGATGCGTGATGCGTGAATAGCCAGGATGTTAAGAACACTGAGAGTGGTTTGTAGGGGCGGTTCGCGAACCGCCCCTAAGGGGGTTTTTAAGGAGTATGGCACGCAAGACCGCCACACACGATCCATTTGCCCGCATCAGCCCCTTCGACGAGGAGTCGGGCGATCTCAACGTGATTATCGAGACGCCGAAAGGGTGCCGCAACAAGTTCGACTACGACCCGGAGCTGGGCATCTTCAGGTTGGGTGGGGTGCTTCCGGCGGGGGCGGTCTTTCCGTTCGACTTCGGGTTCGTGCCCCAGACATTGGGCGAGGATGGCGACCCGCTCGACGTGCTGCTGATAATGGACGAGCCTGCCTTCACTGGGTGCCTCGTCCCGGCGCGGCTTATCGGGGTGATCCGGGCCAACCAGACCGAGCGCGATGGCGATACCATGCGTAACGACCGCCTGATCGCCGTCGCCGCCAATTCGCACGACCACGGCGAAATCGAGTCCCTGTCGCAACTCAACGACAACCTGTTGGACGAGATCGAGCACTTCTTCGTGTCGTACAACCAGATCAAGGGGAAGAAGTTCAAGCCGCTAGGTCGCTCCGGAGCTAACCGCGCCAGGAGATTGGTGGATGAGGGGATAAAGAAATACAAGCTGAGCTAAGGTACTACCAGCAGAGTAAAGGTCAGGTCGTGCCCAGCATAATGGCCTGTAACCTCCCAACAACCAAGTTCGGGGAACTCCAGGCACCATAATATGCGCAGCGCGAATTCAGGGCACCCTCCATCCCTATTGTCCGGCTTTGCATACTGCATAGTGGCATACTTTATGCAGAATTAATCCTAGAGCGAAGTGCAGAGGACCAAGCAGGATAAGCTGAATAGCGTCAGGAGAGGAGATTGACAAGCAGCGCTCTATTTCACGTCACAAGATGTGTCTCTTCTTGCTATCTTATATTCTTCTTTGCATTATCAATAGCACATCATAGCACTAGAATGCGGAGGAAAAGTAAGTGCCAAACAGAGCTGAAAATGACGACTGCGTGGGTAGGTTGGGTAGTTGGCGCCTTCCGGGGATAATAGCGCTTCTATTAATACTCACTGGATTACTTGGATTATTCACGCGCGAAACTTTCGCTGGCTTAGTGTCAACCAACAGGTTGAATTCAGTTGAACAACGCGGAGGAAATTCACCGGCAGGTATTGTCAGCGAACTACCGCTACCGCAGACCCCGCCGTGTGACCTGATGTGGAGAGCCGTTACAGCCCCCGATCCCGATAACTTTGGGTACTTCCGCGGCGCAGATTCACTCTCTACCCCCGACGTGTGGGCCGTAGGAGCCTACAATCCCTTCGTAGGGAGCGGTCTTCGCACTCGCACTATTCACTGGGACGGCACCCAATGGTTGCCCGTCACCAGCCCCAATCCTTCCTCAACGAGCAATTACCTCAACGATGTCGTAGCTCTCGCCCCCAACGATATCTGGGCTGTGGGCGCCTTTGAGAATGAGAATCAGCAAGCAGTACCATTGACCATGCACTGGGACGGCACCCAATGGACAACCGTCTCGGTGCCTCCACTTCCTCTTGTCTCGGGCACACTTACCGCTGTTGACGCTATTGCTTCTAATGACGTCTGGGCTGTTGGCTTCACGGGCCTGCGCGCTCTTACCATTCACTGGGATGGAACACAGTGGACTAGAGTAACCAGTACTGTGAACGCGTTCCGGAGCTATCTGACCGATGTAGACGCGGTTACTGCCACCGACGTCTGGGCTGTTGGCTTTACTGCTGCGGATGGAGGCCAGAACCAAACCCTAACAATGCACTGGAACGGCACCCAGTGGTCCGTTATATCAAGCCCTAATAGTGCTGCTCCAGGTAACACACTTTATGCAGTCAAAGCGTTAGCCTCTAATAACGTATGGGCGGTGGGCCAATCGAGTGGAGGCCCGAACCCCTTTCAGACGCTCATAGAACAGTGGGATGGCACGCAATGGTCAATAGTCACAAGCCCAAATGTGGTTGGCACCGATATCAGCAACGGCCTCTTTGGCGTTGACGCACTGTCCGCTACAGATATGTGGGCTGTTGGCTACTACGAGGGACCAAGCGCGGAAGGCGTCCTACTGGAGCATTGGGATGGAGCGCAATGGTCAATCGATTCGGCAGTTATCAGTGGTAGGCTGTATGGTGTTACGATGTCGGCGAGCAACAACGTATGGGGTGTGGGACAGAAAGTAGATAATAAGCCCCTTCTGGTGTGGTACAGCGATCAATGCCCTGCTACAACGCCTACCCCTACCATCACTTCCGTGCCTCCCACCGCCACATCCACTCCTACCCACACTACTACCGCGACATCTACACAAGTTCCTCCAACCCCCACCCATACATCAACCGCCACACGCACAAGCACACCAACCAGCACAAATACAATTGCACCTACTCAGACCCCAGGCGGCTCTACAGCTACCCCCATTCCGACGAATACTGCCACAAGCACTCTTACCAGCACGCCAACCATCGCGCCTACCAACACTTCTGTGCCTCCTACCATCACGCCTACAGCAGTGACTCCCACAGCATGCACGATCAGCTTCACAGACGTGCCTTCGGACAGCACTTTCTACACGTGGATACGGTGTCTTGCTTGCAGAGGTATTATATCTGGTTACTCGGATGGAACCTTCAAGCCTGGTAACGAAATCACACGTAGCCAGATAGCCAAGATAGTATCCAATGCCGCAGGCTTCTCCGAAGACCCAGGAACCCAGATATACGCAGATGTAGATCCAACCCACACCTTCTATACATGGATCAACAGGTTATCCATGAGAGGATACATGGGAGGCTATCCTTGTGGGTTAGTTCCTGAGGAGCCATGTGACCCACCAGCTAACAGGCCATACTTCAGACCATTCGCTAATGCGACTCGTGGGCAGCTAGCCAAGATAGTAGCCAGTGCGGCAGGAGTGGGGGGTACACCAACTGGACTGTACTTCACTGATGTTCCTGAGGATAACCCCTTCTACTTATGGATCATGCAACTCACCAACCTGGGTGTGATGTCAGGTTATCCATGCGGTGGAGAGGGAGAGCCTTGTGATGAGGCAAACCGGCCATACTTCCGGCCTTTCACTAATGTGACGAGAGGACAAGCATCAAAGATAGTCGCTAATACCTTCTATCCCGATTGCAACACTCCTTCACGATAGTTGCGATGACCAAGCTATTATAGAGAGGCACGCGTTGGCATTAGGCCCGGGGAAACGTCATAGTCACTGTCTGATTATGTATACTTGATCACTATCAAGTTGTCTTCGTTGCACACTACATAATAGCATAAGTTCCAAGCACCATGCCAAGCCGGAACGCTTGACAGCAGCGCCAACCACCGATCGGCTTCGACGCAATTCCCTGTGTATTGTTATTAGTACATCAAGAAGTAAGGAGGCCCCACAAGGCCTCCTTACTTCTTGTATTCCCTACGAAGTGCCTAACTTACCTGACCTGGCAGCCGGGGAAGAAGGCGTTAGCTACTATCTTCGAGCTTTGGCCGCGAGTGGCGTTGTTGCCTGGGCGGAAGTACGGCCTGTTTTCAGGTCCACAAGGCTCGTTTTCGCCACCGCACGCGTAGCCACCCATTATGCCTTGAGAGGCGAGGCGCTCTACCCACAGGTAGAAGGAGCTGCCGGGAGCTACATCCTCGAAGGTCTGTCCGGTGGGGTCGTTACTGAACCCGGCGGCGTTGGATACTATCTTCGAGATTTGCCCTCGCGTGGCGTTAGCGTTGGGTCGGAAGTACGGCAGGTTCTCAGCGCCGCAAGCCTCACCTTCGCCGCCGCACGCATACCCGCCTATGTAACCCCTGCCCGCGAGCCTGTTCACCCAGTCGTAGAAGGTGCTGCCGGGCGGTATATCCTCGAACCGCTGCGGCCCTGGGTCTTCGCTAAAGCCCGCGGAGTTGGAGACGATCTTCGATAGCTGCCCGCGAGTGATGTTGGCGTTCGGGCGGAATGTGCCATCGGAGTAGCCGTTGATGATGCCGCGACAGACCATGCACTGTATGAACGAGTAGAAGGTGTTGTCCGGCTCTACGTCGGAGAAGGCTGCCGGGCCGAACTGCTCGGCGAGCGTGAGGGTCGTGCCGTTGTCGGCGTACTGCCCGACGGCCCATATATCGTTGGTGGCGGCTGCGGTTACAGCGTACATCGTGTTGCGCTCGTCGTTGGCGTTCGGGCTTCCGACCGTGTTCCAGCTGGTGCCGTTCCAGCGCATTATGAGCGTCTGCTCGCCTCCGTTGCTGTAGCTGCCCACCGCCCACACGTGCCCGGCTTGCACGGCGTCCACGTCATAGAGGGCGCTCATGGAGGCGGCGAAGCCGGTGCTGACCTGCGTCCACGCGGTGCCGTCCCAGTGGAGGGTAAGGGCCTGGGTGCTTCCCGTCTGGCCGGAGTAGCCGACCGCCCAGGCGTCGTTAGCCGATATTGCCGAGACGGCCCGCAGGTAGTTGGACACGCCCGCGACGTTAGGGGTTGTGACCTGTGCCCATGCCGTGCCATTCCACCGGAGGACGAGAGTCTGGTCAGCGCTGGAGCTACCGGTGCGGTAGCTGCCCACGGCCCAGGCATCATTGGCCGAAAGTGCGTACACATCCCTCAACTGGGCATCGTAGCCCATGTCGGGCGTAGTTACGACGCTCCACTGAGTGCCGTTCCAGCGCATAGCCAGGGGCTTGTCGCTGCTTGAATATCCAACGGCCCAGGCGTCACTCGCGGATAGCGCGTCTACGCCGTAGAGGAAGTTCGCGCCCGCGCCATCGTTGGGGCTGGCTACTATACTCCACGCTGAGCCGTTCCAGTGCATGCTGAGCGTCTGCTCAGGGGATGCGCCGGACTTAGAATGCCCGACTGCCCACACGTCGTTGTATGCCGTGCCCGATACCGACCACAGGTAGCTGCCGACGCTGGCGGAAGGCTCGACGTTGGGGCTGGTGACGATATCCCAGCTACTACCGTTCCAGCGCTCGACCAGGGTACGAGCGGAAACGCCTGTATGCCCGACTGCCCAGATGTCGTTAGAGGCTACCGCGTCAACGCCGTAGAGGCCGTTCATCATGGAGCCGTCGGTCTGGTCTGGGACTACATTCCACAGCCCGCCTGTGCGGTGGGCTACGTATGCCTCGTCTACGTTGCTACCTGTTGCGCGTCCCTTGCCGACCGTCCACAGGTCGCCGGAGGTGCCTTTAGCGACGTTGAAAAGGGTGCTGCTGTTAGAGCTGATAGAGGGGCCGCCTCCACGACTCCATGATGAGCCATTCCAGTGTCCGGTCACGGGGACGATGCTGCCTGTATTCTCATCGTAATCGAAGCCTACCGCCCACACGTCGCTCGCGGAGAAGGCGACCACTTCATTGAGCGCGCCGCCCCCTGAGCTATTGGCGATGCTCCACGAAGAGCCGTTATAGTGGAGGGCCAGCGTCGTAGGTAGGTCCAGATCATAAGTGCCCACCGCCCATACGTCGCTCGCTGATACCATCGTGACGCCGTACAGGAAGTTGGGGACTGATCCTGAGTTGGGGCTGGCCACCGTGCTCCATGCGGTGCCGTTCCAGTGTGCGGTGAGGGTCTGCTCAGGGGAGGAGCCTGACGTTCGGTACTTGCCCACGGCCCAGATGTCGTTGGCGGAGATAGCGTCTACGTCATAGAAGGCGCTCATCGAGCCGAGGACGATGCTCGGCATGACCAGCCACTGGGTACCGTCCCAGCGTATCGTCACGGTCTGCTCCAGGCCCGCGTGGCCGAAGCTGCCCACGGCCCACACGTTGTCGGAGGCGAGCGCTTTGACGCCCTGGAGATTGCTGCTGACCGAGCCGAGGTTGGGCACGGTAACGAGGTTCCACTGCTCGCCGTCCCAGTGCATCGAGATGGCCCCGACGCCGACGGCCCATCCGACAGCCCACACGTCATCAGACGCCAGGCCTGACACTTCCAGGAGGTAGTTGCCACCCGTCCCGACGTTGGGGCTGGCTACTATACCCCACTGCGCGCCGTCCCAATGCTCGATCAGGGTGCGGTCTGCTCCGGAGCTGTTGCGGTAGGTGCCGACGGCCCACACGTCACTCGCCGAGATTACGGTCACGCCGTTGAGGGAGCTGACGATGGGAGAGGTCGAGCTGTTTGGGCTGCTGACAACCCTGCCGGTGATGGCGGCGCATGGGACCACTGTGGCAGGTACTTCGGGCTGCTCGATCTGTGAATAGACTGGCGTGCCTGCCAGGGCGGGGCTGCCCGCGGCAAGGGTGATCGCGGCTATAGCCCCTGCGAGGGCGAGCCATAGGATAGTCAGGATACGTTTCATCGGGTGTACCTCCGGTATTTATGTGGTGAATTGAATGAGGGGAAAATGAGGCGCGATATGTGCGCCTTAATGACGGTTCGGCATCCAAGTCTACCAAAGAGGCAGCCTGAAAAGATAGGCGAATAGTACAAAAGGGGGGTGGTCATGGTACGAAAGGGTGGGGGAGGGTAGTACCGAAGTCGCAGGGTCCGGCTTCGGACTTACGCGTATGAGAGGTCTGACATCCTGGTACATGTAAACAGGCTGCATAATACGTGCCAAACCAGAATAAGCCCGCCAATACTCGGCGGGCTTGTTGGTCTTCGTGATTGGTAGTTATCGAGTCGCTGCTACCTGGCAGCCGGGGAAGAAGGTGTTAGCCACGATCTTGGATGTTTGCCCACGAGTGGCGTTGTTACCCCAGCGGAAGTATGGCTTGTTGTCAGGCCCGCAAGGCTCCCCCTCTGAACCGCACGGGTAGCCACCCATGATGCCCCTCGACGCGAGACGCTCTATCCACAGGTAGAATGTATTGGTGGGAGGCACGTCTTCGAAGGTCTGCCCCGGAGGTGTGTCATTATAGCCTGCCGCGTTAGAGACTATCTTGGAGATTTGTCCCCTTGTCGTGTTGGTATAGGGGCGGAAGTATGGTAAGTTATTACTTCCACAAGGCTCCCCTGGCCCGCCACATGGGTAGCCGCTGATATAGCCTCGATTGGCGAGGCGGTTTATCCAGTCGTAAAAAGTGCTGCCTGGTGGCACATCCTCGAAGAGCTGAGGTCCAGGGTCGTCCTCGAAGCCCGCGGAATTGGAGACTATCTTCGCCAACTGCCCTCGCGTCACGTCGTTGTTCGGGCGGAAGGTGCAATCTGAGTAGCCGGATATGATGCCGTGATTTATGAGGCAGCGGACATAGGGGTAAAAGACGTTATCGACCGGCACGTCTGAAAAGACGTTTGTGGCGACCTTCTCTACGAGCGTCAGCTGCGCATCCTCGAAGCCATACTCGCCTACAGCCAACACCTCGCCGGGCGACACTACTGCTACTCCACTAAAGTAGTTGCTCCTTGAGCTGAGGTCGGTCGTTGTGACCTCTTCCCACTGAGCACCGCTCCACCGCTCTACCAGTGTATGGGGTATCCCACCACTGAGGTAATTCCCTACAGCCCACACTTCACCCGACGAGGCCGCGTCTATCCCTATGAAGTAGCTGCTGTCACCGATGGCGGGGGTTGGGACTACATTCCACTGAGCGCCGTCCCAGTGGAGCGCAAGCGCCTGCCCCACGCCAGGGGGGCCCGCATAGCCTACAGCCCATACATCATTCGCCGACAAGGCTGTGACCGCGAGCAGACGGTTGTTGTTCGTCCCAACGTTTGGACTGGTCACCCAGCTCCACTTCGTGCCGTTCCACCGAACGATGTAAGTTTGAAAAGGACTGGAAGGTGTGCTGCGGTACTCGCCCACAGCCCACATATCGTTGTTCGATACGACCGCTATCCCTGCCAGGTGGCTGCTCTCATTGGGGTTGCCCGTTATGCTCGTATCCCGCACCCACTGCGCCCCATCCCAATGTATGATATGGGCAAGCCTGTTTTGGGGATCGCCGGTGTTCCCGGAGCCGACCGCCCACACATTGTCTGACGAAAGGGCTTCAACCGCTGATAGCGACATCGAGTAAGGGTGATCAACAGTGGGGACCACGCTCCATGTGTTGCCGTTCCAGTGCAGGGTAAGGGGCTGCTTGTAGCTCATCGAAATGTTAGCAACGTAATCGCCTACGGCCCATATATCATCTGGGGACGACCCCGAAATATCGTAGAGGTAACCGGTATCGCCAGGGCCGTTGGGGCTGGGGACTATGCTCCATTGAGTACCATCCCAATGCTGAATCAGGGTCCTTGCCCGATATGCGCTGTAGTCATTCGTATACGGCGCATAATAGCCAACCGCCCAAATGTCGGTGGGCGAGAAGACCTCGATTGTGCGCAGTGTATTGTAGCCCGACATCCAATTGGGGCTTTCTACACGGTCCCACCCGGTGCCGTTCCACTTGAGGGTATAAGTAGTATCGGTCATGCTAACAACAGCCCAAAGAGTGCTCTCCGATAAGCCCATAATTGTGGCGATATTTGTGTCTGGTGTAGAAACTACACTCCATCCAGTGCCATCCCAGTGAAGGATGCATCGTTGCCCGTTTGCAATGCCAATCGCATACACGCTGCTGGTGGTAATCATTTGAACATCATATATTGACCCCACCTGGCTTGGCAGGGGGACAGATATCCAATTGCTGCCATCCCAATGCAACGTGAAGGGACCTGTGCCGCTCTGGAAGCCAACGGTCCATATATCGTCAGTGGCGAGAGCTGAGATAGCGTAGAGGCGACTATTTTGGTTCCAAACAAGGGGGCCAGAAATAACCGTAGCCCACCGTGTGCCGTCCCAATGTATACCTAAATTGCCTTCGCTACGTATATCGGGATGATCAGGAGCTCCGCCGTACCCTACAGCCCAGACATCGTTCGCGGAGACCGCATCGACTTCATAAAGCGTATTCTGCTCGAAACCGTCATAGCTCGCGAGAACGTTGGGGCTATCGATTCTGCTCCACGCGCTGCCATCCCAGTGCATCGTGAACGTTATGCGGCCCCCACCCACGGCCCATACATCAGTGGAGGAGACGGCGTCTATATCATATATCGTGGCAAACAGCCCAGGGGTTGGGACTCTGCTCCACTGAACCCCGTCCCAATGGAGTATAAGGATCCCATCGGAAGCATTACCTGCGGCCCAAACATCATTAGTAGAGACGGCCGAGATACCTCTAAACACAGACCAGGTCAACCCAAACGCGGGGGAAGGGACTATGCTCCAAGCAGTTCCATCCCAGTGCATTGTCAGCACGGCGCTATGATAGCCCCCTGATGAGCCTACTGCCCAGACGTCATCAGGAGAGATCACTTCCACCTCGGTGAGGCTATTGGGGTTCGACGCACTATTAGGGCTTGCGATGACCGTGGTTGTGCTACAGGCGACATTCGCTGTAACGGTTCCGTAGGCCTGGTCCCTCGCATCTGGTTGCTTATCAGCAAGGGCCGAGCTTGCGGCCAGTCCCGCGCAGAGCAGCAATCCGATAGCCGACAACAGAAGTGTCAGGCCCCTGTAGGTTACTATTCTCGTCTCCATATGCTATCTCCTTATGCGACGCGCTAATGCGTTACACCGCATTAGCTTGCCAACACGAATCGCAAGCTGAAGTAAATTATGGATTAGCAACCTGGCAGTTGGGGAAGAACGTATTAGCCACGAGCTTGGAGGTCTGCCCGCGTGTGGCGTTGTTCATCCAACGGAAATATGGCTTGTTGTCAGGCCCGCAAGGCTCTCCTTCTGAACCGCATGGATAACCGCCCATGATGCCCCTCGACGCTAGACGCTCTATCGACAGGTAGAATGTGTTGGAGGGAGGCACGTCCTCAAAGGTCTGCCCCGGAGGTGTGTCGTTGTAGCCTGCCGCATTGGAGACTATCTTGGAGATTTGTCCCCTTGTCGTATTGGCGTTGGGGCGGAAGTATGGCAGATTGTCGATGCCGCAAGCCTCACCTGGCCCGCCGCAGGGATAGCCACCGATGTATCCCCTGTTAGCCAGCCTGTTTACCCATTTATAGAAGGTGGTGCCATCAGGCACATCCTGAAATAGCTGCTCACCTGGATCGTCATTGAAACCTGCGGAGTTGGAGACTACCTTAGCCAGTTGACCTCGCGTGATGTCATTGTTGGGGCGGAATGTGCCGTCAGAGTAGCCTGAGATTGTTCCCTTGCAGACGAGGCACTGTACATAGGGGTAGAAAACGTTGTCAATGGATACGTCGGAGAATATCTGCGCGTTGGATAGATTGAAGTGCTCTATGAGGCTGTAGCTATTCTCCTGGGACTTATAGTTGCCCGCAGCCCATACATCGTTAGAGGCCAGCACATCTATGCCGTTCAAGTAACTCCCTTCCGCGCTTCCATCGAGGCTAGGTACGATTGTCCATCCGCTGCCGCCCCAGTGCATGGCGAGGGTCCTCGGTATGCCACCCGTGAAATAGTTACCTACGGCCCAGACATTATCGTCGGAAGGAGCGTCCACCTCTACGAGGAAGCTGATGTCTCCCGCGCTCGGGCTGGGGACTACGGCCCATTCCTGCCCGTCCCAGTGGAGCACAAGGGTCTGGCCCGTGCCTGCCGGGCCGTAATAGCCGACGGCCCACACGCTGTCGGGCGAGGCGGCGGATACTCCATGCAGGAAGTTGCGGTCGCTCCCGATGTTAGGGCTTGGCACGATGCTCCATTGCGCGCCATCCCAATGCACCGTGAAAGTGTGCTCATTGTCGCGCCCAACCGCCCATACGTCGTCTAACGATATAGCCACTACCCCGTCCAGCCTGCTATTGTTGCTGGTAGCGGTGATTGGAGCGAGGTCCCACTGCGTGCCGTTCCAGTGCATCGTGAGAGGCAGGATCGTTTGGCCGGAATCGGAGGTATGATATCCTACCGCCCAGATGTCATCGGCTGCCGTAGCGGAGATTGCATTCAGGTAATTGTTCGTGCCCAGGCCTCCCTCAAAGTTGGGACTCGATACGACGCTCCACTCATCTCCATTCCAATGCTCTACGAGTGTGATGTAGCCGTTACTGCCACTATAGACGTACCCGGCAGCCCACACATCATAGGTGGAGATGGCAGTAACGGCATTGAGGGAATTAGACGGACGTAGGAGAGGGGTGGGTACGTTGCTCCACGCCAGCCCGTTCCAATGCTGGACCAGAGTACGCGTCCCGCTGCTGATACCGTAACCACCCACTGCCCACACATCGTCGGAGGAAATCGCGGCGACCCCGGCCAGATTGTTCGATTTTGTGGTGATGTTTGGGCTGGAGACTGTGGTCCACCCTTCCCCGTCATGGCGGAGCGTCAGCGTTCTGGCCCCCAGGTCAATAGGATCACGATACTCTCCAATTGCCCAAAGCTCGCCCGATGGCGAGGCCGTCACGTCATAAAGGCTCTCTGTGATCGCTGCATCACTCCAGCTCGTGCCATCCCAGTGTAAAGTGGTGCCCAGTCCCACGGCCCAAACGTCGTTAGCCGCCAGGGCGGTGACCCTGTTGAGCCTGCCATACCCAGGATTAGACACTTCAGTCCATTGAAAGCCGTCCCAATGGAGAGTAACTGAGCGCTGCCGGGACGGATTGAAATCTTGATCCCACCCGACGGCCCATATATCATTGCTCGAGATAACTGCGATATCCCTTAGTGGACCTTCCCGAGCGTAAAGATCAGGCGGCGTACTGGTCCGCGTCCAGGTCGAACCATTCCAATGCATTACGAGAGCTGCATAGTACCCTGACGTCGAGTTACCACCGCCCACGACCCATACGTCATTGGCCGCGACTACATCGATGCCGTATAGATCATTTTGTGGGGCGTGTTGCGGTATATCCATGCGGCTCCATTGGTTGCCGTTCCAGCGCATTGCGACTGAGATATAGTTTTGTTCCTCCTGATAGTAACCACCCACGGCCCAAACTTCGTTTGATGCCAACGCATCTATATCATTGAAGAGAGTGGCGGTAGGAAATTGAGAGGCATAGCTCTGACTCCAAGCCTGGCCATCCCAATGTATTATTTGGGTCAAGCCTGTAGCCCAAATGTCGTTAGATGCAATGGCTGTTACTGCGGATAGAGCGCCCTCGATGCCTGTAGGTACTATGGTCCACTGCGTGCCGTCCCAGTGCATGGTCAGCATTTTAGAGGAGCCGTGCACGTAATATCCAACTGCCCAGATATCGTCAGGGGAGATTATCGCTATGCCCCTTAAAGTGTTAGGACCAATCGCACCTACATCCTCGCCAGGGAATATCTCCGCTATCGGGAACGTACACGGGTTAGCGGCTTGATTCTGCGATGCGCCTGGTTTCGATTGGTCTTGGGCCACGCGAGAGATTATTGGCTGCCCTATGCCCGCGCCGCTAGCGATTGCGCTGGCGCTGGCCGTCAAACCGACGCACAGCAAGAACCCAATCGCTGATAGCAAGATTGTCAGCTTATGCCTGGGCATTATTCTCAGCACCATGTTATGTCTCCTATTCTGCCACGCATACACGCATAAATGTGGCGTAACATACAAGCATACCAAAGTGATACCTCGCACCACAACTATGGTTTTGCGGCAACTTGGCAGTTGGGGAAGAAAGTGTTAGCCACGATCTTAGAGGTCTGTCCACGAGTGGCGTTGTTCATCCAACGGAAATACGGCTTGTTGCCAGGCCCGCAAGGCTCCCCCTCTGAACCACATGGGTAACCGCCCATAATACCCCTGGAGGCGAGACGCTCTATCCACAGGTAGAATGTGTTGGAGGTAGGCACGTCCTCGAAGGTCTGCCCCGGAGGTGTGTCGTTATAGCCTGCCGCGTTAGAGACTATCTTGGAGATTTGCCCGCGTGTAGCGTTTGCATTTGGGCGGAAGTATGGTAAATTTCCTGATCCGCAAGGCTCACCAGGACCTCCACATGGGTAGCCACCGATGTATCCCCTATTCGCGAGACGCTGAACCCAATCATAGAAGGTGCTGCCGGGCAGCACGTCTTCGAATAGCTGACCGCCGGGAGGCTCGTTGAAGCCTGCGGAGTTGGAGACTATCTTTGAGAGTTGGCCTCTTGTCACATCATTTCCTGGCCGGAAGGTACCATCAGAGTAGCCAGAGATGATGCCCTGGCAGGCAATGCACTGCACGAAGGGATAGAAAGTATTATCGGGGGGCACGTCGGAAAATATCTGGGTGCTGGAGCGCGTGAACTGTTGGATCAGTGTCCGTTCTAAGTATCCTTCAGTGTACCCGCCTACGGCCCATACTTGATTCGCCGATACCGCCTTCACGCCATTTAGGTAGTTGTTTTCGGCATTGGCATTCGGGCTTGAGACTACGCTCCATGCGCTGCCGTCCCAATGCTCGACCAGCGTTCGTTGTATACCTCCGCTGTAATAGTTGCCTACTGCCCACACATCATTATCAGCCAGGGCGTCTACGCTGAGGAGGAAGCTGTTGTCTCCCACGTTAGCGCTGGGGACGACGCTCCACTGCGTGCCATCCCAGCGTAGCACGAGGGTCTGCCCCGTGCTGGAGGGGCCATAATATCCTACCGCCCACACGCTATTAGTTGACGCAGCGGATAGGCCGTGTAGGATGTTGCGGCTCGTGCCTACATTGGGGCTGGGGACGATAGTCCACTCTACCCCGTTCCAATGCATGGTCAGCGTGTGGTCGTTGTCGCGGCCTACAGCCCAGATGTCATCGGCGGCTATTGCTGCTATCTCGTCCAGCCTGTTGGTAGAACTGGTGGTTGGATTGGGTACTATGCTCAACTCGCTGCCGTTCCAATGCATTATCACAGTGACGGTCTGATCTGGATTGCCGCGTGGGACATAGTACCCTGCCACCCAGACATCGTTTGTTGATACGGCAGCTACTGAAGTAAGATAAACAGACTCTGCTTCGGAAATAAAAGGGGCCAAGATAGTTGTCCAAGTTGCGCCGTCCCAGCGCCGTACCTGGGGATATAGGAAGCCGGGTCTGCTATATCCTACGGCCCATACATCACTGCTGGATAGCGCATCAACATCACTGAGACTGCCTACGTCACCTACCTGTGTCCATGCAGCCCCATCCCAGTGCAAAGCCAATCCTTTAGCTAGCCCATCGGTGGCGACATACTCCCCGACAGCCCACGCATCCTGCTCTGATACGACGTCTACTGAAGCTATGTAGTTCTTAATTGCTACGCTATTAGGGCTTGGGACTGATCTCCATTCGCCATCGCTCAAATGCTCCACTCGCGTCAGCGGGGAGCTAGAGCCAACAGCCCAAACATCACTCCCCGGAAGTGCTGCTATGTCTATAAGCCCGATGTTGCTGGTCATGGAGCTATTCCACTGAGTGCCATCCCAATGCAACACCTCATTACCCCCATATCCGGGCCATCCCAGGACCCACACGTCATCTGCCGCAACTGCGTCCAACGAAAAAAATCCGGCATATAGCTCTGAGGGGCCGTATACAAGACTCCATTGGTTTCCGTTCCAGTGCCAGACGGTGGTTCGATTAATACCGGCGGTTCCCACAGCCCAAACGTCGTCGGTAGCAACGGCATCAACCTCGGTAAAGGAGTTGTAGTTGCCTACGGCGGAAACAGGCACGATGGACCAGTCAACCCCGTTCCAGTGCAGGGCTATTATCCGGATAGTGTTGGCCGAGCTGTAGGAACCTACAGCCCATGCATCATTGGCTGAGATAGCAGTTACGTCTGCGAGACTACTGAAGTCGTCACCAGGATTAGGACTTGATACCGTCGCCCATTGGGTGCCATCCCAGTGCATTATCAGCGTAACAGTCTCATATGTACGCTGATAGGATCCGACAGCCCATACGTTGTTTGCAGACGTGCCTGCGACTCCCAGCAATCTTTCGTGGAGATATGGCTCGTTCAAGGTTGGGCTAGGGATAGTGCTCCACTCCTGCCCATCCCAATGCATCGTCAATGTTACATGGCCGGGCCCAGTGTGGCTATAGGTTCCCTGCCCCATGGGAGCCTCTCCGACAGCCCATACGTCGTTAGCGGAGAGGGCCGCCACAGCATTGAGCGCGCCATAGGTGGGTACGGAGTATACAGTCCATGCGGTCCCGTCCCAGTGCTCTATCAAGGCCTGGAAGCCCACAGAGCCTACAGCCCATACGTCGTTTGCGGAAACTGCGGCGACGGCTTTGAGTGAGTTTGCGTCCTGGATTACGTTGGGGCTGGTAATAATACTCCCCGACATGGCATTGCAAGCCAAGGGCGTAGGTATAGGTGTGGCTGTAGGGCCAGGCGAGACGATGATACGCTTGAGGTCTCCCGGCGAGTATCCTCCCCCCTCTATGTAATAGAGCGCGCCGTCCGGGCCGGTCTCCAGGTCCATGTTACAGGTTACACCCTGAACGTCAGCTACCGAGGTCACTTGCGTGCGGTCTGCGCTCAGATAGAAGTGTCGCAGCACACCGTCGTTGTAGGAGCAGATGAATAGGCCGTTCTGCCAGGGCTGTATGTTCGCGCCTGTGTATACCTCGATACCTGTGGGTGCGACCGATGCACCTTCCGTGTGCCACATCGGCGGGATCGTGTTGTACGTGGGGTCGGGGTTGGCATCATCGCACGGGTAATTGGGACGCCAGCCGTAGTTATAGCCCCCCACGACTCGGTTCAGCTCATCGTCGCAGTCAGGTCCGTTCTCACTGGCGAAGAGGCGCGTGCCCGCCACGTCATCAAAGGTAAAGTCGAAGCTGTTGCGCAGTCCTATTGCGTAGAGTGATGGGAGCGCGCCCGTCGGGGTAAAGACCGGGTTGTCGGAGGGGATCGTACCATCCGAGTTGATGCGATGCACCTTGCCTGGCTTGACCGTTACGTCCTGGGCAGTCGCGGCGTTGTCGTCGTGCCCGATGGAGACGTATAGCTTCCCGTCCGGACCGAAGTGGATATTGCCTCCCTGGTCTATTCCGGCGGTCTGTGGCGAGGAGAATATCACGGCGGGGTTGGAGCCGGTGCCGTTGCTCTCAACGAAGCGTATCACCTTGTTCTCAGCGACCTCACACTCTGAAGGGTCAGTGAGGTATACGTAGATATAGTGGTTAGCGTTAAAGTTGGGGTCAATAGCGATGCCGAGGAGCCTGCGGTCGATACAGCCGGTAAGGTTATCGCCTGTGAAGGTAATCACAGGTGCGGCTTGCAGGGTGCCGTTCGCGTAGAGGCGTACCGCGCCGGTCAGTTCCGTGAGGAAGAGTCGACCCTGGGGATCGAAAGCCATCGCGACCGGCGCGTTCAGGCCGCTCAGGACCGTCTGCACAATCGCGCCTGCCGGCAGTGGCTCGCTTATTGTCACAAAGCGCTCTGAGGCATTAGTGGATGCCGTGCTCGCAGACAACACAAAACCGAGCAGCAGTCCAAAAGCCGCTAAGATAAACTTGCGCCTCTCTGCTATTGCTGCCATCATGTCCCTCCTTCTACGCCTGGGTATCATGGTCTGCCGGTTGGGAGCTTATGGTTTGTACTATATGCTGTTATGTAAATTAACGTTTCAGTCCACGAAAAATTACCCCTCGTGGACATATCGTCCAGAATCGTGCCTGTAGTGTACAATGAAGGGTGTCAGAACCGTCTCAGTTAGAAAATACCAACTCTGAGATAGAGAATTTCAAGAGAATATGGAGAAGATGCATTGAAGGCTAAGAGAAGCATACCGGCATTGGCGCTCATATCTACCTTATTATCCACCTCAATAACGCTGGCGCAGACGCAAACGCCGCCCCCGCCAGGGCCAACTCCACAGCCCACCCCACTAGGCACTGCGCCACCAATAATACAACCCACGCCTCAGACAACAGCACAGCCTACCCAGCCGCCCGCGCCATCCTCCTTCGCGGACGAGGCGTTCCGGCGCACGTGGGCGCGCACCGACCAGCTTGTGGCGGAGGGCCTCGTGCGGCGTAGCTGGTACTGGGGACCACAGCCGAATACGGGCGCTTTGCAGGAAGATTACGCAGAGGGGGTTGGTGGCAAGCACCTCGTCCAGTACTTCGATAAGTCCCGCATGGAGATAAACGACCCTAAAGCTGACAAGAACAACCCCTTCTACGTTACCAACGGCCTCCTCGCCCAGGAGATGATTACCGGGAAGATGCAGGTCGGCAACACGCAGTTCGTGGACCGCTACTCGGCGCAGATACCCCTCGCCAGCGACGTTGACGACGCCAACGCGCCTAACTATGCCAGCTTCCGCGACGCCCACCGCTCTCCCTCAGCCAACCGGGTCAATAGCCCGGTCAATCAGAGCATAGACCGCGACGGGGTGATTACCACGACCACCGCGTTTGACACTTACGGCGTCAAATACCAGTACTTCGAGGCGACCACCTCGCACAACATACCAGACGTCTTCTGGGCGTTCCTGACCGAGTCGGGGCCTGTCATCGTGAATACGCAGGGGCAGGTACGCCACGCCCGCCTGACCGACCCTTACTTCTATGCGACGGGCTACCCCATCACCGAGGCGTACTGGGCGAAGGTGAAGATAGCGGGGGTGACGGGCACCGACGTGCTGATCCAGCCATACGAGCGGCGCGTGCTGACCTACGTCCCTTCTCTGCCGGAGGGGTTCAAGGTGCAGGTGGGTAACATCGGCCAGCACTACTACGACTGGCGCTACAGGAACGCCGGAAACCTTGTTGACGTGCCACTCTCTTGCGGAAACCACCTGTCGCGCGCCAGCGGTGTCGGTAGGGCATGGCATGAAGCTCTCTTTGTCCGCCGCCAGTTGGGCTGCCCCTCGGAGGAGGGTGCGCGTGTTGTTACCGTCGCGCAGCAGACCTTTGAGCGCGGGCAGATGTTCGATGTGATAGTGCCGGGCGCGAGCGGCCAGCCTCCCCAGAAGACAATCTACGTCCTCTTTAATGATGCCAGCGCGCAACGCTTCGAAGATACGTACGTGGACGGTTCGCCTGAGCCTACTCCCTCAGAGGTCCCACCCGTAGGCTTCCTCGCGCCGTTACGCGGCTTCGGTAAAGTGTGGAATGAGAACCCAGAGCTGCGCTCACGCCTCGGTTGGGCTGCCCAGGCAGAGCAGGTGTTCAGCAACAGCGTCACCGCCCAGTTCGATAGGGGCGTCGCGTTTACGACCGGCCCAGACCCACGCGGGGCGTACGTCGTCTACGACGAGAAAGGGCTGAGCTACAAAGACGTGAACAAATGGTCGGTGTATGTGGGGCCGTAGGGGCGAGTTCAAGGTCCAAAGTTCAAGGTTCAAGGTTCAAAGTTCAAAGCCCAAAGTTAGGCAATAACCTCACGCATCACATTTCACGTTTCACGTTTCACGTTTCATGCATCACCTTCCACCACGAACCGCCCATGCCCTCGCTATAAGTGGTATCGAGCCATCGGGGGAGATGGGGAGGTGGTCTCGGATGTAATCGCGGAGGGCAGTGCGGCGCTCTTCGGGGAGGGACATAGCGTAACTTGGGGCCGGGCCTTGACCTCCCAGGAATGGGGTCCAGTAGTCGTCGAAGTCGCGGAAGTGGGTGGGCATGTCAATCGCCCGCGCTTCGACATCATGCAGGCCAGCCGATGTAAAAAGGTTCGCGAGTCGCTCAGGGTTGCAGATTGGAGAGCGTGCCTTTTCGTCCAGACTCTGCGCGGCAGGGTCGAGGGCGACGGCGGCATTCCAGAAGTGGCGCATTAGCTGCATCTCGCCTGCGTAGTCCCACACGTATAGGGCTACCGTGCCTCCCTGTCTGGCTACGCGAGCCATCTCCGCGACGGCCTGCTCAGGCTCCGGCACAAAGTTGAGCATCAGCCCCGATACTACCGCGCCATACGCGCCGGTCTCCGCGGGGAGCGCCATGGCATTGCCGGTAGTGAAGGTGGCGCGCTCATCCCTGACGCGCTCGCGTGCGTATGCCATGAAGCCCTCGGAGGGGTCTACACCCAGGACCGAATTGGGTGAAGCTGCATCAAGTATGGCCTGGGTGAGAGCACCCGTCCCGCACCCCACGTCGAGCCACGCGAGGCCAGGTGGCAGATCGAGCCACGCGAGGAACTCTCTCGCCACCAATCTGCTCCACCTCCCGACATAAGGCTCGTATGCATCTCCACTCGCCCATAGGTTCTTCGAGTCTCTTTCTGTGGGCATATAACCTCCTTTAGGAATACGAGTTTTAGCACCTGCTTACCCTTTATAGCGCTAAAGCAAAGACTGAGCAGCCTGCTATGGCGAAGCGTCTCTCTCCCTGTCATTCCGAATGGAGTGAGGAATCTAAAAATCTATCTATACATCCAAGCTCGGAGATTCCTCACTTCGTTCGGAATGGCATTCTTTATACATTCGTTGTTATACAGCATCTTAGGTAGCAGTCGGATCTGTAGGGGCGTGCCGACGGCACGCCCCTACGGGCTGGCCCTTCACGTTTTGTTATGGGTTCTAAAGATTAAGTAGAAGCGCGACCTAGAGCACTCAGTAGGTTATAATAGCGTAAATCGCTTGGACATCCAACATCATTCTACTGCCTACTGCCTACTGCCTACTCGTAATCAGTAATCACCTGGGAGCCTAAACACACATGTCATGGGTTTTGGACCGCATCACATGGTCAACGCTGCTCGACGTGGCGGCGGTGGCGCTGATATTCTACTGGCTGCTCGCGGTGGTGCAGGGGACGCGGGCGGTGCAGCTTGTGCGCGGCATCATCATCCTGTGGCTAGCATCCGCGCTCCTCTCCACTATCTTCCAGCTTTCGACCCTGACCTGGCTTATACGCAATTCAGGGTTGGCCCTCCTGGTGGCAATACCTATCATATTCCAACCTGAGCTACGGCGGGCGCTTGAGCAGCTTGGGCGCACGGGCACCTGGCTCAATCGCGGGCTTCTGGGCACGCGGGCCAGCATCGAGGGGATGATAGAGGAGGTGGCGGCGGCCTGCGCCCTCCTCGCCAGGCAGAAGCATGGCGCGCTAATCGTTATGGAGCGGCAGACGGGGTTACAGGACTACGCCGACAAGGGGGTAATCATCGATGCGGAGGTATCGCGCCAGATGCTCGCGACGATCTTCTACCCCAACTCGCCTATGCACGATGGCGCGGTGATATTAAGGAACGGGCGTATCGTGGCGGCGGGGGCGGTGCTGCCTCTCTCCGATAACGTGCTTGGGCCGGTACCTTATGGCACGCGACATAGGGCTGCGATAGGCATCTCCGAGTACTCGGATGCCATTGCGGTGGTCGTGAGCGAGGAGCGTGGGACTATATCCATCGCGGCCAATGGTCGCCTCGTGAGCAACCTCAGCGCGGACCGCCTGCGCAAGGTGCTGCTCGAAATCTTCCGCGTCAAGCGTGAGCGCCGCAGGAGAGGCGCGACTCCTCCGCGCCCTGCGGATGTGAAACGTGATGCGTGATGGCGGACGGAGGACGAAGGACGGAGAAACGTGATGCGTGATGCGTGAGATGAGCAGAAAGTGAGCACCTTTTGGTCTGGTGAGTGAGCATGGTTTGGCGCTACATTGAAGCCACGCAGATAGTTAATGGTCGGCGTAGCTTCAACAAGAGAAAAGACCACGAGGAGGGCAATACAATGTTATCGGTAGAGAATAGATCGTCGGTAGAGACCCAGGGAGTAACAGAGCGCATCATCGAGATGTTCAACAGCGGCGACGCAAGCAATGCGGAAGAGCTTTTCACGAGCGATTACGTCGAGCATGCTGCCGTGACGCCCGGCTTGCCTTCGGGGCCGGAGGGCATCCGGCATCTCATAGGGATAATCCGCAACGCTTTTCCCGACTTCAGCTACACTATCGAAGATGAAGTAGCCGAGGGAGATATGAGAGTGTCGCGCCTGACCGCTCGCGGCACGCACCTGGGAGACCTTATGACCGGGGCAGGTCCCGTCCCACCTACCGGCAAGCGCGTCGAATGGTCAGAGATGCACATGGGCTGCTTCAAGGACGGCAAGCTCGTTGAGCATTGGGCTGTCATCGATAACCTGGGGCTGATGCAACAGCTCGGACTCGTGCCTGCGCCCGGCCAGTAAGCGCTCTGTCAGGTCACCCATAATCTTAGAAATGAGCGTGCGACCGCAGGTCGCACGCTCATTTTTCTTTCTCATATTGACAGCTTGTAAACAAGTGATATAATAGCGTCACTTCGTATGTTGAGGAGGAGCTTCATGCCATCTAGACAGAAGAGTTTTCGCATAGCTATCGACCTGGACCGCCCGGATGGTTCTTACTACCCTGATGATGAGGTCAATGGGACGATAACCATCGAGTCGCCGAAAGAGCTTGTATTGCACGAGATTGTTGCGGGCCTGGTCTTCTCACAGGAATACCAGCTGAAGGCTACGAGCGCCCGCAACACCTTGCCGAAGTGGGACAAAGCCGAGCATTGGTACCACCGTGAAGTGCTGGCGATTGATAAGCTCCCTGCCAACTTCAAGGAGACGTTCCCATTCGCGTGGCGCATCCCGCCCGATGCCTCTCCGCCATGTGCAGGCAAGATCATCCGTAATCGCTGGTTGGCGATGGTACAGGTGGACCGCACGATGGCGCGGGATGTGGTCACAGAGGTTGAACTGCCCCTGATAGTGCCGCCGCAGGGCAGCATGGGGGGTGGCGAGTTTTACGACCAGCGGGTGCCGGTGCCGGCGTTCATGTCATTCTCGCTCCCCAAGCTGGACTACATAGATGGCGACAAACTGAGCGGTGAGCTAAACGTTGGCGTGCATAAGGGCGAGCTTGATGTGCGTGGCGTGCGGGTTGAGTTGGTGCGCCGAGAACACGTCAGTATGCCAGGTGGGAAGACCCGGTTTATCATCGAGCAGAAGGTCCAGCTGGGAGGCAAGTCCGACTTGCAGGCCGGGAAACCCCAAATATACGAGTTCAACTTACAGATGGCGACGAACGGCTGTTCCACTCATGTCACGACCACCAGTGAGGTCACCTGGATGCTCAGGGGCGTGCTAGACCGGCCCCAATCGAAGGATGTGGTGGCGGAACAAGAGGTCTTCTTATATAACGGGTCAGCGCGTGCGTGATACGTGATACGTGATGCGTGAAAATAGCATAGATGAAAAAGAACTGGACGTAACTACGCCCAGTTCTTTTTCATCTAGAATACGCAAGCTATGTGTTTCTGTCACGCATCACGCATCACGTAGTTACCGTCGTATCGGTGGTGGGGAGAGCGTAGGCTACTACGAGACCGAGCACGCCCAGCAGCAGGTGGACTATGTTATCGGGTGTGGTGTAGCCGGTTGGGACGATGCCGAAGAGTTTGGCATCCAGAAAGCCAAGGACGCCCACCAGCAGATAGATAGCCCCAAGCACGCCCACGACCATCCTGGCGAGGGCATTGTCGCGCTGGGCAAAGCCAACATAGGCCATCAACGCGCCCGTTACCAGGTGAATAATGTCCTCAATAATATCGCTGTTCAGAAAACCGAACAGAATCGCATCCTGCATGATGAGTCCTACTACACCAAGCAAGAGTAGCACTACTCCTACCACGCCCGCATAGGTCCTGACAGTTGACATTGTTCCCATTTTCTTGCGACCTCCTCTCCAGTTCGGAGTAGACCTCTTTACCGGCCAAATGCGCCGGTGACGCCATTAGCACCGCTCCAAATACGATGCCCGTGTGAGATAGTATACGCCCGGTTGTCAAATGTGGATTTGTGGTGCATTTCTCACCGAATATTGATAATCAGACTTGCTTTAGTAGAAAATTGCGATATACTGTCTCCAAGAACATTAGTTCTGCATGTCTTTGCCTATGTTGCTGGCCCAGATGCCCTAATTATGCGTAAATAGGAGATATGAAGTGGATAGCTATGGCGATATGGAGGTCCGTGTGCGTCAGGTTCTTGATGGTATAGAGGAAGGTGGCCCGGACTTCTACAATTTGAATGATCCAGATGTCGAAGCGCAAGCTATCAGCAAGCAATGGAACATACCTGTGGGGAGTGTTATTTCTGTAAAATATCTGGCGGACCGCGGCCCTTTTTATGATGAAATGCTAGACAATCGGTGGAATGCTGCTGAGTGGTATAGCGACTCGGACAATTCAGACGGTGCGGTTGACGAGACCATTTGCATATATTGGTCCTGCGATGGCTATCAATCTGACCCTCGCTCGCACGCAGCTAATTGCCCATATAATATGGCTCGCGAGCTTATATGGGAATGGAGGCAAGCGCTTCCCTAGTTGAGCCGCTCTTAGTTTAGTGAACAAAGGTAGGGGAAATATGCAAGTTCAAGTCATAGATAATACCTCTCGAAAGTTAGCTGCAATCCTGCCGCCAGCTATTGAGCAGTCTAGCGATGTTAGAATAGCCGTTGCTTTTATGTCTAGGACTGGACTGAAGTTGCTAGATACATCTATCCAAGTGGCGCTACAGGCTGGTGCCTACCTGGAGTTCCTTGTCGGCTTGGATATGCAAACCACAGAGCCCGCTGCACTAATGGATATCTATAACCTATCTTTGGCGAATGAGCATGTCTCTTTGTACTGTTACTCAGGACTTGAGGGTGTCCCTGTCTACCATCCCAAGCTATATCTTCTCAGAGCGGGGGATGAGGTTACATCTGTAATTGGGTCGTCCAACCTTACAGCAGGCGGTCTCAAAACTAATATCGAAATCAATGCCCTCATACATGGGAATATCCTTGATGACGCCATCTCTGACTCGTACAGCAGCTATTACCGACTTAAGTTCAAACTCAAAAGAGCATCTCCGGATGAGGAGTATCTAAGCCGCTACTCTGAAGCATGTAAGCGTAACAAGCAGCGTCAGGAAGCATCAGGCAAAGATAGTTCTTATCGTGAGGCAGTGCAGCGATTCCGAAAGAAAGCAGAATCACTACAGCAGCCCGTGCCCACCAGCCGTGACATCGTCGGTTGGCCTAAATTAGCGTATGACGCTCTACCTATGGGACCTTTTACTAACGAACAGGTCTACCAATACGAGCAGTTATTTCAAGCTCAATATCCGACTAATAAGCACGTAAAGGCAAAAATCCGGCAGCAACTACAAATCTTGCGTGATTTAGGACTGATAAAGCACTTGGAGGAAGGTCTTTGGCAAAAGATGAGCTGAGGTCGCTTAACACCCCCTAAGCGCCAGCAAACTTTCCCCCGCACCCCTAGATGTGCATAACTCCCTCTAATACATCACCACAAAATGACCCATTGTAGGTTATACTAAGTGATTATTGGTGGGAAACTTTTCCACATACTACATATTTCCCTTTACAGCCTACTGTCTACCACATCTAGTCCCCCAAGCGTCCGAAAATCACCCTGGAAATGCCTGAAAACGACGTTATCGCAGAGATAAAAGCGCGGGTCGGCATCGAGGATGTCGTAGGGGAGACGGTGCGCCTCACGCGGGCCGGACGCAACCTTAAAGGGCTCTGTCCCTTCCACGGCGAGAAGACCCCTTCCTTCGTCGTTTATCCCCAGAACGGCTCGTATCACTGCTTCGGCTGCGGCGAGAATGGCGACATTTTCGGCTTCCTGATGAAGACCGAGGGGCTGGACTTCCGGGGCGCGCTGGAGAAGATGGCGGGCAAGGCGGGAGTTGAGCTAAAGCCCCGAAACGACCAGGCCGTCGCCGAGGACCGCCAGAAAGAGCGTCTCAAGGAAGCGTGCGCGGCGGCCTCCGCCTACTACCACAACCTCTTCCGCAACCATCCGGCGGCAAATCACGCCCGCGCCTACGCCGAGAAGCGCGGCCTCACGGCAGACACGATAGAGAAGTTCCAGGTGGGGTTCGCGCCCGACTCGTGGGACGCCCTCGGCAGCTATCTTGCAGGGCGCGGCTATTCGGCGCAGGAGATGGTAGACGCGGGGCTTGTGGCGGAGAAGGACGAAGGCGGGCACTATGACCGCTTCCGCAACCGCCTGATGTTCCCCATACGCGACTCGAAGGGGGCAATCGTCGGCTTCGGGGCGCGGGCGCTTGGCGAGGGTCAGACCCCCAAGTACCTCAACTCGCCCCAGTCGGCCATATACGACAAAAGCTCCATCCTATACGGCTTCGACCTGGCGCGGCAGGCGATACAGAAATCTGGACAGGTCGTGGTGGTCGAGGGGTACATGGACGTGGTGGGAGCGCACCAGGCAGGGCAGGCGAACGTAGTTGCCTCCTCCGGCACCGCTCTCACCGACAGGCACGCCGAGATGCTGAAGCGCATCGCCAAGCGTATCGTGCTATGCCTCGACCCCGACACGGCAGGCGACCTGGCCGCCCTCAAGGGGTCGGAGGTGCTACAGGAGCATGCCGAGAAGATTGCAATACCAATCAGGGGCGAGCGCGGCCTGATGGGAGTGGAGCGTCGCTCCGAGCTTGAGATAAGGATAATGCAACTCCCCAGGGGCAAGGACCCGGACGAGCTGCTCCTTGAGCCGGGTGGCCCCCAGCAGTGGGAGCAACTTCGGGAAGATGCTCTCCCCCTGGTGGAGCACGTCATCGGCGTGGTGGCGGCCAGGCACGACCTGAAGAGCGCGCACGGCAAGAGCGACGCTGTAAAGGAGATGGCTCTCTTCGTTCGCGAGATAGGCGACCCGGTGCAGCGTGCCCACTATGCGCAAAGGGTAGCTTCGGTGATGCGCGTGAGCGAGGAGGCTGTAGCCGAGGCGCTCGGGCGAGGTGCGCGGAAGGCAGAAGGCGGTAGGCAGAAGGCAGTAGGCAGAGAATACCGGGAGGGGCGAACTGAGAGAGATGTAACTCCTGCCCACACTGGACTTCCTAGCCCCATTGACCCAGGCGCGGCCACCGAGGAGCACCTTTTAAGTCTCGTAGTACGCTATCCCCAGGTGACGTGGATGGTGAACACGCCCGCTCCGGAGGACTTCACCCGCCGTGAGAACCGCACGATCTACGAGGCCGTCATGCAGGCGGCTTTGGAGAGCGATAAGGTCAACGTAGATGCCGAGGGTATCAGACTGGCGGCACGAGAGTCGCTCGATCCGGCCCTGGTACCCCACTTCGACAGGGTATACGCGAAAGGCGAGCCGGAGCTTTTCAGGTTCGCGTTGCCCTACGAGCTGGGGGGGCGGCTGAAGCGGCTCCGTCAGCACAACGACCGCATGTGGCTCCAGCAGTGCCAGTTTATGATGCAGGAGGCGCAAGAGACAGGCGACGTAGAGACGATAGCCAAGCTATTGCCGTTGCTGGGCCGCTCATTCTCTCGCTTCCGACACTACAACCCCAAGCCAAGCACCGTGTTTAGAGACAGCAGAGACTAGACTAAAGGAAAAAGGATAAAGGAAGAATTATAAAGGGCTGCCGAACTCCTGATTTATCCTTTATTCCTTATCCTTTTTCCTTTCGCAGTAGAGAGCTTAGAAGATAGATTGAGATTGTAGAAGCAAGAGAGGGGGACTATTATGGGACAGCCTGCACTTCTAAATGACCTCCACCCGGACGCGCCCAGGCCGCTGAAGAGGAAGGGCAACATTACGATGTTGCAGATCGACACGGTATGCGAAGAGATGCTGCACCTCGGCATCTTGCGCCCCGACGATAGTGCCGATATGGTGGACCTCGCGGATGACGTTCACGATCTCCACGACGACCACGATGTCCAGAATATCCACGTTCTGCACGACCTCCATGACGCTCACGACCTGAGCGAGCATGAGATAGAGGTTGAGCCTGCCGACGAGCACGTTGATATGGTGCTCGACATGGAAGGTGTAGGGATTGACGACCCCGTGCGCATGTACCTGCGCGAGATTGGGCGCGTTGCGCTCCTCACGGCGGGGCACGAAGTAGCCCTCGCCAAGCGTATGGAGCGCGGGCTGTGCCTTAAGAAGCGTCTCACCCTGTTGTCACGCAGCTACGGCTTCATCCCCCCTGCCGAGGTAGTCTGCCTTGAGCTGTACGATGCCCTGGTGCATTACTGGCCTTCCCTGGAGGAGATATACACGGCACAGTATGTTGACAAGCCCACGAAGTCGCGGCGCAAGCTGATGGCGGCTATCTCTCCTGCCGACAATATAGACCCCGCGGTGTTGCGCGGGCTGGCCCTACGCGAGATGCTACAGCCTGAGAAGCTGGCCGAAGAACTACGCGCCACGCTGCTTGCCGCCCAGATGCTGCCGGACGAGCTACAGGACGCTTTTGACGAGGGCGACTGGCCGGACGGCGAGCAGCTTGCCTACCTGTTGCTCAAGATAGAGGAAAAGCTTGAGCCGCACTGGCAGGCCATACTCGAAGATGGACAGGCGGCCCGCAAGCACCTCGTAGAGGCGAACCTGCGATTGGTGGTGAGCGTCGCCAAGAAGCACACCGGGCGTGGGATGACGCTGCTCGACCTGATACAGGAAGGGAATATGGGCCTCCTCAAGGCCGTGGAGAAGTTTCGCTATAGCAAGGGGTACAAGTTCTCGACCTACGCGACGTGGTGGATACGCCAGGCCATCACGCGGGCCATCGCGGATCAGGCGCGCACGATACGCATCCCCGTGCATATGGTGGAGACTATCAACCGGGTGATGCGCACCTCGCGCAGGCTGATGCAGGAACTGAGCCGCGAGCCTACCCCTGAGGAACTGGGCCATGCGGTAGGGATGCCCGCCGACCGCGTGCGCGAGATACTGAAGATGAGCCAGGAGCCTCTGTCGCTCGAGACCCCCATCGGCGAGGAGGAGGACAGCCACCTGGGCGACTTCATCGAGGACCACAAGGCAATCGCTCCCTCCGATGCCGCCTCGCAACACCTCCTCAAGGAGCAGATAACGCTAGTATTGGGCACTCTGTCGAGGCGCGAGCGCAAGGTGCTACAACTTCGCTTCGGCCTGGAGGACGGCAGGAGCCGCACCCTTGAAGAGGTTGGCCGCGAGTTCGGCGTGACCCGTGAGCGTATCCGCCAGATAGAGACCAAAGCCCTCCGCAAGCTCCGCCACCCCGCCCGCTCGAAGAAGCTGAAGGATTATATGGAGTAAAGAGCAGTTAAACGCCAAGGCGCAAAGGTAGCAAAGAACGCCAAGATTCTTTTGGGGTTCACCGCAGAGACGCAGAGGGCGCAGAGGTTTTACAAATAAGGGTTTACGTAGGGGCGGTTCACGAACCGCCCTTTGCGTTAGAACAACAAATGTATAAAGAGTGTCATTCCGAACGAAGTGAGGAATCTCCGAGCTTGCCAGGTAGACGCATCTCTGGATTTCTCACCCTGATTGGAATGGCACTCCTTTTACCTTCGTTGTTGCACACCATCTAGAGCGCTACCCACACATCCAAGCTTGGAGATTCCTCACTTCGTTCGGAATGACAGGGCAAAGAGTGCTTCGCTATAGGAGGCTCCTTAGCCTGCGTTATTGTGGTTACACCTCCTCTTAGGTTTAAGGATCAGGAATCACCACCTGGTAATCCTCTTGCGTATCGATATCGTGGGGTCTATCTGCCTCATCGAATGGAATCATGCAGGTCCAATCCGGGTGCCTAGCTATCAGAGACCTGGCACCCATATCTCCCTCCAGTCTCATCAGCTCCGGGAAGATGCGCCTGGCGAAGATGGTAGGTGGTCCAACGTGTTTGCCGTACAGCGGTATGGTAATCGACTTCCCTTCACTCTGATAAGCAGCTATCAGGCGCTCAACAACGTGCCTGGGCACATCCGGCTCATCCCCCAGCATGAGTAATGCGGCTTCAGCATTGCCGCTTACAGCCCCAATCCCTACCGCAAGCGACGTGCCCATTCCCTCCTCATAACGCGGGTTGGGCACGCATCGTACGGGTAGGTCGCCCAACGCCTCTACCATCTCCGGCAAATCGGGGCGCACCACCACTACCACCTCACGCGGCCCCAGGCTGAGGGCGCTCTGGATGGTATGCCACAATATAGACTTGCCGTCGCGCCAGGGGAGGAGCAATTTAGGGTGGGAGGCGCGGCCCATGCGCGTGCCGCGTCCCGCAGCAAGTATGAGGATAGCAAGTTCGGAGAGTGGCGGCACGCTGCCTCCTGTAGGATGGTGAGACTTTCCCAAGCTGGGTCATCTATTCACTATCATTGTCGAACGTAGGTGCTCATAGAGGGAAAGAAATGTCCTTTAGTATATAATATGGGGCCATGCGCCGTGGCCGCGGCATAGGAGGTTGCGCCATGTCTGACAGGTTCGACATGTTCACCGAGCGGGCGCGCAAGGTGCTACAACTCGCCCAGGAAGAAGCGCGACGCTTCAACCACAACTATATCGGCACCGAACATATCCTCCTGGGGTTGGTTCGGGAGGAATATGGCGTCGCTGGCCGCTTGCTCAGAAATCTAGGTGTGGACTTACGTGAAGTGCGCTCCCAGGTGAAAACTCTTGTAAGCCAGGGGGAACGTATTGTGGCGGGCGATATTGGCCTTACACCCAGGGCCAAGCGGGTAATCGAACTGGCCGTAGATGAGGCTCGCCGCCTCAAGCACCATTATGTGGGCACGGAACATCTGCTGCTCGGACTAGCGCGCTATGGGGAAGGTATGGCTGCCACGATTTTTGAGAGCCTGGGTGTTCCTTTAGAAGAAGCGCGACTAAGGGTGCTGGTCCAATGGGAAACTAACCTTACTTTGATCGGAGGGGGCGTCCGCCAGGTAGATGGCGGATTACTCGAGGATGGTAAAGAGGCGAACAAGAAACGCGGACGCAGGAGATGGCGCTTAGGCAGGTGGCTATTAGGAAGCCGGCGAGTGCCGAGGGCGGGGCGTAAGGCAACCAGGAGGGACGTTGAGATGCCCGACAGATTCGATAAGTTTACGGAGCGAGCACGCAAGGTGTTACAACTCGCGCAGGAAGAGGCTCAACGCTTCAACCATAACTATATGGGCACCGAGCACATTCTACTTGGCCTGGTGCGCGAAGGTGACGGCGTGGCCGCCCGCGTGCTCAGCAACCTGGGCATAGAGCTAGCTAAAGTGCGAGCGGCAGTGGAATTCATTATCGGGCATGGAGACCGCATGGCGATGGGCGAAATAGGGCTGACCCCCCGTGCCAAGCGCGTCATCGAATTGTCAGTAGACGAAGCTCGCCGCCTCGATCACCACTACATTGGCACTGAACACATACTCCTGGGTCTGGTCCGCGAGGGCGAAGGCATCGCAGCAGGTGTGCTTGAGAGCCTCGGCGTATCACTCGAAAAAGTGCGCCGGGAGGTGATTGCGGTGCTGCAAAAGTCGTCAGGTTACGTGAGCGCAGAGCCTGAGAGAACTGTTGAGGATATTGGGGATAATGTCGCACTCGATCAGATACGCACAATGTTCGACTACTCCCTTTGGGCTCGCGATAAGCTAATAGGTGCGGTTCGCACGCTTGATGACACTGATCTCAAAGAGAGTGAGTATAAGGGTGTATACGGCTCTATCCACGACACGCTAGCGCACATGGCCGTTTCAGAATGGCTGTGGATACGGCGCTGTAGAGGCGAGTCGCCTATGTACATGCATAAAGGGGAGGACTTCACCGACCTGGATGCCCTGGTTGAGTGGTGGGATAGTGCACACCGCGAGGCGATGGAGTACCTGTCGCAGATTCAGGACGCAGACCTTGATATGGATATTACTTACAAAGCCCCCGACGGCAAGACCCGCACACGCAAGGTGTGGCACATGCTCCTCCAGGTCACGAACCACCAGACCGAGCACCGAGCGCAGATAGGCACTATGCTTGGGCAGTTGGGCGTGGAGGTGCCGCCGACCGATCTGGTGGTCTATTTGAGCGAGATGAATACGTAATCGCCAAGACGCCAAGAAACCGCCAAGATTGTTTATGTTGTTGAACCGCAGAGACGCAGAGGTTTCAGAGAGTGAGGTAATGAGATGGTACATACGACCGAACATAGATACATAGTCAGGGACGATGGTATCTTGAGAAGTGAGCCGATCATCAAGGGCACGCGGACGCCTGTGAGGGCAATAGTTGAGATGTGGCGTCTGGGCATCTTGCCTGAGGAGATACCTACTCACTTGCCTCACCTTACCCTGGCGCAGGTGTTCGATGCATTGAGTTACTACAGTGATAACCAGGGTGAGATAAACGCCTATATTGAGCGCAATCGCATACCGGACGAATTGATTGATCCGTTGGTCCGTGATCTGTGAGCCGTCTCTTCATAGAACTGTATCTTGACGAGGATGTGTCTGTGCTAGTAGCAGAACTACTGCGCGCTCATGGTTTCTCTGCTGTGACTGCTAGGGACGCAGGCTTACTAGGGAAAGACGATGTGGACCAACTACGGTATGCTGTGCGTCAGGCCAGAACGATATTAACTCATAATCGTGATGATTTTCAGAACCTTGCCGAAGACTATTTTGCTACTGGTAAGATGCACTACGCGTCATTTTGTCGAGACGCCGCACTCCATTTGAGATTGTACGCCGCTTGCTGCCTATCCTCGATAGTGTGACGGCAGACGAGATGCAGAATCAGGTGAGATACGTCTAGCCCTAAAGGAAATCTAATGGAAGCTCCTCCACAGCCCGAACGTACTTCTACGCCTGTTGCCTCACTCCGGCCACAGCTTAGCTCCCTGCTGCGGGACCGCCGGACCATAATTGGTGTTATCGTCTTCCTGATACTTCCACTTTCAATAGTTCTATATTCATTTATCAGGCCCAAGGGTGATTCCAACGTACCAGTGGTGACAGGGCCTTCGGAGTCGTGGAAGACGCTCTTTGCGTTTGCGGAACGAGAGGCAATCAGGATTGACAAAGACGCGCTAATATCATCAACGATTTTCGCCACACCTCCTAATATCTGGCGCGCATCAAGCTATACAACCACCTTAGAGCTCCTCTTTTCCTATAGCACGCCTTCGGGCGGGGAGATAATGATAAGGTTTCAAGACTCAAGTCCAACTTCAACGCTGCGCATCACTACTCGACAAGGTGAAAACGTTGGGATACGTCAGGTAATCCATGAGCAGAACGCGTCGACGCAAAGTGCGAAAAAATTTGCCGATGTCCAGCTGGCCCCACGGGAGGCCGTAGAGCGTACATGGCCGGAGGCACTGGATTACGCGCAGCGCCAAGGTATCAGCAAACCAGATGTCACTTTGATTGTCGATATCTGGACCCCCGATAATAAGGGGCTGTCGTGGCGAGTGCAGTATGGAATGAGAGATCCTAAGCAGCCGACACCAGATTACTCTAAGAAACCTGTTGAGATCAGGTCCGGACTAAACGCAGAGTTCTGGGTAGATGCGCGAAACGGGGTGATTATGGAGCGTGAATTCCAGGATAGACGCTCCGAGGTCGTGACTATACCTTGATATGATGCTTCTGCCTATCCTAGGAGGGGAGCGCCAAGATGCGCGACCTCCTCGGCGGGAAGGATGTTGTAGGGATGACCAACGCGGGGCTGAAGAGGAGGAAGAATAAATGAGAATCCTAGTATATCTTTCTTGTCTCGTACTTCTTAGCACTACGATGTATGGATGCACAGGCTCTAACGCCACGCCTGTAGCAAACGTACCCACAATAGCCCCAACGGTAGAAGCTACAGAAATGGGCACCATTGCGCAACCAACCTCTATTTCTTCACCCACTCCCCAAGTGATACTGACACAATTGACGCAAGCCGACTCGCTCAAAATAGAGGATGACTGGACAGGTCTCTCGCTCGTAGCGCCTATAATAGCCCATTATGATCTACGCCGCCAAAATGGAAACTTCGTAGGCACAGCATACTTTTCAGTTGCGGGATATAGGGAGGCGCGCACCGCAACCGAAGAGATAGATGTTCCAGAGGAAGCAGCCCTAAACTTTCTGAGGATGTTAACCCAGTCGCCAGCCGTCTCCGGTCATTATGAGGCACGTATTGAGCACACAGACGACTACCCGTCAATCAGCATCAAAATCGGGATTAGGAACGACTCCTTTGAGTTCTTCACTTCGTCTCAAGGAGAAGACCACGTGCCCTGGGGCCTGCACATAAATGGTAGCACCTACGTGATCAATTCTAACCAGCCCGCAAAAGCATTGGAATCGCTTCAACCATATCTCAAGAGCGACATCCTGGAGAAGTTGATTAAGAATGAGCCTTTGGGAATGCCAGAGACGGGCAGCCCCAGCCCTCATCCATAGCAAATCTATATTACACAAAAGGAGAACCTTATCTAATGACCACCACAACTGATTCCGCAATCCGCAATCCGCAATCCGCACTCCAAAAATGGGTCTATCTCTTCCACGAAGGCAACGCCAAGATGCGTGACCTCCTCGGCGGCAAAGGCGCTGGCCTGTCGGAGATGACTAACGCGGGGCTGCCCGTCCCCCCCGGCTTCACCATCACCACCGAGGCGTGCCGCGCCTTCTACTCAGGGGGACAGAAGTTCCCCGAAGGGATGTGGGAGCAGGCGATGGAGGCTCTGCATACGGTGGAGCAGGAGAGCGGCAAGCGCCTGGGCGACCCTGCCGATCCTCTACTCGTGTCGGTGCGCTCCGGGGCCAAGTTCTCCATGCCCGGCATGATGGATACCGTGCTCAACCTCGGCCTCAACCCCAACACATTGCAGGGTCTCGTCAGGCTCACGGGCAACGAGCGCTTCGGCCACGACGCTTACCGCCGCTTCATACAGCTTTTCGGGCGCATCGTCATGGGGGTCGAGGCGAAGCACTTCGACGAGTTGCTGGACAAGATGAAAGAGGAGCGCGGGGTCAAGCTCGACACCGACCTCACCGCCGAAGACCTCAGCACCCTGGTGGGGCAGTTCAAGGATGCGGTCAAGCGCGAGACGGGAACCGACTTCCCCGACGACCCGCACGACCAGCTCAGGCTGGCGATAGAGGCTGTGTTCAACTCGTGGAACTCCCCCCGCGCCTTCGCGTACCGTGACGTGCAGAACATCCCCCACGATCTCGGCACGGCGGTCAACGTGGTGATGATGGTCTTCGGCAACATGGGGGACGATTCAGGCACGGGCGTGGCCTTCACCCGCGACCCCTCCACCGGCGAAAAGAAGCTGTATGGCGAGTTCCTGGTGAACGCCCAGGGCGAAGACGTGGTCGCGGGCATCCGCACCCCGCAGAAGATAGCCCAGTTGGAGCAGGAGATGCCGGAAGTCTACCGCCAGTTCGAGGAGATAGGCCAGCGCCTTGAGCGACATTACCGCGATATGCAGGACATGGAGTTCACTGTGGAGCGCGGCAAGCTCTACATGCTCCAGACTCGCTCCGGCAAGCGTACCGCCGCAGCGGCGTTCAAAGTCGCGTTCGACATGGTGCAAGAAGCCCTCATCTCCAAAGAGGAAGCGCTACAGCGTGTGGAGACTGCCCACGTTGTGCAATTGCTCCTGCCCAGGTTCGATGACAGGGACAAAATCCGTGCTCAGTTGGAAGGTAAGTTGCTGGCAGTAGGCCTCAACGCCGCTCCAGGTGCGGCGGTAGGTAAGGCTATCTTTTCGACTGATCGCGCCAAAGAACTGGGCGCGGCAGGCGAAGCGGTGGTGCTAGTGCGTAAGGAGACTAATCCAGATGATTTTCCAGGGATGGTTGCTTCCAGAGGTATTCTTACAGCCAGAGGTGGAATGACATCTCATGCGGCTGTTGTAGGGCGACAGATTGGTAAGGTATGTGTTGTAGGGGCTGAGGGAGGGGGCATCTCAGTGGACGAAGAGGAAGGCTACTTTACTGCCAATGGGCAGATGGTGCGGGAAGGTGATACCATCTCAATTGATGGCACGACGGGTGAGGTTTTCCTGGGCGTACTAGTCCTCATCGAACCGAAGTTCAATGAGGAGCATGATCTGGTGACGCTCTTGACCTGGGCCGACGAGGTACGTAGGAACGCTGTGCGCAACGTGCTCGCAGGGCTAAACGGAGAAACGATAAAGCTGCCCGGCCTACAAGTGTGGGCTAACGCAGATTATCCGCAAGAAGCCGCTAAAGCGTTAGAATTCGGTGCCGAAGGCATTGGCTTGTGTCGCACCGAGCATATGTTTCGGGAAGAAGTGCGCCTCCCGGTGGTGCGCCAGATGATACTGTCGGCTGCCGAGGGGACGCGGCTGGATGGCGCAGTTTATGATGCGAAAGTGGCCCTCAGCCAACTCCCACAGGATAGCGATAAGCGTGTGGAGGCCGAGCGTGTGCTGGCCGAAGCTGAAGCCGCGCTGGCTGCATCTGAGCGTGCGCAACAGTACCACTCTGCACTTGCGGAATTGGAGGAGATACAGCAGGGTGACTTCTACGGCATCCTCAAGGCGATGGAAGGGAAGCCCACCGTGATACGCCTCCTTGACCCGCCCCTGCACGAGTTCCTTCCACAGCATGACGATTTGCTGGTGGAAGTGACTCAGATGCGCGAGCGGGGCCAGACGGGCACCGAGGAATATGAGGAGAAAGTGCAGTTGCTGGGTATCGTGGAGGGTATGCGCGAGCAGAACCCGATGCTGGGGCTGAGAGGCTGCCGGTTAGGTCTGCTTTACCCTGGCATCAATGACATGCAGGTGCGCGCCATCCTGAAGGCGTCGGTCAGGTTGCTGGACGAGGGATTAGAGTCGCACCCTGAGATAATGATACCCCTCGTAGGCCACGTCAACGAGTTGAAGGCAGTGAGGGAGCAGCTTGAGGATGTGGCTAAGGAGGTCGAGAAGGAGGCGGGCAAGAGCATTCCCTACAAGTTCGGCACGATGATAGAGGTGCCCCGCGCCGCCCTCACGGCCGGGCAGATCGCGGAGTACGCCGAGTTCTTCTCCTTCGGGACCAACGACCTCACGCAAACAACCTATGGATATTCCCGCGATGATGCGGAAGGTAAGTTCCTATTGCAATACGTCGAGCGAGGCATCCTCCCTGAGAATCCCTTCCAGGTGCTCGACCGCGACGGGGTAGGTCAGCTAGTAAGGATGGCTACCGAGCAAGGTAGGAAGGTGCGCCCCGACCTGAAGGTGGGCATCTGTGGCGAGCATGGCGGCGACCCCTCCTCTATCCACTTCTGCCACGAGGTGGGCCTGAATTACGTCAGTTGCAGCCCCTACCGCGTCCCCGTAGCCCGCCTCGCCGCCGCCCAAGCCGCTCTAGAAGAGGTAGAGAAGGATAAGTAGTGGAACAAATTTAATCACAAAGAGCACAAAGACACAAAGAACACAAAGGATTTTGGGAGTGGATGAGGAGGTCGAAGAGCTTGCTCATGCCGTCATAGGTGCGGCAATTGAGGTGCATCGCATACTTGGTCCTGGACTTGCGGAAGTGGTTTACGAGGAAGCGTTGTGCATTGAGCTTACCGTTCGTGGCATACCTTTTGCGCGGCAACCTGTTATAACAATGTCTTACAAGGGTCGATCTGTAGGTGAGAGCAGGTTAGACCTGCTGGTGGGCAACATGCTTGTTGTAGAGCTTAAATCAGTCGAAGCATTGCTCCCAGTTCATAAAGCGCAACTGGTGGCTTACCTCAAGATAACCAATAACAAGCTGGGTCTACTGATCAATTTCAACGTTCCATATCTGAAAGAGGGTCTCAAGAGAATAATCCTCTAATAACCTTTGTGGCCTTTGTATCTTTGTGTTCTTTGTGATTAGAAATAGGAGGAATACTAGATGAGTGATAAAACGATGTCACCGGAGCGGGTGAGGGAAAGGTTGGAGCGGGAGGAGTATGAGCGGCTTTCGCCCCTGGCGGCGAAGGCTGCGGATGCTACTCGGCCCGTGCCTGAGGAGGAGTCGCCTCTTAGGACGGCGTTCATGCGCGACCGTGACCGTATTATACACTCGAAGTCGTTCCGCCGCCTGAAGCATAAGACCCAGGTCTTCATAGGCCCTATCGGCGACCATTATCGCACTCGCCTCACCCACACCCTGGAGATGTCGCAGATTGCCCGCACGATGGCTCGCGCCCTCCGCATGAACGAGGACGTAACTGAGGCTATCGCCCTTGCTCACGACCTCGGCCACACCCCCTTCGGCCACGCTGGGGAGGATGCCCTGCGCAAAATCTACGACCCCAAGTTCAAGCACAACCATCAATCATTGCGTATCGTGGACTATTTAGCGAAGGACGGCGTTGGCCTCAACCTGACCGACGAGGTGCGGGAGGCGCTTGTCACATCTACCCCCGTCGAAGAGGGCCTCTCCTCTGAGGGGATGGGGCATGGCTCCATCGAGTCGAAGCTGGTCAAACTGGCCGACACTATTGCCTACATCAACCACGACACAGACGATGCGATTCGGGCCAATATCATCAGGCCGGGCGACATCCCAAGCGCGGTGTGTGATGTGCTGGGCAACACCAACGCCGTCCGCATCAACACCCTCGTAAGCGACATCATCTCCCAGAACTGGGAAGTAGCCTATCCAGGAGAGGAATTAGCCTCTCAGGATCGCAAGAGCATAGAGCTAAAGGTTAGCCCGCGCATAGAAGTTGCCGCCGACACCCTGAAGCAATTCCTCTACAATCGCGTGTACATAGGCTCGGAAGCAAAAGCCGAGGAGAGCAAGGTAAATCACCTTATCAGGGCGCTCTTCGAATATTTCTGCAAACATATCGAGGAACTGCCGCCTGAGCTTAAATCCAACCCGCGCAATGAGCCAACCGAGCGCCTGGTCGTAGACTACATCTCAGGGATGACTGACCGCTTCGCAATAAGCACCTTCGAACGCATCTTCGTACCCCGCTCCTGGAGCTCGTAAGACGATGACTGATTAAACACAGAGACGCAAAGACACAGAGGACGCACAGAGATTTATAAGGGTAAATAGTAACCAATAATAATCTCTGTATTACCTTTGTGCCTATGTTTAGACCGTTGTCCGTCGTCAAGCACAGTCTTCGTCCTGCATTTTCTCGCGGAGTGCGTCTGTGGCGGCGCGGAGTTCGCGGTTTACTGTGCGAGTTGAATAGCCTCGCAGGGCCGCTATCTCTCCACTTGATAGGCCCAGCTCGTAGCGCATCTTTATCAGGCGTCTCCACTCATCGTCAAGCGCATTGGTATGGTCGTCCCAGGCCACTCTATCCTCTACTTCCTCAAGTGATTGCTCAGCTTCTTTGCTTTGTAGGTCTGTTTCGCCTCTTTCCAGGTGTGTAGGGATGCGTCGTACCTTGCGCTTGGCACGATAGTGCATTGACGAGCGTACGTAATGCACCGCTGCCCACGGCATCATCTTCCGCAGATAATCCTTGAAGGATACGCCGAAGCCGCGGTCCCAGCTCTCCAGCAAGTCGCAGAAAATAAGAAACGACTGCTGTTCGACATCCTCCCCGGTGATAGACTCATCACTCTCCGAGAGGCCCTCCGCTGTTTGTTTGCCCTTACTGCACAACCCCTTTACCAGCTCTCTGTATCGCAGAAAGAGGGTATTACGAGCCTCTTTGCCTCCCCTTTGGGCGGCATCGACCAATTGCACATCATTCCACTCATCGTAGCTACTCTTCAATCTCATACTCCATTCTGCACTCCCGCACCACAATAATAGAACATTAGTGCTGATAATGGAAGTAGCCGGATGGGTATAAAACGTTATCCGTAGGAAATAGATAAATGCATGTACCTGCCAAGAGCGAAGCCCGCACATGTGCGGGCTTCATATTTCGGTGTAGGGGCGAGGTATGCCTCGCCCTGTCTGGAAATCTACCGGAAGATCAACCCGGTCGCCCCGGCATCACCCCTTCATAGCCGTCCCCTGGGAGCGCACCCGGCCCTTGTATGCCGGTCTTGGCCGCACCCTCCGTGCTCACTTCTTTTTCACCAAGCGCGCCGAGGCCACCGATGTGGTCGGCTTTCCAATCTATACCTACGCCTGACGCCATCTGGCGAATAGCTCTATTGTCGCGGTTCGTCACCGCGTTGATCAGCCTATCGCATTCCTCCTGGTCCAGGTCGTAAATCCCTAGCGTGTTCTGCGGGTCCTCGGACACCCTGTCGGTGAAGCCTGGGTCGTCGTGGATGCGTTGCAGGGCCAGGATCATTCCTCGTTCGCTCATCGTCTGTTCCTCCTCCTAGCTGACAGCTATCGGTTGTCGGCTATCAGTTTGCTGTGAATTTCAGCTTGACCATTCATTATGGAAGAGCAAAAGGAGTGCCATCGTCACTAACGTTAGTGGGATTGCTTTCCCTCAGCAACCTTACGATGACTGCTCCGGTAATTGCTCCTACGCTAGCTACCCCTGCTATCGATATTTGCTGGCTTGAGTTTTCATTGTATCTATATCATTCGTCAGTCCTACTCCAATAAGGAGGCAACCTCCTCAGCCAATCGTCCCACCAATCCCTCATGATACTCTGTGGGTACGCCTATGCAGATATGGTCTATTCCCACATCTATGTACGACTGGACGCGCTGTCGCACGTTTGCAACGTCATCAGGGGTTTGCAGGTAGAACTGGGTCGAGCGACGTATCGTGCCGGGGTCGCGTCCAATCTCTTTGCAGTGGGCATCCAGCACTTCGTTCTTGTGGCGGATAAGCTCAGGGCTACCGCCGGGGCCGTTGTAAAGGTCGGCGTGCCTGGCGACTACGCGCAACATAAGCTGCTCACCGGAGCCGCCCAAGGTGATAGGCGGGTAGGGCTTTTGTACCGGCTTCGGCTCGTGTCTCGCTCCTGTGAGGGTGTAATGCTTGCCGTTAAAGTCGGCTAGCTCTTCGGTCCAGAGGAGCTTGAGCACCTGGCACGCCTCGTCAAGCTCGCGGATGCGTTGCGCGGCTGATGGAAATGGTATGCCGTACATGTTGTATTCGGTCTCGAACCAGCCCGCGCCCAGGCCCATCTCCAACCGGCCATTGCTCACCTGGTCTATGGTCGTGGCGATCTTCGCCAGCACCGCGGGGTGGCGGTAGCCGTTGCACCCCACCATCAGCCCCAACCTCACGCGCTCGGTGATTGCCGCCAACGCGCCCAGGAGCGTCCAGCCGTCCATGCATGGCCCTTCGACGTGCCCGTTGATAGGCGCGAAGTGGTCGAAGAGCCAGAAGCCCTCTAACGTCTCCTCTGCCTCAGTGTCGCGGCAGTAGCGCAGCATGTTGTCCCAGTCGCGCTCATGCTGCGCGGCTTTGATGTCTATGCGTAAGGGGAAGTTAGTCATTGAGTAGACCTACTGTGTCAGCTTGAACGAGTCAAGGAACCGCCGTGCGTCCTGTGCGCTCACATCTTTATCCTGGGCTATGAAGATCAGTTGGTACAAACGCTCCCCCACGAATATGCCCTTGTACCAACTATATCCTATGCCCGGCACCTCGAACTCCCCCTCTATGCCGGGGTTCCCATCTACCGTGATGCTCTTCTGGTTTAACAGAGTCCCTTGTGCCGAAACGCCACTCAGTGCGCCTTCTAGCATTGTATTTGCGTCGGCCTGTAACGCTTCCGGTGGGAAGTCTGAGTACGTTATCGTATAACTTTCTTTCTCTGTGCTTAGTGAGAAAGTCTTAATATCTATTGTAGCGTCTCCGACAGGCCTGGATTGCATTCCTGTCAGCGGCTCACCTGGCAGCTCTACCGAAAAGCCACCGTCCAGCGGGGTGATTGTCCGCCAATTACCGACTGCGCCGCCACCTACCGTAGTGGCTATCGCCTGGGGAGTGGGGGTGCGCCCGTTGGTCGCTGGGGTGGCCTGGGGTGTCCCCGCCAGCTTGAACGAGTTGAAGAACTTTTCAGCATCCTCCGAGTTTACGTCCATGCCTGTTCCGGTCGTGATAAGCTGGTACAGACGTGTGCCTACCAGGTATACGCGCTGCCTGATACTGCCGTTCAGCAGGGCAATTTTCAAAGTGAAGTCTCTGCCCGGGTATTCTCCTAGAGTAATCTTCGTCTCTTCTATCAACTCGCCTCCGGTATTGTTGAGCGTACCATCGCGAGCGCCATCTAGCGTCTGCTCAGGATCGCCCTCTGTGGAAGCGCCAGGCAAGTCGGTGTAACCAAGCGTATAGGAGTTAGAGCCTTTTGAGACAGTGAATATATATGCAGTGGCCCCGCCGGTAACAGGTTGTGAGGTCTCGCTGGGCTTGCCTGGCATATCTACCGAAAAGCCACCCTCAGATGATGTGAAGGTTTGCCAGCCGCCATCAACAGGTTGGCTGGTTGCTCTCGTCTCAGAGGTAGCTGCTGTCGTGGCTACAGATACAGGGCGAGTCAGCGCGACTGTGGCGGCAGGTTGACTCGTAGCTACAGCCGCCGTCGGGGCCGTCGTGGGGGTGCTCGGAGTGGCAGGCTGTCCGCCCGTATCGCACGCCACAAGGGCAAGCGCTCCCAGCAAAGAGAGCATAACTATCCAGATATTTACCTTTCGGTGTTTCAACTTTATCTCCTATTGCTTTTGATCTAGCGGTAGGGGCATGGCGCGCCATGCCCCTACGTTGCGTATACCCTCTATGTGGCGTTTAATCTGTATCAGTGGGCATCCCGTCGACCTTCTTCTCATCCAACCAGCTCTTCGGGTAGCTGGGGTCGTCATACTCCTCGGCCCAGCGGGTCAGCTTGAGAGGGCGGAAGGTGTCTACCATGACCGCAAGCTCCTCGGTGGCTTCATGCCCTATAGACGCCTCCGCCGCGCCTGGGTGGGGACCGTGCGGGATGCCGTGCGGGTGGAGCGTGAAGGAGGCTATGTCTATCCCCTTGCGGCTCATGAAGTTACCGTTGACATAATACAGCACTTCCTCGCTGTCTATATTCGAGTGGTTATATGGCGCGGGAATAGAGAGGGGGTGGTAGTCGTACTTGCGCGGCACGAATGAGCAGACGACGAAGTTATGTGCCTGGAAGGTCTGGTGAACAGGCGGCGGCTGATGTACGCGCCCGGTGATAGGCTCAAAGTCCTCGATATTGAAGATGTATGGGTAGAGGTAGCCGTCCCAGCCGACCACATCCAGGGGATGATGGTCAAAATAGTACGCGGTGAGCAAATCGTTTGCGCGCACCAGCACCTCGAACGGACCCTTACCTGCTTCATCTCCGGTGATGGTCATGAGTTCTTCAGGCACGCGTATATCGCGCTCGCAGTAGGGGGAGTGCTCCAGTAGCTGGCCGTATTCGTTGCGGTACCGCTTGGGTGGCGTGATGTACTTCCCCTCGACGGTGAGCCAGCGCTGCTCCTTCTCGCCGTCCATCTCTATCTTGTAGATGGTGCCGTGAGGGATGAGTACGTAGTCCCCCTCGCGGTAGGGGAGGACGCCGAAGTTAGTGAGGAAGCGGCCCGTGCCCTCGTGGATGAAGTATAGCTCGTCGGCCTGGCCGTTCTTGTAGAAATACTTCATCGGCTCGTTGGGGCGCACGATGCCTAGCTGGCAATCAGAGTTGAACATCAATATGCGCCGCCCTGATATAGGGTCGCCCATCGCCTTCACATCTTTGGTGCGCGTGTGGATGTGGCGCTGCACGGGAAGCTTCCACTCCTGCGGTTCCTGGTACTCGCATGGCTTGATCTCCACCACGCGCACGGGCGGGTGGTGGTGGTAGAGGAGTGAGGCGCACCCCGAGAAGCCCTCGAAGCCGAATAGCTCCTCGGTGTAAAGCTCGCCATCCGGGCGGCGGTGCTGGGTGTGGCGCTTATGCGGGATGTTGCCTAGCTTGTGGTAGAAGGGCATCTTTGGTTCCTCCTTTTAGACTTGCGCATCACATTCCTGCTACATCTCCATCTTGCAGACACTCGGCCAGCCACAGGTTGACCAATGTCTCCGGGGAGATACCCCGGATATGAGCCTCAGCCTCGACACGTGTATACAGATCTGGGTCAACTACGATACGATGTCTTCTCTTAGCTCTAATCTCAAAGTCAACTTCATGGATCTGGTCCCAGTAATCGGCCAAGCTGTGGGTATCCCAGAAATCACCTATCTCCTCTAGGGTACGCGCCTTGGAGATGCTTGTAGCTTGTATATCGTTATTTTCGCTCATTATGTACATTTATGCTGCCTACAATGCCCCTTGCTCCACCAACCTGTTCCTCAGCACCCCCAACCTCTCTATCTCCAACTCCACTTCGTCCCCAGGCTTGAGCCAGCCGCCCGTGTTCTCCGGCCTCAATTCGAGTATGCAGCCCGTTCCAACCGTGCCAGACCCCAGCACGTCCCCTGGGCGCAGCCATACGTCGGTGCTGGCCCACTCTATCATCTGGGCGAAGGTGTGGGTGAGGGTGTTGGCGTTGCCCCTTGATAGCTCCTTGCCGTTCACGCGGGCCGCCATTTGCAGGTTGTAGCGCGTGTCTTTGCCCTCGCCTTCTCTCTTATCCTCCAGCTCATCCGGCGTGACGAGCCAGGGGCCGAGGGAGTTGGCGAAGTCTTTGCTCTTGGCGGGGCCCATGCTCAACTTAGACTCGAAGGTCCGCCATGTGTCGCGGGCGCTCCAATCGTTCATTATCATATAGCCCGCGATATAGTCGTTGGCCTCTTCAGCAGGGATGTCACGTCCAGCCTTGCCGATGACGCATGCTATCTCTAGCTCGTAGTCAACTTCCTTTGAGCCGCGTGGGTAGTCTATTTCGGCGTCGGGGCCGGAGACGCAACCTGGATTGGAGTAGTAGAAGACCGGGTGGTCATACCATTCGGGTATCATCTCCAACCCTCGCAGGGCGCGTGCGGTCTTGACGTGCTGCTCGAAGGCGTAGAAGTCGCGTATGGTGCGTGGGAACGGCACGGGCGCAAGAAGCTGAAGGTCGTCCGCGGGTAATGAGCATTCCCACATCGCCTGCTCGTCGGCCATGATGCGCTCCAGCAGCCCACGTAAGCGATCCAATCCCTCCGGCCCACGGTCTAGCAGGTCGAGCATGGTCTTAGGGGGGTCGTAAAAGCCCGACTTTGGCCCCCAACCGCCAGAGCCGGGGGCGCGCCCAGTCTTGTGGAGCCATTCGTGCATAGCTTCGATTTCGAGCACGCGCGAGCGCTTGCCACCGGGCAGGTAGATGCCGATGTGGGTGTCCTCCCCCTCGTCACGGTCGGGGGCGGTGCGGTGGAGGTGGGAGAAGGTTACTAGCTTCATAATTGCTCAAATTACTGACCCCGCCACCCGGTGATGGCAGGGTCATGTCCTCTGATTAGGAGTGTTCTGTGACTTCGTAGATTTCGTCTGCCACCAGGCCATGAGCGTTTCTATGCACGGTGTGGGCTGCATCCGCGTTGGGCGCGTCTACAAGGCAGAAGACCTTCCCTTGCTCTTCATCCACCCAATACTTGACGTACTTTACGCCGTGTTTGTCCTGCTCTTGCAGATCCTTTATGTGGGCTTCTGCAACATCGCCGGCTTTGACCCCAGGCAAGTTGTGGACATCCATATATCTTGGCATTATGCAGTTCCTCCTTTACTAATGAACGGAATTTGGTAACGACGCTTGGTACGGACTACTTGTCACCGGTCATGTAATCCGTACCGGATTCGTGCGGGCGGGAACAGTTCTGTAAGTCTATATATCACCCTGCACATTTGCACACTAATATCAGGTACAGGCTAGAGGTTCCCTCTCAACTCCTGCTCGCGCTCAATCGCCTCGAAGAGCGCCCTGAAGTTGCCTTTGCCAAAGCCGCGAGAGCCGTGCCGCTCGATGATCTCGTAGAAGAGGGTAGGGCGGTCCTCTACGGGCTTGGTGAATATCTGTAGCAGGTAGCCTTCGTCATCGCGGTCCACCAGGATGCCTAACTCCTCAAGCTGCGCGAGGTCTTCGTTTATCTGCCCGACGCGCTGAGGGGCCTCCTCGTAATAGGCATGGGGCACGCGCAGGAACTCGATGCCGTTATTCTTCAGGTTCGTCACCGTGCCGAGGATGTCGCCCGTGATGAGGGCGATGTGCTGCGCGCCCGGCCCTCGGTAAAACTCCAGGTACTCGTCAATCTGCGACTTCTTCTTTCCCTCGGCAGGCTCGTTGATGGGGAACTTGACGCGGCCCGTGCCGTCCTGCATCACCTTCGACATGAGCGCGGAGTACTCGGTGGAGATGTCCTTGTCATCGAACGAGATAAGCTGGCTGAAGCCCATGATGCGTGCATAATAATTGACCAGCTCATTCATCTTGCCAAGCTCTACATTCAGCACGATGTGGTCTACTGCCCTCACTCCTGTAGGCACGCCCGGCACGTCACGCTTGTGGTAGCCGGGCATGAATGTGCCCGCGTAGTCGTCCCGGTTTATGAACGAGTGTATCGTGTCCCCACAGGTAGCTATGGCAGCCCTGCGTATGCGCCCCTTCTCGCTCTCGACGGTGTGAGGCTCGGTGATACCCTTCGCACCTCTCTCGACGGCGGTATTGTAGGCGTAGTCAACGTCCGGCACCCTGAGCGCGATGTCTTTCACGCCGTCGCCATGCTTGTGCACGTGCTCCGCGATCTCCCCTTCCGGCCCCATCGGCGCGGTCAGCACGAAGCGAATATGCTCCTGTTGTAGCACATAAGATGCCCGGTCTCGCACTTTGGTCTCAGGGCCTGCATACGCGGTGATGTTGAAGCCGAACGCCGTTCTGTAGAAGTGGGCCGCTTGCTTGGCGTTCCCCACATAAAACTCCACGTAATCTATGCCCTGGATAGGGAAGCTGTCCTTCTGTTCCTGGCGGGCCTCGCGGGTGGCGGCTTGTACTGAGCCATTACCGGTGCCGTTGCCATCGGCTGTAGGCTGCTCCGTTGCTTCGTCTAATTGGGTGGTCTCTTCAGGGTTCATACTGTATTGCCTCCTCATTGAGTGCCTGGTATGCGGTGCTGAGTGCTGGAAGGGTTGGAATGCTTGTTGTGTGGCTGGATGAGCACTGGTAGCATAGCACCGGGGGTTGGCAGTGTCAAGACGCATGGAACAATTCTCAATGACGCAGCGTTTTAGGAATGCTGGTTATTAACCCACACAAGTCCAAAGGAGGAAAATCGAGATGAAACGCCGCCTTTCGTCATTTGCTAGTATCACTTTAATTGCCCTGCTCCTATTCGGTGCAGTTGGCTGTGGTGGATCCACTACGTTTTCTAAGATAGGTTCCGGGCTGAACTCAGATGATAGCGCTCCCCAAAGTAATGAGCACGACAGTTTCAATATGGCATTGGCAGCGAATACCCCCGCGATGCCCGAATATAGTACAAGGGCAAGCGGTGCGGCACCGGGTTTCACAGATGGAATCGTCGCTACCGGGGACGTGGCTAAGCCAGCGACCGGAGGAGGCGACTCCCTCGGCGCAGTTAAGGAAGTTCCGCCTGCCCGCTACCAGTCTACACTCACGGCAGGCCAGGTGGACGACAATGCCAAATTTGACGATTACCTCAGCTACCTCAGCAAATACCAGGGTCCGTCAGTCTTGCGCATCCCGGTGGCGCAGCGACTCTTCGTGCGCGTCGTAGATGGCGAGCAGCACCCGGTAGCAGGCGCGCGGGTGCAGATATTCGATGGCGCTCGATCCGTGTTCGATGGCAGCACCATGAGCGATGGGCGAGTCCTTTTCCTCCCCCAGGCGGCTAGCGCTACCCAGGCACAGCAGCTTCGGGCTATCGTAAGCCGGGGCCAGCAGCAGGTTGAGGCCACGCTCAAGGCGGACGTGCTCGACCAGACCGTTACCCTCGCCAATATCAAGGACAACGTGGGCGCGGTCGGCCTCGACTTAGTATTTCTCCTCGATGCCACGGGCAGCATGGGGGACGAGATAGACAAGATCAAGGCGACGGTAGATAGCGTAGCCGCCCGCATCGAACAGTTGCCCGGCAGCAGCCAACCGCGCTTCGGCCTGGTGGCCTATCAGGACGAGGGCGACGATTACGTCACCAAAGCATGGGAGTTCGCAGGCGTGCAGCAGTTCAGCGACAACCTGTCCAACGTGTCGGCGCTGGGTGGTGGAGACTACCCGGAGTCGGTCAACGCGGGCCTGCGAGACGCCATCAATCTGCAAGGCTGGGCCGACAACTCTACCGGCAGGCGCTTGCGGATGATAATACTGGTGGGTGACGCCCCGCCGCACCTCGACTACCCTAACGACACCGCCTACACCGGCCTGCTACAGCAAGCGGTTGCGAAGGGTATCAAGATATTCCCCATAGGCGCGAGCGGCCTTGACGACCAGGGCGAGTACATCTTCCGCCAGTTCGCGCAGGTAACACAGGGCCAGTTCGTCTTCCTCACTTATGCGAACGGCGTATCGGGCGCGCCCGGTACATCTACCGACCATAGCGTCTCCGACTTCACTGTTCACAACCTCGATACCCTGGTGGTCAACCTGGTGGCGGGCGAAGTAGCCAACCAGACGGGAGAGCGCACCCAGTCGTACACCCCGGACGTGGTATCCATGATTGCACCCGCACCCGCACCCAAAGACCCCCTTACCTCCATCGCGGAGGCACTAAGTAGCTTTACCAATGCAATCGTGAGTTGGAGCACCGCTTTCTGGCTCGTGATTCTGTGCATAATTCTGGCTTGGGCGCGCCAATCTCCGCAGCGTGCCCGTCTGGCATCTTTCTTCCCTCGCCGGCAGCTCGCGCCCGCGCAGGGCGACGACATCCTCATCCCCGAAGTTATCTTTGACGACGCAGTTGACTATGTCGCCCCACAAAGCGCCCCCAAGGTGCTAAAGGCCCGCCGCTTCAAGAGGGCAGGCGAACAGCACACAATCCCTCTACGCTCCCTCCCGCCCCGCATAGCAGCCAGGCTGCGCTAGACCTCACGTTTGAGGAGTGGCTTTCAATAAGCATGAAAATGGCCGGCGGTGTCGGCCATTTTCATGCTTATTTGGAATAAGAGCGTAGCGACATTGCCAAGCTGCCTTTACCCGCGTACAATACCCTATACTTTGCAAAGTGAGGGCCACAAAATGGATACCAGTAGGGACGAAGCGGTAGCGGGCAATCAATACGCCCAGCATGTCAGGGACAACCAGGAGCGCTACCTGCGGGAGCTTACCGATTTTCTCAGCATACCCTCCGTCAGCACCTTATCGCAGCATAAAGCCGACATTCTGAAAGCTGCCGAGTGGGTCAAGGGCGATTTGAACTGCACGGGGCTGGACAACGTGCGCCTCATCGAGACGCAGGGCCACCCCCTGGTGTACGCGGATTGGCTCCATGCGCCCGGTCAGCCAACGCTGCTTATTTATGGGCATTACGATGTGCAGCCTCCCGACCCCCTCAACGAGTGGAAGTCTCCACCATTCGAGCCGACCGTGCGGGAAGGGAATGTGTACGCTCGTGGCTCAGCAGATGATAAGGGGCAGTTGTACATCCATCTCAAGGCGGTGGAGATGCTGATGCGCAAGAATGACGGCAAGCTACCTATCAACGTGCGCTTCCTGGTTGAGGGAGAAGAGGAGGTAGGGGGCGAAGGGGTCGAAGAGTATGTCAAGTCCCACCCCGAAGGGTTGAGATGCGACGCCGTGCTTATCAGCGACAGCCACATGTTCGCTGATGGGCTGCCAGGCATTGACGTTGGGCTGAGAGGCATGGTCTATACAGAATTGACCGTCAACGCTGCCGCCCACGATCTCCATTCCGGCCTGTATGGTGGCGCGGCCCCCAACGCCATCAACACGCTCTGCCACATCGTCGCGAAATTGAAGGACGAGCAAGGCAACATCCAGGTGCCGGGCTTCTACGACGACGTTCGTCCTATCACACCTGAGGAGCGGGAGGAGTGGGCTGGGTTGCCATTCGATGAGGAAGAGTTCCGCAAGCATGAGGTCGGCTCGCCTGCCCTCACTGGCGAAGAAGGCTTCTCGGTGCTGGAGCGCATAGGCGCGCGTCCCACCCTAGACGCCCACGGTATCATCGGCGGCTTCACGGGCGAAGGTGCCAAGACGGTCATCCCCGCCACAGCGAAGTGCAAGGTCAGCATGAGGCTCGTCTCCGACCAGGACCCCAACAAGATTTGGGCAGCGTTCGAGCGCTACGTCAAAGAGATATGCCCGCCATACGCCACAGTGGACGTGACCTACATTCATGGGGCCGAGGCTGTGCTTCTCCCCACCGACACGCCATATATGCAGTGCGCTAACAGCGCTTTGTCCGAGATATTTGGAAGGGAAGCTGTCTTCATGCGTAGCGGCGGCTCTATCCCTATCGTCTCCCTTTTCAGCAAGGTGCTGAACGCACCCACAGTCTTGATGGGCTTCGGCCTTCCCGACGACAACCTGCACGCGCCCAACGAGAAGATGAAGCTGGACAACGTCTACCAGGGGATACGGGCCTCGGCGCGGTATATAGAGATGCTACATATTGACAAGTAACGGCTATAGTTTTTCCATCTTTACTATAAGGCCATCTACTTGTCGGTAGATCTCTTGCCAGATCCTATCCATTGGTAAGTGTTGGCTACCTCATCGATCTTGGCCTCTAGCATGCTCAATCGGAAAGGGGCGCTTGGATCGCCGTGGTAGTGAGCAATCCTCTTGCTATTGCCTGCCAATTTGATAGAAGTATACGCGCTAGGGCTATCAGTCCATGCCTTATGGGTATAATCATCATACAGTGCGAAATAGCCAACCTTCTCGAACCACCTAACTATCTCCTTTATCTTCTCATGGCTGACAGTGCCCTTGTGCGTACCCTCCTTTTCGACAAACCGCTCACCATCAAATACCACGCTGCCATCACCGTAAATGGTCAGGTTATAGACAGGACACGAGCCAAAGCATGCTGTCCTCTCTAAGTTAATTACAAGATCGCTGAGATCATCTGGTACGCTGGGAGTAGATTCCAAGCTTGGGACTGCCTCAATTTTGGCGACCTCTATTCGGGCATCTCTCCATGTATCAATGATGGTGCCGCTAAACTCTATCTCCTGACCCATCTCGAATGATTGGCATTGTTCAATAGTGAGTCCATCAAGTGTAAAGTGAGCCTCCGTCCGGTCCCGGTAATCGGATTCTATCTGAATTGCTGGCTCTAAGTTGAAGGGATTTTCCATGAGGGGCCATATCCTGTAGGTACGTGTACGATCATCCTTGTAGCAGTAGTAGACCCACCCTCGCCAGTTCGTTACCTTCTTGCCTTCCATTGTCGCCAGATAGTCCCTGGCCCTGGTGTATCGATTTCCACCTTGGATATGCTTATCTTCGCTCCAAATCTGCCGCACTTTGTCACGAATTTCTGGAAAAGGCGGAGCCCCGCTGTCGGCAAGTGTCGCCGTAGGTTTAGGAACTGTGGGGCTATCCTGAGGTGAAGAAAGTGGATTTACCTCTTCACAACTCGTTATCAGAAAGGTAACGACTGCGAGGACACTAAAAATGGCTAGAGATGAGAGCTTTTTCATATATGCTCCTAGAGGATCCTATTATAGATGCTAGGTACCTGTCATTGTTTTAACTCCACATGCCTATCCTAGGTTCACGGTAATGATGGCTGTAATAGATTTAACCCTTTCGTAAGATTCCACTACTTGCGTTGTGCTTCGTTCTCCTGTAAACTTATGTCAGGCGCATTAGCCCAACATGCCCGCTCAGGCTGTGGCGATGCGCGTTGCTATGCTGGTTACCAAGAACGAAAGAATGAAGGAAGGTATGAATAAAGTACGCTCCAAGATCGCATCTCTCTCCGCTTTAGCGGTTCTGACCCTCTCACTCTCCCCATTCGCTTACGCCTCCCCAACCCAGGCGAGCACCCAGGCCCCGTCAACGGCGTTGCCCGCATCGATGCCCTTCGCGGACTCGGCTTTCGAGAACGTCTGGACACGCAACGACTCCCCGGTAGCCTCCAAAACTATTGCCCGCTCGTGGACGTGGGGTCCGGCTCCCCTGGCGTCCGGCCTGGAGTCGTACACTGACGCTCCTGATGGTTCAAGTATGCGCCTGGTGCAATACTTCGATAAGAGCCGCATGGAGATAAACAATCCCAAGCTCGCGCCGGAGGACAAGTGGTTCGTTACCAACGGCCTCCTGACGGTGGAGCTTATATCGGGGCAGATGCAGGTTGGCAACACCAAGTTCGAGGGGCGCAAGTCGGCCACCGTCAACATCGCCTCCGACCTCGATGATCCCAACGCGCCCAATTATGCCTCCTTTGTAGGTGTCTCTAATACATCCCTCGGCCTGCACCCGCAGCCTGACAAGAGCAAAGATGGCTATGCCACCGGCCGCATAGACCGGGCTGGCGCGGTCAAGGATGACGCCACCAAGAGCAAGCTGCCGGAGGCCAAAATCGTCTACTTCGAGAAGGTCACAGGCCATAACATACCGAAGGTCTTCTGGGACTTCCTCAACAGCTCCGGCACGATCCGCACAGGTATGACCACCGCCAACAAGCCTCTCCTCGACCCCTGGGTCTTCGCTATGGGATTGCCCATATCGGATGCATACTGGGCGAACGTCAAGATAGAGGGCAAGATGCAGGAGGTGCTGATACAGGCCTTCGAGCGCCGCGTGCTGACTTACGTAGCGGGCCTCCCCAAGGGGTGGCAGGTGCAGATGGGCAACATCGGGCAGCACTATTTCGAGTGGCGCTACGGCTTGAACGGGGCCGGACCTGAGAAGAGACCGAAGGCCACGCCCAGCATGCCTATACGTCTAACTATCCCCGCTCTCGGCGTTCAAACTAAGGTCGAATATGTAGGCGTGGATAAAGCTGGAAATATGGACATCCCTAAAGACCCTTACAACGTGGCATGGTTCAAGCCCGGCACCATACCCGGCAACCCGGGCAACGCGGTCATGGACGGCCACCTCGACTGGTATGGGGTCACGCAGGCGGTCTTCTTCCACCTTGACAAGCTGAAGCCAGGGGACAGGGCATACGTGCGCGACGACAAAGGCCGTGACCGTGCCTTCGTGGTCACAGCTAACACCACCTGCATATACAACAAATGCCCCCTGGTGGACATATATGGAGCATCTAAGTCCACGCGCCTCAACCTGATTACATGCGCCGGCACCTTCAACAGGGCCAGCCAGAACTACGATAAGCGCACCGTCGTCTACACCGAAATGGTGCCGTAACGACACATGATTATCTTCGCGGAAGGGATAAAGATGGAGGTTCGGCGCAGCCGAACCTCCATCTTTATCCCTTCATTTAAACCATACTGCGGTGGAAGGAGTGAAAAGAATGGAAAGGCAGAACATTGCAACGGGCACGCCCTGGGAGCCTATAGTGGGCTACTCGCGTGCGGTACGGGTTGGGCAGCATGTCCATGTCTCCGGTACGACGGCTACCGATGCAGATGGCAATGTCGTGGGTGCGGGCGACCCATATACCCAGGCTGTGCAGACGCTCAAGAATATTGAATCTGCACTTCGCAGGGCTGGAGCTTCCTTGAAGGATGTGGTGCGTACCAGGATGTACGTCACCAACATAGCGGACTGGGAGCAGGTGGGTCGAGCGCACGGGGAGTTCTTTGGAGATATACGCCCTGCGACGAGTATGGTGGAAGTCAGCCGCCTGATCTCTCCTGAGATGCTGGTGGAGATAGAAGCGGATGCTTTTGTGGCTGAGAAATAATCAATTTAACCTATTGACAAGTGCATCTTTTTCGGGTAAGATGTTGTTCGGTTGGCTAATGTAGGTATTGCGTGGTTGCTTCACCTGCCACCATCTTATACACCCTCTTATTCTCAGCCGTTAGATAAGCTAACGAAAAGGAGGAGACTCACATGCCCGTACTTGTTGCGCCGGACGCCCCATCTTCTGCCCCAACGGTAACATTCCTGGTATCCCCTATCTATGACCTTTTTATCTCGCTAGGCACCATGAGCCATCCAGGCGAGCGCCACGAAGCGTGGGCCGGCGAGGTGAAGCGCGATCTCTCGCCACAGATGCGCGAGGAGGCTGATTACTTTCACGCCCTCTTCGAGAACCGTCTGGTGGAGCTTGCGGTCGATTACCCGGACCATAGCGATGTCGAGGGCTTCTTCCGCTATCTGGAGACGATGGCCCCTGAAGACTTCGTCTTTTACGCCACCGGCCGCGTTATGTCCCCCGGCGATATAGCCACGATGTCTTCCCATCCCCTCAGGCTGCTGGCGGCTCTGCAAAAGTTATACGGTGGTGAGCACCGAATCCACGACCAGGGTTGGAAGCAGGCTTTGCAGTCTCTATCCACAGAAGCCGATTCCACCCGCACGCGCCTCCTGCGCCTCCTCAGGACCTACTGGCAAAGCATTTACCGCCACCAGGTCAACAACTTCAGGTCCCGATGGGAGGAGAGCGTGCGGGAGCGCACAATGTCCCTCGGCCCTGACAGGCTCACCGCCGTGCAGGAGCGGTTCCTGGCGAGCCACACCCTACCTCGTGAGTTCCCTGAAGGCTACCCTCTTGAGAAGGTGATATTGGTCCCTTCCCTCTTCCTGAACATGTCTTCGATGATCATGTACGGCTACGGACAGATGATAATCATCTACGATGCCCTTACCTCGGACGAGCACCGTAACGCGATGGCGCACGTGCAGAGGCGTATCGTAGCGGTGGCCCGTGCCCTGGAAGACCCCACGCGCATGACTATCCTGCGCGCCATAGCCAAGGACAAGGAGTATTACGGCTCGCGCCTGGCTGCCAAGTGTGGCATAACCCCGTCGTCCATCTCAAGGCACATGCGAGTGCTACGCGACGCCGGTCTCATCAACGAGATCAACCAGGACAACCGCGTAATGTACGAGCTGAGGAGGGATACGATAGACAAGCTCTGCGATGATCTGCATGAGTACTTGTAGGGTTTGCTACTCTCGTGCCTTACGTCATTGAGTATGAGGCTGATGCTCAGGATCACTTTCGTAGGCTAACTGCTCGTCAGTAATCGCTCATTTTGGATACTGTCGCCAAGCAACTAGCCCATGAGCCTAGTGTCGAGACGAAGAACCGTAAGCCGATGCGCCCCAATCCGTTAGCTCCTTGGGAACTGCGGATTGGGGATATTCGTATTTACTATGATATTATGGAAACAACAGTTGTTGTTCTGGCGATTGGCATAAAGGAACGAAGCAACGTTCGCATCGGAGGGGAGCTAGTAAAGCTATGAAAACAATCAAATTGGAAGACGCGACGGCCTCCCTTGCCACTTATGCTCGGGACATTGATGGGGAACCAGTGGTCTTAATAGAGGATGGCAAACCAGTCGCGGCGCTGTTACCTATAGATAACGCCGATATGGAAACCGTTAGTCTAAGCACTAATCCGAAGTTCATCGCTATCATTGAGCGTGCAAGGGCTAGATGGAGAGCCGAAGGGGGTATATCTACTGAAGAGATGCGTCGCAGACTGGGTTTAGATGAAGCTGATTGAGCGTAAGGCACCAGATGAAAAATACCTCGTGTTGCTTGAAAAGGCCCCACCAGCTACGGTGCATATGCTCCTGCATTTAGAGGCGATGATCGAAGTGGCGGAGCCTTTACCTGAAGCTACTTACGTAGGGGCAGAATTTATTGAGGTAGCTGTGACACTTACGCCATTAGTTGACATGAGGACGGAAGCACATGCATGAAAACTGTAGAGATAGTCCAAATTAACAGTTACCTGCGCGAGTACCTAGAGGATTTGGGCGAGGTGCCTGCGGCGCTGTTAATAAATGGAGAGCCTGTTGCCGTGCTCATGCCTACCAAAGGTGCAGACCTTGAAACGATCTCTCTGAGCCTAAACCCTAAATTCCTCAAGATGATGGAAGAATCGTATATTAGTTTGCGCGTGGATAGCGGTATCTCGATGGATGATCTTCGCCAAGAGTTGGGCCTGGCGAAAGACTGTACTGATAAGCCAGAAATATGAATGTGAACTAGAGTACTTCCCACTCCTCTCTACTTATTCCTGATTGCTTCAGTAGCTCCAACAGTAATTCCCTGGCGATGTCACCTCTATGCGGGTTGGGAATAACAACGGTAACTATGCCGTTATCCATATACGAGTGCCTACCTCCTGGAAACGGCCCGTGGAAACCTAACTACCTTAAATAGCGCACCAAATTGCGGCGACTGATAGGGCCGATGGTTGGCATGATTTGCAGCTTGAGGCTATGAACTGGTCAGGTCTATGCCATCTACAGTAGGAATTGGGCGCTGCCAAGCCAGGCGCAACTGTAGCCATCCATCCAGTACCGACGCAAGCTCCCGCTCACACGCTTCACGTGTAGGTTCGTTGGCGTACACGCCCTGTATGCCAGGTATCTCGCCGTATATAGTGCTATCGCCCAGTGTCTTGTAGATAGCATGACTCATGGCGGCATTTATGTAAGCTGCCGTGCGCCAGTCCTTCTGAGATGCCGTCGTCGCCATAGAACCGCTCGCGTTTCGCTAAAGAGGCTACGCGCTTTCTTCCAACTCTCCCGTGTCTTTCCTATCATCCTTGGCAGGGGAGGCCAGGCCGCGCTTGGTGGGGGTGTCGCGGTCGTAGGGGCGGTCGTTGCGGGTGATGAGCATGGGAGGGCGCTTCCCCTCGATGGCGTCGCGCGTGATGATGCATTTGCCGACGCTCGCCTGGGAGGGGATGTCGTACATCACGTCCAGCAGCGTCTCCTCGATGATAGTGCGGAGGCCGCGAGCGCCAGTCTTCTGCTTGAGCGCTTTGTCGGCGGCGGCTTCCAGGGCGTCATCTGTGAAGGTAAGCTCCACCTGGTCCTGTGCGAGGAGCTTCTGGTACTGCTTGACGATGGCGTTCTTCGGCTCGGTAAGTATCTTCACCAGCGCCTTCTGGTCCAACGACTCGAGGGCCACGATGATGGGGAGGCGGCCCACAAACTCAGGGATGAGGCCGTATTTGAGCAGGTCTTCAGGGATTACTTTGGAGAGAAGAGCGGCGGACTGCTTGGCGCGCTCCACCGGGTCATTGGAGCGGGTAAAGCCTATCGTGTTGCCTGTGCCTATGCGCTTGGCGATAATCTCGTCCAGGCCCTCGAACGCGCCCCCGCATATAAAGAGGATATGGGAGGTGTCCACCTGGATGAAGTCCTGGTGGGGGTGCTTACGCCCCGACTGTGGGGGCACGTTGGCTACCGTACCCTCCACTATCTTCAGTAGCGCCTGCTGCACACCCTCGCCTGACACGTCGCGTGTGATGGAGGGGTTGTCGCTCTTGCGGGCGATCTTGTCTATCTCGTCTACGTAGACGATGCCCTTCTCGGCACGAGGAATGTCGAGGTCGGCGGCCTGTAGGAGGCGAAGTAGGATATTCTCTACGTCCTCACCTACGTAGCCCGCCTCGGTGAGGGCGGTGGCGTCGGCGATTGAGAATGGTACGTCGAGGATTTTAGCCAGGGTCTGAGCCAGCAAGGTCTTGCCGCAGCCGGTCGGTCCCAGTAAGAGGATGTTGCTCTTTTGCAGCTCTACGTCGTCATTCTTGCTGCCCGCTACCACGCGCTTGTAGTGGTTATAAACGGCTACCGCTAACACTTTCTTGGCGCGGTCCTGGCCGATTACGTATTGATCGAGCAACTCGGAGATGCGGCGCGGCTTCGGTATCTGGCGTCCCAGGTTGAACTCGGACTTGGGGGCGCTTTCTACCTCTTCGTCCAGTATCTCCCGGCAAAGCTCGATACACTCGTCGCAGATGTAGACGGCCCCCGGCCCCGCTATGAGGCGGCGAACGTCTTCCTGGGTCTTGCCACAAAAAGAGCACCGATACTGGGGCTTACCGCTACGCGGGTTTGCCATGCGTCTCCCTCCGAAGATGAATTTTGAATTCTCAATTTTGAATTTCGAATTCTTGAACTACGACCGTAATTCAAAATTGAGAATTCAAAATTCAAAATCCCTATTTGAGCGCGCCTGCGATGAGCGTATCAGCGACGCCGTTTGATTTCTCGTTGCCTGCTATCGCGTGGGCGGTCTCAATTACCTGGTCTACGATACCATATTCCACAGCCTGGTATGCGTCCATATACACATCGCGGTCGAAGTCGTGGGAAATTTTCTCCACCGTCTGGCCGGTGTGGTTGGACATGATGGTGCGGACCTTCGACTGGAGGCGCAGAAGCTCGCGTATCGCGATCTCTACATCGGGGGCTGCAGCGTAGCCCGTACCACCCTGGGCAGGGTGCATATGTATAGTCGCATTGGGGAGAGCGTACCGCTTTCCCTTGGTGCCCGCACAGAGGAGGAGCGTGCCCATCGAGGCGGCTATGCCGACGCAAAGGGTAGTGATGTCGGGGCGGACGAACTGCATCGTGTCATAGATGGCGAGTCCGGCTGTGACCACGCCGCCGGGGCAGTGGATGTACATCTGGATGTCGCGCTCCGGGTCTTCGTGCTCCAAGAAGAGGAGCTGGGCAACGATGGCGTTGGCTACCTGGTCATCTATGGGGGTGCCCAGGAAGATGATGCGGTCCCGCAGGAGGCGGGAGTAGATATCATATACGCGCTCTCCCCGGTTGCTGCTCTCGACTACGTACGGTATGACGGCCTGGGGCAGCGAGTTGTGTGTGGGCGGTGGGACGAACGAAGAGTTAGGCGTCCACAGCGGGTGATTAGTGTTCATTTCTGTTTCTCCTCTATGTGGCTATTATACATAATGTTATTCCCACGCACTAGTGTTTTCCCCAATGAATTTTGAAGATTGGGCGAAAATGTTTGAAACGTGATGTGTAAGGGTGGCGGTTAGGGTATGAGCTAGGTGATGTGTGCTATCCTATCCAGTTGTTGATCCTCTGTGCGCGGGATGGTTATGTAGAAATTATAACATTAATCGGCTAATGTCCTGCGATGTACGGATGGTCTCAAGCGGACGCACTAAACCGAGTAGGGTCAGCGTGTGATGCAACCCAAGAGTAGTTACCTCGTTGTAGGAGTGCAGCTACAATACCTTGAAAGGGGCTGCAAAGGGGCAACTTAATGAAAGGTTTTACTATTCATCTTATTGGAATAGCGCTGCTGGGTATCTGCTCGCTATTCCTTTCTTCTATATCCTCCTCAGCGCAAGTTAGTATCATTGGGGAGGCAGCGTCGATTGTCTGGCGTGATACGGGTGTTACGCTTCCGAAGAGGCTTAGCGCGCTTTGCTTCGATGCTACACAGCCAAATATCCTTCTCTTCGTGAATGAAGGAGGATTGGCAGTAGCCTACAACTGGAAAACAGAGGAAGAAACCCCAGTTAGCCAGTTACCTTATCGCTTCTGTCCAGGCAGAGATGTGCGATGGTCTGATAACGGGCTGTACGAGCAGCCCCCTAAGGGACGTTTCTGTTTGCCGGAACCTGGACCTGGGGTGAACATAGCTGCCTATATCGGCGAAGATTGTGCAGCGCGAAGCGAGTCGCGTTCTCTTATTGCTATATCCAGTAAGAACCCTAACGACCGCTACATAGTAAAATTACCGGATTGCACTGATAAGTATTTTGCACAGTATGAGCTTTACTTCTCCTCCGACGCGGGCGTAACTTCGGAGCTACGGCAGAAAAGCGCTCTCGAATGTTTGGGCTTTCCAGGTCATGAATATCCGGCATTCGTGGATATCAAGATGTTGCCCGGCGCGCCAACGGATATGTTGCTCATGTACTACTGGAACGGGGGGCATTCGCCCACGAAGATTCTGCTGTCGAGCGATGGAGGGCACAACTTCTTGCCCCTCGGTCAGGCTGGGGGTTACGAAGGCTGGATGAGTCTCATATATACGCATGAAGGTTTGCTGCGTGTATGTTACCCCCCAGGCCAAATATTATTCTCAGCGTGCAATCCTGACAAGTTATCCTCTCCCGTATTGTCGCTTACCAGGGATGGAGGTCAGACGTGGGAATACCTCACCGGAGGGCCATTTTCGTTATCATGGAGCACGCCGTTCGCCGTCTCCTACGTTGCCCGTGCCAACCTCTTTGCAAGCGAAGATATAGATCAAAAGCCCGACAGGCTCTGGTACTCCCAAGATGGGGGCCACAACTGGCAGCAGGTGATGGATCCTATTGGGAGTGACGCACTTTTCTTAGATGCTCTCCCATACTTGCCCATTACCGCATTAGGCACGAACAACAATCATCTTTACACGCTCGATCTACCCGACGCGGGCAAGCACCTGGCAGACCGATCTGCGCCAGACGGCGCCCCAGGTAACAGGTACTTCCCCGAAACAGGCCACAACCTGTTCTGGGTATTCAAAGAATACTGGGACGCGCATGGCGGCCTCCCCCAGCAGGGCTACCCCATCACCGAGCTGCTGCTGGAGGTCAACGACACAGACGGCAAAGTCTACACCACACAGTACTTTGAGCGAGCGGTGTTCGAGTTGCACCCTAAGCACCAGCCACCCAACAACGTGCTCCTGTCGTTGCTGGGAGTGTTTGAGTATGCACGCAAGTACCCGGGTGGCGCGCCTGAGCAGGTTCCGAATACCTCTCTAGGTTCCGTGCTATTCCCGGAGACGGGTAAGATGCTGGGCGGCAAGTTCCTTGAGTACTGGCAGACGCATGGAGGCTTGCGCCAGCAGGGCTATCCTATCTCCAATGAGTTCCGGGAGAAGAGCGAGCTAGACGGTAAGACTTACACCGTGCAGTATTTCGAGCGGGCAGTCTTTGAGTTGCACCCTGAAAATGCGGGCACCGCGTATGAGGTTTTGCTATCGCAGCTTGGCACAGTCCGGCTCAAGGGAAAGTATGGAGCCGAGGTAATACCTGTTCCTTAGAGCGTGAATAAGAACACTGAGATTTCTGCTCAGGCGTTTGTGACATATTAACCTCCTCATCCCTAGCCCGACCTCAAGCATCCAGTCCCTCTAGAAGTTTAAGTATCTATACAGGGTAAGAGGAGGAGTATTACTATCCTTGAAATATACGTCTGCCCGCAGGTTAAACTGCCCCCATGCACTTGTGTTCAGCACAAATTTGCGCTTGTGATCCCTGGTAGTTCTAATTGGATTGGGGAATGTTGGGTGTAGATGGTAAACGACTCGGTCTACTTTGTCCAGAAGAGAGTCAGTGTCGGCATCGAGGATTACTTTCAGTTCGCGACGTTCTACGCCGTCAGTATCTAGCCGGGGTGCGGACGCAGAATGTATCAGGTATATGACATCATGATACTGTTCGTTAACCTCGCCCGTACTATCATCTACTTTTGCTACTTCTGTTAGTTGGGTAATCTTCTTTTCTCCCTGTCCGAGAGAAAAGCCCGTTGGTCCGATTTGAAGTGGCACCCCCTCCCTCACCGAGTTGCAATGCTTATCGCAATAAGATGCGCCTGTTTGCGTGCAACGTACAAAAGCACAGCCAGGAAGACAGGCCACACTAAACTTTGCAGAAACGGAATCCACTCAGACATGCTACCTCCTCGAACCGCTATCGGGTATTGAGTATATGTTAGCTTGACGCTTCGCGTCACACATCGCCAGAATGGATTAACTTTGACTACAGAAAGAGCGGGCCATATAGGCCCGCCTCCCTGACCGTACAAGATAATCTACTTTTCAGAAGCGCCAACGGGAAACCTTTGACGTGCTACTTCTGGGGTGCTACTTACTCCCTTCCAACCCAGGCGCGCTCTCAGGCGTCCCCCCACCCTCAGCTTCACCCGTCTCGTTAGGCGAGCGCAGGTCCACATCGCCCGTGCCGAGCACTTCTGCGGCCCCGCCAGCCTCTTCAAGGTCGGTGGCATCGCTTTCAGCTTCACCCGCATCCTCCGCATCGCCTTGCTCATCTTCCGTCCTTCGTCCTTCGTCTTTCGTCTCCTCAGCAGGTGCGGCCTCGACACGACCCTCAGCGATCCCTACCAACCGCTCCACAATCTTGCGCTGGAAGAGGCGGTCTTCGACGTCGTGGCGGGCTTCATGCTTGGCCAGTATAGTCTGCGCCTCTTCTTTCTCTTTCCCCTCAAAGCGATCGAGCATGGTCGTTATCTCGCTCTCGATTTCGCTTTCGTCCACGTCAATCCCCTCGCGACGGGCAAACTCCGACAGGACCATGGTTCGAACCACGCGGGAATGTGCGATCTCCTGGTTCTTCTCCCTCCACTCCGCTTCACTGGCACCCGCGTAGGTGAAGTACTGGCGTAGCGACAGGCGCTGCTCACGCAGCCTACCTTCGAGCCGCTTGAGCATAGCGTCAAGCTCCTCTTTCACCATGCTATCCGGCACCTCGACGCTGGAGCTTTCCACCATCTGGCGTATGGCCTCTTCCACCTGCTCCGACTCAGTTTCCCTCTCCATGCGCTCGCGCAGGTTCTTCTCGACAGATTCGCGCAGGGCATCCACGCTCTCGTATTCGCCCAGCGTCTTGGCGTACTCGTCGTCTAGCTCAGGGAGTTGCTGCTCTTTCATGCGCAGGGCTGTGACGTGGTATGACACGTCGCGTCCCCGTAGCTCCTCGGTGGGGTAATCATCGGGGAGGGTGTCGGTTATATCCTTCTCCTCTCCTATCGCCATGCCTTCCAAGCCCTTGCTGACTGACATCGGCACGCCGCCGCGCTCCATGCCGACTATCGTGGGGAACTCCTCGCGCTTCGCCTCCTCTAGCTCCCCGGCACCTGTGAAGCCTTCGAGGTTGAGATAAACCATATCCCCTTCGCGGATGGGGCGAGGCTCGGCAGGCTCGTTCCAGGGCGCGCCGTCTCGGCGCAGCTCAAGCAGCACCTGCTCTACCTGCTCCTGGCTGACTTCTACTGGCTTCTTCTCGACGCGGATCGAGCCGTAGTCGCCAAGCTCTACCTTCGGCGGCTGCACTATAATGACGCGCACCTGCACGGGGTTCATGCTGACGATTTCTACGTCGCCCACGTCCATCGCCTCTATATTCTGGTCAGCGATGGCGTCTTGCACCGTCTGGGGGAGGATGTTCTTGACGGCGCGCTCGGTGAGCGTCTCTTTGCCCACGTAACTTTCCAGGATGTGGCGTGGGGCCTTGCCGCGCCGGAACCCAGGGACGTTCACCTGGTTGACCATCTGGCGGTATGCGCGGTCAAGTGCGCTATTTATTATCTCGGCCTCAAGCTCGATGGTGAGGGCAACCTGCCTGCCCGGCATATCTTCTCGGGTAATGTTCAATTCTTGTTGCTCCCTTTCTTGATGTTAAGCATCGCATTATACCAGAGCGAGCCACTATGGGCAATCATCTGCTTGACGAAGGACGACGGACGACGATAGACGATAAATGAGCGGTATAAATGGGAAGAATGCAGATTGAGCAAAGAGTGAGCAGGTTTTGGTATGGAAAGTTGACATATAGCGGGTATAGGATATAGTCAGAGGGAGGTCTGAACATGGCATTATTCTACTAGTGCTGCCTGTTTTGACCTCCCGATTGCTTGGGATTAAAAACTAACAGACTTGAAAAGGAGGCATTAAATGGAGGAATCTGCGGAAGTAAAGGCAATAATGATGCGTTACTACGATGCGATTACGAATGGGGACGTGGAAGCTATGGATCAACTCTTTAGCCGAGAGGATGGCGTGTTGCTTATTGGCACCGACCCCAACGAGTGGTGGCCCGGCTATGACAAAATCATGGAGATATGGCGGGTGCAGTTCGAGGCAGTTGGTGGGGGCTTCCCGGTCACGTCAACCGACCTGCGGGCTTACAGTGAGGGGAGCATGGGTTGGGCAGCCGACCGCCCGGTGTTCCATTTCCCGGATGGCTCGGAGGCTCCATTCCGCCTGACGACCGTCCTGCACAAAGAAGGCGACGACTGGAAGGTAGTCCACTCTCATGTCTCCTTCGGTGTCGCAAACGAGGAAGCTATCGGCCAAGAGTTACCGACATAGTCGACCAGTAGACAAAAATATAGGAACTTGACCGGACGAAAGACGGAATAAGCAATTCGTCCTTCGTCCTTCGTCCTTCGTCCTTCGTCCTTCGTCCTTCGTCCTTCGTCCTTCGTCCTTCGTCCTTCGTCCTTCGTCCTTCGTCCTTCGTCCTTCGTCCTTCGTCCTTCGTCCTTCGT
>DATEOC010000059.1:0-193487 GCA_035274425.1 Chloroflexia bacterium
TGGCAACACCTGAAGTCCGTGAGCTAACCTCTCCCTCGTGGAGTAGGGGGCAGCGGCCGAGGGTGGGGCTGATGACTGGGACGAAGTCGTAACAAGGTAGCCGTAGCGGAAGCTGCGGCTGGATCACCTCCTTTCTAGGGATTACGTGGCATTATGGGGCGAGGGTTCGCCCTCCTCCATTGCCCATTTCCCCAGGTCAACGCATCATCCGCCTGTGTGAGCAATCACACAGGAGAGCTATCCGGCAGAGGTAGCTCACAAAGTGTGATGTTATCTGCCAAAGATCGGGGCTTATGGTCTTACCCACCTGAGACCCCATGGTGAGATTTCACCAACCAGTTCTGACTCTCTCTTCAAGAGCTGCTTTCTTCCTGGTCCTAGAGCTTCCGAGCTTTCTTTTCACTCTTCAGTTGGATAAGGTACCCAAGAGAGGCGTCTGCGCAATGCAGGCGTCTCTTTTCTATTGTCTTGACCGCGCAAAGGCCTTACGTTTACACTGCTAGCGTGGCCTGATACGCTTTACGATCAACGTTGCTGAGGGGCAGTCATGTTACATACTCAGGGTACAGCGGGCTCCAACGCTAGAGTTCTAAATCCCTCACCCCGACCCTTGACGGGTAAGACCAATCAACGTGACCCCTGGTTGGCCCTTGCTCCAATCATATTGTTGGCTGCCATATCAGCGCTTACCTATTACCTCGGCTTCACGCGCCCATTCCCGCTCGCGGACAACTACCAGATTCCCCTGACTAATATTGGGCCAATGACCAAGGGCACCCTCCCCTCATTCAACTGGTGGGCAATAGCGTGGACTATTACCTTTGCCGTCTACTACCTGGCATTTCGCATCTGCCCACCCGCCACGCAGGTCTCGTCAGCACACAGGCGGGTGGCCCTCGCCATAATCTGTGGATCGGCGGCGCTATTCTGCATCTTCCTTCTCTTCATGTACCCTATTACTGCCGACGATCTCTTTGACCAGCTATTCCGGGCGCGCATCACTACTCATTATGCGCAAAACCCTTTCATCATGAGCCCATCAGCTTTCGCTGACGACCCGTTCCTCCCATACGTCGCATGGAAATATGAAGGCTCACCCTATGGGCCAATGTGGGAATTGTTGGCAGCCATACCGAGCTGGTTAGCGGGTGATAATCTCTGGAATAACCTCATCTTCTTCAAGCTGCTGGTTATATTTGCTTACGGCGCGACTACGCTCCTTACCTATTTGATACTCCGTACGCTGAAACCGGAGTGGGCACTCAGAGGCGCTCTCCTGGTCGCCTGGAACCCCCTGGCGTTGTTCGAAGTCGCGGGCAGTGGACACAACGACGCTGTAATGGTCGCATTCCTCCTTTTAGCTATTTACCTTTTTGTAAAAGGGTGGCGAATATGGGTGCTACCCGCCTTGATGGCAGCCGTGCTCACCAAGTTCGTTCCCCTGCTCCTCGTGCCGATAGCAATCGCTGCTTTATGGCGCGACAGGCTGCGCCTTGATGAATCACGGTTGTGGCATCGCCTGAGAGGGTTGTCCAGCCGTAGCCCACTCCCTGCAACTATGCGTGATACTGGCGAGCACAGCGCAGAAAGCGCTGCTTCGCCGCGACCTCCCCTCTCGAACCGCGAGGCCTTGTCTAACCTGGTAATAGGTAGTCTGCTCGCCCTCGGCTTGGCTGTAGTCCTATATTTACCTTTCTGGCAGGGGCCGCAGGTGATGGGAGTGCTCAATAGACAAGGCCTATTTACCGCCTCTTTACCATCACTGACCGCTCACTTTCTGGAAAGAATTATGGGCCTCAGCACCGATGCTGCACAGGGCATAGCGCGTAACGCTGCCTTGGTCCTGGTAGCACTTACCATGATTGGCCTATCTCTGTTCGTATTCTTGAAAGGCAATGCACGTACAGTACCGGAGAGGCGTGCTCTACTTTTTCGCACGTTCGGCGCGTTTTACGAGTTGTTCTTTATATACCTGGCGTTCGCAACTCTCTGGTTCCAACCCTGGTATCTAATCTGGCTGGTGGCGCTTACTCCTTTAGTAGCCTTGTACACTAACGCCAACCGGACGGTCATCTTCTCTTTTTGTGGTGTCGTCAATTACTTCGTCTGGCTATATATATGGTTTTGGTCTAAGGGGGAAAGTCCAGATGTCACTCTGACCACGATGCTTCTGGTCTACTTTCCGCCTATATTCTATATTATCTATACCACGCTTAAACCTGTATATGACCGCATCTGGAGTCCTAAGATATCCCTTGTGGTCGATCAGCAAGCCTCAAGGGCTGACCCTCTTTCGACTCGCCCCGTAAGGTCTAAACCCTGATCTCTTAGAGGGCACTACTTTTCTGGCACCGATAAAGCGAATGAAAGATGTCTATATCCTTCAGGCGTCTCTCTTTGGTTCCGCTATAATTAGTCATGAACTGTGCTTATACGATTTACAGTTCCAGCATGGGGATCAGCTATCAGGCGAGGTGATGCACTATGGCAATGGAAGGACCAGGCCAGAGTATCACCCTGACGATGTTGCCTGACGTTTCAATTCAGACTGACAATTTTCTCCGTTAGCTCTAACTCCTTGACCCCTGCCTGCCCCTATGCTAAACTCTACCGTGGCACATCCCGCCCTCCGGCGGAACTGCCCTTCAAATATTGCAACATAAATAACCTCAACTCTCGATGACGAGAAAGGAGATAGGTCAATGACAGGTCCGGGTGATACCTCGGTGCGTGAGGCCGAATACAAAGAAATGTCCAGTGGCGGCAGTGGGGGTAACGGCAAAGAGACCCCTTCGTACGCCAAAGACCTCGTAAAGAATTACATAGCAGGCAAGTGGGTGGAAGGCTCCACCGGCAAGACCTTCGAGAGCCGCAATCCCGCCACAGGTGATCTGCTCGGCGTCCTTACCATCTCCGATCCAGGCGATGTAGACAAGGCGGTAGAGGCGGCAGGTAAGGCTTTCAAGCAGTGGCGGCTCGTGCCTGCTCCCCACCGAGGCGAAATCCTCTTCAGGTGTGCCCAGGCCCTTGTTGACCGCAAAGAAGACCTGGCTCGTCTGATGACCCAGGAGATGGGTAAAGTACTGGCCGAAGCGCGCGGCGACGTGCAAGAGGCCATCGACATGACCTTCTACATGGCAGGCGAAGGGCGACGCCTCACGGGCCGTGTCACCCCCTCCGAGCTGCCCAACAAGTTTGCTATGGCCGTCCGCGACCCTATCGGTGTGGTCGGGGCCATAACTCCCTGGAACTTCCCGATAGCCATCCCTTCTTGGAAGCTGATGCCGGCCCTCATCGCGGGCAACACTGTCGTCTTCAAGCCCGCCTCCGACACCCCGCTCCTCGCAATAGAGCTTGTGAAGATACTTGAGGAAGCTGGGCTGCCGGAGGGGGTGGTCAATGTCGTCCTAGGCCCTGGCGGAAGCGTCGGCGAGGCTATCATTGAGCACCCTGGCGTGCATCTCATCTCCTTTACAGGCTCCACCGCCGCAGGACAGCAGGTGGCTATGAGTTCGGCCAAGACCCTCAAGCGCGTATCGCTCGAAATGGGCGGCAAGAACGCCATAATCGTACTGGACGATGCTGACCTCGACCTCGCTACTGAAGGCATCCTTTGGAGCGCGTTTGGCACAACAGGCCAGAGATGTACCGCCGCTTCACGCGTAATCGTGCAGCGTGGCGCTCTCAAGGAGCTACAAGAGCGCTTGGTGTCGCGCATCGAGAAGTTCCGATTGGGCGATGGCCTCGATGCCAAGACTGATATTGGCCCCGTTGTGAATAAGTCCCAGGTGGAGCGTATCCACCAGATTGTCACCGAGGGACGCGAGCAAGGGACGGAGCTTGTCATCGGCGGCGAGAAGGCTACCGAAGGCAACCTGGAGCGAGGTAGTTTCTACAAACCGACCCTCTTCACTAACGTGGACGCGAATGCGATGATAGCCCAGGAAGAGATATTCGGCCCCGTAACCGCGCTTATCCCCGTCGGCAGCCTGGAAGAGGCTATAGAGGTGAACAACAACACCAAGTACGGCCTCTCCTCCTCCATCTATACCGCTAACGTCAACAACGCCTTCCGCGCTATGCGAGACATCACCACCGGCATCATATACGTCAATGCGGGCACTATAGGTGCGGAGATACAGCTACCCTTCGGCGGCACACGCGGCACCGGCAACGGCCACCGTGAGGCAGGCGAAGCTGGACTTGATGTCTTCACCGAATGGAAGACGCTGTACATAGACTACAGTGGCAAGCTACAAAGGGCGCAGATAGATACTGAGAATGTGTAACTGCGTTAGATAGGGCTTTACGCATCAAAATGAGCGCTTATAAGCGCTCATTTTGATGCGTAAAGCCAGAGTTGCCTTGCGCTTTTGCGGCTAAGCAACGGACGCAAAGCTGGCATAGGACTGGAAGCATACATTGGCACTTAATGCCAATGTATGCTTCCAGTCACACTTAGCTCTCATTATCCTTTTGCAGTTGTGCTTTCCTGGTGCGCAATTCTTCCAAAGCGTCGGTCAGTTTCTGTTCGAGTTGCTCTACTTCAGCCATCGTACTTGGAGCGCGTCCCTCCTCTTGTACTTGTGTTTGCATGCGCTCCTTCTCTTCTACACTGGCCAGTGCCTGCTTCAGTTGCTCTTTGAGGAGTGTCAAATCGCCTGAGCCGGCTGCTATTGATTCGGGCGGAAGCTGTTGCTGCGCATCTATAATAGCATCTACAAGAGCACTGCGCAGCCAGCAGTAGACGAAGGAGTTCTGTAGGCAGCTAAACCCAGTACATGGACCACAACCTGTGCCGCCAGTACAGTTGCTACACCCTGTACAATTGCTACAACCCGTGCATCGACTGCACCCTGTACAGTTGCTACAGCCAGTGCAGCGGGTGCAGTCGCCACACCCACCAGCACCAACGTTGATAGGCTCCTCCCCAGAAGGGAGTACGTTAATCATCAGATCTCTGACTCTAAAAGCCATAGCCAACCTCCAAATTTAGATTACTAGTTGGGATGGAAGTAGTAGCCGAAGCCAAGGTTTCGCGATCTCAATTATGACGCATCGTTGTTGGGTAGCTAGTATACACGAAACGTTGTTAATTTCCTGTTAAGGTTGTAGGGAACTGGTTCCAGTTACGGCGACGACTCCGACAAGCCTCTCTTTGCGCCTCCTCTCCCATGATTGGGTGCCCCGACTTTGCTTATGGGCAAAGACGCCCTCCCCTAAATGTGCTATACTAGACTTGATTGTCTATAACTTGCGCCCATTCAGGGAACGGCTTTTGCTACTCGATGCAATTACTAACTGCACATGGGAGGAATACCACGTTGGCTGACGACAAAGAGCAGGAGACGCCGCAGTCGCCTGAGGTGCAGGAAAAGTATGTGAGGGAAGACCTCGACCAGGACGATGTGACCCACGTAGGCGAGTGGCGCACGGGCGCTACGGGCCAACATAAGAAGCATTCGGGAGACGCAAGCAAGAGCCTGGGCGCTATGGAAGACGAAGTGGTGCCTGTCGTCCCCCCGATGTCCGGCCCCGCCGACGTTGTAGGGGAGAAACGTGAAAACGCCCAGGGCAACGAATCGGGCGACACCGAGATAGGTGAAGAGTCGCTTGACCCTCGCGACGAGCTGACGCCGGGGTGAGCGCCTTCGACGGACGACAGACGACGGACGACCGGTAACTTTGAACTTTGAACTTTGGACTAGTTGGGGGACGAATAGATGGGGATTTTGGATGTAATGGATAGGCCGGAGGCTGCCGAGAAGGGGCCAGGCCGCGATATAGTTAACGACTTTTCTATAGAGATAGCTACCGTCAATGGTTCTGGGAGCCAGACGGCCAATGGCTTGCTGGCGCGTGCTCTGTTCAAAATGGGCATCCCGGTGACTTCCAAGAATCTCTTTCCTTCTAACATATCGGGCTTGCCGACCTGGTACACAATCCGACTGAGCAAGGATGGCTACGTCGCCAGGCGCGACACGTCTGAGATTTCGGTAGCATTTAATCCCGCTACCGCCCAGGACGACTATGCACGCCTGCCAGCCGGCGGCGTCTGCTTCCACCCTGACGACCTCAAGCTCCTCAACCCCAGGGACGATGTTACAACGTTCGCCCTTCCGGCAAAGGAGCTTATGAAGCAGGCGAATATAGACCCCAAGCTGCGCGACCACGTCGCCAACATGGTGTACGTCGGCGCTGTGGCGCACGTGCTGGGCATTGAAGTTGACGAGCTACAGAGCGGCCTGGTCCACCACTTCAGGGGCAAGATGAAGGCGGTGGAGATGAACATGAACGTGGTGCGGATGGTGCTCGATTGGGCAAAGGAAAATATTACCGAGGTCATCCCGTATCGCGTCGAGCGAATGAGCGGCAACGAAGGCCTGCTGATGATTGACGGCAACACGGCGGGTGCCCTGGGGTCCATCTTCGGTGGCGTCACCGTAGGCGCGTGGTACCCTATCACGCCTTCAACGAGCCTCTTCGACGCGCTGGGAGACTACCTGCCCAAGCTGCGGCCACCAGGAGAGGATGGCAAACAGAAGTTCGCCGTCGTGCAGGCCGAAGATGAGCTTGCGGCCATCGGTATGGTGCTCGGAGCGGGGTGGGCGGGGGCGCGTGCCATGACCTCCACCTCCGGCCCCGGCATCTCCCTCATGACCGAATTCGCCGGGTATGGCTACTTCGCGGAGATACCGGGCGTCATCTGGGACATCCAGCGCGTCGGCCCAAGCACCGGCCTCCCCACGCGTACCTCTCAGGGCGACGTGCTTTCGACTTACTACCTGGGACACGGCGATACTCGCCATATTTGCCTCCTGCCCGGTACGGTAGGAGAGTGCTTCGAGTTTGGCTGGCGGGCGTTCGACCTGGCCGACAGGTTGCAGACGCCGGTATTCGTCTTGAGCGACCTTGACCTCGGCATGAACGTCTGGATGACCGAGCCTTTCGTCTATCCAGATAAGCCAATGGACCGAGGTAAGGTGCTGTCCGAAGAAGACCTGGCGAAGCTAGGTGGGATGTGGGCCAGGTACGAGGACGTTGACGGCGACGGCATCACCTACCGTACGCTTCCCGGCAACAAGCACCCTGCCGCGGCATACTTCAATCGCGGCACCGGACACAACACCAGGGCCGCGTACAGCGAGCGTCCAGACGACTGGGAGCAGAACCTGGAGAGGCTTGAAAAGAAGCACGAAACAGCGCGCACGCTGGTGCCGAAGCCTGTCGTTGACATTAGAGAAGGTGCAGAGGTCGGCATCATCGCCTACGGCTCGACGGACGGCGCTATCCAGGAGGCGCGTGACCTCCTTCGCGAGAGCGGCCTGGAGACGAGCTACATCCGCCTGCGCGCCCTACCACTCGAAACTACCCTCACCGACTTCATCAACAAGCACAAGCGAGTGTACGTGGTTGAGCTTAACATGCAGGGGCAGATGTGCTCCCTGGCGAGGCTCCACGTACCTGAGAGGGCTACCGACATCCGTTCGGTGGCGTGTCTAGACGGTCTGCCCATGACCGCGAAATGGGTCAAGGATGGCATCCTGGAAGAGGAGCAAAAGTAATGGTAGCAACAGCAGCAAGGCCGGAGGGCCGTGGAGAGAAGCTGAACCTCGTCGGCCTCGAAAAGAGCGATTACAAAGGGAATCCATCCACTCTGTGCCAGGGGTGCGGGCACGACTCCATATCGAGCCAGATCATCAACGTGGCGTTCGAGTTGTCGCTGCCGCCCCACCGCATCATCAAGATGAGCGGCATCGGGTGTTCCAGCAAATCGCCTGCGTACTTCCTCAATCGCTCGCATGGCTTCAATGCGCTCCACGGGCGTATGCCTTCGGTGGTGACTGGCGCATCGCTTGCTAACCGAGAGCTTCAGCCTATCGCCGTGAGTGGAGATGGGGATACAGGCTCTATAGGTATGGGGCAGTATAAGCACGTCGTTCGCCGCAACGTGCCGATGGTCTACATCATCGAGAACAACGGCGTCTACGGCCTCACGAAAGGGCAGTTCTCCGCGACCGCCGACGTGGGCCAGAAGCTGAAATACGCGGGCACCAATGAGTTGCCGCCGATAGACCTTTGCATGGAAGCCATCGCCGCGGGGTGTGGCTTCGTAGCCCGCTCCTTCGCGGGAGATGCCAAGCAGGTGCGAGAGTTGCTGAAATCCGCACTCAGTTATGAGGGCACGGCTGTACTTGACATAATCAGCCCTTGCGTTACCTTCAACAACCACGAGGAGTCGACCAAGAGCTACCCTTATGGCAAGGCCAACGAAGAGCGCCTGCACGATATTACCTTCATACAGAAGTTCGAGGAAATCAGCGTCGATTATGAGCCGGGGAGCCAGATACAGGTGCAACTGCACGACGGCCCCACCATACAGCTCAAGAAGCTCGAACGTGACTACGATCCGACAGACAAGCTCCAGGCCATCAGGATGCTCATCGAAGCCGAGGAGAAGCAGGAGTTCATCACGGGCCTGATCTATATCAATCAGGGGCGACAAACCCTGCAAGATGTGATGGATCTCCCCGAAGCCCCTCTCGCGCAGATGGGCGAGGGCGAGCTACGCCCGCCTCGCGAGGCGCTCGACAAGCTGATGTCGGACCTAATGTAGCTCCGGACCTTACAAGATTAGCTATTACATCAACCAGAATCGCACCCGCGATTTTGGTTGATGACTTTTCAAGGGGCACGAGAGTTGTACAGGGCATATATATGCTGCGGCCCGAACTGCGGCCCTAAGGGATCGGGCACGCTGCTCGACTTCCTCGCGGACGAAGTGGCACGGCAAGGGCTGAGCGAGCAGGTAACGGTGCTGCCGACAGGCTGCCAGAGTCACTGCGACTCCGGCCCTACGATGGTGGTCTACCCTGGCCCTGTATATTACCAGGAGGTTGACGCCGAGCGCCTGCGTCGAATCATAGCCGAGCATTTCGTCGCGGGTAGACCTGTCCAGGAGTACTTCTGGACCGGCGTGAAGAAGCGAATATTGACGCAGCACGAGCGCCGCGCCGCATGGGTCATCCGCCAGGCGGACTGGCCGAAACCGCCCGACCGTCCTACCACAGCCAAGCCGAAACGCGAAAAGCCTGCTGTAGACGATTTCAAGTGGTAACCTCAGATACGGTGAGATAGGTAGCCTTAGAACCTCGCTAAGAACAAGGCTTCTCTCTGTCATTCCAATATGGCGTCCAGGAACTGTAACCCTTAGCCTGTCATTCTGAGCGAAGCGAAGAATCTAAAACTCTATCCATACGTCCAAGCTCGGAGATTCTTCGCTTCGCTCAGAATGACAGGGAGAATGGTACTTCGTTATTCAAGCATTGCTGGCCTTATAGTGCCTCTCGAAAGCTGTTACATTGAATCGTGCATAGCGATTTGTTTACCTGCTTCTTCTTTATGATCCATAGAGAAGGGTCGGGCTATACCCGCGAACAGCAGCATCGCAATGAGCGCCAGCAGGTGCTGGTAGGTCAATTGCAGATTGTACCCGGCAAACAAGAGCAGTAGAAGCCCCAGCCCAGTGTTGGGGTTGGCGAACTCCGCCTTTCCTTCAGCGCGTGAGAAGCAGGTCAGTATCGAATAGATGAACGCGGCAAACGCGAGGGCGTAAATTGGCCAGGGGAGAAAGTGCGTGAAGCCAACAGACCATAACGTGAATACGCCCGTGAAGCCCTGGTCAACCGCCATGTCAGCGATGTTCCCTGCTGCGAACAAGAGAGCGGCGACAACGGGAAGCACCCATCTCCGCACATTTTTCCATTGCCCACCGGGCAGTGCTATGGCAGCGAAGAAGGCGAGGGGTGTTGCCAGGGCCAATATCTCTCCCAGGTTCAATACCAGCACGGGCACGCCTTCCCAACCCCAGCGCGCCGCCAGCGCTTGCTGAAGGATGTAGTAAAACCACCCAATGTACGCCAATAGCACGATCAGGATTGAGAGTTTGGATGGTCTGTTGAGCGTGCGCCTGGTGAGTGCGTAGAGGCCAACCCACGCAAGCGCTACGAACGACACGATGTTGTAGGTCGTGCTCATCCAATTGGTCGTTGGGAAGAAGGGCGCTACTATTGTGAGCGTTCCAAAGAGGGATAGGTACATGGCGAGAGACACCTCTCGCTGCAATTGCTTGCGGATTGCCCTTTCACCCAGGTCGAGTATAGCCAGGAAAAAGAGTATCACCGCGGCGATAAAGGCCAGGGGAAAAACCTTTATCCCTACTTGACCTATACCCTCGATAATGTCACGGGGAGTGCCCTCGAGAGCGGGCGAAGCTGACATGCGTGACACCGTGCGGCCAAGCAGCCACTCGACGCTGCCAAGCGCGGCAAGCGCGATAGCCGCATAACGCAGAAGCCAGGCGCGCTCTCCCACCTTTCAGCCGCCGGCAGCTGTGACGACGGCGCGGTCTGCCAGCCCCCATATGAACAACATCCCAAGCCCATACAGGAGCGACTCCCGAGTCGTGTTGCTGCCACGTGTAAAGGCAAATATGCTGGGCAGCACCAGCACAATAGTGATGCCGTATAAGAAGTGAATAGACCTGTTCGGGGAGAGGCCGATCATAATCAGCACCAGTCCCACGATTGCTTCAACAGTGAAGAGTGCCGCGCCTATCGCAACGGCGCCGTTAAAGCTTGCGTCCGGCGGTTGCTTCCTGAAGAAGTTGAACAGGCCCCACACCCCTACTATAAGAGGGTACAGGTTGATCATATTTGAGAGTATCTTGTGCGCGCCAATGAAGATATCGGTCATTCATCACTCCCTGAGCAATCTACCATAGCGCCAGTCAGGTGTCAATCAAAGTTTGTGATAAATGTTGCAATCTCATTGACACCCACATATAATGGGTAGTGATGAGACCTTCCAGGCTACCACCCGGAATTGCATCGAGCCAGCGCGCATTGCCGAATGCGCTCCGCCACCTACGCGCGCTATTGATGAGCGGAAATGGTGTGCTCAGCGTAGATGGTTTGGACGCCCTGGTGCGCGCGCTCGCCGTTGCAACTGTGGTGTTGCTCAGCCTACTTGGTTACGAGCATCCTACTTCACCATCAGGGCCTGGTATCGGCAAAGTCCTTGAGCCGATGGTAGTTGCGGGCGCGCTCGTAGTGTACAACGTGCTGGTCATTGCTTTGCTTGGGGTCCCGTGGCGGCATCGCCCAGGCTTTTACCTCTTCCTTTTCGATTGGGCTGTAGCCTCCCTATCCGTAGCCCTCACGGGGTGGATGTTCAGCCCCTTCATCATCCTCCTTTATGCACTGGTGATAGGAGCGGCCCTTCGCCTCGGATTCTCGCGCTCTATGTTCGTGGTATGCGGCTGCGCGCTCCTATTCCTCTCTGTGGGTGCATTAGTGCCCGCGCCCGTAGAGTCCCTCAAGCTCCCTATCCTGGTTGTAGAGATGACCTCCCTGCTGATGGTGGCAGTGACCGCCGCCGCGATGAGGCGCGCGGTCGAGGTGGAGATCAGGCGCGTCGAGCTGGAGGAGCAGTCAGCCGGCCAGTTCCGCCTACTGAACGAGCTTATCAATTCGCTACTCATTGGCACCCCTGACCTGGACCGCGTTACGCATTCGGTTGCAGAGGTCTCCAGCGCCGCGCTTCGAGCGGAGGCTGGGTTGGTGGTCATGTCCGAGCCTGCGGTAGAAGCTGGCTTCAATAGTGCGAGCTCCGCCTTACCCATCAGCTTCTATCTAGCCTCAGACCATGAGCCTCACCCCGTGACACTATCTACATCCGAGCGCGAGTTGGTCAATCAGGTGTTTCGTACAGGCGAGCCGGTTATCGTAGGTGGCACCGACGCCGGTATCGAGACCGATTTTCCGGCACTTACGCGAAATGGTGCGCAAGCCCGCACGGTCCTTTGCGTGCCCTTCTCCTTCGAGGCAAACTGCCTGGGCGCTCTTCTTGTCGGGCGGCACTCGCGCCTGGCGTTCAATGAGGCCGATATCAATCTCCTCGCTGCTATCGGGCAGCAGATGGCAGTGGCCGTACGGCTGGCGCGCCTCTACGGCATGGAGCATGAAAAGGCGGTGCAGTCGGCGGAGCGAGAACGCCTGGAGCGCGACCTCCTCTCCATCGTGTCGCACGACCTGCGAACCCCACTTACGGCCATCAAGATGTGCGTTGGAGCTTTGTCGAAGGGGAGCGATGAGGCGCAAGACCGCCTTGTCCGCAACATCGAGCGCAACGCTGACCGTCTGACCGGACTCGTGGACGACCTGCTCGATATGGCCCGATTACGCTCCGGGCGCGTTGCTCTCGATTGGCGAGTTCTGAACTTAGGAGAGGTCATTAGCGAGTTGGCGTCGCAGGTATGGCCGATGGTGGAGAGCAAGAACCAATCGCTGCGCGTGGACCTCCCCGCCCGCGGCTCTGTCCGGTGGAATAGCCTCACCCTGACCGCAGACCGGCGGCGCATCGAGCAGGTGCTCCTCAATTTGATAGCGAACGCCCATAAGTACGCGCCTGAAGCGAGCAGCATCACCCTTGGAGCTACCCCTCGCGGTGGCGAAGTAAGGGTATTTGTGCGGGATGAGGGTCCGGGCATCGCCCCGCATGAGCGCGGTAGAATCTTCGAGAAGTTTTACAGCAAGTCTCAGGAGGCTGCGAGCACACCTTCAGAAAGCGTTGGCCTGGGCCTCGCCATAGCGCGCTCGCTGGTGAGAATGCACGGTGGCGAGATAGGCGTTCAAAGTCGCGTAGGCGGTGGCAGTACCTTTTACTTCACGCTGCCTAGAGAGCGGGTAAGGAGCGACACTGTGCCTGCAGAAGAGCTTACCCACACAGAGGTCACTCCCGATGCGCATCCTCGTCATTGACGATGATCCTGATATAGCCGAAGCCATCACGCTAGCATTCGGCGTGCAGTGGCCGGAAGCTGTAGTGTTGGTGGCGCGGGACGGAGCAAGCGCGGTGCCGATGGTGACTTCCGAGCACCCGGACGTAGTGCTTCTGGATGTAGCCCTTCCAGACGCCGACGGATTCGAGGTGCTAACGAAGATACGAGCCATATCCGATCTCCCCATCCTGATGATCTCCGCCAGGGGCGAGGAGCCTGATAAGGTGCGCGGCCTGGAGCTTGGGGCCGATGATTACCTGACCAAGCCGTTCGGCGCGCTGGAGCTATCGGCGCGCATCAGGGCGGTGCTGCGCCGCGCGCGGTCCCTCCCCCCTGTGAGCGGCGCGGGCAAGTTCGAAGCCGGACCAATCTCCATCAATTATGCATCTCACCAGGTATCTCTCAACGGCACACAGGTCAAGCTGACACCTATCGAATATAAGCTCCTTTACCAACTGACGCGCAACGCCGGCCAGGTGCTCCTGCATGACGACTTGCTCACTAAAATCTGGGGGCCGGAGTACCTGGGCGAGCTTGATTACCTGCGTATATACGTCAGACGGCTCAGGGAGAAGCTGGAGGCCAACCCCCAGCAGCCGAGGTACATCCTCACCGAGCGCGGCATAGGGTACAGGTTTGAGCGGTAATGGACATGGCCTCCAAGCTCGCCATCCGCGACGTGCCGGGTAATAGCAAGCAATTACAGTCCCTCGTGCTCCTTATCGCAGGTGGCATCCTACTCGTCTCTTTCCTCATTCTCACCATTCTCTACCCGCTTGGGGCGCTCCATTCGCATGTCATCCCGAACGCGATAGAGTCGAAGCCTGCATGGAGGCTGATAGAGGGCGGAATAATCACGCTCGACAAGCCACTGTATGTCGCAGCGATGATTGCTATGCATATAGTCTACCTGGGCGCGCTCATCATAGCGATTCGTCGTGCGCGCTCCTCGGAAGAGATTGCGCGTCGTGATAACATGCTGGGCAAGTTGGTCCTGGGGATAGGGTTGGCGTGTGCGGTGGTGCTATTATGGAGCTATCCCCTCTTCTCCCAGGATGTATTCGATTACCTGTTTCACACGCACGAATGGGTGCAGTACGGGGCCAGCCCCTTCACCCATATCCCGTCGCAGTTCAGCTTCGACCCTCTGTACCCTTACGTCTCGTGGACGGACGCTCCCAGCCCATACGGTCCTGTCTGGATTCTCTTGACCGCGCCACTCAGTTGGCTGGCGGTAGACGACCTCTTTGCCAACCTGGTGCTCTTCAAGGGCCTATCGGTGCTGTGCTACGCGGGGAGCGCGTTCCTTCTCTACCTGGTTTTGGGCAAGGTACTGCCACGATACAGAGTCGCGGGCACCCTTCTTTTCGCATGGAACCCCCTGGTGCTGATGGAGTTCGGCGGTAGCGGCCACAACGATATCGTTATGGTCTTCTTTGCGATACTAGCGGCGTGGCTGGTGCTCAATGGGCGATTCGCGCTGGGCTTGCTCGCACTCACCGCCAGCATGCTGATAAAGATCGTGACTATATTTATTTTGCCCTTATTCGTGGTCTACGTGTGGAGGCAGCTTACTGGGCAAGCGAGGGCGGGGCATGCGCCGCCCCTACGACAACGGCCTAAGGTGGCTATATATCTGCAAGCGCCGCTTTACAGGCTGCTTGGTTACTTCCTGCTTGCTGCGGGGGTGGCTGCTCTCTGCTACGCTCCTTTTTGGGAAGGGCTGAATAGCATGGCCTTCCTCAGAAGAGGGGATATTGTCGGTGGCGCGCCCGTCGGCAATGTCGTCACCGGCTGGATCGAGGTTTTCCGGCTGGGGCACGATACCGCATCGAATATATGGAAAGTATTCGCATGGGGAAGTTTCGCGGTGTTCATCTTGCGCCAGACCTGGGTCGTCTGGACCGGCAGCCGCCATACCTTCTCGCAGCTACCAGGCGTCGATAGGCTGAGTGCTGTTGTTGGCTGGGTGACTGACGGTAAGCAGTCTAAGGTCGCGCAGACTGTAGAGATGAGCACAGAGACCGATACGGAGCGCCTCTTCCGTGCAAGTCTCTCAATAATGTTCTTCTATGCCGTTGTGGTCAGCCAGTATTATCAACCCTGGTATCTAAGCTGGGCGCTCGTCTGGACCGGCATGCTGCTCCGGCCACCTTATCGAGTGATGGTGTGGACGCTCCTCTTGTTCAGCGTCGTGGCGGTAGTCGGCTACGTCTACTTATGAATAATCTCTTATCTTTTCCTCTCGATTTCCGATCGTCCAGGGCCGGAAATCGAGAGGAAAAGAAGAAACCATTCCCCTCCGGGGATTTTATATGAACTATTAAGGTTTTGGTTAACGAATTTTCCTTAAATAGCTAGCCAAAGCGCAAGTGCTACGCTATAATAGCGGTGGCTGAACACAGGGCAGGCGTATTGCGCGTGCCGTGCGGCAGGAGTAGGGAGCAGGAGGGTCTTATGGAAGTCACCGAGACGATGGAATTGGTCATCATCTTCCCCGCGATTTTGTTCACGCTGTTTCTTCTCTGGATTATCGACCGCATAGGCACGGTTCGCACGACTTCGGAAGAAGAGGAGGAAGTGTAATGGCACGTCGCTCAATGGCCGACAGGGTCCCGCGCTTCCCACGGCCCGGGGATGTTGTTGAAAAGCTCCCAGGCCCGGTACGCAAGCGCGTCAAGAAGACCGGAGAGATAACAGCTCGCACCTGGGATGACGTCAAGACCTCTATCGTGCGCAACGGCTGGCCCACCTCGGTGCGTGGCCGCTCGCTGGCGATCATGAACAGCGTCTTCCTGCATCTGCACCCCATCCGCACCCGCCCCGACGCGATAAAGATGAGCTACACTTTCGGTCTGGGGGGCATTACCTTCTTCCTTTTCCTCCTCCTCACCCTGACCGGCGTGCTGTTGATGTTCTACTACATCCCCACCACCACGCAGGCGTGGCAGACGATACGCGACCTCCAGGCCGACCAGCCCTTCGGCTACCTGCTACGCAATATCCACAGGTGGGGCGCGCACGCGATGGTGATTACGGTATTCCTGCATATGGCGCGCGTTTTCTATACAGGCTCGTTCCGTGCGCCCAGGCAGTTCAACTGGGTCGTGGGCGTGATTTTGCTGGTCCTCACCTTCCTGCTGAGCTACACAGGCTACCTCCTCCCCTGGGACCAACTGGCGCTGTGGGCCGTCACAGTGGGTGTAAATATGGTCGGCTCGACGCCTTTCGTAGGGGACCTTGTGAGTCTATTCCTCATCGGAGACTACAGCGTGGGGCAAAACGCCCTGATACGCTTCTATACGCTGCACGTCGTCGCACTCCCACTTGCACTCTCCGTCTTCCTCGCAATCCACTTCTGGAGGATCCGCAAGGACGGCTTCTCACGCGGCCTTACCTTCACCTCCCGCATCGTAGAGCGAGCCGATACCCGCTCGGCAGGAGAGAAAGCCGCAGGGCAAGCCAAATAGTCAGGTTCACCGCAGAGACGCAGAGTACGCAGAAGTTTTTGGGAATTACGAAATACGAATTACGAATTACACACTAATCTCACGCATCACGCATCACGTTTCACGCCTCGTCTTCAGGTAAGGAGACCACCATGGCTACAACCGGAGATCGTCTGACAACTTCAGAGCCTAATGTCACGATACAAAAGGGGTCGAAGGTCCTCACTCCGCCCGCTCGCACGCGCCCGACCACGCCCGCGGAGCAAGAGGCCGATACCGTTCAGGTCTGGCCGCACCTGGTAGTGATCGAGTTCCTGGCTGCGGTCATCCTCACGATCAACATCGTGTTGGTCAGCACACTTTTCAACAGCCCCCTGCTTGGCCTCGCCAACCCTGATAAGACCCCTAACCCGTCGAAAGCGCCCTGGTACTTCCTCAACCTCCAGGAGCTGCTGCTGCACATGAACCCGGCGCTGGCGGGTGTTATAGTGCCCACTATCGCGCTCGGCCTCATCGCCATAATCCCGTACGTCGATAGGAGCACCAAAGGTCTGGGGGTGTGGTTCTACAGCGCACGCGGACCTCGTATCGCTATCTTCACGACGATTTATACGATTGTGGTTTGTGCCGCCCTTATCTCGCTCGACAAGTTCTTCCCCCTGAAGGCAAACTTCACAACCTGGCTACAGATAGGTGATCCTGCCAAGGGTACTGTGAGTGGCTTCGCATCTTTTCTCACGGAATTTGTAGCGGGCTTCTTCAATACGGCCACCGCCACGTCTGAAGCCCTGACCTTCCTGATCGAGCTTATCGTAGCGTGGCTAATTCCTAGCTTCTTCTTCATCTTCTTCCCCGTGCTGCTGGTCATCCTTCTCAAGATAGTCTTCAAGGGTATAGACCTCAGCGAGGTAATACTGGCGCTCTTCACTGGTTTTTTCGTAGTCTATTACACGCTAACATTCGTGGGCACATTTATGCGCGGCCCCGGTATGGACCTTTACCCGCCGTGGGCCTTGCCGCCGACGGTAGAATAACGCGGACTAGAAAAAGGAGAAATCCATGCAAGCCGCAGACCAACGACGAGAGACTCTCACTCCCAGGACGGGTCAGGATTCGCTACGCCGCCCGGAAGATACCGCCGGTGGGCAGGTCGCACCGAGAACGAGACGTGACTTTTTGAAGTGGGGGTTGTTCGGCTCCCTCCTCCTGATGCTGGGTGGCTTCGGTCAGGCCTTCTTGATGTTCTTCTATCCCAAGAAGCTCAGTCCCTTCGGCAGCAAGATTGCGGTGCCAGGCACTATCGAAGATTATCCTCTTGACAGCGTAACGGTCGTGCGCGAAGGGAAGTTTTATCTATCGCATGTGCCCGATGGCCTGCTCGCGCTCTATTGGAAGTGTGCGCACCTCGGCTGCACCGTACCGTGGAAGCCTAACGAGGAATTTGAGGGGAACGGCGGCGTATTCCACTGCCCCTGCCACGGCTCCATCTACCTTCGCACCGGGCAGAACGTAGCCGGACCCGCCCCTCGCCCACTCGATGTAATGGAGATCGAGGTAGCGGGCGGCAAGATCACGGTTAACACCAAGAAGATCACCAAGCGCGTACGCTACGAGCCTTCCCAGGCTATAAAGGTGTAAAGGAGATCGGTGGTCAGTTACAGGCTAACCACCAATCCCTGATCCCTAATCACTGACTACCGGCAACCAGGAGGAGACATGCGCGACAAAGTCATTCTGGGCGTAACTCTTTCTATAGTGCTGCTGCTCACGCTTGTCGTGTACGGCTTTATTGACGCCAATCGCGGCCCTTCCACGAAGGCGCTCGACCTCGAAACAGCCAGGGTGGCAGGCAGGCACGTCTACGCTCAGTACTGCATACAATGTCACGGCCCGCAGGGTGAGGGGTGCATTGGGCCTGCCCTCAACCGCGTCACGTGGCGGCCCTTCCTGGAGAACGGCGCTCCAAATCCCGACCTCGATGAAGCGGCGAAAGATACTATCATCAGGAGAACAATCGAGCAGGGCCGCAACTCGAATCAGCCTGGTATACAAATGCCCGCATGGTCGGTCCGGGCGGTTGGTCCTCTCGGCAGTGGCCCTCTGAACGACGAGCAGATAGACGAAGTAATCGCCTTCATACAGTACGGCGACTGGAGCCGCACGCTGGAGGATGCTCCCTCGGCAGAGAATCAGGCCGAACCTTTACCGGCGTACGCAGGCTTTACGGATAAGGCGCGACTCCAGGCAGTCAAGGACCTCATGCTGAGCAAGGGGTGCCTCACTTGCCATACCCTGGGCAAGGGCGGAGGCAAAGTGGCGGCGGACTTGACGGACGTCGGCAGCAGGCGTGATGTTGACTGGCTGCACGACTGGATCAAAGACCCGAAGTCCGTACCGGCCGAGAAGCGCGGTCCGAACCTCTTCCTGGTTGGACCGACGGCGACAGTGCCGCCCCCAGGACCGATCCCTATAACACCCGCGGCAAGGCCAACGGCTCAGGCCTTCCCTATGGGCAAGACGTACATGCCCACGATACCGCTCACCGACGAAGAACTGAACTTGCTGGTCGAGTACCTCGCGCTGGCGCGCACCAGTACCAAATAGCGAAAAGTCGGCAGCAAGATCGGGAGAAGCTACCATGCCCGCACTTCGGGGACTATACCGGAATATGTCAGGTCGCCTCACGCCTCGTGGCAGGGCCATCAGCGTGCTGGGGTTATTCCTGCTGCTGGGCGTCTTCCTGAGCGTGCTGAATTTCCCTATGGCGGCGTCGGCGGCGAACGCAGTAGCGGTGAAGCGCATAGAGAATGCCGTGCCTACCGACCCGCAGTCAACTCTCTGGAACGAGGCTAGCGAGTCGCAGATACCGCTCAGCGCGCAGCAAATATACCAGCCTGGCGGCGGCACTACCCGCATGGTGAAGGTGCGCGCCCTTGAAGACGGCCACGACTTCGCGGTCATGGTCTCATGGGACGACGACACGCGCAATGATACCCTGGGCGAGATGCCAAGCGATGCAATGGCCGTGCAGCTTCCCATAGACCCATCACACCTTCCCTACCAATGCATGGGCCAGACAACGAGTCGTGTAAACATCTGGCAGTGGAAAGCGGCTCTCGAGCGGCAGGCGCTTGAGAGCATGGGCGTTACTTCCGGGGCTACATCATTAGTTAGTGGCGGTACCCGCAATCTCACCAGCAACGGCATCTGCAAGGCGGTTGACACCCCCGGCACCGAGCCTACCGCCCTCTCTTACCACGACGGCAAGCAGTGGCACGTCGTATTCCACCGTGCTCTTGGGAAGGGAGATGTCGGCACCGCGCCTCTGGGTGGCAAGGAGCCTAGCTCGATTGCGTTCGCGGTATGGAACGGCGCACGCGGCGAGGCACGCGGGATGAAAGCCGTCTCTACCTGGAACACCCTGCAATTCCAGACCGCCGAAGAGAGCAACGCGGGCAACCTGCTAACCCTGGGGGCCGTCATCCTCGCCTCCGCAGCGGTAGTCGCCTTCACAATGCGCCGCCTCGCGGCTTAGTCGCTAGTTCAAGGTTCAAGGTTCAAGGTTCAAAGTAGTTAGTAATCCATCCTCAATCGTCTATCGTCTATCGTCTTTCGTCCATAATCACGTATCACGTATCACGTATCACGCAAGGGGGTCAGATGGTAAGCGTCAGCGCAAGCGCAAGGGATATAGCTTACGCCGAGGGCCGCGCCGGGTTCCTTTCGGGGGAAGGTAGCGCCTCTCGCAACTTCCTTTTCTCGGCCATATTCTGGCTGACGGTTGCCGACTTCGTCGGGTTGATCGCCGCGACGGAGATGATCAGCCCCGACTTCCTCGCGGGCATCCCCTGGCTCGTTTTTGGTCGCCTGCGCCCCATACACACCAACGGCGTGCTCTTCCTCTGGCTCTCGATGGCCCAGTTAGGGGCCTTCTTCTACATCGTGCCCAGGCTCTGTGGCAGAAAGCTGTGGAGCGAGACTATAGGCAACATTACCTGCATCCTGTGGAACGTCATGGGTATCCTCGGGGTCCTGACGCTGGCGATGGGTCTCACCCAGGCCCGCGAATACGCCGAGCTTATCTGGCCACTGGACGTGATGGTGATGATTGCGCTCCTCCTCGCGGGGTACAACATCTACAGGACCATCATGGCCCGCAAGGAGAAGAAGCTATTCGTCTCATTGTGGTACATCATGGGCACGATGGTCTGGATGCCGATGCTCTACTTCGCGGGCAACGTGATGTGGCAGCCCGTCTTCCTCCCTGGCGAGCACACGAACTTCGCGGGCTTCCCCTCCGGTAGCCTCACAGGCATTAATGACGTGACGTGGCAGTGGTTCTATGGCCACAACGTGCTGGGCTACTGGTTCACCACGTCCGGCGTTGCCATAGTCTATTACATGATCCCCGTCATCATACGCTCGCCGATTTACAGCCATCTCCTTGGCCTCATCGGCTTCTGGTCAATCGCTTTCTTTTACGGGTTGGTGGGACAGCACCACATCCTCCAGTCGCCAACTCCCAACTGGCTCAAGACGCTCGCGGTGGTGGGGTCGCTCGGCCTCTTCATCCCCGTCTTTACCTTTCTCACCAACATCTGGATGACTATGCGGGGGAACTGGGGGAAGATATACGAGAGCTTGCCGCTGAAGTTTATTATCGTCGGCACGATATTCTATTTCGTGACTTGCATACAAGGCCCCTTGCAGGCGATCCAGGGCTTCAACCGCCTGATCCACTTCACCAACTGGATAGTGGGCCATGCCCACCTCGCCCTGCTTGGAACTTTCTCATTCTGGGCGATGGGCGCTATCTACTACATCATCCCGGTCACCCTCAAGAAGCGTATCTACAGCCCCGGCCTCGCTGAGGCGCAGTTCTGGATGGTCACGGTGGGCTTCCTGCTGATGATGATTTCTCTACAGGTCGGTGGGCTGGTGCAGGGTGCTGCCTGGCTGAACGGCGACTCCGTTCAGAAGGTCCTCCCCTCCATAAAGCCCTACCTGATCATCCGGGCAATCGCCGGCGCGCTCATAGTAATTTCGGGCATCATGCAGGCATGGAACATCTACAAGACCGTCACTTCCAGCGACAAGATGGGCGGTGCTGGCCCGACCCAGGCGGAAGCACCGAATTGATGGCGGACGACGGACGACGGACGACAGACGATAGCTAATCTGTAAGGATAAAGGAGGGCGGTAGACGATAAGGTAGTTGGCGAGAGTGCTCGCGCTGGGTATTGGAAATCCGCGCACCACGTTTCACGCACTGTCGTCCGTCGTCCGTCGCCCGTCGTCTAAACAAGAGAGGTAACGATGCACCAACAGGACGGAGCAGTATTCAGGATGGACGGGAAGACCGTCTTTCTTGGCGCGCTAACGGTCTTTTCTTCAATCATGTTTGTGGTGATTGCTCTCCCCTTCTTGACCTTCAATCCGCCACGCTCGGCAGACGCCAGGCCTTTGTCTAAGCAAGAAGAGCGTGGCCGCGTGCTCTACGCTTCTAACGGCTGTAACTACTGCCACAGCCAGTATATACGCCCTCAGGACTGGACCGCTGTCAACTCGTTCCGTACCGTAGGCCGGGTCGCCCAGGCAGGTGATTACTTTTACCAGGAGACCTTGCTACTAGGCACGGAGCGCACGGGCCCCGACCTTTCGCAGGAAGGTGGCTCCCACACCGATGAGTGGCACCTGGCCCACTTCTACAACCCGCGCTGGACCTATCCCAAGTCTATAATGCCCCAGTTCAGCTTCTACTACGAGACAAGCTCCACCGGCGCTATCTCGCAGAAGGGCGAGATAGAGGACTTGATAGCCTACGTGCAGAGCCTCGGCGGGCAGGCGGGCGTCGAGCGCGCCGCCAGGCAGCGCGCCCTGAAAGCTCGGCTTTTAGAAGAGCGGGCCAAAGGGAACGAAGCCGTCATCCACGAGTGGTTCCAGCCAACGTGGCGTAACGTTCGCAACCCTATGCCTGCCTCCATTCGCTCTTTGTCGCACGGCAAGCAGGTCTTTACAACCAACTGCATCGGGTGTCACGGCCTCACCGGTGACGGCAAGGGTCCCGCGACCTACTTCATCAGCAACCCCGCCCCGCGAAACTTCACCGACGCGAGCGTGCAGCTCTACTTCAGCGATGGCGAGCTTTATGACGCCATCCTCTTCGGTGTGGACGGCACCGCGATGCCCTCCTGGGGCGACATCCTTACTGTGAATGACATCTGGGATACAGTCAACTTCATACGCACGATACCTAACGGCGGCTTGACGCGTGACGATCTCGATCCAAGCATGATGATAAGCCCGCCCGACGTCCGGCCAATAGACGTTGCGCCTCTCCCTACCGCCAACATACCTGGAAATGTACCCGTAGTAACACCCGAAGGCGGCCAGGGCGAGACCGGCGATGCAACCCCCGCAGCCGTACCGACCAACGCCACTGCGGTGCCCACCGCACGTAGCGAGACCGGCCCAGGCTCAGGCGCGCCGCCCCAACCTGGCGCATCGCCCGCAACAGGTCTGCCTACAGCCTTGCCATAGGTAGGCAGCGGGCAGAAGGCAGAAGGCAGTATACGCTAGACGGATTATGTACTAATTACGATGAAAAGCAACTCTCGAACGGCCCGAATATTGCTCTCAATTGGGGTGTTGATGCTGGCGCTCGCTCCCGGAACCGCGCTCGCGCATGACAACCTGGGGGGCGACGAACTGGCGATGTCGAACTTGATGTTCATCGGCGCGATGATAGTAATCGTCATGGGCATCATAGCGGGCATCTGGGCCTGGCAGGCGGGGCAATTCAACAATATCGAGGAATCGAAGTACCGCATGCTTGAGATAGCCGATGATTACGACGCAGTAATGGCCGAGATCGCACGGAGTGAAGCTGGCGCTGCTTCCCAGCCGTCTGGTCCAGGTGTCGGTATGAAAGCCAACGCACAGGCTCCGGATACGGCACTGGGCAAGAGCGGTCCAGTCGATGGCCCGGCCCGTGCTTGACATAATACACGAGTAAGTTTGGAGGGATAAGTTGCCCGATCAAGACCTTGGTGAGTTAGTAAAACCGTGGTCATGGAACCTGCCCCTGGAGCTAACGGTATGGTTCATAGTGGCGCTGATCGGCTTCCTGGTATGGTTCTGGACCCGTAGCGGCAAGGACCGCAAGAGCCTGCCCGACGTAGTTGGCCGGAACATCGAGGACTTTGCCGGGGTCACGCAGGAGGGGAACGGCCCGATACCCCTCTTCCTCTTCGTCTTCTATGCCATAGTTATCGCCTTCATGATAGGCTACCCTACCGTTACGCTGATTTTCGGATATAAGTACTAAGGGCTGAGGAGAGAACGCGATGGAGCATGAAGCCAGGCTGACCCAGGATAGCCTACAAGCGGCCCATGACAACCGGGAGCATTCCGTACACGAACCCCTCTACGGCCTCGCGCCGGAGCCGGGGGGAGGGGGACCTGAGAGCGTGGGAGACCCCTCCCAGCCCACGGTGGAAGTGCCCGAAGAGCAGCCTGCGGAGGCGGGCGACAACCGTACCAATCTCACGTGGGGCATAGTGCTGGGCGGGGTGTTACTCCTATTTGTGCTCACCACAATACTTATCCTAGGCATCGGCAGTACTTACGGAAGCTCTCCCGTTACCAGCTACCCATTGAAATAGTGAGGCAAGAGAAGTAATGGCCTTCGTTCGCACCTTAACTTTCATAGTCCCTCCTGAGCGCACCCAGGAGCTGGAGCCTGGGCACAACCTCTACCTTGCGGCGGTGCATGGCATAAAGATCGCGGCCCAAAACGTACAGGGTTACCATCGCGGTGGAGTCTGGATGCAGCGCAGGCCGGACGGCTCCGTCAAGGTGTTGGCATACTCGCAATGGTACGACCTGGACAATATAGAGGCTTACGCCAACATACCAATGGTGCGCGATTTTGAAAAAGATGTCAGCACCTACCTCAGCACGCCCGTAGTCGATATCTACGAGGTAATGGGTTAGGCTGTCTTGTTTGGCTTCGTGCAATGGGATAGCCCATTTGCCCTCCTGGGCGAGTTTCTTTTCGCTCTGCTGATATTCATCGGCATACTCTTCGTCGTCCGCAAGGTAGAGCGCGGGCGGCCACCGACTCCGTCCAAACCTGAAGAGCCGTTTGATGATGGGTAAGCGTACATTTCAAACGGACATCGCAAAGTAGGGGCACGGCGCGCTGTGCCCCTACATAAGGTAATGCCCTAGACTGCATTAAATGACTACAACCCAGGCCAAAATGCCCCTGCCTCGCAAGCTAGGCTACATATTCATCGGGATATTGACCTTCGCGGTGCTAGCTCTGGCTATTATCCAGCCCATCATCTTCTCGATGGTTGAAAACGTGCCCGGCTCCGCGAGCATCGCATCTGATTCCAGGGGGTGGCCTACCGATGATAAGCGCGGCGCGTTCCTGATGCTAAACGAGCCGCATGGTCCTCAGTATCCTGGCAACCTCCTTGCGCTCCTGGCGACAACTGAGCCGGGCGTGATTGACGAAAAGGCGGGTGCCCACCTCCTTCCGGGGGACATAAAGGCCATATTGATACAGTCTTCGGCCCTCAACGAAAGCGCCGATTACCGCGTGTACCGTATAGGAGTGGTTGAGGACCAGAAGATAATGCATGAGCGGCAGCCTGGTGGCAAGGTTATGCTTATCACGAACTCCGCAGGTAAGTGGGAACCTGGCGCATACATGGTAGACGTTCCCTCCGACGGGATGTTCGGGGGGCGTACATACTACCAATTCTATGTAGACAGTGAATAGCTTATAGAATCACGCATCGAGTAATCAGAGAATAGAAAAGAGGCTCCAAATATGGCGACAATCAGCGCGGCGGCTCAGTCGCGGATAGCAGGCGGCGTGCAGCCCCAGGTCGCGCCCGAAGAAGCAGATAGAATTGAGGGTGAAGAGGACCACGGTTTGTCGAGGTTCTTCTTCGCGGCCTGCGCCGCGCTGATCTTGAGCGCCATCCAGGGCGTTGTGCAGCGCATACCTGCCATCTCTGAATGGCTCCTCGCCGGCGATCATGGCGGTCATATGGTGACCAACCTCGCTCACACGCACGTCACAATCGTTGGAGCGGGCACCATCACCCTGACAGCTCTCATTTACTATGCTTTGCCGAAGGTCACAAAGGTCCCGCTCTATAGCAAGGCGCTTACTAATCTCTCTTTCTGGGCAACGCTCATCGGTGTGATGGGCTTCTACCTCGCGATGCTGGCGATAGGCACGTACGAGGCAGCTATGGTACACGCAGGGTGGCCCTACGAGGAAGCGCGCAACTGGATGGGCGCGTGGCACAAAGCACCGATGGCAATTACTGCGGCAATTATGGGCATCGGCTACTGGACCTTCGTCACTAACGTTTACATGACCGTAGGGCGAGGGGCCGGACTGCGAAAGGTCGCTCCCGAAAGGGCCGCCAGCGACGGCGAGTTCCTCCTGGCCAAGTTCTTCGCTGTAGGGGCTACCGGCCTCCTCTTCGGCACCGTCCAGGGCGTATACCAGGTGCTTCCCTGGTCGCTCGACTGGCTGCATGCCACGGGCGAAGCGGGCCACCTCATAGACCCGATGGCGCACGCCCACGTGAACCTGGTCGGAGGGGTCAGCGTAGCGCTCATGGGCCTCCTCTACTTTTTCCTCCCCCGCATGACGGGCCGCCCAATCTTCAGCATGAAATTGGCGCGCTTCAGCTTCTGGTGTATCTGTATCGGTGTCTTCGCCTTCTACTTCAGCGCGGTCGGTTTGGGGTGGATAGAAGGGAATATGATGCTCGATCAGGGCATCACCGACGTTGAAGCGCGAGAGGCGGTGGGGCTATGGCACCCGCTGCTGCTGGCTGCGTCAGCGAGCACGATGGGCGTCGGCTTCTGGTCGTTCATCGCAAACATACTCCTTACCGTGCGCAAGAGACCCGCGGAAGATGCCCCGCCGGACCGCAAGCTCGCCCTATTGATTGGGTTCAGTACGGTTGCCCTCCTGGTTGGAACTGTACAGGGGGTTATACAGATACTGGACCCCGTGGAAGAGTGGCTTGTGGAGGCCAGAGGCTCCGGCTACCTGATAACACCCCTCGCCCACGCGCAACTAAATATGGTCGGGTTCGTCATGGTCAGCCTCCTTTCGATGGCTGTGTTCCTCCTCCCACGCATTTTGGGGCGGACCGTATCGGACCCGGTAGCCGGCAGGCGGGCATTGACCGTTCTGGCCGTGGGGATCTCGGCTACATATCTGGTGTTTCTCGGAGTCGGCCTCGTAGAGAGCCTCGCTATCCACGCCGGGGCCGATCCACAGGAGGCGCGTACGCTGATAGGTGGGCCGTGGGGCCGTTATGTGCTCTTCGTGGGAGCGCAGGCGCTCGTTGGGTTGGGCTACATTCTGTTGTTCCGGCACGTTTCTCGCGTCATCGGTTGGGAGACCGTGCGTGCCTATTTCCGCACGTTCGGGGGGAGAATGAGGGAAGCAGGCCACCAGGCGGTACGCGTACACCCTCGTGCCTTGCCCGCGAGCTGGGCGGAGGCGCAGCGCAAAGCTATCACCACTTCTATCGTAGAGTCGGCGGGCGGATGGATGGGCTTCATGGGACTTGGTTGGTTCATGAGCGGGCGACCCTTCATTGGCATCATGGCGTTGGGTAGCTGGGGCGGCTGCTTCTGGACTTTCGCCTACGTAGTCATCGCGTCGGGAGGCATGGGCTTGCTCACCGCACTCCTGGTGCCCTACTTCATCCTGGGCGCACTGAGCGGTATAGGCTGCTATCGTAGTTATCTTCAGGACGCGCGATTGCACCTTGCGCGTCAGGTTCAGGCATAACTCGTCGCACCCGGCTAATTTACAGGAAAGCCCATACAGCGATACCGGAGATAATGAACACTCCTCCGCAAAGGTGCGTCTCAATCCGCCCGGCAGATAAATCTGCGGGCTACAAATACAAAGCCTCCCTTCGGAGGCTCACCTACTTACCGCATAATCGACAGCCCGCGCAGGCGGGCTTCGTGTTTGTAGCCCGCAGATTTATCTGCCGGGCGGGGTTTACCCACAAATTATCAGATAAGTAGCATTTACCTATTAGCGTATTGGCTACGTAACCAACTAACTACCATATTTCAATACCTGCTATGCCACCTGAACCCCCAAACCTCTTAAACATCACGCAGCCAACCCTAATCGTGTTGTGTGGCGTATCTGGTTGTGGCAAGTCGAGCTTCGCATTTGACAACTTCCTGTCGACGCAGATCGTCTCCTCTGACACGTGCAGGGCGATACTCTCCGACGACCCTGCCAACCAATCTGTGTCAGGGAGGGCCTTTGAGCTGTTCCACTGGATAATCGGTCAGCGCCTGCGCCGCGGGTACACAACTGTCGCCGATAGCACAGCTCTCGCAAAGCGCGCTCGAATGGAACTGCTGAGAATAGCACGAGACAACAAGAGGCGTGCCATTCTCCTGGTATTCGAAGTTGGCCTAAGTGAATGTATAAGGCGGGACGCCCTTAGAGAGCAACCGGTGGGGCAGATAGTGATATATGCTCAGGGTGCGAAGTTCCGGCAAGCAATGCGCGACGTTCAAACCGAAGAATGGGACGAGGTAATCTTCATGAAATCGACACAAGGAGAAGCGACTATGCAAGTCCGCTTAGGGTCGTTCGACCTGCGCTACGAGCGTGGGCCGTTCGACATTATCGGTGACGTACATGGCTGTACCGATGAGCTACTTGAGCTCCTATCCATCCTGGGCTATACCTTAGACGATAACAGCGACATATCGCACCCAGATAAGCGAAAGCTTGTTTTCGTGGGCGACCTGGGTGACCGTGGGCCGCATAATGCCGACGCCTTCGCACTCGCAATGCATTGGGTACGTTCTGGTAGAGCCTTCTACACGCCGGGCAATCATTGCAATAAGCTGATGCGCTACTTGAAGGGCCGCAACGTAACGCAGTCGCACGGCCTGGACCTTACCATCGCCGAGGTGGAAGCGCGGGAAAAGCGAAAGCCTGGCTTCAAAGCACAACTGCACGACTTCATCTCGCAAGCCCCAACATACCTGTGGCTCGACGGGGGGAAGCTCGTGGTGGCGCACGGCGGCATCAAACGTGGCATGATAGGCAGGGACGACCGCTCGGTACAGACGATGTGCCTTTATGGAGACATCACCGGCAAGAGCAACCCCGACGGGACCCCTGTGCGCCTCGACTGGGCCGCGCACTATCGCGGCGATGCTGCCATCGTTTACGGGCATACCCCTACACCCACCCCGGAGTGGCGAAATAACACCATCAACATAGACCAGGGTTGCGTGTTCGGTGGTCGCCTTACGGCGCTGCGCTGGCCCGAACGCGAGATCGTACAGGTCAAGGCGCGTGCAACCTACGATCCAAGCAAGGATATTGACCCTGGACCTGAAGTGATAGATGACAAAAGGTAGCTGCTCAACGATAAACCCTCTACGTTGAATGAGGCACAGATTCCACCGCTCGCGCATGATATAGTACTCATTATGAGTGAGTTATCCACAATTCTGCGGAATTTGCGACCAATTTTCGCCGTAGCTATTGACTCGACGCGTGTGCGTGTGTATAATCACGCCAACACGCACGAATGCCCCCATGGCGTGGGAGCACGAGCGCCTGGATGAAGGACCGACCAGCTATATATGGAGGTGTCAAAATGGTACAGGCTTATTGCGTCAAAGATCGCAAGATGGTTGATATGAAGGACCCGAAATCGATAACCCTGAAAAATGGCCGGAGCGCAATGCAGGGCACCTGCCCGGAGTGCGGCACGAAGGTCACGCGCATCGGGGGGAACGCTGCTAAGTAGCGGGCCTTTTTTTCCTGCGGGGCGGTTCAGTGCCGCCCCAGCATTCCACAACTTGACCTGACCAGTTCTCACTGATTAGTTTCTACCGAAACGAACTCCGTGAGCGCTTTCGTATACCGCTGTCATTAAGCCCATGGGTGAAGAAAACGAGTTCTTAGGTGAAATCCTCTCCGGCATAGGTGAGGCGGATGTTATTACCATCTTTTTCCCCTTGCTGAGGCGCGCCCTCGTCGTGGATACGCGGCACGACCTTGAGGCCGGGCCAATGGTGCAGGTCGATAGGCAGGCGCGCTCGATGGAAGAGCGTATAGCCAGCATAGAGAAGATGCGCCCGCAGTTCGGGCGAGTCCGCGCTATCCTCGGAATCCCCTGGGTCCACTCCGTCAAGCGCCTGCAAGAGGAGGGGATCGCGGACTGCCTCTTCCGGCGTCTACTCGCCGCGAACATGTCTCCCTACGAGGCCCAGGCCACCGTAGACCGGGCGATTGACCAACTATGGCGCTATGAACAAATGGCCTTCGCTCGCATGATCCAGGGCACCGGCTTCGCCACGCTCTGGACCGCTAAGCGCTAGCATTCTGTCCAATAATTGCAAATCGCATCAATAATCGAAAAGAAAATGGCGGTACGCTCAGCGTACCGCCATTTTCTTTTCGATTATCTTACGGATCGAAAGTGTCGTCGTAGACTTCGTATCTGAAGTTTGCCTCAGAGCCGGGGTAAGGGGTGCCTGTGCCGTACAGCACCCATATCTTATCGGCAGCGCCGCTCCAGTACATCTCACCTTTATCGAATCGCTGGTAGGCACCCGGCGCGGCCTTTTCAGGCGCTAGTGCCCAGCCAAGCCGCTCGCGTACCTGGGCACCCGTGCCCTCTCTCCACACTTTACCCAGTCCGCGCACCGGCTCGTATCGCCCACTGGGCGGAGTTAGACCACCACTCACGGGATCGCCCGCCACCCACGTGTCGCTGAACTGCCGGAAGCTCCCATCATCAAAAAAGACGTAGATGATACGCTCCTGAGTGTAGATCGTCCGGGTGATCTCAAGCATCATCCCGTGCTCGAAAGGTTGGTAGATCGACTCGACTGCTGCCTCTCTGTCGAAAGGTGGATAAGTGAACGGGCAGCCGATACCACGCTGTACGCCCCGGTGCTCAGCCCATACCTTCCCAAAGCCCCGTACCGGCACTCGCTGGCATGATAGAGGTTGCGTCTCATAACGCCACGAGTAATACTGGAGGCCGACGTTGCCCATCTCGACGCGCCATGCTGGGTCGTTCGATGGGGAGTAGGTGAGTATCCGCCTCTGGAACGCCTGGAAGAGTATCGGTCTCCAGCGTCCTCCAACCGAAATTGAAGTCCAGTAAGGCTCTGTTATGGGGAAGCCGAATGCGGATACCCAGTTCGTGATCGTGCCGTTTACGTAAGCTCCATTCTCGTACACCAGGCCCTGGGAGTTCAGATAGTTCCAGAAGAGATCGGGGATGTTGTGCCCCGTCTCAACTATGTAAGTGGCTGCCCTTATCACTTCGGACTTTGGCACCTGCGCTGGTAAGGCGGCAGATAAGTAGCCACCGCTGTTGATGTATACCTGGGGCATGACGCTTCCCGCTTGCAACCGGTCAGCACGGTTGTCTCCAAGCGTTACCCCCACCGAGGCGACGCGCTGTAGCGCGGCATACGTGGGCGCGTCCGAGCCATCATCTCCCGCTATCCGCTTGTCGCTGGCACCTACCGACTCGAACTGGTTGACGCCTGTCTGAATGCGCCCATTGATCATTTCGACCACCAGCAAGCCGTTAGTGACATAGTAGGGGTCGCTGACGTTCCCGGTTGGGTTATTGATTTCCATCCGGGCCTTGTCGAAGTACTGCACGAGGTGCATACCTCCTGGCCCTTCTTTGAACGGTTCCTGGAGCGAGCGCCCAGGCACAGGTCCCCATACCCACGTGCGAGCAGTCCTTCCCAGCGCGACGGGTTGGTCAGTGCGCTCCCATACCTGCTTGAATGCGGGGTCGGCAAAGCCGCCTGGCGTTTGCGCATGAGCACCCATAGCGAGGCCGAGCGTACCACTCACTATTGTTGCAGCCACAAGAGCAATCGGCCTCAGCGTGCGCCAGACCTCCTTCTTTGAATGTAGTATTGCCATTCTCCTAGCCTCCTGATTTCCTTCTATATATGAATTCCTTCCTCTCTGGATCGCGCGATCCTCTCTGCTAAATTGTAACGTGGCGGCGAATAACAGGTTGCACAACACTTTCTTCACTAACCAAAATGAGCACCGCAGGTGCTCGTTTTGGTTAGTGAAATCGCTTTCGGTGGGCTTGAGATTAGACCACGAGCGCCAGCAAGCCGTCCACGTCGAAGTCGCGCATCAGACGCAGCTCTTCGGGGGTGGGTTCGGGCGTGGCAGGTACCTCGCCTTCGGGCATGATAAGGTCGAAGCCCGTGTTTTCTACAACCTTGTCCATCGAGACACCGGGATGCGTGCTTACCAGGCGCATCAGTCCATCCTGGGAGAAATCCATCACGGCGAGTGGTGTGACGACCATCGCCGGCTCTGCGCCTATGCCACCCCATCTCTCGCCTGGCTCGGTCCAGCCCGCTAAGCTCACGAAGTCTACCCTGGGCACGAACACGCGTGGCGTATGGGAAGTGGTGTAGAGGATGGCGCGCCCTGAGCGTGCAGCCCAGGCTATAGCTGCCGACCCAGGACCTCGGAGGGTGGGCCTCTCCCTGTCTCCAACCAGCGCCAGGTTGCAGTTCCCATGCCTGTCAATCTGGAGTCCGCCTACGAAGAAGACGTCGGTGCGCCCGCCCAGTTGCAACATCAGCACCTCGGGAAAAGGTAACACCGCCTCCGCTACCAGGTTCGCATAGTCCCCCGACGACGGCACAAGAGGCTCTACAAGTGTATTCACGGCACCGCTTGCCCCAGCGAGAATGGTCAGGTTAGGTGCGTGCGTGAGTTGCGCGAGGCGTGCCGCTGCCAGCGGTATCATGCTGTTAGCCCCCATCACCACTACCTCGCCGTCGCGCAATGACCGCGACAGGGCCGACACCATCACCTGGCCCGTAGAAATGTTCCCGGCGTCACCTGCACCCGGGTACTTGAAAAAGACTACCGGATCGGAGCCTGCCCGCAGCACAGGTTTGTAGTCGTCACTCATTTATAGCGCTCCAATCCTGGTTCTGCACACGGCGCATGTACTCTTCCTGGCTATCCGGCTCAAGTACGTACTGTCTAAGGTACTGTGCAAAGCCCTCCTCGGTGGAGGCAGCCTGTAGATAGAGGCGCAGATGAACGTCGTCGTAATTGTAATACCTGTGCGAGGACGTCGGGTGGCAGCCGAAATTGACCGGGACGACCGCCGAGGTCCGAAAAGCAGGTACGCCTGTCTGGAAGGGGTATTTGAGCACCTGGTTGTTATCTACTACCGCCTCGACCTGCATCAATACGATATCTGAGGCGAGAGCAAGTAGGTGGTCGGTAAAGTGGCTCCCCTTGAAGATACCGTTGCCAAATTCGTCAGCTTGCTGGCAGTGGATGAGCGCAATTGATGGTCGAATAGCCGGGACGGCCAGGTATATCTCGTCCCTGAAGGGGTCCGTTACCCACCTGTAAAATTGAAGGGCCGCTTCGGGTAAGCTCGTCCTCTCGATTGCGCGTGGAAGGGGCGCAAAGGGCAGCCCCCATGCCCCCGCCTGTAGGCCCAGTACCAGGCTACCGGAGTCGACTTCCTCAATCTGCAAAGATGCTGTACCGCTCTCGGCAAGCCTGCGGAATGCGGGCGCGAGTCCCAGGTGCTCATAACCTATGTACCCGACGAGCACCCGTTCTACCAACCCGGCACCCATCAACAACTCAGCCGCTATAGAAGCTGACGGTCCCGCATAGAGCGTCTCAAAGAGTTTGCCCTGGCGGATGCACTCTCGAACGAGCGCCATAGGGACGTTATGCATGTGCATCCCGCCCACCCAAAGCGACTCGCTCCGGTCGGGCACAAGCCGTTCAATAGCCTCTTGTGCCTCTGCGACTTTGGAGTGGCGGGTAAGGCTTCCTTCGTGTGTAGACATCAACTCGCTTTGGTAGTGGAGACCGGCGCGTCCACTTCAACTTCCACGAAGTGCGCGGCAACGGACGTGGGGGCTGCCAGGTGATTGCCATTTACGTTCGGCGTCCGAATATACAACTCCAGCGACTCTCGGAAGCTCTGCAACGCCTTTTCTACAGTTTGCCCCAGGCCAATGCAGCCTGGCACGTCAGGGGCATAGGCTCCATATTTGCCCTCCGCCTTTTCCAAGACTACAAGATAGCGGTACTTCAAGGTTTTGCTTCCTTCCAATTCAGTAACTTGTACTCTCATTTTACACTAAGATCGCCATGAAAAATCAGGCGTGGAGGTTTTTGTCAAACTCTCCACGCCTGATTTTTCATAACCTCAAACAATTAGAAGCTGTTTAAGAACAATTCACTTCTCCCTGTCATTCTAAGCGAAGCGAAGAATCTAAAGCTGCCTCCATACGTCCAAGCTTGGAGATTCTTCGCTCCGCTCAGAATGACAGGTAGGATGGTGTTTCGTTATCCATAGGCACTCTTGTTAAACAGCCCCTTACTACCCAGCCGCCCCAACAGGCTCGACTTCAGCGTGATCGGGTGCCAGCGAGGGGCCTTTTACTGCGATGGTCAGCTTGCCATCTTCATAATCAACACGAATGGCGGAGTGGTCTTTTATCTGCCCTCCCACCATCTCAAGCGCCAGGGGGTCAAGGAGGCGGCGCTGGATCACGCGCTTGAGTGGCCTCGCGCCGTACACCGGGTCGAAGCCGTCTTCGGCCAGGAAGTCAAGAGCCGCCGGGGTTACTTCCAGTTCTATGTGCCTGTCAGCGAGCCTCTGCCGCACCTTCGACAACTGCAAGTCAGCTATCTCGCGCAGCTGCTCCCTCTTGAGCTGCTGGAAGATAACCACCTCGTCTATGCGGTTCAGGAACTCAGGACGGAAGTGATTGCGGAGCGCTTCATTGACGCGTCGGCGCATCACTTCCTCGTCCCCAAGACCCAGGTCCATGATGTGCTGCGAGCCGATATTGGAGGTCATAATGATGAGCGTGTTCTTGAAGTCAACCGTCCGCCCCTGGGCGTCGGTGAGCCTCCCATCATCAAGTATCTGCAACAGGACGTTGAAGACCTCCGGGTGGGCCTTCTCTATTTCATCAAACAGTACCACCGAGTAAGGCCTGCGTCGAACAGGCTCGGAAAGCTGCCCACCCTCCTCATAGCCGATGTAGCCGGGAGGGGCACCTATCAGACGCGATACCGCGAATTTCTCCATATACTCCGACATGTCTATGCGGATCATGGCCCCCTCATCATCGAAGAGGTACTCGGCGAGGGCACGCGCAAGCTCTGTCTTGCCTACGCCCGTCGGGCCGAGGAAGAGGAACGAGCCGAGCGGGCGGTTCGGGTCCTGCAGGCCTGCTCGCGCACGGCGGACTGCATTGGAGACTGCGGCTATGGCTTCATCTTGCCCGATGACACGCAGGTGGAGGCGCTCTTCCATGCGCAGAAGCTTGGCCAGCTCTCCTTCAAGAAGGCGCTCAACCTGGATGCCGGTCCACCGGCTAACCACCGCAGCGATATCATCGCTATCCACTTCTTCCTTGAGGAGACGCGACCCACCGTGCGTAGACGTGTCCGCCTCTAACTCCTTCAACTTGGCCTCAAGCTCGCGGATCGTGCCGTATTGCAACTGCGATGCGGTTGCGAAGTCGGAACTCCTCTGGGCGCGCTCAAGCTCCGCATTGGCTTCTTCCAGGCGCTCTTTCACGTCACGCACCACGTTTAGGGCATCTCGCTCCGACTGCCACCGGGAGCGCAACTCCGAGCGCTTCTCCTCAAGATTGGCTATCTCCTGGTTTACCTTGCCTAGCCGCTCCTTGCTCGCTTCGTCCTTCTCTTTGCGCAGAGCCTCGCGCTCTATCTGCAACTGCATGATGCGGCGCTCCACCTCATCTAGGGCGACGGGCATACTCTCAGCCTCCATCCTCAAGCGTGCTGCCGCCTCGTCTATGAGGTCTATCGCCTTGTCGGGAAGGAAGCGGTCGGTGATGTAGCGGTGCGACAGCACGGCGGCTGCCACCAGCGCGCCATCGGTGATGCGCACGCCATGATGTACCTCATACCTCTCTCTCAGACCACGCAGGATCGATATGGTCTCTTCCACGGTCGGCTCATCCACGAATATCGGCTGGAAGCGGCGCTCAAGCGCGGGGTCCTTCTCGATATGCTTGCGGTATTCGTCAAGCGTCGTCGCGCCAATGGCGTGCAGCTCACCGCGTGCGAGCATAGGCTTGAGCATATTCGACGCATCCATAGCTCCTTCGGCAGCGCCTGCGCCTACAACTGTGTGAAGCTCATCAATGAAAACGATGATCTCACCTTCCGAGTCCACGATTTCCTTGAGGACTGCCTTCAGGCGCTCCTCGAACTCGCCGCGGTACTTGGCACCCGCTAACATCCCGCCCAGGTCGAGCGCCATCAGCTTGCGATTCTTCAGCCCTTCGGGTACGTCGCCGCGCACGATACGCATAGCGAGACCCTCAGCTATGGCGGTCTTCCCCACGCCCGGCTCGCCAATCAGCACCGGGTTATTCTTGGTGCGTCGAAGCAGCACCTGGATGATGCGGCGAATCTCTTCATCTCGCCCAATCACGGGGTCTATCTTGTTCTTGGCTGCCAGCTCGGTGAGGTCGCGAGCGTACTTCTCCAGCGCGGCATACTTCTGCTCGGGGTTCTGGTCGGTGACGCGCTGGTTGCCCCGTATCTGCGCGAGCACCCCTAGTATCGTTTCACGAGTGACACCAGCGTCGCGCAACAGCTTGCCCGCCGCGCTCTTCTCAGAGTCGTCGGCCAGCGCCAGCAGCAGGTGCTCGGTGCTGACAAACTCGTCCTTCATATTTGAGGCTAGCTTCTCGGCACGATTCGCCGTACTGCTGAGGCTGCTGGAAAGATAGACCTGCCCACCTGCACCGTACACTTTTGGCGTCTTCTCGATCTCGGCGCGCAACGCTTGCGCCATCTGCCCAACGTTCACTCCAATGCGCGACAGTATCTGTGGTACGACCCCCTCCTCCTGCTCGATAAGTGCGAGCAGCAGGTGCGTAGCTTCGAACTGGTTATGATTGGCATCCTCGGCTATCTGCCGGGCATTTATTACAGCTTGTTGTGCTTTCTCTGTATATTTCTGTAGATTCATGCTCATAACACCCCGTTATGGGAGGATGGATTTCTCTTATACAACAGAATACCAACTTGAGTGGCTTCTTGTCAAGGTTTATGACAACGAAAGTGCGCAATTTGATAGCTAATTACATAAAACTTACCGATTAGCAACCGCGCAGAGCATACCTAGTAATAAGCTATCGATCCTGCTAGAATAAGGATAAGCAGGCTATGAAAGCCGCAGCCTTCAGGGAGGTGACAAACAATGAGCCAGCAGATTACTGTCGAGCTAAGCGACGAGGTATATGACATAATTGAGCGCCAGGCCAGGGAGGCCAACATCTCGCCTGCCCAAGTAGCGTCAACGTCGCTAGATAGATACTTTCGCATACAACATGGCACGAACCCGGAGCACAAAACGATTGGGACGAGGGGAGGAACCAGGAAAAACAAAGCTCTCCTCCAAGCGGCACGCGAACGGTTCGAGAAACATTTCGGCTCTGTTGATGTCGGTTATCCTACGGGTCTCAACAACGAGCAGATTGATGCTGACTTGGAACGCGACTACGCGAATATGCACGGGAGAGGATAATGCTCCTCGATACGTCTGGTTTGTTAGCTCTACTGCACCGTGCTGAAGCGGAGCACAAGCAAGCCGTCTCACGCTATAAGGGTGCTCCTGTTCGACTGACGCACAGCTATGTACTTTTGGAATTCGTCGCGCTAGCTAATGCGCGTCGCCTTCCCCGCTTGGCTGCCCTGACGTTTGTCTCTGATTTGTTGGGGAACCCCGACATTGAAATGGTATGGGTTGATAAGACGCTACACCTAGAGGCAATGGACCTATTGTTCGCACGGCTCGACAAGACATATTCCTTATGCGACGCCGTAAGCTTCGTCCTGATGCGCCAGCGCGGCATCTTCACAGCGCTCACGACCGACCATCATTTCGACCAGGAAGGATTCCAGCGCCTTCTAATGACTGAAGACAAGAGAACGCACAGCGGATAAATCGGCGTGCTATCCAAACAAAGCCTCTACAGGGAGGCTGAAAGATCTGAATCGGCCCGCGCAGCCGGGCGTTGCTTGCGTAGCACGCCGATTTATCCGCTGTGCGTTCTACGTGCCACATATCGAAGCTGAATCGTGTAATTGTTCATGATTGTACGTCCTCGGACTGGTAGAGGTTCTAATGATCCTCTTCTTCAGCTACCCACTCGATGCCTTCCACTAGGCTGGCGGGTGGTACTTGTAGGACATATGCCAGACGGCACAGGTTTACTAAGCTTACGTTTCTCTTGCCACGTTCAACTTGGCTAATGTAGGTTCTCTCTAAGCTAGCTTCAAGGGTCAGGCGTTCTTGCGAAATGTGCTTTCGCTCCCTTAGCATACGCACATTCTCGCCTAACTTTGTGAGTATAAGACCCCTTACATCCATATGATACAATATGGATGCTTGATGACTTAAAGTCTACGGATTCCGAGTCACAGACGTTAAGATCATAGCTGCGCTCTCTATCCGTATGAGAAACTGGAGCCGAGCGAAAGGAGCTTTGTCATGCTAAGGCCAAGAGAAGCAGGGCAGATTGTGTTCCGCTCACGTTATGGTCGCTATTACTTTGAGGCAAAAGCATTCAGGGTCAATGATGATCCTTTTGATGCTTCGGACTACACTGTCACCTCCGTCGAGATTGATCCCCGGAACATTGCCAATGGCGAGCCTCTTGATAATGCCGAGACAAGGCAAGCATTTGACACAATGAAAAACCAACTCCGCCGAGATGGTTGGATAGATGCTCCAAACACTGGCTTCCCAGGAGGAAGGCCCCCTCCTTACTGGTATAGCTGGAGATTCTATCGATAGCGGGGCGTATGCTGCGGGGGAGACCATTCGCATGTGCACATTCGCACCCAGCACCTGGATGATCTGGGCTGTCCCGCGACCACGAACGGACGCCTGATACTCTTACAGGCTTGCATTTCGTTGCTATCACTATTTCGCGACTGCTCGCGTCATATCTACTACCTACGCTTTCAACACCTCTTGTTGCAGGCGAATCAGCTCCCTTATCCCATTCCCCGCCAGCCCCAGCAGCGTATCCAACTCATCTCTGCTGAATGGCTTGCGCTCCGCGGTCGCCTGCACCTCCACCAGCCATCCAGCTTCGGTCATCACGACATTGCAGTCGGCGTCGGCCTGGCTGTCCTCAGAGTAGTCGAGGTCGAGCATCGGCACGCCTGCCACGATGCCGACGCTCACGGCGGCGAGGAATTGCTTCATCACCCCTTCCCCGTTCCTCTTCAAGATACCCTGCGAGCCGAGCTTCCGTATCGCGAGTCCGAGGGCCACTATCGCGCCCGTGATTGATGCCGTGCGCGTGCCGCCATCCGCCTCGATTACGTCGCAATCAACCGTTATTGTGCGCTCGCCTAACGCCTTGAGGTCCACTATAGCCCGAAGGGAACGCCCGATGAGGCGCTGAATCTCCTGGGTGCGGCCCTGCGGCTTACTTCCCGCCCCTTCTCGCTGAGACCTCGTTGGCGTGGATGAGGGGAGCATAGAGTACTCGGCGGTGACCCAACCCTTCCCCGCACCCAGCAGGAACGGAGGCACGCGCTCCTCCACGCTCGCGGCGCATATTACCCGCGTATTGCCGCACTCTATCAGTGCTGACCCTGCTGGAAACTTCTGGAAGTTGGGAGTAATTCTGACTGCGCGCAGAGCGTCCGGTCTGCGCCCGTCGGCGCGAAGACGACTGTTCATACTTTCACAACTCCTATTCTCATTATCTTTTGACCTTCAAGGTCAAAAGATAATGAAAGAAAACCTTTTTTCTCTCTTTCTTCTCATTTTCACCCTGAAAGGGTGAAAATGAGAAGAAACATAGTCTTAGCGATCCGCCTTGCCACTCATCTGCGTAGCGAGCAACACAGCTATAAGGGCAAGTGCCAGCGATAGCACAAAGATAGGGGTGAACCCAAGCAGGTCCACCAGCACTCCGCCAAGCACCGGCACGAATATCACGATACCCAGCACTGTGTTCAAGAACCCTATATATGTGGGCCGCTCTGCTGCGGGGGCGATTGTCAGCAGCATATTATTGTTCACGATACGTGAGCCTCCCAGCGCCAATCCTGATAGTATGAACACGAGGGTGAATGCCGCGAAGAGGATAGTGTGATCGGCGACACCTATGAGGAGCGAGATAATCAGCGCCGTCAGGGGCACAACCACTACTGAAATCACCGTCCACATGAGCAGGATACGGTTGTTCGCTCTATCTGCAAGCGGACTCCAGATGAAGTTCGAGAGGAGGGCGGCTATAGACAGAGCACCCAGGTACACCCCTATGAGACCAGGCGGCGCACCCAGCCGTGTAGTCGCGTACACCACATAGAAGGGGTCGGCTACAGTAGCAAGCGCCATCAAGATACGTACCAACATGAAGGCACGGTAATCTCTATCAGATCGCACCGCGCCAATCCCGCGTTTCACCAGGTCACGTACTGAATGTGGGGCCTGCGCCGTAGCTATCTCCGGCTCGCGTATGGACGCCCAGGCCCATACCCCCATCGCCGAGCATACCGCCGAGAAACCGAAGAGAAAGGCGAAGTTGTAGGGGAACCTTAGCCCGAATAGACTTTCCGAGAGGATTGCTCCAATCGGCGCGGACGCCGCAAGCGCGAGCATACCACCCCAGAAGTTGCGCAGCCCAAAGAAAGTGCCTCTCCGCCTGGGGGCAATCACTTTCCCCACGATTTCCAGCCAGGGTATGCCCGATACCCCCGCCGAGAACGCGTAGGTGCAATAGAAGATGAAGAAAGTCACCAGCAACCATACCGGCGACTCCGCGAAGAGCAAGGTAGTCACGCCGAGCATCGCCATGCACAGCGTGCGGATGATACCGACGCGGCGATACCAGTACATCACCCTCGAAAGCCCCTGCACGCGACTGGCGACGATGAGCTGTGGCAGGAACCACCCCCCGGCGAGGATGGCAGGGAGCAACCCCACAACCACGTTCGGCGCGCCCAGGCGGTTCACGTACCAGGCCAACACAAGGGAAGGCGCGATTAGAGCTTCCACCAGCGTGAACATGACGCCGTTGAGCACTCCCAATCGAAAGTTGCGCCGCGCATGGAGAGCAGCGTCAGGCGTCAAGCCGTCAACAGTCGCGCCGCTCGATTTGCCAATCCTGTCGCTGATAAATGGGAGTCGAGGCAGCCTTGGAGTGTGGTGGCCTTCTGAGCCATTGGGCCTTACCTTTGCTTGTTCCGTATTATGTGGGCCGTCATTTCGCCGGAACAGCTTGTGTCTCGCGTGAGCGGGTTCAGACCTACCTGTGCCAGACTCGCGACTATCTCCGGTTATTGCCTGTCGTCTGTCGTCTGTCGTCTGTCGCCCTTCGTCCTTTGTCCTTCGTCCTTCGTCCGCCACCCCCATCATTCCCCTGCCCGGACCGGCTGCATCTCGCCCCAGTTCGTGCCATACTTCAGGTCTACCTTCAGAGGCACTGATAGCTCCATCGCGCTCTCCATCGTCTCGCACATGAGGTCGCCAACCTCTTCCAGCTCGGAGCGTGGCACCTCAAGCAGCAACTCATCATGCACCTGTAGGAGCATCTTGCTCCTGAGTCCGCGTTCTCGGATGAGCGCGTACAGGCGGTTCATCGCAATCTTGATGATATCTGCCGCCGTTCCCTGAACGGGCGCGTTGATCGCCTGGCGCTCACCAGCCGCGCGAACGCCCCGGTTGCTGGAGCGTAGCTCAGGCATGTAGCGGCGGCGCTTGAACATCGTGCTGACGTAGCCAAGTTGCTGCCCCTCGCGAAGCACGCTGTCCATGTAGCCGCGCACGGCGGGATAGCGTGACCAGTAGAGGTCGATGAACTGTGCCGCCTCCTTCTGCGAAAGCTCCGAGTCTCGAGCCAGCCCGTAGCTCCCCATCCCGTATAGCACGCCGAAATTGATCGTCTTCGCCAATCGCCGCGCGTCGGGGGATACCTGTTCAATAGGTACGCCAAGCACCTCTGCTGCCGTGGCGGCATGGATGTCCAACCCTTGCTCGAAAGCGGATACGAGCCGCTCGTCCTCGGCCAGGTGCGCCAGCAGCCTCAACTCGATCTGCGAGTAGTCAGCGGCCAGCAGCACGCTCTCTTCACTGAACAGTTTGTGCTTGCTCGCGTTGTCCGCTATGAACGCTTTGCGCACGTCCCGCCCTATCTCGGTGCGGATGGGGATGTTTTGCAGGTTCGGGTTGCTGGAGGAGAGCCTGCCAGTTGCCGCAACTGTCTGGTTGAAGCTGGTGTGTACCCGGCCCGTATCGCGGCGTACAAGTAAAGGCAGCGCGTCTATGTAAGTATTCTTCAGCTTTATGAGTTGGCGGTACTCAATCAGCAGATCAACGATGGGGTGGAGGCCGCGTAGCTGGTCCAGCACCTCCCGGTCAGTAGAATAGCCCGTTTGCGTCCGCTTGCGGCCCGGCAGTTGCATTTCCTCAAAGAGCACCTTGCCCAACTGCTGTGTGGAGTTGATGTTGAATGGGTGCTTGGCCTCTTCGAATATCTTCTCTTGCAATTCGCCTATCTTGCTGTGCAGCTTGGTCGATAGCTGTTGGAGCCAGGGCACGTCTATCGCCACGCCCGTTATCTCCATGTCTGCAAGCACTCTCACCAATGGCATCTCAATATTATGCAGAAGTGAGGCCAATTCAAGGCGCTCAAGCTCCGGAGTGAAGATATTCCGCAGTTGCTCCGTCATCGCCACATCGGCTGCGGCATACAGGGCTGAGGTATCAACGGCCACGTAGTCCATAGTGGTCTGGGTGCGGCCCTTTCCTATCAACTCGGTAATCGGCACCATCTGCACGCCCAGTTTGGTGAAGGCTAGGTCTTTTAGGCTGATGCCAGTCTCTCCCAGGAGGTACGCGGCGATCATCGTGTCCACGCCCAACCCGTCTACAGGCATCCCGGCGCGGGCCAGCACCTTGATGTCATACTTGAGGTTGTGCCCATCCTTCACAATCGAGGGGTCAGCCAGTATCGGCCCCATCACCGCCCGCACTTCATCAAGACCCAGCTGTGGTCCAGGTTCCACAGGCTCCCCCTCTGTCGGCGACGCGGCGTGCCCCACGGGGATGTAATACGCCTCGTCTACCACCATCCCCGAAGCGGGAAGAGCAATGGCGATACCGACGGGCAGCGCATCCATGTCATCTTGAGATGTCGCTTCCATGTCTAGCGTGAATCGCCCCTCCTTCCGCAGCGTCGCGGCCAGGGCATTGAGGCCAGCCGAGTCCCTCACGATAATCACATTCTGAGGCACGCCAGCGAGGGCACGTGTATCGGCTTGCTCAAGCGCGGAGACGGTAGAGCGGCGCGTATCCGAAGGTGCAGCGGGTGTAACTGGCACCGTAGCCGGTTGGGCAGTAACCGGCTCCTCTAAGAAACTTGTTTGCTTGGGTCCACTCGGTGTGGTCGGTTCCGCATCGGCTGGCGCTTCCTCTTGCGCTGCCTCTTCTACAGGGGGAGCCGGTGAGCCTGGCAGGGCGGCTGCTCCCACCGCGACTGCTGCCTGATTTACCTTGTTGACCAGGCTGCGGAACTCAAGCTCCTGTAAGAGGCGCATAACGCGGTCGGTGTCGAAGCTCCCCATGTGGCTCGCCGCCATATCGAGGCTTATGGGTGCGTCGGTCATTATCGTCGCGAGCTGTTTGCTGCGGCGCGCCTGGTCGGCATGCTCGCGTAACGTCTCTTGCACCTTCGGCTTCAACTCCTCGATGTGCTCGATTATCCCTTCGAGGCTGCCGTACTGCACTAGTAGGGCGCTGGCTGTCTTCTCACCGATGCCTGGCACGTTCGGGATGTTATCGGTCTTATCTCCTACCAGCGCCTTGTAGTCGGGCACCAGCTCAGGCCCAAAGCCGTAACGCTCGTGGACGGCCTCCAGGTCGTAGATACGGGCATCGGAGAAGCGTTGTTTGTACCCGCCGGGCGCGATCATGCGGACACGCTCAGTAATTAGCTGGTGCTGGTCGGTGTCGGCGGTCAGGATGTAGGTATCTAGTTCCTCAACTTCTCCCTGTTTCGCGAGCGTGCCGATCAGGTCGTCCGCCTCGTACCCCTCCAGTTCCACAATGGGAATGCCCATCGCTTCGATTATCTGCCTGATGCGGCCAAACTGCTCCCGAAGGTCATCCGGCATCGGCCCGCGCTGGGCCTTATACTCAGCGAAGTCCTCGTGCCGGAAGGTGCGCCCTTTGTCAAATGCCACCACAACGTACTGGGGCGCATGGTTTCTCAGCGTATCGAGAAGCATCTGGGTGAAGCCGAGGATCGCGTTCGTAGCCTCGCCTCGTGACGTGCGGAGGTCGGGCGGCAGCGCGTGGTATGCCCTGTATGCCAGCGCGTGCCCATCCACTAGCACCAGCTTCGGGCGCTGTCCGTCAGCCTGCTCCGTCTCTGCCACCTCGGCCCCATCCGTTCCTATAGTCCCAACTGCCGCGTCTGCTCCTGGCTCATTCAAAGTAGCATCTCCCAACTCTTCTTCATGCCCGCGACCTTACCGAAACCGTATGAGACTTATCCACCACCAAAATAGTTTCTTCGTCAAAGTGGCTAGATTTGCCGTACCTTAAATTATACTGGAATACGTAAGGTTGCCACAATTTACGTAAGACTCTCACAACAACTTTCCATAACTATGTTAATGTGTTAGAATCATAGGTGTTTTGCCACCACGAGGCAATTCGTTAGTACGGCTTGGTGGGTGGACGGGGACCACGATTTTCCCATGCGCGGCCTATCGTGAGACCCTCGTATTGCCCGAATTATTGGAGGTCTATTTGAAGCGCCAGGACAGTAGCAAGCGTAGAACATCGCGTTTGTTGCTCATAGCTTTATTGTCGGCATCAGTAGCTGTGTTGGTGGCGGTAGGCTACACCGTCTGGCCTTTTGCTCCGAGTAATTCAAAACCGGCGGCTGGCGTGCAGGCTACCGCTACTCCCGTCATGCGCCCAATCACGGGCCAAATACTGGACGCGAACACGGGCAAGCCTATCAGCGGTGCTGAGATTATCGCCGCGGGCGTTCTTACGGCCACTGCCTCCGATGGCCTCTTCTACTTCGAAGACGTGCCCCAAGGCTCCAAGATCAGCATAATCGCTGAGGGCTACGAGGGCGTGGAAGTCGACGCCGGTGAGTCACAGAAGCTCCCGCCCGTCCAGCTCAAAGCGGACCTCCTGACCGGACACGTCACCGATTCCACCACGGGTAAGCCTCTCGCTCGCGTATTGGTCAAACTCACGCTCCCGGTGCCTGAGCCAATAACTCCAACTACCCCTATCACCTTGACGCCGGAGGTTGAGCCGACAACGGCCATCACCTCCACCGACGGCGCGCGCATGAACGGTCTCTCCGCGCCCCTCGCCGCTACACGTGTGCCGACGGCTGAGGAAGATGTGGACGAAGCGACTGCTACCTCAGAACCTGCCCCCACTGCGACAGAGGTGCCGCCTACAGAAATCCCCAGACCGCGACCTTCCCCACCCGTAGGCGATGGCTTCATCGCGGTGTACACCGACGACAACGGTGATTACGTCATCAAGAACGCGCCTCCAGGTTCGAATCTCACTTTCAAGCTGGCAGGGTACAAGCTCGCCAAAATGCCTGTGGACGGTCCCAAGAAGGACGTCGCCCTTGAGCAGTTCCGTGTCGAAGCCTTCTATATGACCGCGAACGTAGCGTCAGTCAAGGACCTGTACGATGAGCTGGTCGCCTTCGCCGTTGATAGCCGCTTCAACGCCGTCGTTCTGAACGTGCAGACTGACGCTTCTGCGTGGGTGTTCGACACCAAAAACGCCGATGCGTTGGAGGCTGGCAATGTAGATACTATCTTGCCTAACATAGCCGACGTTGTTAAGGACCTCAAGTCGAAAGGAATCTACACTATCGCTCGCATCGCAACGTTCCAGCAGAAGACGATGGCCCTAGCGCGGCCTGATTGGGCGGTAAAGAGTAGCGTAACCGGTAAGCCCTGGCGTGGCGGGTCAGAGGGCCAGCAGGCATGGCTCGATGCTAGCAACCCTGAGGCCCAGGACCACCTGGTAGCCATGACAAAAGAAGTACTTGACCTCGGCTTCGATGAGATACAGTATGACTACGTTCGATTCCCCTCCGACCCCTGGAAGAACGAACCGGGCAAGACCGTCTTCTCTACGATGCCGCTGACCGATACGGGTAAAGTGAAAGCTTTGCAGCAATTCCTGACGAAGGCCAAGGCGGTCATCGACCCTACCGATGCCTTCATGTCTATTGACGTATTCGGCTATGTGCTGTGGCCCGACCAGGATGGCGCTCCCATCCTCGGCCTCATCGGACAGGTGATGCCCGACCTGGTTGACTATGCCGATTACATCTGCCCGATGATCTACCCTTCGCACTTCAGCCCCGGTGAGCAAGGGTGTTCCGTCCCGGCCAAGTGCGCTTACAAGCTGATAAAGAAGTCGGGTGAGTTCGCCGCTCCTCTCTTCGAGGGGGCCGTATCGAAGTATCGTCCCTGGCTCCAGGACTTCGACTGGGGTCCGACAGATTACACCAGTCCGGGCACCACGAAAGTGCAGGAGCAAATAGACGCCTGTGCCGAGACGGACTGCTGGGGCTGGCAAATGTGGGACCCGGCAAATGTCTACGAGCCTCGCGCCGTTTTCAAGAAGAGGAAGTGAACGGGATACCGTGTAAATCATAGTGGACAGTCAATAGCTGTCGGCTGGCTGCATGGTATTATCCGTTTATCATGTCACGTCGTTCGCGCTCACACAATCGCTATTCCAGCCCTTATGGGCGGGAGAAATCGCGGAATATACCTTCCCCACTCCCTTACCTGTTGGTGGCGCTTCTTGCAGGCGTGGGTCTCGCCTACTTCCACTTCTTCGTCTTCAAGAGCCTGACGGGAAGCATCACGAACGCTTATACGGGCGCGGCGATGCCGGGCGTACCTGTTCGTCTCTATTCCGGCGCTTCAGAGGTCCTTACCGCCACTGTCAGCCCATCTTTGAGCGTGACGGCTACGACCGGACCCACAGGTGCTTTCATTTTCCAGAAGCTCCCCGCCAAGCCTGTCCTGGCGGTAAATATGGAAGGCTATGCCTCCCAACGCGTCGATGCCGAAGGGAAGCAGAGCGTCGACATCAAGCTGGTGCCCAATATACTGAGTGGCACCGTATCAGGAGACGATGGCAAGCCTGTAGAAGGGGCGACGATCTGGGGGGGTGGGGTGATTACGCACACGGCGGAGGACGGGACATATGAATTGAAGGACCTTCCCTCTGACCGAAAGCTGGTAGTGAAAGCGCCGGGCTACCTGTCAACCTCCGTGCAGTTCGGCCAGGTCGTCACCCAGGATGTCGAACTGAAGCCCGTCTTCCCCAGGGCTATCTACCTGAGCGCCGACTCCATCGCGTCCCCCGGGAAGCTCTCTACCCTTCTCGATCTGGTGGACCGCACCGAGCTTAATGCCGTGGTGATAGACGTCAAAGCTGACAATAGCGGCACGGTCCTCTACGACAGCAAACTCCCCATCGTGAAGCAATTCGGCGCTTCCGACCCTATTATCTCCAACCTCGACGCCTTCCTCCGGCGGTTGCAGGAGCGCGATGTCTACATTATTGCGCGCCTGGCGGTCTTCTGGGACCAGGCAGCGACCTCCGCCAAACCGGAATGGGCGCTGAAGAGTAAGGCGGCTCCAGGCCAGCCCTGGCTCGACGCTTACGGAAGGCGGTGGGCCAACCCGCACAATCCGCAGGTCTGGGAGTACAACCTCGACATAGCGAAGGAGGTCGCCACGCGGGGCGTCAATGAGGTGCAGTTCGACATAGCCTACTTCCCTTCCAACGGCGCGCTGGTCGACATAGACTACGGGCCGGACGGGGCAGGGAAGATTCGCGTCGATGCGATTGCAGGCTTCCTCGACGCTGCTCAAAAGGAACTCACTCCGCTGGGCACATACGTGTCTGTGGACGCCCTGGGCCTCACACCTTTCGTGCAGGACGACATGGGCGTCGGGCAGCAATTCGATGAGCTGCTCGCCCGCGCCGATTATGTCTCTCCCTTCGTTTACCCCTCGGACTTCGCGGACCAATTCCTCGACTACGAAAAGCCCGCCGAGCACCCGGCTGATGTAGTGGCCCAGTCGTTGATGCAGGCCGTCAGGCGAGCCGGTGGCGCTCCCAAGATACGCCCCTGGCTCCAGGACTTCTCACGCGAAGTCGAATACGACGCCATCAAAGTGCGCGCCGAGATAGACTCCGCCGAGCAAAACGGCGCGTCAGGGTGGATGCTGTGGAACTTCGGTAATGTCTACACCGAGGGAGCACTGAAAGCACCGTAACAGGCTGGCGGGTCTCTTTGCATGCCTTTTCATTTGTACGAAATCGACCTACGATAGATTATTCAAATTGGAGAAGCATGAGCATCAAGAGTATGGATAAAGTAGAGCGACAGCGCAGGCTCTCTTTTCATGCTCTCAATTCCCCCTTATTTGTCGCTGGCGTAGCCCTCCTAGGTTATTTGCTCATCTTTTTCATATTTCTCAACCATTTGGGAGACGTCAGGGACTTTGTCGTAATTGGCAAACCCTTTATCACACAAAGCGATAGAAGCTCGATCATCCACCCCGATCCAGACTATGACTACGACAAAAACGGTGTAGGATACGATGGGCAGTTTGCTTATTTCATAGCTCTTGATCCAATCAACGCTCGATACTATCTTGACCAGGGATTTGTCAGCTATCGCTACACGCGTATTCTCTATCCTATAGCGGCGCGCGCTTTGGCACTTGGGAACCGAGATTGGGTTCCCGCAACGATGGTTATGGTCAATCTACTGGCTATAACGGGTGGAGCGTGGGCAGTAGCTGCATGGTGTCGCAGGCGTGCGCTTTCTCCCTGGTTAGCTTTGGTATACGTATTTTACGTAGGGCAGGTCATGGGGTTTGTCCGCAGCCTCAACGAGCCTCTTGCTTACGCACTGGTAGCCCTCTCCATCTATCTCTTCGAGCGCTTTCCTCGATACCGCTTATGGGCCGCCCTGGTCTTCGCGCTGGCCGCTCTAGCGCGCGAATCCACCCTCATTTTCCCACTGCTATATGCATTACACCTCTTCTTCGAGAGCGCGCCAGGTTTGACCTTCACTCGTAGGCTGCGCAAAGGCATATTATTCCTCGCTGTCTCAATAATTCCCGCGGCTGTATGGCAGGTATGGTTGCTATCGTGGTTGGGGAGTGCTGGTTGGGGGCAAGGGGCCGGTTTATTCAGGATACCTCTGTCAGGGTTACTTGACCTCTATCCGCTCGGCCCATCCACGCTCGAAGTGGTGGAGGTAGTCATAGTTCCGGGTTTGCTCTGCTTCTGCGTTGCGGCCTCAGCATTGTGGAGGGACCCCCTGGTACGCAGGCGGGCCGAACTGTGGGCGCTCCTATTCAACTACCTGTTACTCGTCACTCTGCTGTACCCCGATCCATTGATCGAGCTTTATGGCGCAGGACGTATCTCAATCCCCGTCGTCCTGGCCGCTATCTATAGCCTGGCACTCGTCCGAAGTAGATGGTGGTTCTATTGCTGTGGCGGATTGTGGCTCGTTTCAACCATCTCTTATCTCCTCAATCCCATATCAGAGTTGCTACACCACTTGTAATGCAGTACTTCATAAGGTATAGTGTTAATAGGTAATATCATTTACAGTTAGCTCATTGCCAATTACTAGAGGCAGGTTTTTCTTTTAGGAGCCTTCTCAGGACTGAGCTGGCATCCTCCACGCGGAAGTGCGCAGTAGCCGCCTCGGATGTAGCTGGAAAACAAGGAGGGTAAGCATGAAACTGCGGATACCCGGCAAAAGTTCTTTGTTCACTCTTTTCATTTCCGGGCTTGTTCTGGCAGTTGTGGCCTTTATTCTGGTTGTCCAGGTAGGTAAAGGTGGCCCAGGACAAACGTCTGGAAACAGTGCGTCTTCAGTTTCGATGCAAGTGCCGACGGTTCCAAGCCAGGCTCAACCTGGCAAGTTAGGAGAGACAGGGCCACCAACACCCTTCCCTAATTACCCCCTCCCTGCGATGACCCCCGTTCCTCCAGGGGTTGATCCTGGGTTCGATGCTACTCCTACGCCCGGATATTACGTTCCGCCCGCTCCAAAACCAAACGACCCATACGTGCTAACCATAGGCGTTACCCAAGGGATAGCCACGACCAAAGATAACGCTGAGCTATCCACTCTCATAGTCGATGGTATCGTAAAACAGGTTGGCCCTGCCAGGTGGACAACTAAAGATGGGGCGCGCCCGGCAAACCCATTTGCAGAGGATAACAGGCACTATATATTCACGCCCATCGTAATTGAGGTCGGTAGCTCTCTTAAAGAGGCGAAGGGCATCGGTTCCGGCTCTGAATTGGTGCTGCTTGCGATTGGTGGGCAGGTAGGGCAGGACAGGGTTGAGTGGTCCCATGACAAAGACAATATCTTTGAAGTGGGGCAAAGGGCGATTCTCTTCATTCGAGAGGCAAGACCCTCAGACCCAATCCAAACGGTTGATAATCGCCCCCTGTGGCAGGTTGTCGAACGTTACACTGTTACCCCAGATGGGCGAGCCAGGAACTGGCACAGCGACATGCCGACGCAGCAACTCTTCAGCGAAATTGATGCAGCAGTGCAAAGTACCAGGCCCTAATTAAACTAGCGACGCCTTTCTGTTTTAGCGATTGGGTTTAGCTCGACTGGCTCAGAGCAGCGAGGAACCTGCAACATATCCCAGGAGAGACAGCATGTTTGCTCACAAAAACCATCGTAGAATCGTCACTCTCGTTGCCTATCTTACAATAGCACTCGTGCTAATTGGTAACGCTGGCTCTAACGCTTTCGCGTACCAGAGTGGGTCCAAATATTTCGGCACGCTCACCATAAACTACTACATCGATCCCAACCTAGGTACAGGGCTTGGCACTTCTGGGGCTGTAACTGCCTTTGAAACGGGAGCTACAAAATGGAATACCATGAGAGTGAACCTGGTGAGAACCTTGACTTCTACCCATCCCAACCAGGTTACGTACCGGGACCTGGTCGCATCACCCCCTTGCCCTCTTTCTACCCCTGAGAACACTTTCGCTGTCAATTGCGTCACCGCAAACCCTACTTCAATAACCAACAACAAGATATACTTCAACAGCAACACCACCTACTTCTCCTGGAATACCAGCGGCACGACGGCATGTTCCGGTAGGCCCTGGCCGGGTGATGTACAGGCTATAGCCACCCACGAGTCGGGACATTCCATGTTCCTTGGTGATAATCCTGCCGGCCATTCGGAAGCCGTCATGTCGTTCAACTGCAGTACTAAACGCGAGCTTCAAGAGGATGACAAGCACGGGGCTACGATGTTGTACGGGGTGAGAACCAACTGGGAGACAGGCTTTGCCGATGGTCAACTGAGTCGCATCGCGCCCAATCTTGCGCTCAATGTGACAGGTTATGACCCTGGTCTCTCGCCTGAGCTCGGTCCGGTTTTCGGTGAATTTGGGGTTACGCCCTTTGGATCTAAATATGAGAGAATGGCGGGCAAATCGCTTAATAATTACTCTTATGTATATTTCACCTTGTTTACCGCCGAAGATGATTCCGGGACCCAGCAAAACTGGTTCACCATAAGGCCCGACACGCACCTGAGATGGTTTCAATACAACTTCCAACAAAGTACGATGTCGGTGGACCTGAGGCTAAGGGATGCTTCCGGGAACCAGAAGTACATACGAGACGATAGCAGCGTCGTGGATCAGAGTGGCGTGCGTGCACACCCCGCTGCTCGTGGCGTTTACAACACCGGCCAGTGGTATTTCTTTGATGTAAACCTGGGATCGTTCGCAGCCGGCAGCTGGAAGATTGATAGGTGGATGCTTGCCTACGACAACGGCAACAGCGGCGCCCCAGGCTCGGTGGGACAATTCCGTGCCTACTTCGACAACGTGAGGGTTGAATACACCCCATAGTCGACATCGGCCAACTGACCTTCACCAAATGGGCCTAAAGATGTATTGACGAACTTCGATATAACTGTGATAATGTGGGAGAAGCAAGGCGTTGTCCATCGACGCCTCTCTCTTGAAAAGCTATATCGAATGTTATCAATATAAGGAGGTTCACGTGGGCACAAATATTCAACTTTACGAGGACGCTTCAGCCTTGCGCGAGAAGGTGAGGGAGCGGTATAGCCAATCTGCCTTGCGCGTATCATCCGGCGGGTGCTGCGGCGGTGACACAGGCTCCGGTTGTTGCGGGAGCGATGGCGACGGCATCACCGGCAACCTCTATTCGGCGCAAGATGCCGGTCTGGTCCCACAGGACGCACTGGCAGCATCGTTAGGCTGCGGCAACCCTACACTGCTCGCGAAGCTCAACCCCGGCGACACCGTGTTAGACCTGGGGAGCGGTGGCGGCATCGACGTTCTCCTCTCAGCTCGCCGCGTTGGCCCTGAGGGCTTCGTCTACGGCCTCGACATGACCGACGAGATGCTTGCCCTCGCCGAGAAGAACCGTGCGGAGGCCGGGGTCGAGAATGTGCGCTTCCTGAAAGGATATATAGAAGAAGTACCCCTACCAGACAACGCTGTAGACGTGGTTATCTCCAACTGCGTGATAAACCTGGCCGCAGACAAGGGACGCGTATTGCGAGAGGCGTTCAGAGTGCTCAAGCCAGGTGGCCGCTTTGCAGTGTCTGACATTGTAGTGCAGGGAGAAGCACCCGAATCTATTTTGCGCAGCATGGAAGCGTGGACAGGCTGCATCGCAGGCGCGCTCCCCGAGACCACCTACCGTAACCTCCTGGCCGAAGCAGGTTTCACCGGCATCGAGGTCCAGGTCACAAGGCGCTACTCCGCCGACACGCTTGTGAGCGAGTCCGGTTGCTGCTCTCCAATCAACCTGTCCGATGCAGCGCTGGCCCAGGCAGATGGCCTATTCGTGAGCGCCTTCGTCAGAGCTACCAAACCAGAAGTCCTGTAGATGGCTATTATTAGACGGTAGATAGAGAGACCAAAAGCATACCGCTCACTTAAGAGAAGTCTATGTACGCTCCGCTTTTGGAGCTTTGCCCTAAGGAGGATGCAAAGTCGCGATCTAGCTGCAAGAATTACATGTCATCCTGAATGAAGTGAAGGATCACTATCCTACAGCACCTGTTTGCGCGTACGTTACTTGCCTCAGGCTGATCCTTCACTTCGTTCAGGATGACATGTAGAACGCTCCTGCTTATGGCTACGCGTGCCGTGTATGATCTTGCATCAGCCTGACTTAACAGAGAGATTATTGACGCTCCAGCACCTGGATGCTATACTTTGCCTCTCCTTTGAAGGAGGTGTGCAATGAGCAATCCGTCCCCTCCGGGCCAACCAGGAACCGTCACTTGCTTCAACTGTGGCAATGTAAGCGCTGCCGGCCTCCCTTTTTGTGCCCACTGCGGTCGTCCTCTCTCTTCCACCCCGTACCCTGGCCAGCAATATCCACCTAGCTTCTCCACTATCGCCGTACCTGCTCCCCTCGCAAAGTCAGGCGGGAGGTCTGCCAATCGTCTAATTATAGGCACGATAATAGGCATCGGCCTGGTAGCTCTCATCGGCGTAGGTGTGCTGCTGGCCTTCGTCTTCGGGGCCATACAGCCGATCATGAGCACGGGCGACACCTTCATGTCCTCCCTACGCGACGGCGACTACTCAAAGGCCTTCAGCCTTCTTACCCCAGAGCTACAGAAAGAGGTCGTCAACGCTCAAGGCCTGGCAGAGCAACTGAGTCCCAAGCAGCCCGCTAGCTGGGAGTCGCGGAACTTCAAATCCGCCGACTATCAGGCCAGCGCGAACTATGTCGTCACTTTCAAGAACGGCGAGCACGGCGGCGCTATTCTCTCCTTCGAAAAGATCGGCAACGACTGGAAGATTTCCCACTTCTCCCTGAACTGACCTCACCCAAAGTCCAAAGTCCAAAGTAGTCAGAGATTACTCAATAATCTCACGTTTCACGTTTCACGTTTCACGTTTCTTAGTCCTTAGTCCTTAGTCCTTCGTCTTTCGTCTTTCGTCTTTCGTCTTTCGTCTTTCGTCCACCGTCCTCCCCACTTCTTGACAAAGAATCAAGCCCACACCTATACTTACAGGTATGCCCGAACAGCGACTTATACGAAACTTCTGCATCATCGCGCACATTGATCACGGCAAATCTACCCTCGCCGACCGGCTGCTTGAATACACAGGCACCGTCGCGAAGCGCGACATGGTCGAGCAACTGCTCGACTCCATGGAGCTTGAGCGGGAGAAGGGTATAACCATCAAAGCCCGCGCCGTGCGCATGAGCTACACCGCAGACGACGACGAGACGTACGAGCTAAACCTTATAGACACCCCCGGCCACGTTGACTTCACCTATGAAGTCAGCCGCTCACTCGCGGCCTGCGAAGGGGTGCTGCTCGTCGTCGACTCGACCCAGGGTATAGAAGCTCAGACCCTCGCCAACACATACCTCGCCCTTGAGCATGACCTCGCTATCGTCCCCGTCGTCAACAAAATCGACCTCCCGGCTGCCCAGCCTGAGATGGTCGCCGAGGAGATACAGAACGTCATCGGCCTCCCCTCCGACGAGGTTATCTTCGCCTCGGCCAAAGAGGGTACCGGCGTCAAGGAAATCCTGGAAGCAGTGGTCAAGCGCATAGCCCCGCCCTCCGGCGACCCTGCTGGCTCCCTGCGCGCTCTCGTCTTCGACAGCCACTATGACTCCTATAAAGGCGTAATCGCCTATGTGCGTGTAGTGGATGGGCAGCTTATGAGCGGCGAGTCTCTGCTCGTGATGTCCACCGCGACTACGACGGAGGCGCTGGAGATTGGCGTCTTCGCCCCTGTCATGACCCCGAACAAGAGGCTTGAGACGGGTGAGGTGGGCTATGTAGCTACCGGCCTCAAAGTAGTGCGCGATTGCCAGGTCGGCGACACCATCACCCATTCGAAGCGCCCCACCGATAGACCCCTGCCGGGATACAAGCCCGTCAAGCCAATGGTCTTCGCCGGGCTTTTCCCCGTAGATAGCGAGGATTACGAAGACCTGCGGCAGGCCCTTGAGCGCCTCCACTTGAACGATGCATCGCTCGTCTATGAGCCGGAGAGCAGCGCGGCCCTCGGCTTCGGCTTCCGCTGTGGCTTCCTGGGTCTCCTCCACATGGAGATTATCCGTGAGCGCCTTGAGCGTGAGTACCACCTGACGCTCCTCGCGACCGCCCCCAACGTCGAGTACCAGGTCATGCGGACGGACGGCACGGTAGTGATCGTGGACAACCCCGAAGATATGCCTGAGCCTGGCAGAATCGCCCATATTGAAGAGCCGTGGATGGAGATCAGTATCGTCACCCCCACGCGCTACATCGGCCCCATCATGGAGCTTGTCACGTCGCGCCGTGGCCTCTACAAGAAGATGGACTACCTGGACGAGGAGCGGGTGGTGCTCAATTACGAGGTCCCCCTGGGCGAGCTTATCGTTGATTTCTACGACCAGTTGAAGTCGCGCACGCAGGGCTACGCGTCTCTCGACTACCACCTGGCCGAGTACCGCGAAGCTGATCTTGTCAAGCTCGACATCCTGGTGAACGGCCACCCTGTGGACGCGTTAAGCATCATTACCCATCGCGATAAGGCACCATACCAGGGGAGACAGCTCGTCGAGCGTCTGCGCAAGCGCATCCCTCGCCAGCTATTCGACATCCCCATCCAGGCAGCCGTCGGCAGCAAAATAATCTCCCGCGAGACCATTTCCGCTATGCGCAAGAACGTGCTCGCCAAGTGCTATGGCGGCGACATCACCCGTAAGAAGAAGCTTCTCGAAAAGCAAAAAGAAGGCAAGGCCCGCATGAAAATGGTGGGCAACGTAGAGATACCTCAGGAAGCGTTCATGGCAGTCCTATCCCTAGAAGAGTCTGGAAAGAGTTGACCTGTGAGTAGCTGTTAGCCAGTTATTATCGTCTATCATCTATCATCTATCATCTATCATCTATCATCCCTAACCACCAATGCCTAACCCCTACACAATCCTGAAGGTTCCTAGCGACGCGGATATCGAGGAGATCGAAGCCGCGTATGAGAGGCTGTTCGACAGGTACGAGGCGAAAGCGCAGGCAGGTGATGCCCAGGCGATAGCGCTGCTAGAGCGGCTGAACGAGGCATTCGACACACTGAGCGACCCTGAGCGCCGGGCCGCGCTCAATGCGGAGTTAGATGGTACTGAACCTGCTCAAGTCGCTCCCACTCGACCTAAATCTAAGCCACAGCCCAGGCCCCAGGCTCCAGGGCGCTTTCCCCACCCGGCCTATTCAGGAGGGCGCACACGGTCGCAAAGCCAATCGCTCCGCGCCAGGCAGCAGGCTACTGCCCGAAGCAGGCGCATTCAAGAGGAACGCTCCATATCCATTACCCCCTTCATTTTGCTCGGCTTCCTGGGATTTGCCCTCGCCGCGGCAATAACGTATTTTGTCGTGTCGAAGAAAGATGCAAGCCCGATCGTGCAGACCGAAAACAGAGGGGCAGTAGTGGCAACTGTGAACGGCCAGCCAATCTACCAGCAGGATTTCCTCGAGCGCGCCGAGATGGACAAGAACTCCGCTCTGAACGACCCGATTTTTGGCGCGTATCTTCAGACCCTGACCCCTTTCAGCCAGACGCAGGCGTTCGAGACCTTCAGGTCCGACTCGCTCGACCGCCTCATCAATTTTGAGGTGTTGTTGCAGCAAGCGCGCAAAGAAGGTCTATACCCGGAGCAGCCGTTACAGCAGGCCAGCCTCGTCGAGGAAGCGAAGATGAAGGAGGTGCAGGGGCAGAGCTTCGAGGAGTTTCTGAAGAGTCGCAATCTCACTGAAGGCCAGTATAAGCGGCGTATCATCCGCAACGTGGTCTATACAGTAATGGCGGACGCCCACATGCCTAAAACCGGCAGTCCAGACGAGCGCCGAAGCGCCTTTTTTCAATGGATATGCGATACACGCAAGAGCTATGACGTAAAGATCAACATTACCTTCGCCGTCGACAATCCACCATGCACCAGCGACCTACCGCCGGAGTTGCCCCTTCCTGGCATAGATGATATCGTGCCCGAGCCTGAAGCCACCGCCATAGTCCCCCCAACCCCGCCAGGTCCGCAGGGGCCACCCGCACCTCCCAATTAATAGATAAGAGGCAGAATCCCATGCTCAAAATAATAAAAAGCACGAAAATGGGCGGCTGTAATAAGCATTAGGCAGCCCGAATGTTACATTCGGGCTGCCTAATGCTTATTCTCTCAGCTTGAGTAAACGTTGAGCGTTGCCGCCCAATATGGCAGCTTCTTCCCCGGCGGACAAGCCGCAGCCCCTCACCCTCTCCAGGAACTTGGCCTGCGAGAGCAGCGGGTAATCGGTGCCCCACAGAATCCTCTCAGCACCTACCAGTCTTGCTGCTATCGGAAATATGTCGTGGCGATAAAGAAAGGAAGATGCCGCGGAGTCGTAGTAGACGTTTCGAAGCGCGTCTCGCACCTCCGGCATCAATTCGTAGAAGGGGAGACCCCCTCCCCAGTGGGCCATCACTATCTTCAGCTCCGGGAAGTTCTGAGCTAATCTAAGAAGTTTCCAGGGGTGTTGCCTCCCCTTCCCCTCGTATTGGTGCCCTATCGGCTCGCTGCTATGGACCAGGAGCGGGCGATCACGCGCCTGGAGAATTTCAGCCGAGGCTTGCAACACCCACCTGTCTTCTATGTCGAACTTCTGCCCGTCCGGTCCAAGCTCGCCCATGCCCATCATACCGGCATCGAGGCATCGCTCCAACTCTTGAGCGTCCCGTGCGTCGAGTGGCTGAATGCAAGCGAAGCCAATTAGCTGATTAGAGAACTTGCGAATAGCCTCTATTAGATAATTGTTGTGCTCTCTACACACTGCGCCATCTTTCCAGGAGAAGCCCATCACTACCGTGCGGTCCACCCCTGAGACCTGCATCGAAGCTACCACATCTTCGGCTGAGGCGAGGCGGCGTTTTGGGTCTCCGTAGAGGCTCGCGAACCAGGGGTCGCGCTCTATGTACTCTTCACGCCGGGCGCGCATCTCGTCCGAGAAGATATGCGCGTGGAAGTCAATTATCACGCGACGAGTCTAGAGGGGAATAGGGGTATTGTCAACAACTGTCTGTCGTGTCGACTATCTACTGGGCGGGACGGTCTGTTGCGTCGGCTGCACGAGTTTAGCGTTCTCCGCGGTAAGCTTCGCGGAATGCACCACCGAGGGGTCGGGGCGTATCGTCTGCAAGTAACCACTGAACATGATTACCGCCCCCACCGCCATCGATATATAAAGATAATCATGGTTACGCAGGCCCGTAAGACCGGTCACGGTGCCCCCGAGAGCCACCACAAGGGTGCCAAGCGCCAGCAGAAACACCCCTATCATGCGCCCCTTCATAATGCGCTTGCGCCAGAAGACTACGCCGGACCAGATCGCGCCCCCCGCCACAAGGATAGTGCCCAGGGTGTTGCTGATGGCGGCAAGCCATCGCGGTGCAGGGGAAAGTGTGGCAACCGCTCTCCAACCCGCCTCTTCGCCCAATCGTGAAGCGTCCACCGGCACCGTGAAGAGCACGTAGATACTTACCACGCTCAAGAAGACCATGGCGGCGAAGCCGATATTAGCGATGCGGCGTGTGAATAGGAGGTAGAGCGTGCCCACACCCAAAAAGCCGACGTTCAATATAGCCCCTGACAGGTAATAGATGCGGGCCAGCGTTGGCGTCCAGCCATTACCTATGTCGGCAAAGACCTGGCACCCCGCTCCGAGCGCGAAGAGGAGAAAAGCGATCCCCCACATCAGCTCATGGGGCCGCCTGCGTGTCGCCAGGTAGCGATTGAGCAGTACGATGGCGAAAGCGCCTGCTATCACCGTGGCCGACAGCGGCAATATCGTGAGGACCGGGATCACTGGCATAAAAAGCTCCTCGTGCGGCTTTCGAGCAAGGTGGTACACCGATGACCTTCCTCGTTCACGGCCGAATCACTGAGAGAATCGCGGCTCGATGCCCCTAGTTTACAAGAGCAAGGCCGTTGTGACAAGGCGCGAGAGATTAATAGTGCCTATAAAGTGTCATCCGGTACATCTTGACAGGGTGAGCGCGGACAACGTATAATTAGTAAGTGTTCTGCTCCTAGCAGAACGCTTTGCCCAGGTGGCGGAATTAGGCAGACGCGCTAGGTTGAGGGCCTAGTCCCCGTCAAAGGGGGTAAGGGTTCAAATCCCTTCCTGGGCACCATTTTCTACATTGTTCTAAATCTACGCACGAAAAGAGGGCCGATTTTGGCCCTCTTGTGCTATTTTATAACAATCTTATAACATGAGCGCATTGCGCTATGCTTGTGGCTGAATAATAGTTCAATCCCCAGGGTGGAAAAATCTCGCCCCTACCGATACATTGCTTTACCCCAAGTCTGAGCACTCCTGTGGGAAGCGTGCCATATGGTTGGGCCATAGGTGAGGCGCTGCTGTTCGATAAGAGCAAACGCGGCATAGGGGCCTCATTGCTGGCCGTGGCCGCAGTGCTGGCGATTGTGGCATGGAGCGGTGTGCGCGCCAATATCCTCCTGACACCTCCCGCCGATACGGTAAGACAGGAGGCAGACCAGCGGAAGGAGTTGATTAGGCGGCGCAGGGGTTTGGCGCTGTGGTTGGTGAGCGTGTCTCGAAGGCTGGACCCGTTCGTGGGCGTGAGGCTTATGCAACCATCCGTAACCGTTTACCAGGTAGGTGACCTCTCCCCAAACCAGGTTCTTGAACTGTTCCGCCCATTGCCGATGAGCACGCTCCTGGATAGGGATGTCCTTGTAAGATGGTCGGGGAAGTTATACGCGTCAGGTGGCCCTTATCGGATGGAGTTGGTGACAGAGAGCGATAACCGCGCTCAACTGAAGATTGACGGCAGCCTTATGGTTAGTGATAAGCAGGCTAAGGCGGCTAATGGCATATACCGGAGCTAGTGGGGATGCATACCTACGTGGGGATCGGCCAGGGCAGGTACGGATCTGCAGGGAAGCTTTTCTTTGGAGAGTACAGCCAGTCTACAATGTTGCGACGCTAATGTTTTTGGGAGATGGCGTGAGGCTCAGGGTGTCGGTGTTGGTGTCAGTCTCATATGTGATTCCATCCAGGCTATCTGATTCTCTGTATCTTGATACAGTGCGCCCTTTGGGCTCAGTCTGAGTGCCTCCTTGAATTCCGCCAACTCCTTCTCCATATCTCCTTGACTATCGTAGTAAAACGCTAGATGGTAATGGACCGACGCCGCTTCTGGAGCTAATTCAACTGCTTTCATAAGGTCAGCATGCGCATGATCAAAGTCGAGTTTTCCGAGATAGGTCGAGCCTCGTGCCTCGTAGCCAAAATAGAATTCGGGTCCAAGCTCGATTGCCTTGGATGCATCTTCAATCGCCCTGTCATACTCCTTCAACTCATTGTATAACCAGGCTCTATTGGCGTAAGCATTGATAAATCCCGGTTCTACCTTCAGTGCTTGGTTAAAGTCTTGCATTGCGAGATCATAGTTGTGCACACTTTGGTGGGCGTTGCCCCGGTTGAGTAGTGCAAAGGCAAAGTCTGACCTGAGCTTGATTGCTTGGTCATAGTCTGCAATCGCTAATTGGTACTCGAGAAGGCTGTTGTGTGCATTTCCCCTGGCATAGTATAGATGCGAATCTGTAGGTTGCAGATCTAATGCCCTGGTGTAATCGGCTATGGCTAATTGGTATTCGCCCACCCTTTCATACAACTCGCCCCTGTTTGCGTAAACGGCTCCGTAATTGGGGTTGAGCTGGAGCGCGGTAGCGTAATCGTTAAGCGCCTTAACATATTCCTTGAGCTTGACGTAACTGTAGGCGCGATTGTTATAGAAGCGTGCTTCGTTCGAGCGGAGATTGATCGCTACAGAGTACTCGCCGATAGCGGCTTCATGATCCATCTGCTTCGCATAAATTGCTCCCCGAAAGTAGATGGCAAAAGCGAAGTGATGGTCTATCTCAATGGCTTTAGTAAGCTCAGCGAGGGCGGCATCATACTTCTTATCTTGCTGATAGAGTTTTAGACCGAGCTTATAGTGCTTCTCAGCTTCTTGAGATGTCGAAGTACCCAGGCCTGGTACCTCGGACTCTCCGTTGAAAGTTGGCGCGGTAGTTGCAAGGCTGGCGACAGTTGAGCTGGGTTCAGGACTGGTAGGGACTACAGAAATAGCGGCGGTGGCATGCGCAGGAGTAGTCTCGGCAATGCTAGTTGGTGCGCTGAGAACAACTGCGGGCGTGTTCACAGGTACAGCCTGGTCCTGGGCAGATTGGACATCGCTACAAGCTGTCAGTGATGTCAGGGCAAGGATCGCAAGCAGCGACCAGATTGGATGGATTGCGGCGCAAGCACGGGGCCATGCGTAGTCGCGGTGCAGCGATGTGGGAGACGACATGTATTGGACTCCTTGTTGTGGTTGTATTGTCCAGCAAAGAAGAACGGCAGGCGTCCACTTAGGAAAGCTAATTGAACCTACGCGTGTTCGCAGGCCATAGAAAGACTAACTCAGCAAACCAACGCGCGTAGCATGATCCTTTACCACCATTTTAGTCAAGCAAGCATCTTGAAGACAGCGTACCTTAGTCCTACCTGAGGTAGAAATAAGTACAAGGTCTGCAGGCGATATCTGGAGCGCTGCCAGCTGGTAGGAGCGATCAGAATACTAGGCGGCTCCGTTTATTACATCGTCATAACGCTGCAAGCCTGGTCAAGTAATGTCAACTTGCGTTAAGTAAAGGGTGTAGGTTATACTTAGGCACGAAAACATATCATAAATCGATGAAATGGATTGACTCGGCGCTCTGCGGTGTCCGATTGGTACGATCAAGCGCGATTAGCTCAGCGGGAGAGCATATCCTTTACACGGATGGGGTCGGGGGTTCAAATCCCTCATCGCGCACCTCTTCTCACCTTATAACAGAATAGTTGCTCAGAATCAGGCCCTGATCGTGAGGCTCACGTTTTGAGAATAGAGCAACGAAATGTTGCTCCGAAAGCAGCGTAGGCACACGAACTACGCTGCTTTTCCTTAATTTAGTATTGGACGCGCGGCAAGCTTAGGGCACGCTATTGTCAGACCAATTTTGATGACTTGCAATCTGCTGTCCAGCAGGCGTGGCTTAGATGGAGGAGATGGTGGCCCTCAAGATACTGATAGCAGATGACGAGAGCGATATAGCCGAAATAGTGGCTATTGGTGTGCGGCTAACCTGGCCCGACTGTCAAGTATCTACCGTCACCAATGGTGAAGATGCTCTCAAGCTTTTTGCCCAGGACAACTTTGATCTCGTTATCCTGGACATAATGATGCCCACGCCGGACGGGTTCGACGTGTGCCGCGAGATACGTAACGTCTCGCAGGTGCCGATCCTGATGCTCACCGCAAAGCACTCCACCGTGGATAAGGTACGCGCCCTTGACCTCGGCGCGGACGACTACCTGACCAAGCCTTTCGACCATTTTGAGCTACTGGCCAGGCTCCGCGCCCTTGTCAGGCGCTCATCGGCCACAGGGCCTCTTGCGATTGCCGCTACCACCCCGGAGATGTCAACCACGCTCGCGGATGCCGCATCGCCAGCTAGTGACGCTTCTCCTCATACATTGCAGGAAAGCCTTGTGGTTGGGGACCTTTCCCTCGACGCCAGGAGTCGGCGCGTAACGCTCAAGGGCCAGCCGGTGCAGCTCACATCCACCGAGTACCGTCTGTTGGAGGAACTGGTACGTAACGCGGGCCATGTGATGCCGCGCCGCACATTGCTGGAACGGGTATGGGGTCCGGAGTACGCAAACGAGGAGCACTACCTGAAAGTGTTCGTTAGCCGTCTGCGTACGAAACTGGGTGACGATGCCGATAACCCGCATTACATTCAGAATGAGTGGGGAGTCGGCTACAGGCTCATAGCCTCCTGACTCCTGTTTGTTTACTTTTGTTTACCAAATTTGATACCAATACTTACTACTTTTGGTAAGCGTTTTTGGTAGACTCAATTTAGAGTATCTCGGGTAAGACGATTGCAGCCACGTCTTCTCGGGATACATTCTTTTTGTGTACGTTGGCGAAGCCGCGCTTGCAAGGGGCACCCGAATCGGTTATACTTATCTCTGTCTGAGACTGCTCGCAGGTGCGCGGCTCTATGAAAGGGGCGGGGTAGAGGTTGGGCAGAATCAGGTGCGAAATATGCCGAGGTAGCTCAGCTGGTAGAGCATGCGACTGAAAATCGTAGGGTCAGCGGTCCGAATCCGCTCCTCGGCACTACAATTCACGAGCGAATTGAGCCTTGAAGTTCTATCTTCTTGGCTCAGACTTGGCCATGTGTAGCCAAAAGTGTAGCCAATAGCTCTATTCGTGGATGTTCTTGCGACATTAGCTGGTGCTTTCTCAATTCCTGAGGGGCTCATTGCATTGAGTTAGGACCATAGGGAGGGGGAATATGAATAGTTCGGAGCTAGATGTGTTCATCTCATCGAACCCTGAGTTAGACGCACTCTTGGCAGATAACCAAACGAACCTCGTAGAGCTTCTTGAGCGCGAAGGTATTCGTGTGCGTCGTAAATTTGCTCAGGATCCTGCGGCGAACGCTGAAACTGGGACAAAAGAACCTGTCAGCATAATAATCGCTTCTGCTGCTCTTATTGCTGTTCTAACTCCAACGATCCAGAAACTGATTTCAGCACTGACGCGTAAGAGTGTTGTAGTTGAGGAGCAAGTTCTGATCCCGGTCGAGGACTCACGTGGCAATGTGATAATGGACAAAGATGGACAACCCATTCTTCATTGGGTTACGCGCACTGAACTTATCGAGAGTAAGAACAAACCTCAAGAAGAAACGAGCACCTCAATTAGTGGCCCCATGAAGCTGGAGATAAAACTTAAGAGTTCCTCGAAAGGCTAATGTCTGATGCGTCGCGCTTTTGTATTAGGCTCAAACGGCCCAAAGGACTTTAGCCCACTTCAATACGCAGTCCAAGATGCGAAGAACATTCGGGCAGCGCTATCGGAGCCAATCTGTGGATTTACCGTTGAGACGGCTGATCCGACGTTAGATGCGTTTTCTATTCGTCAGCGACTTCTCAGTATCACAGAGGAGTGTTCTTCTGAGGATACACTTGTTTGCTACTTTTCCGGTCACGGTTTCCTCGAAAAAGGATCGCTGTTTCTATTATTGGACAACACGCGAATGGACCGCCTGCTTGGCACAACGCTCCCAGTATCTGAGGTCCTTCAAGCACTTCGTTTCTGCGCGGCAAAGGACAAGTTACTAATCCTTGACTGTTGCCATGCCGGAGCGGTGGGCAACCAAATCGGCCTGAGAAGTGGGGCTGGAACACCAGTGGATGAAGTGCTTACTAAGCCTGATAACTTTGTCGCCCTATTGGCAAGTGACCGCTTAGAAAGTGCTCGGGAACTAGAGTTGTTAGGTGGTGGCTTTCTAACAACCAATCTTTGCTCGGCTCTTGCCCAACGATTCGATGAAGCAGACAAAGATCATGACGATCGTATTTCGCTAAACGATCTAACGAAATGGCTCGAAGAACGGTCCGAAACACACAACCGTCAGTTTCCAGATGCTCCTGTTCCGCGACCGTACCAGTTTGGGCAGCAGACGGGTGGTGGCTTTTTCTTTACTCTGGGGTTATCCGATTGGCTTCCACACGAGCTAACATGGCATGATGGTACAACGATGGTGGTGCTGCCGTTCAAGATCGCAGAGGACACCGTCTCATGCATTGGCAAGCACCCGATTACAAACGAGCAATACCGCCGATACATTCAAGGCTCTGACCACCCAATCAAGAAGGAGAACTACCACATTTACGCCTCAAGCTTAGATCCTACCACGCTTAACATCGACGGCGAATATGGGGAGCCGGTTGGACAAGCTTGGCATGGTCGAACTGACCGGTGGCAGGGTCCTTTCTATCCTTGGAGAGATCCTGAATTTAGTGATCCAGAGAAGCCTGTTGTTTGCGTTTCATTTTTCGATGCTCAAGGCTATTGCGACTGGGTGGGGCAAAGTAAAGCAGCGTTTGAGGCTGGGCACCGAACCAGGCTTCCATTAGTACCAGAGTGGGAGTTGGCCGCTTATGGATCCCTCAATCCAACATTCACAGCCTATTTGGGTCTCATCAGAAGTCAACGAATTCATGACCAAGCCTCATCGCCTGCCCGCATAGACATAACTGGTATGCGGGCAAATCGTTGGGGTATTTCTGATATGTTTGGCAACGTTTGGGAGTGGTGCTTCGCACCTGAGAGTAGGGAGCCTTATGTTCTGATCCCACCACAGCCCGCGCCTGAGGTTCGTGGAGGTGGGTTCTTAGATAATTTGTCCGAGCAGGATCGTAAGCCTCAGATCTCAGCAATGGCGCTCGAAGATAAACTTAGTACGGCACATTCAGATCTCGGATTTCGAATTGCCGGTTCAGTGCCGATTGAGACCCTTCCTTTTGATGTTCAGGCGCGGCTTGAACGGATCCCAGTGAATGGCCAACGTGATGTCGAGGAGCAACGCGAGTTCCAGATGCTGCTCGAAGATGGGTACCCCCCGATCTGGTAGATTAGGCCTCAAAATGGCGCTCTTAGCCCCAAAGCAAGCTCCCCATCTTGTCTACCGCCTCCTGCTCTTGACGTGGCAGTACATGGGCGCAAATGTCGGCAGTTGTAGTTATCTTTGAGTGCCTCAACACATGTGATACAACTTTCAACAGGGTGTATTGCGAGAGCATGAGCACGGCGTGCTGGCTACCATGCCGCTAGGTCTGGTATCAGGAGGATGAGAAAGCGCCTACATAGACTCCGAAGGTTGGCAAGCACGTGCCTTTCAAGCTTTCCACTCTCAACCACCCCCCATATCTTCCAGCATCACTCCGGAAGCGCACAGCGGACATTCCGCAGGCAGCCACACCTCATACGGAAGCTGCGCGATATACTCCAATGCAAGACCCCGCTCCTGGCAGAAGCGCTCCGCCTGAGTGCCTAGCACGAGCAGCGCGCCCATTGCTACTGTTTTCGCCTCATTCTCCTCAAGAGCGGCAAGCGTACCGCGCACCGCCGACCCTGCGCTTATCGCGTCGTCAACTACGGCAACCACTTTGCCGCTCACCATGCCTCCCACCCCACCAGGGATGCGATACTCCACAGGGTAGAGGGCATCAGCATCGCGCACAGCAGGCACGAACCTCTCCGTATAGTAGAACTCGACGTCGAGCAGAGACGCTACCGCCTGAGCGAGAAACGCCCCGCCAACTAGCGGACCGCACACCGCCTCGATACCATGCCGCTTGAGCTGCGCCGCGAGCACCTCAATAAAAGGCTGTATGCGGCCCGGCATGACGAACAGAGGATCAAGGTCAAGCCACAGCCCGCCATGATACCCCGACTCCAGCCGGAAATGTCCCTTGCGCGCACTTAGAAGGTTGAGAAGCTCCTGCTCCATCTACCATCCCCACCTTATCTACATCTGCACTCCTAAAGCGATCTCGCCCCCTCCACTTTACCACTTTGAGATGGCCTGTAGTGCATAGGAGTGGCGAAAACGGAAGAGATACAGGCGCTTCCCAGCCTGGATTGCTCCCCCCTCCCCCCTCCCCCTTCCCCACTTCCCAAAATTGTGCAAAACTCACCCCAAATTGGCCCCAATATCCTGTCCCAAAATGGCATGGAAAGGGGATTAAGTTAATAGAGTGCATTCTACACCCCTGTGTTCGCAGCAGAGGTGTCAACACAAGGGACCCGCTGGTGCCCCTACCCAGGGACTGACAATCCCTTAGCTCCCATTGTGGAGCCACTTCGTGCTACCTCACGAAGCCTTACCCGCCCATAACCCTGAGCACCAACGACGCTGCTCAGCTCATACCAAACCAGTTGCGCACGTAGGGGCACCATCCAGGCAGTGGAAAGGAGGTATCCCCCTGCCCCAAAATCCCACTCCCGCCCCGCCCCAAACCAAAAAGAGTGCTGGGACAGACCCACAAGGCCCCTCCCGGCACTCCTTACCTTACCAACCAAAAGGCCATGTCACCCGCATCGTCTATCGTCTATCGTCTATCCTCACGCATCACGTTTCACGTTTCACCTTATTGTCTATCGTCCATCGTCCATCATCGGGTCCATCTCTTCACTCTTCACCACTTCCGTAGTGCATTTATCCTTGACCCTCTATGTGAAAATTGCTACAATCCACTGCGACCACTCCGTCTTCCCTCTCCAACTACGGTAAGCCAACGAAGCCCCACCCAACATGTCTGCAACCCATCACGCATCACCCATCACGCATCACGCCCCGCCCCTCGCCAACCCCGACGCCTCCCTACGCGGCGACGAAAAGGCGCGCTACGTACGTGGCATGTTCTCACGCATCGCTCATCGCTACGACCTCATGAACGTTCTCATGAGCTTCGGGCAGGACGCTCTCTGGCGCAAGTACGTAGTTCGCCTCGCCTCCCCACGCCCCGGCGGCCTCGCTCTCGACGTAGGTACCGGCACGGGCCGCATTGCCCAGGCACTTGCCCGCAAAGGCGCGAAGGCCGTCGCCGTAGACTTCACCCCAGGCATGATGCTCCAGGGGCGCGCCGAAGGGGTGGGCCGCTCCGAGCCTGTCTACTTCGCTGGAGCCGACGCCCTCAACCTTCCCTTCCCCGACGCGACCTTCGCCTGCGTCACCACGGGCTTCATGATGCGTAACGTCGTTGACATCGAGGCAGCATTCCGCGAGATGCGACGCGTGCTGGAGCCGGGCGGACGCCTCGTCTGCCTGGAGGTGGGCCGCCCGCGCTGGGCAATCTCCCGCTTCCTCCACGGCATCTACACCCGCAAGCTCGTCCCAATCCTGGGCCGCCTCGTCGCAGGCGACGCAGATGCGTACACCTATCTGCCAAGCTCCATGGGCAACTTCCCATCCCCCGAAGGCCTTGCTGCCATAATGCGCGCTGCCGGCCTGCGAAACGTCCGCTTCAAGCAGCTCACCTTCGGCGCGGTTGCAGTCCACCACGCTGTGCGCTAAACTTACAAAATAATCCGTAGAGGCCTGGATTGGACGAAGGCTAGGAACCCGTGAGCCGCTCACACTACTCCAATGAAAAATAGAGCCGAAGAAATCATAGGTGAGGGTGGCATAGCCGAAGAGGTCATGTCTGAAGAGAGCGCGCCCGGCCAGGCGATCCCCGACATCGTCATCCGCCGCCTCCCCATCTACGCGCGCAGCCTCCAGCACATGGCCGACCAGGGGGTGGAGACCGTCTCCTCAAGTGACCTCGGCACCCGCCTGGGGGTGAGCGCCGCCCAAATACGCCGCGACCTCTCCTACTTTGGTGAGTTCGGTAAGCAGGGTAAAGGCTACAACGTCAATTTCCTGCTGGCCGAGGTGCATAAGATACTCGGCCTGGGGCGCGATTGGCCTATCGCCCTCGTCGGCCTCGGCCACCTCGGCCGTGCCCTCCTCCACTACGACGAGCTGCGCGAGCGAGGCTTCTGCATAGATGCCCTATTCGACCACAACCCCAACAAGGTGGGTGAAAAGGTAGGGGGCTTAGTAATACACGACATGGACGACCTGCGCGCGGTGCTGGCCGAGAAGAACATCCGCATGGCAATCATTGCGGTCCCCGCTCAGGGCGCTCAGAACGTAGCCGATGCCCTCGTACACGCGGGCATCCTCGCCATCCTCAACTACTCCCCCATCACCGTCCAGGTCCCTCCTCACGTCCGCCTCCGCCAGATAGACCCCGTTGTCGCCCTCCAAAGCATGACCTATTATTTGGACGACGGACGGCGGACGACGGACGACAGATGAGGGACGAAAGACGAAGGACGAAAGACGAATAATCACGTTTCACGTTTCACGTTTCACGCTTCACCCACTCTCTATCGTCCGTCGTCCGTCGTCCGTCGTCCGCCGTCCGTCGTCCGTCCCCTACTTCTCCTCAGACAAGTCCGGGGCCAATCCGTAGTGCTGCCGCGCTTCGGCTACTATGAAGAGCGAGCCTGTCACCAGGACCAGCGCGTCATTGCCGCTGGTGGAGCGGATCGTTTCAGCCAAAGCCTCGGCCCTCTCCAGGGCAGCGCTAACGGTCCTCTCGATCTCCACGTCCAATCCTGCCTGGACCGCTTCTAGAGCTACCGCCTGCGGGTCGGCGGCGCGAGGGTGCTCTGAGCGGGTGACGATAACCCTCTCCACCAGCGGCCCCATGATGCTCTCCGTCCGCCCGCCTATCTGTTCCAGCATACCCTCTATATCTTTGTCCTGGCCTATACCAAGCACTATGACCACGTTGCGCCGGTGGAAAAGCTGCGCTATCGCGTCGTGCAGCTTCTCCAGGGATTCAACGTTGTGAGCGCCATCCACCACCACGACCGGGCGGCGCTTCACTATCTCCAGCCTCCCTGGCCACTCCACATTCAGAAGGCCGCTCAGCATCGCTTCTCTGTCCATCGCGATCCCTGCCTCTACCAGTATAGGCAGCGCCGACATCGCGACGGCGGCGTTCACCTGCTGGTGGTTGCCCAGGAGAGGAAGCTGGACGCTGGTCCGTACCGCTGACGCCATGTTTTCATCATTCGAGAAGGCCACCATGAATATCTGGTGCGAGGGCAGCCCATCCTCATCTGAGACCAATTTGGGAAGCTGGTCTGTGCTGATATATGCCTCCCGCCCTACGGTGATGAGATGCGCCCCCTGGCACTCAGCCACTCGCTCGATGACGGTAGCAGCCTCAACCTCCTGTGGCGCGCTGATTACGTGCCCGCCAGACTTGATTATCCCCGCTTTCTCTTTGGCGATTGCCTCCAACGTATTGCCAAGCACCTGTGTATGGTCAAGGCTGATGGAGGTGATGATAGAGACCACAGGCTCGACTACGTTCACCGCGTCAAGCCTTCCCCCCAGCCCCACCTCCAGCACAGCCACCTCCACACCTCTCTCCTTGAAATAGAGGAAGGCCAGCGCGGTAGCAAGCTCGTAGGTAGTGGGCATCATCTCCGGCACGCCAAGCCCCTTTATCTTCTCGACCACGGGCTGCAATCCCTCGACGATGCGCGCCATATCGCCGGGGTCTATCATCTCGCCGTCAACGCGGATGCGCTCCCTGAAGGTATGCAGGTGCGGAGAGGTGTAGAGGCCTGTCCTGTGTCCGGCCTCCCTGAGCATCGAAGCGAGCATAGCCGCCACCGACCCTTTCCCCTTGGTCCCTGCTATAACCAGGCTCTTGAAGCTGCTCTGCGGCTTACCTACCAGCCTCATCAACAGGCGCACGCGGTCCAACCCGTCCATCTCAAGCGCATAGTTGATGCCGGGCACCTTCTCGTAATTGGTGAAGCTATTCAGATAGTCGTAGGCTTGCTTGTAATTCATATACCCGGAAATGCTTCGTTACAGGTAAATATCGGGAGGAAGTCTAAGACCCCTGATTCTGGTGGATTATATCAGAAAATAGACCTCTGCCCTAATAAGGCAGAGGTCTTATTAAGTTGCTCTTGTTATGGCTCAACGGCGCTTTGCCCGCACCAGATTGATGCCAGCCGCTGCTGCCCCGATACCCGCGACCAGGAAAAACACCGCCATCACGTACGCGGCTATGTCGCCCTTCTGAATCTGCGGCTTCACCGACTCGTAAGCCAGCCAAAGGTACATGATCCCTATCAGCAGGAGCAGCCCTCCGAACAGTACCCTGGATGCCATATCCCCTCCCCGCAACAACTCCCTACCCTATCCGACCCGCATTATATCATATTTCCCTAGCCGGAAATACGTCTACATTTCATCTCTCATCAATCCCCACCCACTCCGCTTCGCCACCAGCTTGAGCGCGATGGCGGGGGAGGCCCTCTCAGCTAAACGTTCCAGCCTCTTCCAACGCTTATAGCCTATGAGCTTGTGCAGCCAACGGGCGGCGTCGTCCACCGCGAAGGCGGAGAGGTCGCCTGCCCACTTGAGCAAGCCCAATGGCCCGAGGACGCGTGATGTGAGGGCGAACACACCTGGGTAGTGCCTGGCAGTGGTAAGCATGATTCTCAGGTACTCGTCCAGCGTATATCTATCTTGCAGGAAGCGCACGGTTGTTTTAGGCCCAACGTCGCCCAGTGCCCGGCAGAATACGTTCATCAGCCGATTGGTAGCCGCGGGACCGCTTCCGGGCCATGGTTGCATAAAGCGACTGAAGACCCATGCCACTCGCAAGTTCGCCTGGTGAGGGCTGATCTCCCTCAAGTTACTCTCCTCAAGCAAATCATGCTTGAGGGCAAAACTGATGAGCGCTGCGAACCGCCCGATGTGGCGTACGAATGACCCGAAGCCGCAGAAGGTCAGCGGCGACTGCCCCGCTGCCGCATCCCCCAGGCAGAGCAGGCCCCTAGCGGCGGTGCGCCCGCTTCGCCCGTAGCGAGCAGGTATGTAGCCAAAGACTGGGCGCAGGTGGCGATATTGCCCGCCTCCCATCGGCTTGCGGTAGGTGGGGAGGAGATTGAAGTACCGCTCGAAGAGCCATAGCAGGCTCTGCCCTTCCGCCTCTTTAGCTCCTGTCCTGTCGTAATAAAAGAGATAGACCGTCGTCTCACCTCCTCGCCCTGGAAAGCCCTCCCAGATGAGCTGCCTCCCTTCGCTTGCGGGCGCGACGCTGACGAGCACATCTCCCACACTGGGGTCCCCGTCCAGCCCCTCTACGACCGTGCCTGCCGTTGGACACACCCCGTCGAATGGTAGCCCGCCGTTCAATCCAACCGCGATTGGCGACACCGATCCCATAGTGTCAATCGCCAACCTTGTTTGATAAAGCTCGATCCCCTGCGGCCCCTCTACCTCGAAGACCGAGGCTACTGGTCCTCCTTGCGCAATATGTAGCGTGCGGAAAGCACGCCCTTCCAGAATTGTCCCTCCCGCTTGAAGGAACTTAGCCCGCGCCAGGTCCAAAACGGCTTGCGCGTCGAGTGCCACATCCAGCACACCCTGAAGTTGTAAAGGGCAGGCCGGCACACCAGTATTGGTGGCGTCAAATGAGATAAGGCCACGGGCGTAGCGCGTACCGACTGCTCGGCTAAGCTCTTCATGCGTAAATATGCCATGCCGCACGAGCGACTGAAGCTCGCGCTCCGAGATGTTCCACTCGCGATGCGCCTCGCCCACACCCTGCTTGTCGAACACCAGCACTTTGAGGCCGCGCCTGGCAAGCGCCGCACCCGCAACCAGCCCAAGTCCCCCTCCGGCGATCACCACATCGTATCGAGCTTCAGGGGGGCACTCAGGGAGAGAGTCTTCGTCCTTCACGAATGTAAAGGGCTTCGACCTGGAATTGCCCTTACTGAGGGCAATCCAACGGCGTTCAAGTTCAATTACGGCATGAAGCGCCCTCTCACCTCCCGGCATTGACGAAAAAGCCGCTACCGTGCTTGGGTAGCGGCCCGCCAGTTGCTCGAACAAAGAGACTCGTTCCTCTGAAATGACCATAAAGATTGTTCTATCCAGTCCTTCGGCTCGCTACTCGGGCGCGCATGGCCGATGCCGCAGGTAAGAGGAGCATCCCCGCCGTGACCCCGCCGAGGAAACCAGCGAGCATCATATATGCCGCCGGGCTATCCCAGGCGCCGAGGTCCCACAGCATCACGTCGAGCGCCCAGGGCATAAAGCCTAGCGAGAGCGCACCCAGCCTGGTCATCATAGGCGCACCCTCCCATCGCGCCCAGAGGGAGCGCATCCCCAGCTTAGCAAAAGGCCCGAACCCTTCGCCCGCGCGGCCATACAGCAGCCGCACTACCCAAAGCCCCCATACAGATGCCCAGCATGAGAAGCAGACGGCCACCGGTTCGCCCAGGAACATCATGTGGACGCCCACCTTTGGGCAGACAGCTTCCCCTATGAGGTAGATTCCGTCCGCAAAAGGCTTCAGTATCGGACTGCCTAGTGCCACAAATAATGGCGCGACAAGAGGTCCAACCAGTAGTATCCAGAGCCACAAGTCCTGAAACCAGGGTCGCGGTGGCCGCGTGTGGGAGGCACTTTGCTCCCACTGGGCAGTCTCTATTCGATTAGCAGTCGCGGCATTTTGCATAGCTATCGTCCATTATACCACCTGGTCTACCGTCTGAGGAGCAGATGATTTCAAGAATCTAGGACGCACAGAAAGTCGCAATCTAAGTGTAACTCTCCACCTGTCATTCCGAACGCAGTGAGGAATCTCCGAGCTTGGCTGTATGGATAGAGTTTTAGATTCTTCGCTCAGCTCAGAATGACAGGTCAAGGGTTGCTGCTCCAGCCGACATGTACACTCTCTGACTTTGCATCTGCGTTACTCAAATATCCGGCGAGGGCTTGTGCGGCCAAATGCCCGCTCCTTACGGCCCCTTCCATGGAGGCCATGTAGTCCTGTTGGGTATAATCGCCCGCAAGTGCAAGATTGCGAATGGGAGTGCGTTGCGTTGGACGGAGCGCATCGCTGCCGGGCACTTCCCTGTAAATCGAGTTTGGGATCCTCACGACTGAGGCGTGCAAGACTCTTGCTTGCCTCACCTGGGGCCAAAGGTTGCATAGCGCATCTATGCACGTGCTGACTACCTCCGCATCCCCCAGATGCCACAGAGGCTCGGTGGGCGCTACAGCCATCGAGATCAGCGAGCCGCCGGTGCGGTCATAGAGTGGGCTGACCACTGCCAGGTCCGCGAAGACTGAGAATGGCGCGTCCGCCGTAAAGAAGAGATTGTCTACTTTTGAAACGTACCTGTCAAACCATACCTGCACGTTCATCACCGGGACCGACTTCAGCCGCCACAGGTCGCGAAAGTAGGGTATTTCTTTCAGCGCTGTAGGCATTAGCTGCCGTGCGCTGTGGAGGGGAGCAGCCACGACCACCCCGTCCGCTTCCAGCACTTCCTCTCCTTCCAAGCGCACACCCGTGACCAGAGGCTGCCCACCCGCGTGATCCACTTTGAGCTCAGTTACGCGAGTGTCGCAGCGTACTTTGCCACCGCGCTTCTCGATGTACTCTATGAACGGTTGGTGCAAGCGTGCCTGTGGGGGGCCGTCCAGGAAGCCAACCCTAGATGCTCCCGCTTCCCTGGAAAAGTGGTGGAATACCGTCGTCATCGGGCGTGCCGACATCTGGCTCGCCGGGAGGAAGCCCATCGAGAGCGCGATAGGGTTCCACCATTTGGTCAGCACTCCCTCTGCGATACCGTGTCCATGATGCCACTGCTCATACGTCCGGTCGTCCCAGCGCGCCACCTTGCTTAGAGACGTCAGCCAGGGGCGTATCAAGGCGCGAATATTGGTCAGCTTCTCGTGCCACGTAAGGAGGTCGTTGCCGGTAAAGGCTACGATACCATTGAACGGCGCAGGGATATTGGGAAACCTGAATCTGGAAAGTCGCCCACCGGGCCGCGCCACATAGATTGTATGCTCTTTCCAGAGGATATGGTCGTAAGCTCCAACGCGCCGCATCATCTTCAACAACTCGCGATAGCACCCAAAGAATATATGCAGGCCCGACTCGATGGTGTGCTCCCCCTCATCCCAGGAAGAGACCTTACCTCCCGGCACGGAGCGTTTCTCCAGCACTATCACCTTTTGGCCCGAGTCCGCGAGGTCCGCCGCCGCCGTCAGCCCCGCCAACCCCGCGCCTACTACTATCACCCTCACCCCAGTTCTCCAAATTCCTTATTCTCACTCACCACGCATCAAATGTTATCGTCCTTCGTCTTTCGTCACGCATCACGCATCACTTTCCATCGTCTATCGTCCATCGTCCGTCACCCCCATCGTGTAGCCCACCATATGCCTGGGAGCGCGCATAGTTTTTCGCCCATACTGACGTGCGCCCTGCGCGTGAATACGTCGTAGCCCGCGCCTCTTATCTTGTCGAGTATACCCCTGTAGACGGTTGCTGCCGCCGTGACGGCCATCCTGCTGTCCCGCGGAAGGAGTGCGATGCCGGGCATCGCCGCGTCGTAAAGGGCATGAGCGCGCTCTATCTGGAACTCGACAAGCCTTCGGAAGTTGCGGTTGTTCACGCCCGCAAAGAGCATCTCATCCGTATAGCCGAAGCGCTTCATATCCTCGGCGGGTATGTACACCCTGCCCGCTCTCGCGTCCTCGCCTATGTCCCTCAGAATATTCGTCAGTTGTAGGGCCACGCCCAACTGCACGGCATAGGGTACAGCCTCCATTCTTTCCGCCCCGGTGACGTACATGCTCATCAGCCCCACCGTGCTGGCGACCCTGTAGCAGTAGACCCATAGATCGTCCCAAGTCTCATAGCGGTCTATTGTCAGGTCCATCCTGATCCCCGACAGCAACTCTTCCGCCAGGTGCGAAGGGATGCCAAATCGCAGCCGCGTATCAGCCCAGGCTGCGGCCACGGGGTGGCTGTCGCTCGCACAGCAATTACCTGCCAGCACGGCCCACCTGTCGAGCGCGGCACGAGCGTTATCGCGGGCCGATTCGCGGTTGGGCATCCCATCCGCTGCGTCTACAAGGTCATCGCTCGTCCGGCAGAATGCGTACAGCGCCATAATGCCGTGCCGCTTGGCGTGGGGGAGCAACCTGGCGCTGAAATAGAAGCTCCTTGAGTGCTTGCGGATGATCTCCGTGCAGGTACGGTATGCCCACAGCATTTCCCTTCCAGGGCCGCTCTTCGCCGGGGATTGGCCCCTGCCAATCAGTTTATCTGCTGCCCCATTAACCGAGGGCAGGGTGAGGGACTCCGCTAGGCGGTCCAGCACCTGCTTGCTCGCAGGCGGGTTGACATGGCTCGCCAGGAAATGCCTTGAGAGTGCCCCATAGCGCATCGACGCGTTACGCTCCAACGTGCGCTCCTAACTTTGCTTCAGCAAACAAATGGAGCGGCGCAATTTCGTGACTTGATTTCAATACCTCTCTCCGTGCGATGATTTTCGATGCGACACGCTTGCCGCTCAATACAGCCCCTTCCATGCTAGCCAGGTACTCCTGTTTGGTATAGTCGCCACATAGGTAGAGGTTGGGCACGGTCGTCTCCTGGTCCGGGCGATACTTCTCCATCCCAGGACGCGCCCTATAAACGGACTGTGGGATGCGCACGACGGTGCTCTTGAGGAGCCTGGCGCTGCGGGCTGCCGGGTGCCTCTCCCCGAACTCCTCCATCACCCGCCCGGTAACTTCCGCGTCGCTCAGCCGGAACCACTCTGCGGCGGGCGCTATCACAAGCTCAACCATAGAGCGTCCACCCAGCGATTCCCTGAAATCGGGGCAAATCTGCCCCAGCTCGGCATATACCGACATGTGCGAATGGCTTGAGAAGAGGAGGTTGCGCGCTCCCGTGACGGGCCGGTCAAAGTAGATCTGAACGGTCATGACGGGCACGCCATGCAGGTGCCTCAACCCCGTAAACGGCTCCTGGGCGCGCAGGCTGTCCGGTAAGACCTTCCAGAGATTGTGCACAGGCATCGCCGAGATGTATATGTCACCCGTCGCTACCGAACCATCTTCCAACTCGAAGCCTGTCACCCTATTTCGGCTCTGCTCATACAATACGCGTTTTACCTTAGCGCCAAACCGCACCTCTACCCCACGCGACTTGAGGAGAGCCAGCAGTGGTTGGAAAAACCTGGTCTCCGGAGTACCTTTCAGGAAAGCGACGCGTGATGCGTCCGTCTCCTTGCCGAAGTGGCTCAGCACGGTTAGCAGGAGCTTGGCCGACACCTCTCGGCTCGTGCCAAAGTTGAGGGCGAGTGCCATCGTGTCGAAGAAGCCCGACAGGGAGCGGCGGCTGAGGCCGTGACGCAAATGCCACTCCTCGTACGTAAGGTTGTCCTGCCGCGAAATGTACCTCTCGTTGCCGAGTATCGGCCAGAGCAGTCCAATACCCGTCCGAAGCTTGTCAGGGTTCGTGAGCACCCCCCTGTTGCGCGCGATGGCAGCCAACCCGTGGAAGGGTGCCGATAACTGCTTCGGGAAGATGAGAGGCGACAACACGCCGCCAGGATAAGAAAAGGTGAGGGCATGCGGCATCCAGATCAGATTGTCGTACAACCCTACCTCGCGGAGGAAGGAGAGGAGATTGCGATAAGCGCCGAAGAATACGTGGAGGCCACTCTCCAGCCAATCCCCGTCCGCGTCCTGCCAGGAAGACGCTTTCCCCCCGGCGACCTCGCGCTTCTCCAGGACCACAACGCGGTACCCTGCGTCGCTGAGATACTTGGCCGCCGCCAGCCCAGCCAGCCCCGCCCCTACTATGACCACCCTTAACTCACTCATAATTCAGTCCAGAGTCCCCTCTCTAAGTATCCGCTCCTTACTTCTGACGCATCAAGCATCACCCCAAAAACCTCTGCGCACTCTCCGTCTCTGCGGTGAACCATAATCAATCTTTGCGTTCTCTGCCCCCTTTGCGTCTTTGCGTTTCAATCCTCACGCATCACGTTTCTTTTCCGCCCCAACTGAAGTACCACCACCGCGACCAATATCAGCCCACCTCCCAATAACTGCTCGAGCGTAATCATCTCCTGGAACACGAGCGCGGCAAGCAATACGCTTACAGTAGGCTCCAAAGTACTGATGATCGCTGCCCTGGATGGCCCAACGTAGCGTAAGCCCGCGAAAAAGGTTGCGATAGCTACCACCGTCGAGACGAGGGCGAGTCCCGTCGCCCATACCAGGCCAGGCAAGCTCACTTGTAGTTGCAACTCCCCAGATAGCGCGCCCCACGTCAGGTAGACCACTGCGGCGGAGCTGATGATGATTGCCGATGAAAAGATAGGCGATATAGTAGAGGTATACTTTGCACCGGCGATTATGTAGCCCGAGTAGATGACTGCTGCTGCCAGCGCCCAGGCCACCCCTGCCGGTCGTAGCTCGCCCAGGGCGTTACCTCCAACCGTGAAGAGGGCCGAGAAGATGCCGAGTACCATCATCGTACCTGCGCCTGCAAGTACAAGTGCCCCAAATTTCTGGACCGTAAACGGCTCTCTGTAGAAGAGCCAGGCAAGGAGGGCTACCAGGGCGGGATAAGTATACAGGAGCAGGCTCGTAGCGGTTATAGAGATGATGTCTACTGCCGTAAAATAGGCAAAGGATTGGCCCACGTAGCCGATGGTGCCCATGACGATCAATGGCAATATCCGTGCCCATCTGGTAGTCGCCCGCTCTCCTCTGCTCTGGCTCCTCTGATAAGCCCAGATCAGCCACATTACCACTGCCGCGATTGTGAAGCGTAGCGCTAATAGAGTCTTGAGATTGACCCCCTCTGCATAAGCGAGCTTGGCGAATACAGGCAGTCCGCCGAACGTCGCTGCCGATATCAGCACCAGGAGTACTCCCCGGCTGGAGGCGCGTCCTCCAGCTTCTTTTGTAGTACCCTCCTCGTCCGTTCGCACCCATTTCTCCTATTTTTCGGTGAAACTTGAATCCTGCGAGACTCATTTTGCGTTTAAGTAAGTGAGGGGTTCATAACGGTACAACGTTTACGGGACTATTGTACCCTTCTCTCAGATGATCCAGAGGGCCATCGAAGCGCGCCGACTTAGGCCGCCACGTTTCCCTCCGTAGGACGAATTATACAAGGCAACGAGCGCGGAGGCACGCGACCCGCGCAATGGAAAGCTCATGCTGAAGCAGGTAGCCACGGTTCTAACGGACAATATCGAGCAGATCGTCAGGCGGTGGGTAGCCGAGCTGCGCAGCAGCGCGCGCACCGAAGTGCATAACCAGATGCTTAGCGCCGAGATAGTGGACAGCATGAAAGGTGTGCTCGCCAACATTGCCTCTGCCATTGCCGAAGGAGCAGCGCCTGGTGACGAGACCGTGCCAATTAGCCTCATCTCGGCACGCGATCCTGATGCGCGCTCAAGCGCGGTCAGGTTGCGCGGGACCAGGCCGTTGGCAGGGCCACTCCAGGTTGCCCTTGAGGCGTCTAAGGCGAGTGGTAAGCTCAGACACGATCAGGGATACGAAGTGCACGAGGTCATATATGAATACGTGAGGCTGCGCCAGGTGATATGGGATACGTTGCGGGCCTCCGAGCTTACAGAAAATCCCGCTCTAAGTCTCGACCTGCCCAGGTATGTAGATAGGTTGCTGGACGAAATAATGATGAGCGCCGTCGAAAGTTTCCACGACGCCTCCATACGGGACCTGGAGAAGCGCGCCATCCGTGACCCCCTCACCGAGCTTTACAACAAGGAGTACTTCCAGCAGCGCCTCCACGAAGAGCTGCGCCGCGCGTTACGCTACAACCAGCCCCTCACCCTTGCCATGCTCGACATGGACCGCCTCAAGGAGATCAATGACACCTACGGGCACCAGACGGGGGACGCAGTTATCATCGCCGTCACCAGGGCCGTCTGCGACATCTGCCGCCAGGCCGACATCCCCTGTCGCTACGGCGGTGATGAGTTCGCGGTCATCCTCCCTGAAACGATCAAATCTCAAGCCGTCGTCTTCGCAGAGCGCGTGCAGCGTGCGATTGCCCGCCTCACTATTGTGATTGGGCCCATCGATGCTCGCGGTAAGATTCCCAGGGACGGCATGCCGGATGAAACTACGGCTGGGGCGAAAAGTACTCCCCTTACCTTGCCCGCACCGAGCCTCTCGATTGGTCTTGCCTCTTTCCCCGAAGATGGGCGCAACCCGGAAACGCTGATTGCCAGGGCCGACGCCGCCCTCTACAGAGCCAAGCGCGAAGGGCGTAACAAGGTCTCCTTCTGACCGTTTGAAAATAGGAGCTGGCAACTGCTAGACGAAATGTGCTGCGCTGTAGGGGCGGCGCATGCGCCGCCCTGCTGCGAGCCTCGACACGTCTGGGAAATCATACAAACGTTGGAGCCGGGACGGCGCGCGCCGCCCCACAGGTCCAAAATAACCTCTGAAAGAAGAAGCACACCCTCACATGACTGAAACTCCAAATGAATCCAGCGAGCAGGTCGCCGACGAAGCATCCCAGGCGGTGAGCGTCCAGGTAGAGACGCGGGGGCCACGCGTCCCCACCGTCATAGTGATTACGGTGAGCGTCCTGGCCGTAGTCCTCATCTCCTACCTGCTATATCGCACCCTGCCCTTACTTCTCTTGCTATTCCTTGCGCTATTGGTCGCCACCGCCATAGAGCCAGTAGTGAACTGGCTGCGGCGCGGCCCCTTCACGCGAAGCGCCGGCATACTTATTGTCTATACCGGCCTCTTCGTAGTGATAGGCACCGTCGGCTACATCCTCTTCGCGGTCTTCTTTTCCCAGCTAGGCTCGCTGGCGACCTCCCTCGATACCCGCGTCACCCAGATGGAAAAAGACGTAGTCCAGATAGATGCAGGGAGACCGTCATTTCTGCGCGACCAGGCCGTCATGCTTACGCGTGCGGCGCGGGGAGTAGTGAACAATCTCAAGCGCACTGACACTCCCGTTGGGGAGAAGGAGGCGCTTGAGGCCGTCACACATACCACCTTGACCCTCGCCGAGATATTCTTCGCAGTTACCACCATCTTCGTGGTAGCCTATTACTGGTTGATAGAACGAACGCGCCTGAAGCGCGCGTTCATTTCATGGTTCCCCGCCGATAGAGTTAACCGCATCCGCCGCGTATGGGACGACATCGAGGTGAAAGTTGGCGGATGGGTGCGCGGTCAGTTTATACTGATGGCGACGGTAGGTGCCTTGAGTGCCATAGGTTACTTCGCGATAGGGTTGTCATATTGGCCCGCCCTTGCCCTCTTTATCGCGCTCGCCGAGGCTATACCGCTAGTCGGCCCCTACATCGGCACTGCGCCTGCGGTAATAGTTGCGCTGACCCAGATGGGCAACGATGGGTTGTTGGGGTTGCTGGGCGTCGGGGATATTGGTCCCCTGCCGAGGGTACTTCTTGTCGTGGTCTTCGCGGTGGTACTGCAAACTATCGAAGGGAATGTACTCATCCCCCGCGTGATGAAGCACTCTGTGGGTATCAGTCCGCTTACGGTAATAATCAGCATCATCTTCGGCGGGGTGATAGCGGGGTTAGCTGGGGCTCTAGTAGCAGTCCCTTTGAGCGGGGCTATCCAGGTGGTCGTGCAGGACATCAAGGCGGCGCACGAAAGTGAGGCGAAGTTCGAGGCCTTGACTGCGGACGCGGAGGAGACACGCGCCAGGGAGGGAGAGTTGGTCACTGCCCACACGACGGCTGGGGAGACCAAGACTAAAGTAGAAAATAAAGCCAGTGCGAGAGGTGCTAAATCAACATGATCGATACGATTGATACAGCCGTATACGCCGAGCGATTAGAGCGTGCGCGCGCCTCCATGCACGCGCACGCTCTCGACTTTCTGTTGGTTGGACCGGGAGCGGACCTCCTCTACCTGCTTGGCGCGCAAAGCCGCCAGACCGAGCGACTGACGTTGCTGATCGTGCCACAGGATGGGCCGACCACCATACTGCTTCCCGCCTTCGAGGCCGCTACTCTGCCACCTCTCCCCAGGGATGTCCATCTGGTCAAATGGGGCGAGAGCGACAACCCTGCTCGCATCGCGGCGGGGATTATTTCTTCCGTCAACAGCGTCCAGCCTGGGGGCATGTACTGCACCTGCGGGGTCAGCGATGCGCTCTACTCGGTTTTCCTCCTTCGCCTCCAGGCTGAGTTGCCCCGTGCCGCCTTTACCACCGCGGGGCCAGTCCTCTCCACTCTACGCCAGATAAAGGACGAGCGCGAGATTGAGCTTCTAGCTGCCTCAAGCGCCGTCGCCGACCGAGTATTCACCACTATCTGTGATCGCCCCTTCGTGGGCCGGAGCGAGATGGAAATAGGCCGCGAAATCGCTGCGATGTTGGAAGCGAGCGGCCTTACCGTGCCTGGCTTCCCGATAGTCGCCTCCGGCCCGAACAGCGCCTCCCCTCACCACCATACAGGCACCCGCCAAATAGAGCGTGGTGATGTGGTGGTGCTCGATTTTGGGGGCACATTCCAGGGGTATTACTCCGACATCACGCGCACGGTCTTTGTAGGCAATCTACCCGATGAAGGCTCCGAGCGAATGCGAGTGTACAACCTCGTAGCGAAGGCGCAGGATGCCGCTGTGCGCACTGGGCGGCCCGGTATGAGTTGCGAGCAACTCGACTCGGTAGCGCGGGAGATCCTTACCGGTGGAGGTTACGGTGAATTCTTCACCCACCGCCTGGGTCACGGCATCGGCCTGGACGGCCACGAGCCGCCATACCTCGTCCAGGGCAATACCACTCTCCTGCGCGCAGGCATGGCCGCCACAATCGAGCCTGGCCTCTACCTACCAAGCGACTTCGGTGTGCGCATCGAAGATACGGTCGTCTTTACAAATGAAGGAATCAGGCGTCTCAACAACGTAACACACGATGCCGTTGTAATTAATTAGCCACGTTCGAAAAGTGCTAACATATTGTTATTGTACGAAAAGTACCAAAAAGGTTCGGTGTAGCCGAACCTTTTTGGTACTTTTCGTACTTCCTAAGTTACTCGTGTGGATATTGTTGACAGAACATTAGTTCTATGCTATCGTCCCCTTGAAGGAGTCGAGGAGGCGGTCGATGTCACACGGCAAACCTATCAGCGCAAATGGACCATCCGCGAGACGCTGGGTCGCCCATGTCGATATGGACGCTTTCTTCGCGTCGGTGGAGCAGCTTGACGATCCCACTCTTCTTGGCAAGCCGCTCATTGTAGGCAATTCTCCCCTACCGATGGAGCGGCTGCGCGAGCTGGCCGCTGAAGCGCAAAAATTGCCACGCATGCCTGAGTTCATCAAGGGCATCCGGGGTGTGGTAGCTTCCGCTTCGTATGAGGCGCGAGCCTTCGGGGTGCGCTCTGCCATGCCCCTGGCAAAGGCTCTCGCCCTTTGTCCCGAAGCGTGCGTGCTCCCCGGGCGCTTCGAGCGCTACCGCGACGTAGCACGCACTTTGCGCGACGTCTGGTCCGAGTTCAGTCCCATAATCGAGCCTATGTCCCTCGATGAAGCGTACCTCGACCTCACCGGCATAGAGCTTACCGATGGACCAATAGAGGGTGTCGGGGCGAAACTGAAAGCCCGTATCCGCGAGACGACAGGGCTAACCGCTTCCGTCGGCATCGCCCCCAACAAGCTCGTAGCCAAAATCGCGAGCGACCTGCGCAAGCCTGACGGTCTCGTCATCGTAGAGCATGGGCGCGCATCTGAGCTTTTCGCGCCGTTGCGGGTGCGAGCCTTGCCAGGCGTCGGGCCGCGTACCGCCGAGGCGTTGGAGGCTCTGGGGATCAAGACGTTAGGACAACTCGCCACGGCCAGCGAAATGGCCCTCGCCGCCTCATTCGGACTGGACCACGCCCGCAGCCTCATCACGCGTGCTGCCGGGGAGGATGACAGCCCCGTGCAGGTGCCCGGTATCCCGAAGTCTATAAGCAAGGAAGAGACTCTGGTCGAAGACGAGACCGACCTCCACAACCTCAAATCGCTCCTCAGAGGTCTTGCCGACAACGTAGCATGGACCCTCAGGGGCGACGGCTTCCACACGCGTTGCGTCTACATCAAGCTGCGCCTTCTCCCCGCGAGGCGCGCCTGGCGACCGGAAGGGCAGGGGTTCGGCAGGCTGATAACACGCCAGTCCACCCTGCCCATGCCGACGGATGCCGGTCAGGTCATATATGACACTGCCTGCTCCCTCCTTGAAACCGCACATAAGAGCACCGGCCTCGCCTCTGGACGCGAAATGGTGCGATTGTTAGGTGTTGGGGTATCAGCCCTCGTGCCCAACTCCGACCTGAACTTGCTGGCAACCCCTACTCAGCATGGGCATCACGATGCCATACCATTACAACTTCCGCTCAAAGCGGTACGCACCGAAGGCAATAGCCTCAATTCCCCGCCTCAGCATCACACCTCGCTTGATGCCAGCATGGACCACATCAGAAAGCGCTTCGGCTTCGGCGCAATCTCCTTCGGCACGAGCCTCACCATGCGCGACAACGACGACGGCTGGCGCGAGATAGAGAAGAAATAGCACTGAGCGCCCTCCAAATCCCCACTCAACCTGCTTAATCCTTTGTCGATCGTCTATCATCCGCCATCATGCATCACACCAAGAATCTCTGCGCCCTCTGCGTCTCTGCGGTGAATATCGTCCATCGTCCATCGTCCATCGTCCAAATCCACCCCAGCCCCCCGCACGTTCGCTTTTGTAAGGAAGATGTAATTTGTAAACGCTTGCGGACGTTTACTGGTTTAAGGTACAATCATGGCATACTCATCGTATGGTGGGCAGGAAGCGCCCGCTTTAGAGGTCTGAATTGAGCTATTCTAGAGGGGTCATATGAAGCTCCAACGCCGGATTACCCGGGTTCCCCGGACATTTCCCCCGGCTTCTCGCCCAATCTCCGATGGCGCAAATGGTTCGGAAAACGGCAGCCACGAAGACGACACTAATGCTGAAAATGTCGAGGCCCTCGCTCAAGTAGAGAGTGTAAATGGCGCCGACACCATTGAGAACGTCGACACCGTTCAGTCAAGCGTTGAGTCAGTCGAGAGCGCACCTGTCACCAACGGCTCAAGCGACTCGCAGCCTGCTACCAATGAGGCGGTTGAGGTTGAGGCGGTCGATGTCGCGCCGCCGACCAACGGCTCCCAACCTGACTTCGATGAAGCCATAGAGCCCACTGAAGTCATTGAGGCCACGCCTGCTACCAACGGCTCAAGTAGCTCCCCAACGGTCAGCACCCCCCCATCTCCATCTGGCAAGACCGTCCCCACCCTTCCCAAGCGGCGGCGCAACGTCGTACCGGCTGAAACAGAAGTAGTCGCACGTCCCTTGCCTTCCCTCCCTCCCAAGAGAGGCTCTGCGAAGGCTACATCTACGCCACCTACGCCTGTAGCCGCACCTACGGCTCCAGCCGTGATCGCTCCTCGCCCTGCATGGCGCTTGCTCCTCACTTACGAGAACATCTTCTGGCTCGCCCTCTTCGCACTGGCGGTATTTACCCGCTTCTGGGACCTCGGACCGCGTGGTATCCACCACGACGAGAGCCTTCACGCTCACTTCTCCGACGTGCTATATATAGGTAACGGCTACATCCACGACCCGATGATGCACGGGCCGCTCCAGTTCCACCTTATCGCCTTCATGTACTGGCTCTTCGGGGCCACCGACGCCACCGCCCGCTTCGCATCCGTCTTCTGCGGCATCTTTGTGGTGATGTCGCCATTCTTCCTGCGGCGGCAGATGGGGCGCGTAGCCGCGATGGTCTGCGCCTTCTTGCTCCTCATCTCACCTGGCATCCTCTACTTCAGCCGAATGGCCCGTGAGGACGCCATCTTCTCAGGGATGGAGATGATTATGCTCGTCGGGTTGTGGCGCTTCGTTTCAACGCGAAAGCCTGCCGACTTCATTATTTTCTGCGCCGGCCTCTCCTTGATGTTCACCATCAAAGAGACTTCCTTCCTGACGCTGGCGATAATAGGCGTCTTCTTCCTTGCATTGTTCGCATACCAGGCAGGTTACGCGGTGCTGGCCGCGCTGGGTGGCTATCTTGTAGCTGCGGGTGGCTTCTTCATGTACGTCAACGGTGGCATGAAGGCAGGCACGATAGCTGCCCTCCCCAACATCGCCAACCCCGGCCCCGATACGAACATTATCATGACTTTCGCCAGTAAATTCCTGACGCACCCTCTCGTCTACGGCGAAGCCATGCTCTTTATTCTGTTCATCGTGGGTGTTACGCTCTTGATGCGTAATCAGCGCGACTCTTACGCTTACGAGCCTATAGCCAGCACAGTCCCTACGCGAAGGCGGCTCCGCCCCGCCATGGCGACTGCCGGTGCGGACGGCGGGAATGGCAGCAGCATACCGAGCCGGGCCGCAAGGCCAGCCTCCACCGTATCTACTCCCGTACCGTCTAACGGCCAGGATGCAACCAAGCTCCAGGCCACTGCCGATATTACGGGCGACGAGATAGAGGCAGATGACATTCACGCTACCTCCGATGCCGATGCATTTGAGGCCCAGGAAGTGTGGGACCCGACCGGCTTGCAGCCTAAGCCGGACACAGTACTGGGACGTTACCAGGCCGGCTCGATACCCCATCTGCTGGGCGCGCTCTTCTCGCGGCCCAAGATCATACTCATCGGTTTCCTGGTGGCTTTCACTATCTTCTTCACCCTCTATACCGTCTTCTTCACCGACATACCTCACGGCATCGTGTCGGGCCTGTTCGCCTCCCTGGGCTACTGGATGGGCCAGCATGACGTCCGGCGCGGCGACCAGCCCTGGTTCTACTACTTCTTGCTCATACCGCTGTACGAGCCTGTGGCGGTCTTCTTCAGCCTGGTCGGCACGATCTTCTTCAGCTTGAAGGGCATCAGGTGGTTGATGCGCCGCAGAAACGGCGAGCTGGCGCGGGGTGAGGAGCCTCCTCGCTCTCTTGGACTGTTCAATACTGACCGCCCGGTGCCCTTCTCCAGCTTCAGCTCCTTCCTACCGCTATTCTTGATAGTGTGGCTGGTTGGCACCGTGGGGATATACAGCTGGGCTGGTGAGAAGATGCCCTGGCTGATGATGCACATGACCCGCCCGGCCATTTTCCTTGCAGCCCTCTTCATTGGCGCTCTCATCCTCTCACTGGTCAGGCGCAGGCAGGAGAGGCTGGCCGATGCGGCTGCCTTCGCCGCCGATGATGTCGTAGTAAGCGCGCCACCCATAAAGGCAAGCGGCTCGAATGGCGTGCCCGCTCGCAGGCGCACCACCGCTGCCCGCGCTCCCCAGCCGGTAGTTATCACGGTGCAAGAGCCTCCCTGGGTCGGTTGGAACAAGCCCGGCTCGCGCTTCCCACTTATCTTCTTCTTGACGACGTTCGTGGTGCTCGTGATGGCATGGGGCCTCCTGATGAACGCCCTCGGCTTCAAAGCCAAGTTCGACCCCGGCAGGTACGGGAATTACGGCGATTGGGGTTGGACATGGGTCTACCCGCTCCTGATTATCGTTATGGTTGGGGTTTATGCTCTCTGGCTAGGACTGGGCCGCTCGTTGCGCTACCTCGGCCTCGGCATATTGGCGGTGGGCCTGATGTACCAGTTCCGCTCGGCCATCAACCTGGCTTACAACGAGCCGGACGTTTCCACCGAGCTGGCATCTTACGTTCAGACGTCGCCCGACGTAGTGCGCGTCATGAACGAAATCGAGACCTTCTCTAACTTCACCACAACAGGAACGAATGTCAAGGGCGGGAATGAAATCAAGATAATGTACGACGATACCACATCGTGGCCTATGGAGTGGTATTTGCGCGATTACAATAAGGTTTTCATCGGCGCGGGCGACCCGAATCCAGGCGCGGATGTGCCAATCCTTCTACTTGATTACGAGAGGCACAAGAATAAGCCCAACTTCCTGCCCAACTACATCGCGCAACGCTACGCCATGCGCTGGTGGTTCCCCCAGGAATGGTATATGCAGCAGTTCCTCCCTACGACCAAGCAAGGCTCGCCTACGGAGCAGGTAGGTGAGGCCATACACACCGTCAGCATCACCGTAACCGAGCCGAAACTTCAGTCCACGCTCTGGAAATATCTCATCTTCCGAGAGACTCCACAGCCTCTCGGCTCGACCGATATGACGCTCTACCTCCGTAGAGACATCGCGCAACTCTATCACCGTCTGCAATATGACGCACCACCCTCAACTGACGTTCCATAAGCAACTCACTACTTGCTGCTCGCTACTGTAGACCTTGAACTTTGAACTAATATCAGAGGAGAAGAATGGACAATCGTCGTTTTAGCGCCCGCGCTGATATAGGTATAGCCGGTGCTCGCAGGAGCGAGCCGGTACGCCTGACCTGGCTCGACAGGGCGATAGAGCTTACCCGGCTAAATTGGGAAACAATCGCCTTCGTGGGTCTCATGCTGGTGGCCCTCTTCACACGCCTGTGGGACCTGGCCCCTCGCGCCATGCACCACGACGAGTCGATACACGCCTACTTCTCGAACTGGTTCCTGAAGTCGGGCGATTACACCTCAGGTGCCGGTGGCTATGACCCGGTCTATCATGGACCGTTTCTCTACTTCGTGACAAGTCTTTCCTTCTTTTTATTCGGGACGAATGACTTTACCGCCCGCCTCATGCCCGCGATTTTCGGCGTTGTGCTGGTTGGCCTCATATGGCTGTTGCGACCCTTCATCGGTAGGGTAGGCGCGCTCCTGGGCGCTCTCATGGTGGTCCTCTCCCCCAGCATCTCCTATTACTCGCGCTCCCTGCGGCACGACATTTTCGCGCTCACCGGCACGCTCCTCCTCTTCGTATCGATCCTTTGGTTCATGCGGACACACCAGGCGAAATGGGTTTATCTTGGCGCGGTTGGGTTAGCCGTCGCTTACACCAGCCACGAGCTTACCTTCATCATCATGCTCATATTCGCGCTCTTCCTCGCTATCGCCGCGTTCGCTTTCCCGAGCTTCGCGGGGAGGATATCGTACGGAGGGAGGACAGGGTACGTTGAGCCGGTCAACCCCGTGCGTAGCGCCATCTCCGCGCTCGGCGCGCAACGCTGGACCCTTCTGGGTGCATTCCTACTCTTCCTCGCGATCTACATCGTGCTTTTCACGAACTTCCTCACCAAGCCCTGGCTCGTAACGTCCGGCATAACGGAGGGCTTGAAGTACTGGACGAGCCAGCATGGGTACGCTCGCGGTGACCAGCCTATTTTCTACTACTTCCTCCTCATGCTCATCTACGAGCCGCTCGCCTTCTTCGCCGGGTTAGGCACCATCATCTATATGCTCGTGACGTGGGGGAGGGGCGGGACCGACTCGCTTGCCACAGGCAACGATGTTGACGTTGAGCCGGAGCCTGCCACCGCTGCGGCCACCGACCCTTATGGCGTGCCCCTCCCCGCGATTGACGGGATGCGCGGGCTGACGCTCGCCTTCCTCGCCTTCTGGGCGCTGGGAGCGTTTATAGCCTTCTCGCTGGCGGGCGAGCGTATGCCCTGGCTCAACATGCAGCCCGCGCTCCCCTTCACTCTGCTGGCCGCAGCTGGTCTTGGCCGCTTGATAACGCGGCTCGATTGGCGGCAGGCGATGAAGGGCGGAGGTGTCCTGCTCGGCGTTACCGTGGTGCTCTTTATCTTCGCGGCTTTCAGCCTCATGGCCCACCTCGGTGAGCGGCTTAGCAACAGGCTCCTCGTGCCCGGCAACGTCAGCAAGGCCGACTTCGACATGCAGATGGGAGCAAGGGCGATAGGTCTCTTCCTATTTGCTTTCGGGCTGCTCGCGCTGGCGGGGTGGCTGGCTTACAAAATGATGCCGGGACGCGCCCTAAAGATAGTTGGCATCACGTTCGGCCTCATCTTCCTCGGATACGGTCTGCGCTCGATGATGCTCCTCAACTACCGGCATGGCGACGTGCCCACAGAGATGCTGGTGTATACCCAGTCTTCCCCGGACGTCCCTATCGTAGCCGAGATGATCAAGCGCCTTTCTCGTGATGAGACCGCTTTCGATACCAACCGCAACGCTGACGACGTAACGGGTGGCCGCAGCCTCAGCATCGCCATTGACGAGACCGAGGCTATCACTTGGCCCTTCAACTGGTACTTCCGCGACATGCGCAACTACAGGTACTTCAATGCCGATAGGTGGAAGGCGAACGAGGCCAACTTGGTGGCTGCCGACCAGCCCGTCATCCTGGCAAGCCAGGCCACCGAAGACACCGAACAATTCCAGACCTTCATAGCGAACAAGTACACCACGAACAAGTACGTGCTCAACTGGTGGTTCCCTGAGCAAAATACTTATAAGAGGCGCGCTACTACAGTCAACGAGCAGGGTCAGACCGTGGATAAGCTGAGACCCCAGCTGGAGCCTAACGGGGAACATTCAAAAGATGCAAATGGCCAGGATATAATGGTCCCCTACGACGAGGGAGACCTGGGTCTGGCGTGGCGCTGGCTGACCGGCAACGGCCTGAAATACTTCCTCTACCGCGACCCGGGGCGGGACCCGAGTGGAAACGAGCTAAAGCTTGGCAGCCGTGTCTTCTATCTCCACGTGCGTAATGACCTCGGCGTGAAGGTTGGCCTGGCAGCGCCTCCAGGCGGCACCTCTGCTACGGGCACCCCTGACAGCCCTGACCCTAAAAGCCCTATTCACAAGATGACCGACCTGGGCGCGAGCGGCTTCGACCGGGGGCAGTTCAATCTGCCTCGCGGCATCGCAACCGCACCAGATGGCAGCTTCTACGTGGTAGATACCGCCAACATGCGAATCCAGAAGTTCAACGCGCAGGGCGTATTCCAGAAGATTATCGCCGGTGTGGCCGGCGAGGCTGAAGGCCAATTCAAGCCTAGAGACCCTCAAGCTCCCGGTGATGGCCCCGGCGGTATAGCGGTGGATAAGCAGGGGAACCTCTACGTGGCCGATACCTGGAACCACCGCGTCCAGAAATTCGACGCGACGGGTAAATTCGTCAAGTCGTGGGGTGGCTTCATCGCGCTGAGCGACCAGGCAACGAACGCAGACGACCCTGCGAACAACAGTAAGTTCTACGGCCCTCGCGGGGTCGCAGTTGGCCCGGACGGCAACGTGTACGTGACCGACACAGGCAACAAGCGCGTTTCGATTTTCGACGCCAACGGCACCTTCCTCCGGCAGATATCGAGCGGCCTGAACGCCACCAAGATCGCCCAGAGCTATCCCTTCAACGCGCCGGGCGAGATGAATGAGCCTATGGGCATCGCGGTTGACGCTAGCGGCAATGTCTACGTCGCGGACCGGGACAATAGGCGCATCCAGAAGTTCGATAATACGGGCAAGCCGGCTGCGCAGTGGCCCATCCCCTCCGGTGGATACGACGCCGCCGACCAGTACACGGAGCCATTCCTCGCCCTCGACGCGGCGGGCAACATCTATACGACCCTCCCTGGCTCGCAGAAGGTAGCCAAGCTTAGTCCAACCGGGCAGATTCTCGGTGAGAAGTCAGCCGAAGGTGCGGCCACCCTCAAGAAGCCCACGGGCATAGCCGTCACCGCCGATGGCACGATATACGTCGTCGACACTGTCGGCAACGGCGTAGTCAACTTCGGCAAGATACAACCTTAACTCAAGGCAACCTTTTCTTCAGCCATAAAAATGAGCGCCGCAGGCGCTCATTTTTATGGCTGAAGAAAACAGCCCCTTCTCACCTGGCAGAGATTTCGCCATCAATAGGCTTGGCGGCAATGAGCGCGATGGTAGCCCCCTTGCGGAAAGCGGCGGCGAGTGGAGCGTAAACCACGCTTGCCGCCAGCAGCGGGGGGGCGCAGGCCAGTACTGCCAAATCCTCCCACGCCGCCCTGAGCCGGGAGCGCGTACGAGCGCCACGCTCAGCGTGCCCCTCCACTTTCGCCGCGGGCGTACGCAGGATGTTGTACAGCCTGTTCGGGCGCAGGCCAAGTTTGTTGAGGGCAGTCTGGACAAAGCTAAAGAAATCGTATTCTGTGGAGAAGAAGCTCCTCTGGGCGATCTGTAACCTCTCTTCATCGAGCAGCCGTTTGAGGGTGCGGGGCGTGAAGTGGGTGAGGTGGCCCGGCACGTTCAAGTGGAACCAATGCTCGCGGCCCCAGCGCGCCTCCCAGCTCCCGAAATTGGGCGTAGCCAGCAGAAGCCTCCCCCCAGGCTTGAGAATGCGGCTCACCTCTCTCAGCACGTCTCGTGGCGAGTGCATGTGCTCCAGAACGTGCCAGAGGATAACTAGGTCGAACTCTTCGTCGGGGAACCCGGCATCTTGCAGGCTTTCGGTGGTCACGGGTAGCCCCAGGACGTTGCGTGCATACTTGGCGGCCTCCTCGCTTAGCTCCGTCCCGCGCACATCCCACCCTCGCATACGGAGCTTATGGAGGAGCAATCCGCGCCCGCAGCCGATGTCCAACGCCTTGCCGGGAGGCTGGTGGCGCTCGATTTCCCACACCCGGTAACGGTAAATGATGTCGAGCATCCACTCAACGACGTGCGCGAAGCGCCGTCCGCTGCCGTAGTAAGCGGGCGGGTAATATTTGGCGATCTCCGCTTCCGACGGTACGGGTGACGTCACGTGCAGGCCGCACCGCCGGCAATACCCCACCCGGAAATAGTCACCCGTGATGTAATCTTGCGCTGAAAAGTACGGCTTGAACGACTGGGCCAGGTGGTCACATCTAGATTGTGAGCTACGATTATTACCTCGATCTGTGGGCAACCAGAGTCTCCCTTCTGCCAATCTTTCAAGTCTTTTCCGTCAATTATCGGCCCTTGCAGGACCGATAATTGACGGAAAAGACTAACTTTCTTGCCCTTTTGGGGATTATAGCCATATCAAGGGCTTAGCTTGATACGTATGGGCGGTTGGTGAAATGCCCCTCTATCCGTTTACGAGTCAGACATTGACGCTTCTAATCTCAAAGTGATACAATGATAGTTATAATGGAGTCGCGGTCCCATATACAAGACAGCTCCTCTATAGCCCGCGTCGCTTCATCGCGCCAGGCGTGGCCTGCCCGCAGGGGGCTGCAAGTACGGGTCTCTAAAACCTTGCCTTTTTATCGTGCGTCCAGTAGCGCCGAGGCACCTGATGCCACAGCACCTTCCTCTAGTATCGAGCCTGCAACAGCCATAGACCCTTCTTCAGCCGAAGCTACCCACCCTATAGCCCAGCCCATGCGATGGTGGGAGCCGTTCGCCGTCTTCCTGGTCACATTTGCTGTACTGGCCACCCTCGTGCCGCGCATGGCCGCCCACCTCGACCCCCCGACGGGTGATGAGCCTTTCTACCTGATGACCGCCATCAGCATCCTTCAAGATGGCGACCTGAACGAGTGCAACAACTACCGGGCGCGTGACGAAGCGAAACTCTACCCCGCATTCTTCGCGGGGACCAATACCGCAGCCAGGATTTACCCTATCCCTCCCGACGGGTGGCAAGGTTGGCAGAGACCACCGTACCCTCTCGCACCCCACCCGGCTAACCTGTATCCGGCGAGCCGCCAGTGCATCAGCACGAACGCGAATATTCCCCTGCCCGCCGATGGCTCAGGTAGCGAGCTGTACTCAAAGCACGGCCTCGGCATGACCCTCCTGGCGCTGCCGGGGTTTGCCCTGTTTGGTCGCATCGGCGTGATGATATTCCTGGCGATCATGGCCGCATTGCTTGCGGCGAATGTATATCTGCTGGCGCGTGAGAGCACCGGTAAGAGGCTCCCCGCGATACTGACGTGGGTAGCGTTCGCCCTCGCCTCACCCTTCTTCGCGTACTCCTTCCTGATTTTCCCTGAGATGTCCGCCGGACTACTGGTGCTGTATGCGTTCCGCCGTATCAGGCTATGGAACAACAATCCCTGGCAGGTCGCAGGCATAGGTGCGTGTCTGGCATTCCTCCCCTGGCTCCACTATCGCTTCCTTCCATTGACCCTGGCCCTCTTCATCTACTTTATCTACCAGGAGAGGAGTCGCCGTACAGGGCGCACAATTCTCAACTATGGGTTGGTGCTTGGGCAGTTGGTTGTTTCGGCGGGGCTGCTCATGCTCTTCTTCTACCACCGCTACGGCCAGATTTACCCCGACACCTCCGACCACGCCGGGATCAGCGATTTCGCGGGCACCGTGCGGGGGGCAGTCGGCTTGATGCTTGACGAGCAATGGGGCCTCCTGATTTATGCGCCCATCTTCATAATGACCTTTGTTGGCCTCGTCTTGATGGCTACAAAGCGCGCATGGCTCAAGGACCTCCTCTGGACCGGCATCATAATCGTGCCTTACTATCTCCTTATCGCGAATTACGCACAATGGTGGGGAGAATGGGGGCCGCCCGCGCGCTATCTTGTGTCAGTTCTCCCCTTACTTGCCCTCCCATTTGCGCTCTCCCTGGAGTGGATACGTGGCGTAGCGTACAAGGCGATCTACGGGTTGCTACTGGTGCCGGGACTGGTTATTACCTTCGCCTTCGCCTACCAGCCACAGTGGATGTACAGCCAGCCTCGCCCCTTCTGCGGCAGCGCTCTTTTCCAGCAGGGGATGACCCAGCTCATGCCCTGGCTATTCGGCGACTTCAATCCCGCCGTGCTAAAATGCTCCGAGACCCTCCTGACAGAGTACCCTGAGCACGAGCTCCTGCCTTCTTTCGTCGGTCCCTATTTCATGTACGCGCAAGATAAGACAGGCTACTGGGGTGGTAAAGCTGTTGCGGCGGCATGGAATGCAAGCCTCGGCCCCATCGTGATTTTCGCGCTCATCATTGGAGTGAGCTTGCTGTTAGCCCTGTGGCAGGATCGCAAGGAGCGCGATTTGCTGGCAGAGCCAGATGCTTCCCAGCGCGACCCCATCACCCCCAAATTGCCCGCAGAAGAGGTACCGCGCGCATGAAAACGTGGCTTTCAGAGGACCCCGGCGTACCGGTGGCCGGCAACCAGAGTGCCGAGGCGATAGCTCAGGACGTTGCAGCTGCCGAGCCATCGAACGGGCAGGAAGCGTCCAGCACGCTCTCCACGGCCACCTCTCTCCAGGGAAGTCCAACTCAGGATGTCGCTGTGGCAGACCAGCCTGCCGCTACGCCCGTGGTCTCAACTGCCGTCACCAATAAAAAGCAACCCAGCGCACGCTCCCTCCTCGGCAGGTTTGGAGCACAAATCGTCGTCCCTATCTGGCGCACTCGTGGCCTCTGGCTCGGTGGCACGGGCATCGGTATCGCCATGTTCGCTCAGAAGGTCCTGACCGTGGATGGGCCTTCCCATGTTGTAGAATCGATACGGTGGTATGCGCTCGCGATATTCGTCATGCTGGTGGCGTGGCTCGGTACATACAAGAACAAGAGCCTCATTGCGGAGCCTACACCACAGGTCCGGCGCATTGCTGCTTTCAAGACCTTCTTTGCCCGCCTGCGAGCGACCCAAACCTCCACTCAAACGGCTCAGCCTGCCCCAATCGCTCCTTCGTCTAAGTCCCCGGCTGCGACTACTCTTCCCGTGCGGGCAAAGCGTACCGTTCCCCAGACCCAGACTTCCTTACCTACAAGAGCGGCAAGGGATGGAAAGCAAGCAATCGCCGTTCCCATCAAGGCCGAGGCTGTCGCGCCGGTAGCGGAAGCTGTGACCACAAGGGTTACGGCGGATGCAGCCAGCAAATCTGGCGATGGAACCGGGCGAGATACCCTACCACAAGCTGCCCCAGAAAAGGCCCGCCGTTTCAACCCACCCTGGCTACCTGCATGGCACAGGCTGACAGCGCGCTACTCATTCCTCGCGGGGCCGTGGCCCAGGTACGTTATCGCGGCGCTTGCCCTCATCCTCAACCTCTACAGCGCAGACCAGCTCCGCAAGGACTATTTCTCGCCGGTGGGTGGATTTGGCTGGCTTCTGAGCCTCTTGATACTTGCCGCCGCTTTTATTCGTGAGAGGAAGAAGCCTGTCCTTCCAGCGGACCCTCACGTGAAAGACATAGAGGACCGGACGCGGCTGCGCCTGCCGCGCCGCGTAGAAGTTGGCATATTCCTCTCTATTTTCCTCCTCGCCTTCGGCCTGCGGCTCTTCAGGCTCGACGACTGGACCGGTGCGATGCACGGCGATGAAGGTGAGTTCGGCATGAACGCCATCTCCATCGTGAACGGGGACCGCATCTCTCCGTTCATGACCGGCTGGTTCTTCCACCCCAACTTCTCCTTCTTCGGCATCGCGGCAATGATGAAGATATTCGGTACGGGCCTCTTCGGGCTGCGTATCCTGTCGGCCCTCCTCGGCGCGCTCATGGTCATCCCCTTCTATCTCCTGGTGAGGATGTGGTTCGGCGTGCGCATGGCTATCATCGCGAGCCTCCTCCTCTCCTTCATGGACGTTTCCCTCTACTTCGGTAAGCTCGGCCTCAACAATATCGAGACCCCATTCTTCATCGTCCTCGGCCTCTACTTTTTCTTCAAAGGCGTGCGCAGCCTGAAGACTCTCGACTTCATTCTGGCGGGCTACGCCTTCATGCTCACGCTATACTTCTACTTCGGCGGGCGGCTCACCCCCTTCCTGGTGATAGCCATTGTCGCCTATATGTTCCTGATTATGCCCATCCTCCGCCTGCCGGGCGCGTACTTCGATACGCGCAGGCGCGAGCCTCACCTCCAAAGGGCGCAGGCGCTGGGCCGGGCGGCGCTCCATCAGTTACGCGGGGTAGGGCAGTACGTGGGGAAGATTATCATCTTCGCGGTAGCCTGCGTCTGCCTGGCATCTCCCTGGCTCGTCTATTTCCAGGACCACCAGAATGAGATGAACACCCGCGCCAATGAAAAGCTGATCTTCAACCCGGGCAACATCGGCGTTATCACTCAGCAGACGGGCGCGATTCACGGCCCACTCTACCTGGGCCTGCGGATGCCAACCGAGAGCGACGTCTATCCCTTCCTCCCCGTCGTCTTCGAGCAGACGCCCGCCAGCATCAAGCTGACGGATGATGGATTCTGGCCCCGTGTGCTATGGACCCAGACGACCAAGAGTCTCTCGATGTTCACCTACCGCAAGGACGAAAGTTCCTTCTACACCTTCACCTTCGAGCCTGCCGCCAAGCCAATCGAAGCCGCGCTCCTCATCCTGGGTATAGCGTGGGCGCTCTGGAGATGGCGCGATACGCGCATGGCGGTCCTATCGATGTGGTTCTGGCTGACCATCGTCGCGGGCGGCGCGCTGACGATTGACGCGCCCTACATGCCTCGTCTGGTTGGTCTCGTCCCCGCCCTGGCGATCTTCATAGCGATCCCCCTCAACAAGATGGCTGCCGAGATGGTAGGCGCGTTTGGGGCTTTCGGGCGGGCGAAGAGATGGGTAAAGATGAGGCTGCGCATGGGGGTGGCGATTTCGGGGGCTGCCCTTGCCGTCTTGCTCCTTTACCTCGGTTTCCAGAACGTCTACGATTACTTCTCGCGCTACCTGGCCTCGCAACCCAACCGCGAGCATGCAGGCACCGCCAACTTCGTGCGGTGGATGAACGATAAGGCCGCTTCGGAAGGGCGTCCCAAGCCTCAATACTATGATATGGCCCACCCCTTCTATTACTGGGGCTACGGCATCAACCGCTTCCTGAACCAGGGCACGCAGGGCACGGATCTGAATAATCCCACCAACGAGCTACCCATATTGAACAACGACGACCGAGACGTGGTCTTCATGGTGTGGGATTACACCCGACAATACCTGCCGGTGTTCGAGGCATATTACCCCGGTGGCGAGAAGGCGGACTACCTCTACGGGCCGGAGAGCAGCCCTAGCAGGCCGTTCGTCTATTACCGTGTCAAGCGCGAGCAGATCGAGGCGCGTCGACGCTCTCTCGCCACCTACACACCCAGTGGTGGCGGCCCTGCCATCCAGCGCGAGGAAGAAGGCGTTGGGAGTGGGGATTCCCCGCCGCCCAACCTCCAGTATCCGATAAGCGCGACCTGGACTACCAATATCGTCGCACCCTCTGCTGGTAGCTTCCGCTTCGCTCTCGATGCGCCCGGTGATGGAAGCCTCATTATTGACGGGCAACCATTCCTCGCCACTTCTGCTGGGTCGACACATATCGAGGGAGAGCTTGCGCTGGCGCGGGGTCCGCATGAAATCACGCTAACAGGTGCCCTCGCCGACGCTGCCCAGAAGGTCAAGCTTGAGTGGACCACCGGAGGTACAGCCTTCACGCCGGTCCCGCGCCAGTATCTCTGGAACGGGCCGGGCAGGGGACTGCTGGGCGAGATACGCTCTCTTGGGAGCGGCGACCTGTTGGCAGAGGATGGCACGCGCATTCTGACGGCGCGCGTAGATGGCTTCCTCGGCTTCAGGGACTCACCGGCTGCTCTCAGCCAGGGCGCGATCAAGGCCAGTTGGAGGGGCACAATCGACGCACCGCAGGCAGGGTCGTACAACTTCAGTGTGAACTCCAACGGCGACAGTCTGGTCCTTATTGACGGGGAGATCGTCGTAAGCAACGTCCAGGGCGGCGGCAGTCCCCATGAAGCAAGTGGACAGGTAGAGCTCACGCAGGGGCCGCACCAGTATGAGCTTCGATATAATTGGAGCAATGGCGCTGGCTACCTGGAAGCGTATTGGATACCACCCGGTGGCGAGAGAAGCATTATCACACCCGGCGTGCTACACGCGAGCGGCGGTATCCTCGACCCTAATTCGCTGGAGTCGGCACTCCCCCCCGTGCAGCTAAAACCAGAGCCACCCGCCGCGAAGATAGAGCCTGATGCTGTAATAGGCGCTGGCGATGGCCTCTTGAAGGCGAAGGGCGTCGCGGTAGACGGCGAGGGGAACATCTACGTAGGAGACAGAGGGAACCACAAGATAGTTGTCTACTCTCCCGATGGTAAGAGGATCAGAGAGTGGGGTAAGCCTCCTCCCGAAGTCAAAGAGGGCCAACCCGTACCGGAACACCAGGGAGGAGAACTCAGGGAGATAAACGACGTAGCCGTAACGAAGGACGGTACGGTATACGTATTTGACGACACACCGAGGGTGCAGGCATTCAAGACGAATGGAGAGTACATAGGTAGCTTGGAGCAGGGGCAGCTTAACCTGTACGGCCCCAACGGCATAGCCGAAGCCGTACCTTCTACTGGCAATGAAGGTAAGACCCTGGGCCTGTACATAGCAGTGACAGGGCAGAACCGGGTGCTGAAACTCCCCTCCATAAGTGACGTGCTATCAGGAAAGGCCACGCCGCTGAACGACATAGAGAACGCGACAGGGACAGAAGGAGACAAGCTGGAGCAACCTGTTGATGCCGTCGCTGATCCTAGCGGGGCGGATGTGCTGTATGCAATAGACTTGAAGGAGAGGGTAGTCCAGTTCAAGCCAAAGAGCGAGACACCGAGCCCAACGAGAGAGTGGGGTGTCAGCGCGCAGTGGAGAGTGCCCATCGGCAAGGAAGATGGTGGCAGCAGGCTGGGAATATCCCCGGACGGCAAGCGAGTATACATGAGCGACCCGGATCGCAGGAGGGTAGCCGTCCTCGACATAGCGAGTGGCGAGGTAAGCTACTTCGGCAGGGAAGGGGGCGGCCCAGGAGAATTCGGCAGGCCAAGCGGCATTGCAGTCGGACCCGATGGCCGTATCTACGTCGTGGACAGTGTGAGAAATAACGTCCAGGTATTCTCACCTGAAAAGGTTGGAAAATAAGGGTACAATAGAGTATGGCAACGCAAGAATTCGACCCCACCTCTCCAACACCCTTCGAGGCTTCCCCTGCGATTGAGGGCAATAAGCCCTCTCTGGCCACCGACGTGGCGCAGGCTGCATCTCGCCCCAGCGTAGACGTCGCGGACCTTGCGAAGCAGGCGCTTGCGTATCTGTGGCGGGGGAGGGGACTCTTCGGTGGATTGCTCGCTATCGGCCTAGCCTGGCTTGGGCAGCAGGCCCTCCTCGCCCAGAACGACTACCAGACCTCCACTCGCAACTACATCCTCGCCATCATAATCCTGATCATCTCGCTATCTCACCCGTCGTGGGAGCTAGTACAGCGCATCAGGGCCAGGCGCGTACCCGTCGAAATAGCTGATGGTTCGAGGGTATCGGAAACGCCAGGCTCAGATGCCACCCTGGCAACTGTCGAGCAACCTGAGACAGCGCCTCTTTCGCAAGAGGTAAGCATAGCGGCCAGCGCTGAGCCTCCCCTTGCGACCGTGCCAACGCGCAAGGTCCGCTCGAACACAACTCCTGCCACACCAGCCATAGAGGCAGACTCAACGGGTATGGCGGCTGACGTTACCACGCCTGTCAACGCCCAGACGGGTACGATACAAAGCTGGCGACGTACCCTATCCGTCCCTGGCACTCTATGGCAGCGCTGGGTAACGCTACGCACGAGTCTGGGTTGGCGAGTCACGGTGCCGGGCCTGGCGCTCACCGCCGCGCTGGCGGGTTGGTCGGCGCTCACACTCTCTAAGGATATAGGCTCTTCGCTGGGCGGGTGGCTGTGGGCAGCTTCCTTGCTGGCGCTCTTGCTCACCTTCCTGGGCGCTGCCGGGTGGCCGCGTGCGGAAGGGCTTCTCCCTACTCCCGCGAGCGATTTCTTTGCTCGTGGGCTACCCACCCTCACAGCTCGCTGGGAAGCGCCACTCGTCGCTGGCATGATGCTCCTGGCGGCCTTCCTCCGTTTAGACAACCTCGAATATTTCCCCGGTATCTTCGGTGATGAGGGGGAACGTGGCATGGTCGCCCGTGCCATTAACGAAGGGCAGCCTCTTCCTCTCTTTGGCGTTGGTTGGTGGTACGTGCCCAATCTCTATTTCTACACCCTTGCGGGTGTGCTTCGCGTCTTTGGCGACAACATGTTTGGTGATCGCATGCTGTCGGTCATTTCGGGCCTCCTTGCGGTGTGGTTCGTCTACAAGATAGGCCGCTTACTCTGGGGGCCTCGCGCCGGGCTTATCGCGGGCGTCATGCTGGCGATATCGCCTCTCGCCCTCGAATTCAGCCGCCTCGCCGGTGAGAGCACCCCTACGGGCGCGCTCTGGGCGATAGGTTTTTATTTCCTCTTCATGGCGTTGCGCCACCGCCGCTGGAGCGACTGGATGCTCGCAGGACTCTTCTGGTCGCTGAGCCTCTACTTCTATCCTTCAGGCAAGCTCATCCTCCCCCTCGTGGGCGTAGTCGGTCTTTATTGCCTGGTGCGGTGGCGGCTTGAGTTCTTCAAGCGATACTTCCTCGGCTTCGCGCTCTTGGGCGCGACGTTCGCGCTTACCTTCATGCCCTACGCAATCTTCTCCGCTAAGGATAACTGGCAGGCCTTCTCAGGTCGCGCAGGTGAGACCTCTATCTTCTCGGCGCAGCACCAGGGTGCCACGTTCGCCCGCTACGGCCTATCTTACGATACATCCTGGTCCGGGCGGACAGCTTTGGATAACATCCGCACCAACCCTGGGCCCTGGGCGCAGGTCATCTACCAGCAATCGCGCGAGACGATGGACGCCCTCTACAGGCGCGGCGATCAAGTCTACTATTACCGCCTCGGCGAGATGAATCGCCCGGTCTTCTCCCCGTTCTGGGCAGTGCTGGTACTCCTGGGCCTTGCTTACGCCGCCTGGAAGGTATGGGACGCTCGCTTTGGCCTCAGCCTGCTCTGGTTCGCGCTGGGCCTCGCTGCGTCCATTCTGACCATAGACACGCCCAATCTGCAACGCTTTACGGGCGCATGGTCGGTAGTGATGCTCTTCCCTGCCGTGCTGATCGATAGGGTGTTCGCGGCAGGCTGGCCGGTAAGTAAGAGCCTGGCGCGCAAATGGGCCACCGTGCCGATAGTTGCCTTGCTCGCTTACCTGACCGTTATTTCGTACAACGAGTTCTTTACGGAGTACAGGGCAACGTGCCCCTACTGCCGCGATACCGTGCAGGCGCGCTACGCCCAGGCTCTCGGCCAGGACTACAAGGGCTACCAGATGGGCGTGGGCAACGGCTATGACGTCTACTTCTCTTACGGCAGCACCCGTTTCGCCGCGAAGGGCATCGAAGGGCGCGACATGCTCACCCCGGCAGATACCCTCCCGCTTATTGACAACAACGGCAAGGGCGCTGCCTTCATTATTTACCCCCACAACGCCGAATACCTCTCCTTGCTGCGCGTTATGTACCCCGGCGGTATAGAGGAGCCTGCCAGGAGTGATGATGGTAACGTACAATTCACCTCCTACAAAGTTCCTCGCGAGCAGGTACTACAGTCACAAACCGTGCACGCCACCTATACCACTCCGGATGGCGCGACTATTACGCGAGACGAACCCGTGATAGGTACAGTACAATCGCCTGATAGCAAAAGCACACTCCCTCCTATCTCGTACCCCTCAACTGCCACCTGGCAGGGTGGGTTGGTAGTCCCTACGTATGGCGCGTATACCCTCGCGCTCAATGGTGTGGCGGCGGATGTGACGCTCGTGCTGGACGGACGCACCATGCTGACTCTGCCTGCGCTTGATCTTGTCAAGCCGCCTGAGGGAGAGCGCCAGGTTGAGTTGGTGCTGGCTAAAGGCTTGCACGACATACGCCTCTCCGGCACACTGCGCGACGCTAACGGTAAGCTACAACTCCAGTGGTCAAGCGGTGGCCCCCTGGTCCCGATAGAGTCAAGGTTCCTCTACAACGGTCCAACTGGAGGGCTGCTCGGAGAGATCGGCCCCTCGCTGGGCGCAGAAGCTCTCAAGTCCCCAGACCCCCTGGCCGGACAGCCTCGTACCTCCCGGCGCAGCGATCCCTTTATTGGCTTCCGCGAAGCGAGCGTGCTATTCGGCGGAGCGCCCTATATAGCCCGGTGGCAGGGCACGATAAACATCAGCGCCGAAGGTGATTACGGATTCGGCGTAAACACAGGTGGCCTCGGCCCGGCTGTGGTGGTCATAGACGGCCAGACCGCTTATGGAGAAGGTCCAGGCGGCCCAGGCAACGGGCTGATGCACCTGACGCCAGGCCCACACCAGGTAGACGTTCGTTATGCTGCCTCTGGTGGGCTATCGCGGGCGGAGTGGATGTGGACGCCACCCGGCGGCCAGCCGGAGATCGTCCCGTCAACCGTCCTCACTCCCCTGGCGCGTAGCTGGCCTCGCTCCGAGCTACCCGACGCGCCGGTAGGCCAGTTACCTCCGCCCCAGGAGGTAGCACCAGATGTCAAGAAGCCTGACCTCACTTTCGGTGATGGCCTCAGCAAGCCCAAAGGCATCGCGGTAGACGGCGAAGGGAATGTCTACGTAGGAGACAGAGGGAACCACAAGATAGTGGTTTACTCCCCCGATGGTAAGAAGGTGAGAGAGTGGGGTAATCCTCTCCCTGAAGTGAAAGAGGGGCAACCCGTACCGGAACACAAGGGAGGAGAGTTCAGAGAGATAAATGACGTAGCCGTAACGAAGGACGGTACAGTGTACGTCTTTGACGACACACCGAGGGTGCAGGCATTCAAGACGAGCGGAGAGTATATAGGGACCCTGGACCCCGGACAGCTCGGTCTGTACGGTCCCAACGGCATAGCCGAAGCCGTTCCTTCAAAGGAGAGCGAAGGCAAAACCCTGGGCTTGTACATAGCAGTGACAGGGCAGAGCAGGGTGCTGAAACTCCCCTCCGTGGGCGATGTGATGGCAGGTAAAGCCATGTTACAGAACGACATAGAGAGCATTACAGGCACAGAGAAAGATAATCTGGAGCAGCCCGTAGATGCAGTCGCGGATCCTAGCGGCACGGGCTTCATATATGAAATTGACCTCAACCGGAACAACGAGCGCATCGCTCGACTCAAGCCCACCAGCAACACCCCCGGCCCAACGAGGGTCTGGGAGATCAGCGCCCAATGGAGAGTGCCCATCGGCAAAGAAGATGGCGGGGCCAGACTTGCCATCTCGCAGGACGGGAAGTGGATCTACATGAGCGACCCTGACCGCAGGATGGTAGCCACGCTCAACGTGGCGACTGGAGAAGTGAGCTACTTTGGTAAAGAGGGCAGCGGCGAAGGTGAGTTCGGCAGGCCAAGCGGCATAGCGGTCGGCCCCGACGGGCGCATCTATGTGGTAGACAGCGTGAGAAACAACGTCCAGGTCTTCACCCCCACCAAGTAACACCTTTCAAAGTATAAAATGAGGTTCCGGCGCAGCCGGAACCTCATTTTATACTTTTCTATACTCCTATCTCTGGGAGGGAATTATTTCTTCGCTACCGCCCACATATTCAGCATGAACTCAAAATAGCCGAAGCGCACTTTGGTCATGTCAAAACCTGCCCTGCCAAAGTACCACCCCAGGAGGGGGAGGGTATATGCGAACACATGCTCGTTGATCTCCTCCGGACTGACCAGGCGCACCTTCGCCATGAAATGCAGCAAGCCATCCGACCACGCCGAGGGTGTCGTAATGATCATTATGCCGCCGGGCTTCAGCGTCCGGTATGCCTCTTTGAAGAGAGAAACGAGATTTGTCGGGTTGAGGTGCTCGACAACGGCCAGCATAGTGATCACACTGAAGAATCCATCCTCGAACGGAAGGTTAGGCTCAGCATTGAGGTTCAAAGTATTGAAGTGGATGTCGGGCGGAACGGCTGCCGGTGAGAGCTGGTCAATCGCGAACTTCTCCTGGAAGTAGACGTGCGAGAGAAAGTAGGGGAACGACCCGCACCCAATATCGAGGATGCGCCCTGAGCGCAGCTTATGCGGTATCATGCGATTCGCGAGGCGGGCGCGCTGCTTCGCCAACCACGGCTCAAGCAGGCCCGATCCCCTTGTTGTATGTTCCGGCGACGACGTGTGGTCCACGTGCATACTCATCCCTCGATTTAGAGCTATATTCTGCTAATACAGACGCAAAGCAGACTCCCAAGTGTATCACACAGACCTGAACTGGCGCAACGTGGCAAAGCTGACGACGGACGACGGACGACGGACGATAGAGGCTAAACTACAAACTTGTATTGTGCTCAACCAGAAGATGCAGTTTATTGTTAATATCCGTTGTCCGTTGTCCGTTGTCCGTCGTCCGTCGTCCGTCTTGACATCCATCTTCCATAGCCTTTATGCTAGGTAGGAGTTTTTCTGCGAGCATCGGGTCTCTTACGCTGGTGATATGCTCAGTAGAGACTTTTATGATTATGAAGATTCCTCCCACACCTTCCAGTGCTGATAATGAGCAGCCGCTCAACCCCGATGCTGCCTTACCGGAGAGCGCAGACACCACAGAGGAGAGTGCGCGAGCTAACCTCCCTGGCGCCAGCCTTCCTTCGACTATCGTGCCCGTTGCTCTTGCGCCCGATGAGACCGAATTGCCACCCTCTTCGACTCTAACTACCGGTCTCACGCCAGATGCAACACAGGATGAATTGACCACCGCGACCGCCCCTGTGCAAGCAGTTGAGAGAGATCCTTCTCTCATCGAGCGGCGAAAGGACGTGCGCAACCTGGCTATCATAGTGGCAGGTTGGTTTCTCCTGTTGGTATTACTCCCTCCGGGTCACGAGTACCCAATCATTGACGACCCTGTATACGCCGAGTCGGTGCGTACCATGCTCAATACGGGCCGGTACATCAGGCCGGAGTGGACGCAAGCCAATCTCGTTGGCCTGACGGTATGGGGCGCGGGCTGGGCTAAGCTATTCGGTTTCAGTTTCAGCACTCTAACGGCATCTACGCTGGCCCTCACCCTCCCCGGGCTACTCGCCTTCTACGGTATCGCGCGCTTCGTAAAGGTGACTGCCGCAGGTGCGCTCCTTGGGACGGCCCTGCTGGCTTTCAACCCTATCTTCCTCCACCTGAGCTACAGCTTCATGACCGACGTGCCCCTGGTATCGCTCATGCTGATAAGCTGCTTCTGCTATCTTCTAGGCTTGCGTATGGAGCGCTATGGCCCAATCTTGATGTGGGTGGGCAGCCTGATTGCATTGTGGGCATTTTACGTGCGGCAGTTCGGGGTCTTCGTACCTGTCGCATTCTTCCTTTACCTGTTGCTCCTGGGTCTGTTTGCCCGGAAGTGGCGCTGGTGGCACATAGTTGGCGTCGTGGTGCCCACGGGTATCGTGATGCTCCTCTGGTACTTGTCAGAGCGCAACATCCCCCCGAACGCCGGGGCGATGCATGCAGCCGGACTTAATTCCAAGTTCCTCTTCAAGGAGCCGTGGCTGCGCGTCTTCTTGTTGAGGTCCCTGGTTCTGCTCCCTGTCCTGGCCCTGACGACCTGGGCAGCGCTCAAGATAAGGTGGCGCAGGTTGTGGCTGGTCCCTCTCGCTGCTGTGGCTGTGGTGTGGTGTATGTACAATCTTGAGCTCCCTGGAGAGTCGTGGGTCTTGATGAACCACGGCCCCTTTACCTACCGCCTGGGAGATATGGCGATTACTTTCCCACAGCAGACGTACACGTTCGGTGCCCTGGGCAATATCATACGCACGGATGGCATCGATTTCTACCAATATGAGCAGCAGCAGCTATGGTCGCCCGAAGTCTGGCGCGGTCTGTGGGCTTTAGGCGTTGTGCTGGGGGTGCTACTGCTCGCTAAGATGGCCGACGCTCTTATAGACTGGGTGATAAAGCTGGTCAAGCGGGATTGGAACGTAGCGCTTTCTCCGGTCGTTGCCTGTTACATGGTTGGGGCAGCTGTCTTCATAGCGTCTATAGCCTTCGCCGCCGACGTGTTCGATAGATACATTATCGGCTTCTTGCCTTTTGTGATTCTATTCGTCGTGCGGGGTGCTGCGAACTGGAAACGGGTGGCCTGGGCCTATTCAATCGCGACGCTCATTGCTATCATGGTCTTCTCTTTCATGCTCAATGCCGACTCCATTGACCACGATAATGCTCGATGGAAGGCAGGGAACTGGCTCCACGCCCACGTATACCCCAATTTGGTGGGCGGGGGCTGGGACTGGAACGGCTGGGTCAACGCGGGCCAGGGAAGCAATACCTACATTATCACCGACGGCGAGTACCCTGGTATGCGTACTGATCGCGCCTTCCCTTACTTCAGCAGACTTGGAGGCTTTACCACCCGCTATGTTTATGCCCAATCTTCGCCGGAGACGCCGCCCTTACCAGTTTTCCTCGAGGACGTCGCTACGCCGTAAGGAGGGCATAAAGCGTTCAGGGAGCGTCTTGACATTTCCATTCAAGAGTCGTTATGCTAGGTACGACTTTCGTCTTGGCATGATATTACAGCCATGCCATTAGAAGCATGGCGTACCGTTCCCTGCAGGCTAAATATTGTGGAGTAGCAACTATCAGGGAAGTCATAAACCCTTTCGCCAGGTCCCTTTAGTCTCTAAGGTAGAAATAGATGCCGCCCCTCACCATGCAATACCAGCTCCGGCGAATAATACTTGAGCAGTCACGACGTGCCAACGTGGGGCATATTGGGTCTGCTCTCTCCATCGCAGATATAGTCGCCGCGCTATATGGCACTGTCCTATCCATCCCCGACTGTGATGACCCAACAAGAGACCGTTTCGTCCTCTCTAAAGGGCACGCGGCCCTCGCAGTATACGCAGCCCTTTTCCTCAAAGGGTGGCTGACCGAAGAAGACCTCGATATGTATTGTGGGGATGGCACCGCGGTGGGGGTCCACCCTGAGCATGCTCTAAAAGGCGTAGACTTCTCGACCGGTTCGCTGGGCCACGGCCTCTCGGTGGGGGCGGGGGCTGCATTGGCTGCGCGCTTGCAGGACTCCACGCGACGCGTTTTCGTCCTCCTCAGTGACGCAGAATGTAATGAAGGGTCGGTGTGGGAAGCGGCCATGTTTGCCGCGCACCGCAGGCTCTCCAACCTCATCGCGATTGTTGATTTGAACGGGCAGCAGGCGCTCGGCTATACGAAGCAAATCATGGACCTCTCCCCGATGGCTGACCGCTGGCGTGCGTTCGGCTGGGACGCTCATGAGGTCGATGGGCACAACGTAGACGAAATTGCAGAGACTATTGCCGGCCTGGACACAAGCTCAGGTCCACCCCATGTACTGATCGCGAACACCGTATTCGGCAGAGGCGTATCGTACATGGAGAGCCAGATCAAATGGCATTACTGGCCTATGTCCCCTGACGAGTACGCCCAGGCGCTCGATGAGATAGGGGCGCTGCAATGAGAGCGGCCTTCGCCAACACTCTTGCCGAGCTGGCGGAGCGCGATCCCCGAATATTGCTGCTATCGGGGGACCTCGGCTACATGGCCCTGGAGCCTTTTTCAGATAAATTCCCCGACCGCTTCTTCAACGTAGGGGTCGCCGAGCAGAACATGGTCGGCCTGGCGACGGGCCTGGCGGAGTCGGGCTTCATCCCATTCGTCTACTCCATCGTCACCTTTGCCTCCCTGCGTCCCTATGAATTCATTCGCAACGGGCCGATTTTACACCAATTGCCGGTGCGTATCGTCGGGGTTGGCGGGGGTTTTGAGTATGGCACCGCCGGCCCTACGCATCACGGCCTGGAAGATATAGGGGTGATGCGCGTTCAGCCCGGCATATCGGTGATTGCCCCCGCCGACCACCGGCAGGCTCGCGCCGCCTTCCTGGCGACGTGGGACATGCCCGGCCCGGTCTATTACCGCATAGGCAAAGATGATAAGACCGTAGTCCCGGGCCTCGACGGACGCTTTCAGCTTGGGCGCGGCCAGGTAATCCGGGAGGGGGAAAGCCTGATTATCATCACAATGGGGAGCATAGCCACCGAGGCCACCGCCGCAGCCGAGGCCCTATCCGCACAGGGAATAGAGTGCGCTGTAATGGTGGTAGCCTGCCTCAACCCTCCCCCAATCGAAGACTTGAGTAGCGCACTGAATCAGCACCGTCTCGCGATTACGCTTGAAGCCCATTACACGGTGGGCGGCATCGGCTCGTTGGTTTCGGAGGTAATTGCAGAGCGCGGTATAGATTGCCGGGTCGTGCGCTGTGGCGTGAAGGAGACTCCTAGTGGCGTGTCGGGGAGCCAGGCATATCTGCACCGCGCGAACGGCATATCGAGCGAGGCCCTCGTAGAGACGGTACTTGGCATTTACTCCGGGGCGGTGAGATGACCTCACTCCTCACTTCGGTTATACTCCCTGTTTACAACCAGGCCGACCATATCCGCGTAATAGTAGAAAAGTATGAAGAGGCACTGAAGAGAGCGGAGCTTCCGCACGAGCTTATCCTGGTGGTAAACGGCTCGCGCGACAAGTCGCTCGATGTGTGCCAATCACTCTCCGAAGAATACCCGCCCGTGCGCGTGATACACAGCGAAAAGGGTGGTTGGGGACTGGCGGTAAAGCTGGGACTGAAGGAGGCGCGCGGCGATCTCCTCTGCTACACCAACTCGGCTCGTACCAGCCCTCAAGACCTCATGCTTCTGGTGCTCTACGCCGTGACATTCCCTCGCGCGGTCATCAAGGCCAACCGCAAGATCAGGGAGAACTGGCGCAGGCGGCTCGGCTCCCTCCTTTACAACCTGGAATGCCGGATGCTCTTTGACCTCTCAAACTGGGACATCAATGGCACACCCAAAGTCTTCCCGCGCACATTTCGTAAGCTCCTCGACCTCACCAAAGAGGACGACTTGATTGACGCCGAGTTCAGCGCTATCTGTCGCCGCGAAGGTTACAGGATGTTGGAAGTGCCTATCTTCTCTGCCCGGCGTCATGGCGGCAAGTCCACGACCCACTACCTATCGGCCCTCAAGATGTACCTGGGCGCATACCGGCTGTGGCGCTCTATGCGCGAAAAGGGCGTCTAACCGATGATCTCCCAGGAAGAGCTAAGCTCATTATGGGCGCGCCACCATGCCGAATGGCGCGGTACGGCGCAGATAGCCAGCCAGTGGGAGGATGCCGCCAGGGTAGACCCCAAGTTATTACGTTACCATGTGCGCGGAGACTGGTGGAAGACGTTAGCCGGTTGCGGGGTAACTCTCATCGTCACCAGGGAATATGAGCACCTGGTTATGGCTATGAGTGTCGTCGGTGACGCCCCTTCGGTCACATACATGCCGATGCCACACCCATCAGGGCTGGTAGTTGACCCCAACACAAGCATTGTCTACATCGCCAGCACCCGTAACCCTAACCAAATCTACGAATTGGCACCCGTCACCGGCATCATACCGCGCCAGGATATGGAGGGAGCAAATGTTGATGATCACCCCCTTGTCCCGGTCCGGTCGCATTTCTTCCCCGGTTGCCTCTATATGCATGACCTGGCATTGATAGGCGGCACGCTCCACGCCAACGCGGTTGGGCAAAACGCGGTGGTGCGCTTCGGTGGGCCGGAAGGAGGCTGTGACGGGCACGAGCGGGTCTGGTGGCCGCGCTGCATCGAAACGGAAAGCGGCCCGGTCTTCAGCCAGAACCATATCCAGCTAAACTCTATCGCCGCCGGGAGTGACCTGGCAAGCTCTTATTTCTCCGCCTCGACCGATAAGCTCTCCACGAGGCGTCCAGGCCATAAGAACTTCCCGGTAGATAAGCGCGGCGTTATCTTCTCAGGTGCAACCCGCGAAGCTGTGGTGCGTGGCCTGACCCGCCCACACTCGGCCCGCTTGCACGAGGGCAAGGTGTGGGTTGATAACAGCGGCTACGGGGAAGTCGGGATAGGCAGCCCAGCCCCTGCGGGCGACGGCAGGTTCGAGCCTGCTACGCGCTTGCCGGGGTGGACGCGGGGTCTCTGCTTCCATGAGCGTATCGCTTTCGTCGGCACGTCGCGTGTCATCCCCCGCTTCCGGCAGTACGCCCCAGGTCTGGACCTCGACTCCAGTCTTTGCGGTATACACGCGGTAGACACGCAGACAGGGGAGGTCGTGGGGAGTATAATCTGGCCCTACGGCAACCAGATATTCGCATTGGACACCATACCCGCCGCGTCCAGTACTGGCTTTCCCTTCCGCGCCGGCACGAAGCGCGCAACCGAGCGTGAAAAGAGGCTATTCTATGCCTTCAAGACTAATATCCAATAGGAGAATATCGAATGAGTAATGATTTCCGGCTGTTGATGATCGGGGCGATGTACGAGAACGGTGGCAACACGACGCACCGCTTCCTGGATGGCCACCCGCAGATGTTTGTTTACCCCTTCGAGTCGCAAATCGGCACCCGCATGGTGATAGACCATCTTTCCTCGATGTTCCCGGTCAAGTACCGGTGGCCTGCTTTTGCCCTGGACGCCACGCCTGCTCAGGACTACAAGGCAATCATTGATGAAGAGGGTAAGGTGCGCGCACGCACGCCCAACGTGAGCAAGTTCCGCCATATGCCCTTCGGCTTTTCGGACGATGAGCGTGGGGCGATTTACGAGCGCTACATAGAGAAGTTGGGCCGCTCGCGACCCAACAATGTCGAGGCCTTTTTCCGCGCAACGTTCGACGCCTGGAAAGACTACAAGCGCACGGGCCAGGAAGTGGTCTACGTTGGCTACAGCCCCATCATTACGGTAGATGGCGAGCAGATTCTGAGCGATATGCCCCAGGCTCACGTGCTGCATGTCGTTCGCAACCCCTGGTCAGCCTACGCCGACACCAAGAAGCGCCCGGTGCCCTTATCTCTCACGCATTACATGCTCGGCTGGACCCTCAACCAGTATCACGCTCTGCTGTTGAAGGAAAAGTACCCTGACCGCATGCATATCGTCCGAGCCGAGGATGTGATGGCCGATTCGTCAAAGACTCTGGGCGCTCTTTGCGAGAGCCTGGGCCTGGAGGCCGCCGACTCGCTGAAGACCCCTAGCTGGAATGGAGGGACCCTGGAGGAGGTATACCCCTGGGGGACTATCCGCAAGGCCACTCCCGATGCCAACCGGGCGACCGCCGAAGAGCTTTCCCAGAAGGAGCGCGACGAGATACGAGCGCGCACCTGGCAATACCTGGAAGTCTTCGACTACAAGAGCTTCCTCTAGAGCGAGCCGAATGAAGCGCGCTGTGATAACCGGGGCAACGGGGTTCGTCGGAGCCAACCTGGCCCGCCGCCTGTTGAGAGAGGGTCACGAGGTCCATCTGCTGGTCCGCAGGGATAACAACCCCTGGCGCATCGAGGAGATACGCGCCGACGTACAAATGCACGAGATATCCTTCGGCGACCGGGAAGCCCTTACCAGGGTTATGGGCATGATACGCCCAGATTGGGTATTCCATCTCGCCGCGCATGGTGCTTATTCGTGGCAAACCGACCTGGATAGCATCGTACAGACCAATATCGTCGGGACCATCAACCTCGTAGAGGCATCTCTGAGCGCCGGCTTCGAGGCATTCGTCAACACCGGGTCGTCGTCGGAGTACGGCTACAAGGACCATGCTCCAACGGAGAGAGAATGGATCGAGCCGAACAGCTACTATGCAGTCGCCAAGGCATCGGCCACCCTCTTTTGCAGGTACACCGCGCAGAGCCAAAATGCGAACATAACGACGCTAAGGCTTTACTCCGTTTATGGCCCCTATGAGGAACCGGCGCGATTGGTCCCTGCTCTTATCATGTCGGGCCTGCAAGGCAAACTGCCCCCGCTCGTCAACCCCGACATAGCGCGCGACTACGTCTTCATGGAGGATGTCCTGGACGCCTACCTGCTGGCAGCCACGAAGCCGGGCCAGGAACTTGGGGCCGTATACAACGTCGGCACGGGCACCCAAACGAAGCTGAGTGAGATAGTTGAGGTGTCGCGGCGGCTGATGGGCATCTCAACCGAGCCTGAATGGGGGTCGATGCCGCAACGAGGGTGGGATACCAATGTATGGGTAGCGGATAGTCGCAAGCTCCGCACGGAGCTAGGCTGGCAGCCACGGTACACTCTGGATCAAGGCCTGAGTCTCACGATAGAGTGGTTCCGCGACAATATCGCGCGCTTACCTGTGTATCTTGGTTACGTATAGTGAGGAAAGTGTACGAAGAGTTGATTTTGGCCTCCATCGTGCTATAGTTGTAATTTGCAGGTAGATCCTGACAATGCCTGGCAGAGGATCTATTGACTATCTCCGACGAACAAAAATCTTCCTTGCCTTCCTCTGATAGTTCTAGCCTCCACCCTGCTACCGACGGTTGGATGAGTAGCGGGCCTGAGGATGGGACCGCAGAACTTCCCGAACAGGCAAACGAGAGTGCAATCGATGGGAGTGACGCTAGAGTGGAACGCAGCAACGCTGCTGTGACGCCACGGCGTAAGCGCGTTTTAGTTGGCGAGTCCCCCTCTACAGTTGCTATCTCTGCTATTGCCCCAGGCAGTGATGGCTTCCTGGAACGCGGTGATGCTGCTCTGAGGCCGCAACGCAGACGCGTCTTGGTTGGCGCGTCACCTTCTACTGCTGCTCCCAACCTTCTTGCCCCAAGTATCACCCCCGTGCAAGCACACGAGGGTGATTCTGCTGTCACCTGGCGGCGCGAGGACGTGCGCAACCTGGCTATCATACTGGCAGGTTGGTTACTCCTGGTGATATTGCTCCCACCGAAGGGCGAATACCCAATAATTGACGACTCGTTACACGTCGAGTCGGTGCGTAGTATGCTCGATACGGGCACCTTCATCAGACCCACCTGGATGCAGGCCAATCTCTCCGGCCTGACCGTATGGGGCTCGGCCTGGTCGAAGCTCTTCGGCTTCAGTTTCAGCACCCTGACGGCATCTACGCTGGCACTTGCCCTCTTCGGGCTGTACGCTTTCTACGGTATTGCTCGCATCGTGAAGGTTAGCGCTGCGGGCGCGCTCTTTGGTACAGCCCTCCTCGCCTTCAACCCAATCTTCCTCCACCTCAGCTACAGTTTCATGACTGATGTGCCTTTCGTATCGCTCATCTTGATAGCATGCTTCTGCTATCTTCAAGGTATGAGAGTGGCGCGCTATGGCGCGATTTGGATGGGGGTGGGGAGCCTGGTTGCATTATGGGGATTCTACGTGCGGCAGTTCGCGATCATCGTACCTGTTGCGTTCCTCCTTTATCTACTGCTCGAAGGGGTGCTGGCCCGGAAGTGGCGCTGGTGGCAAATGGTGGGCATTATCGTGCCCACCCTTATAGGTCTGCTGCTCTGGTACTTATCGGAGCGCGACATACCACCCAACATGGGCGCGCTCAATCACGCCGGGTGGACTTCCAGGATCATCTTCCAGGAGCCGTGGCTGCGCGTCTTCTTGTTGAGGTCCCTGGTTCTCCTCCCAATCGTGGCCCTGTCGGCATGGGCAGCCATCAAGATAAGGTTTCGCAGGTGGTGGCTCATCCCTCTCACGGCTGCGGCTGTGCTGTGGGGCATGTATAACCTTGCACTCCCAGGGGAGAATTGGCTCCTCGGAATGGACCAGCCCCCCTTTACCTTCCGGTTGGGAGACATCGCGATACCCTTCCCTCAGCAGACCTTCACGTTTGGTGTTATAGGCAACATTATCCGCACGGACGGAATTGACTTCTTTCAATACAGGCAGATGTCGATATTCTCACCTGAAGTGTGGCGGGGTCTATGGGTATTGGGCATCATCTTGGGCGTGGTCCTCCTGGCTGCGATGGCTGACGCCTTGCTAGGCTGGATAAGAAAGCTGGTCAGGCGCGAGTGGCGCCCCGCTCTTTCGCCGATAATCGCATGTTACATGGTTGGGGCGGGCGTCTTTGTGGCTACTGCTGCCTTCACAGCCGTCATTTTCGACAGGTACATGGTTGGCTTCTTGCCGTTCGTTATCTTATTTGTCGTGCGGGGCGCGGCGAAGTGGAAGCGTGCAGCGTGGGCCTACTCGATCTCTACGCTCGTAGTGATCGCTGTTTTCTCGTACCTGTTGCAAGCCGACTTCGTCGACCACGATAACGCCCGCTGGAAGGCAGGGCACTGGCTGCGCAACCACGTCAAACCTGCTATAGTGGGTGGCGGCTGGGACTGGAACACCTGGGTAAACGGCGGCGATTTCACCTATGACCGCATCATCACCGACTACGCTGTCTCTGGAATGCGTACCGAGCGTACCTTCCCCTACTTTAGCAGACTAGGTGGCTTCACTACTCGCTACGTGCTGACGCAGGTTACGCGCGCGACGCCACGGCTACCAATTCTCCCCGAGGATAAAACTTCACCCTGAGCGTGGCTAACTCAATGTTCAAATGAAAGTTTGGCTGGGCGCGCCAATTTAGGCGCGGATCGCTACCTGCTGTAGCCTGGCTTATGCTTCGCGTAAGCGAAGGTAAATGTTCAGAATAAGGGTGTAGGGGCGAGATTTATCGCGCCCTGGTGGGAATGGCTACCCAACATGGCTAGTGGTCCCAAGCAAGGGCGCGATAAATCTCGCCCCTACCGCTACCCTACTCTGAACATTTACAAGCGAAGCTGTATTGGCGCTGAGGCGTTCTTTCCGGTACAATATTGATTGTCCCAAAAATCACACCCGCCTGCGCACAACATACGTGCCGACGATACAGCAAGGAGAATCAGCGTGGTTTCCACGGGCGAGATGGAGACCCCAGCAGAGGTGAAGAGCTCAACAGGCCGCGCAGGCGCTGTTGCACGCAGGTGGCTGGCTCGCGCCTGGCGGGGGCGTGGTCTGCCCGGAGGGTTGCTTGCCATCTGGCTGGGGTGGCAGGGGCAGCAAGCCCTCCTTGCCTCCCTCGACTTCACGGTAGCCTTTCGTTACTACTCGATTGCTACAGTCGTCCTTATACTTTCTCTCCTCCACCCTGAGATGCCATCATGGCTCGCTCGCCGTCTTAAGCCCACGCCCCAAAATACGTCCACCTCTGATCAGGAGATATCGACTTCCGAGGAGGCTGTTACCCAGGAGGTGCCGCCCCGCCACCCCGTCGAGAATGGGCACACACCTATCCCTACCGAGGTGGCCTCCGATAGCTTGCCTGAAGTAAGCGAAGCTGACCGTAACGGCGGTAACGGCAGTAACGGCGGTAGTGAAGTGCCTGCTTCCTTACTCGTTATAACCACTCTCCCCATCCGGCGTCCCAGCCAGCGCGCAAGCACGCAGAGTCTCGTCCTCCATAATATTGAGACAGAAGTAGCGCAGGCTGAGCACCCCTTGCAAATCACCACTCTCCCCCCAGGCGAAAAGTCCAACGGCTCGAACGGCGCGAACAACTCAGTCGCACTCACAACCCACGACTTTCCAGAAGTCCTGGATTCTAAGCAAGCTGACGCCGACTCTACAGAACCGGCTTCTCCTGCAACTTTGCCACAAGCCGAGGTCGCGCCCGCCAGCAAACAACGCCTGTGGGCGCGCTGGAAGGAAGTACGCGCCAGGTTAGGTTGGAAGATAACGCTACCTGGACTCGTCTTGACGGTTGGACTCGCGACAGGCGCAGCTCTTGTGCTTTGGCAGGACTACCGACTGCCCCTCGGTGGCTGGCTATGGGCTGCATCGTTAGGCGCTTTATTCCTTACGCTGCTGGGCGCGCCAGGCTGGCCCCGTGGAGGAGGGTTGCTGCCGGACGCCCGTAGCGACTTCTTCGGACGAGGGGTGCCCTCCATCCCGGCGCGCTGGGAGGCGCTGCTCGTAGGTGCTGTACTGCTAGGTGCGATCATCCTACGCACCATTGACCTGGAGAACTTCCCTGGCGTCGAGCAAGACGAGGCTTTCCACGGCCTCGACGCACGCGCCATCGTCAACGGCAACCCCGCGCCCCTCTTCGGGAGCGGCTGGTACTGGATACCTAACGTTCCCTTCTACCTCGTCTCTTTCATGCTGCGCATCTTTGGTGACAACATGGTGGGAACGCGGATGCTCTCCGTGGTCGCGGGCGTCCTCACAGTGTGGTTCGTCTACAGGATAGGCCGTCTCCTGTGGGGGCCGCGCGTGGGGCTGATCGCCGGGGCGATGCTTGCGGTCTCTCCCCTGGCGCTACAGTATGGCCGCGTCCTCAGTACCAATACCGAGACCGGCATGCTCTGGGCGGCTGGATTCTTCTACTTCTTCATGGCCCTTCGCTACCATAAGTGGAGCGATTGGGCTTTAGCCGGCGCTTGCTGGGCCTTCAACCTCTATTTCTACCCGGCGGGCAAGCTGATAATACCTCTCGTGGGACTGGTAGGCCTCTATTGCCTCGTGCGCTGGCGACTCCAGTTCTTCAAGCAGCATCTCCTCGGCTTCGTATTACTTGGCTTCGCCTTCGCCTTGACCTTTATGCCCTACGGCATCTTTTCCTGGAAGTTCGATAATTGGGAAGGATTCGCCGGACGGGCGCGCGAGGCCTCCATATTCTCCCCCCGCCACCAGCAAGAGATATTCGCTCGTTACAACCTCCCATTCGAGCCTGCCTGGGTAAACGAAACTACGCAAGAGACACTCCTCAAGCGCCCCTGGGCATGGACACAGGTGATATACCAGCAGGCACGTATCTCCAGCGAGGTCTTATACACGCGCCAGGATGGTTGGGGCTTCTACAAGCCCAGCGAGCATAATGGTTCGATGTTCTCTCCATTCTGGGCCGTATTGGCCGTTCTGGGGTTGACCTACGCGACCTGGAAGATATGGGACCCCAGGTACGGGATAGTGAGCCTCTGGTTCTGGATGGGTATCATGGGCATGGCTTTGATGGCCGACATCCCAAGCGTGCTACGTGCCAGTGGAGCATGGTCCGCCGTTATGCTCTTCCCTGCCTCGCTGGTTGATCGAATCTTCTCGGCGAGCTGGCCCCTGAGCCGGGGGCTTGCCCGCAAGTGGGCAACGGTGCCTCTGATTGCTCTCGTCATTTACCTTGCGGTCGACGCATATCGAGAGTACTTCGGACACTATGCTACTCTATGCTACCAATGCCGTGTCACCACTCAGGCTCGCTATATCCAGGCCCTGGGAAAGGACTATAAGGGTTACGAGGGAGCCGTCAACAGCGACATCTCGTTTGGGCAGGTTACCACGGCATTCATAGCCAAAGGGGTCGAGGGGGTTGACCTCCTAACCCCTACCGACTACTCCCCTATCATCGACAACAGCGGTAAGGGGGCGGCCTTCATTATGTACCCCCATATGTACCAGTACGTCCCCATGCTGCGGACCTTCTATCCTGATGGGAAGGAGGAGCCGGTAAACAGCCCAGATGGATTTCAGCAATTCGTATCGTACAAAGTCGCCCGCGAGCAGCTTGCCGCTTCTCAGACCCTCCATGCGACATATACTACCCGATCGGCAGGTAATGCACTCACCATTACCAGGGATGAGCCTACCCTCGGTATGTCCGGTCTAGGCTTGGTCGGATCGCTCCAATGGTCCCCACCACCCGACCTTACTTACCCCTCTACCGCACAATGGCAAGGCGGGCTGGTTGCACCTTCCTATGGCTCTTACACCTTTGCAGTCGATGGGAACGGCGATACGAAGCTGGAGATAGATGGACAAACTTTCCTGGATGTGGTTGCGCAGGGCACGGGTAGCTCTGCCGACCCTGCCGCTCGCAAAGTTGAAGTGGCCCTCGCAAAGGGTATTCATGACGTGCGTCTGACCGCCACTCTGCGCGACGTGACAACGTACGTCAACGTTACCTGGGCGGGCGGCTCATCAGCCCCTATCCCCATCGAATCGCGCTACCTGTACAACGGGCTGACGGGCGGGCTGAGCGGCGAAATAGCTCCAATGACTGATATTACGACTCTTGCCTCGGACAACCCTCTCAACGGCATGTCACCCACCATGCGGCGCAGCGATCCCTACCTGGGGTTCAGGTTATCTAGCTACACCTTCGGCAATAATCCCTTCGTGGCCCGTTGGCAGGGGAGTCTGAACGTTCCTGTGGAGGGTGACTATGGCTTCAGGGTAGAGCCGCCCACCCGTGGCCTCCTGCTAATCGATGGACAGATTGTAGCGGGCCAGGCACCCGGAGTTGCCCATCTCACCGCAGGCACTCATCAGATAGATGTCAGGTCCGCCTGGCAATACGGCAGCCCGGAGCACTTTGAGCTATTCTGGTCAATACCGGGTAGTGGGCAGGACACCCTGGTCCCTCCGAGCGTCCTGAGGCCCCTGGCGCGAAGCTGGCGGCGGAGCGTGCTGCCTGATGCCCCGACCGCCCAGATACCCCCTCCTGTCGTTGCTCCCAAGAAGCTGCAACCCATCGCGGTTATAGGTGCCGGGTCGGGCCTCTCGGACGCGCATGGGGTTGGGGTAGATAAAGACGGAAACATCTACGTAGGTGATAACGGTAACAAGCGCATCGTCGTCTATGCGCCGGATGGTAAAATAGTGAGGACATTCGGTAAGGCGGCTACACCGGACAGCACAACCCCGGTCCCGGGAGAGTTCCGCGATATACGTGACATCGCCGTTGCGCCAGATGGCACTGTGCACGTGCTGGACGCAATCGCCGGGACTGTGCAAACCTTAGATAGCTCCGGCAAGGTGCTAAGGGTAGTAGACCCCGGCTCATTGTGGTTGTATGGCCCGAATGGGATTGCCCTGGGAGCGGATGGTAGCGTATATATTGCAGATACCGGCCATAACCGGATCGTCAAGCTTTCGCCGTCGCCTGATGCCCAGCCTATGTCCCAATTCATGATACCGAACCCAACGAACAGCACCCCTCCACCAGACTGGTTGGAGCAGACGGTGGATGCCCTGATCGGCTACTTACCGGGCGACACAGTTGAGCGAATCTTCGCAGTTGATCTGAAAAACAGGATAATAGCGATGCCGGTGGGTCCTGCCAGATCTGAGGAGGAAGGTCGGGTCAGGCAGTGGGCGGTGCCCGTGGGCGGAGCATCGGGCGGGAGCAAGCTGGCGGCCAGCCCGGACAATAGCCGCATCTTCATGACAGACCCCGACCGCCAACGCGTAGCTGTACTGGATACTGGCACAGGGCGCGTCACTTACTTTGGCGAGTCTGGGTCTGAAAGCGGCCAATTCGCGGGGCCAAGTGGGATAGCCGTCGGACCAGATGATAAAGTATATGTGCTCGACCGCATAAATGGTAACGTGCAGGTCTTTGTTGTACCGAAGTAGAGGGCGATATGCGCATAGTGACGAATGACTGACAAGCAACAAACAACTCAAGACGCTCCTCCGGCAGAGCACCCTCGCGTGGTTGTGGTTATGCCTGCTTACAATGGCGCGAAGACCGTAGCCAAGACGCATGGCGACCTTCCTAAGGAGATCGTAGACAGAGTCATCCTGGTCGATGATGCCAGCCAGGATGATACCGCCGACATAGCGCGCCGCCTGGGCCTGGAAGTTATAGTGCATATCCAGAATAAGGGGTATGGCGGCAATCAGAAGACGTGCTACATCGAGGCGCTCGCGGCGGGGGCCGACATCGTTGTAATGCTCCACCCGGACAACCAGTATGATGCCACCCGTGTGCCCGCCATGATCCAGCCTATCATCGAGGGCAAGGCGGACTTCGTGCTCGGTTCGCGCTTATTGGAGGGGCGTGCCGCTACTCTCAAGGGCGGAATGCCTATCTGGAAATATATCTCCAATCGCTTTCTGACCACAGTGGAGAACCTCGTGCTGGGGACTCACCTCTCGGAAGGGCATACCGGCTTCCGGGCATATTCGCGGCGATTCCTCCTGACCATACCCTTCCTCCTCAACTCAGATGACTTTGTCTTCGACAGCGAGGTAATAGCGCAGGCGGTGGCCTTCCGCTTCAAGATAGCTGAAGTGCCCGTCCCCACTCGCTACTTCCCTGAGGCCTCCAGCGTAGGTTTCCGGCGTAGCGTCATATACGGCCTCTCGACGCTAAACGTGGCGCGCAAGTTCTGGTTGAACAGAATAGGGCTGAGACGCTACTCCATCTTCCGCAAACGACTCTCCGACATCGTGAGCCGGGAGCACCGCAAGCGCATCTTCGGTCCCCAGGAGCAATAGCTTGTTCAAATCGAAGCAATTTATCATAGGCATCATCATTAGCCTCATATTCCTGGGGTGGGCGCTCTATAACGAGCAACTCGACAAGGTATGGGAATCCCTGACCAAAGCGCAATATTGGGCGCTCCTACCCGCCCTTGCTCTCTATTTCACGGGGGTATGGGTACGGGCAGTGCGATGGCGCACCTTGTTGAAACCTATCGTTCCGAAGATAGGTCTGATGGACACGTTCAAGGTCGTAGTCATAGGCTACATGGCAAACGACGTGCTCCCCGCGAGGATAGGGGAGCTTGTGCGCGCCTACGTGTTGAGCATACGTACGGGAGTGCGCAAGACTGCTACCCTCGCCACCATCTTTGTCGAGCGTGTATTCGATGGTCTCACGATGCTAGGCTTCGCGGCTGCCGTGATCATCTTCATAATCTTCTGGGACCGCGATGCCCTCATGACCGGCATCGACCACAAGCTGGGCAATCTACTGACAAGCCTTGACCTCCCTATTATTATCGCATCAGTAATCTTCCTGGGTCTGTTGCTCATTTTCATCGCCGTAGCGTCGTCGCGTACGCGTGCTGAGAGGGCGATTGCATTTTTCTTGCGCTTTATGCCTGGGAAGCTACACGAGCGCGGTGAGCGCCTGGCTACCTCCTTCGTGGATGGCCTCGGCTCTCTTCGCAGCGCGTCTAGTATGGCTACGGTCCTGGTGCTGTCGTTGATTGCGTGGCTATTTGAGACTGGGATGTACTATACGTTAGGTACCTGGGGGTTTGATCTGCGGGGAGGCGACGGCCAGCCACTACCCTTCTATGCATATATGCTCGCCACCTCCTTTGCCAACCTCAGCACGCTCATCCCCCAGGCACCAGGTTTCATTGGTGTCTTTGATTGGATAGCCAAGGTAGTGCTGGTCGGGGCGTTCGGCGTAGTAGGCGACCTCGGTATCTCTTACGTACTCGTGCTCCATGCGGCCTTACTTATTCCCGTCACCCTCCTGGGCTTCGTCTACCTCTGGCGAGAGAGCCTATCGTGGAAGGACCTTACCGGCCTGGAGAAGACCCGCGCCGCTGCCTCTAACCAGGCTCACGAACTGGAAGGCCCCTTCACCGACATAGAGCTGGTCCAGGAAGGGAAAATCACGCAAGGCGATGCCGAAACGCTACTTGAGCAAGCGGGAGAGCAACCCTCGACCCGTACTCCTGATCCCAGCGAGGCATCCTCCCGCTGATGGACCTGATACAAGCTCTAATCCTGGGTCTGGTGCAGGGGCTTACCGAGTTCCTGCCTGTCTCTTCCTCCGCGCACCTCTTGATAGTGCCCTGGCTCTTCGGCTGGCATGGCGGCGCGGTTACGAGCATCCCGTTCGATGTCGCCCTGCACATGGGCACGCTGCTCGCTGTCCTCGTCTACTTTGCGTCCGACTGGCAGAGGCTGATTGTCGCCTTCGTGCGTTCGCTCATAGAGCGGCGCATCGGTGACGACCCTGATCGCCGCCTTGCCTGGCTCATCATACTGGGGTCAATCCCCGCCGCCGTGGTGGGTTTGCTCACGGAAAGCCAGATTGACGACCTCTTCCACCAACCTCAGAACCTCCAGCTTGGCCTCTATGTCATCGCCGCCATGATGATTATCATGGGCGCATTACTGCTGACCGCCGAGCGACTTGGGCAGCGCCAGTATGAAATCAATCAAGTCGGAATAACCACAGCTATGATTGTGGGCCTGGCACAAGCGCTGGCGCTGATACCGGGCGTGTCGCGCTCAGGAAGCACCATAACTGCAGGTCTCTTCCGGGGTCTGAAGCGTGAGGCCGCGGCTCGCTTCTCCTTCTTGCTGGCGACACCCATCGTGCTGGCGGCGGGCGTGAAGAAGCTGTACGACGTTTTGAAGTCGCCCGAAGGGATACGGGCAAGCGAGCAGATGGGTTACCTGGTAGGCTTCGCGGCGTCGGCTATCTCCGGCTTCCTATGCATCTACTTCCTCATGCGCTACTTGCAACGCCGCTCCACCGCGCCTTTCATCATCTACCGCTTCCTCCTGGGCGCAGGCATCATAATCCTGTTGCTGGCAGGCTTCAACGTCTGATCTCTTCAACGTCTGATCTGATGTAGCCTACACCTGGACGGAGGTATCACTTACATATTTCGGCGGGGAACCCGTTGCTTTGGCAAAAAGGGTCGTTTGTGATACTCTGCATTTCCGTGCCACAAAAACCCGCGATTCAGGGCTTGACAATCTAAAAATCCTTTTGTATAATAAGAAGGAATTTTATATTGCTCAGGATTAGGCATATGCAGGAAGTCCTCTACATCGAAGACGTGGCCCAGGCGGCGGTGTTGCTCAAGCCTCAACGCATCGAGATGCTCAGGCTGATGGACCACCCCCGCACCTGTCTCGAGTTGGGCAAGATCTTCGGTGAGACCCCGCAGAAGATCAACTACCATATCAAGGCGCTGCAAGACGCCGGTCTCGTCGAGCAAGTTGGTGAGCGGCGCGTACGTGGCACCGTGGAAGGCTCTTACCAGGCCCGCGCCCGCTCCTACTGGCTGGCGTCCGACCTCGTTGGACAGATCGGCGGTGCTGCCATAGCCCAGGACCAGGCTAGCTTGCGCCATCTCCTTTCGTTAACTGAGGAGATGCGCGGCGACATCGGCCACCTGGCGCAACAGGTCGGCAGAGAGATACCGTCGCTCGGCCTGTCGCTGCACGTCGAACTGAACGACGAGTCCCGCCGCGCCGACTTCATGGCCGACGTCCAGCAGATGGCCCAGATCCTGGCCCATAAATACGGCGCCACAGCTGGCGATGACGGTGACGGTGACGGTGACGGTGACGGTGATGATGGCGGCGCGCAACCGTCCAGACCACGTTACCGCCTCGTCCTTGCCTGCTACCCGAAAAGCTGATCGCGCTCACGCAACCCGTTTCCAGAAATCGCGCCGGCTCATGCTTCATGCGCGTCGGTGGGCCGTGTCCAAAATCACACTCAGAATTGGAGGAACACGATGGACGAACTATACCGGCTCCAGGTAACAATCGCCGCCGATCCCGCCTCGGTCTACAACGCTCTCACCAGTGCCGAGGCATTGGAAACCTGGTTCGCTGAGAGCGCAGAGGTAGACCTACCGGCGCGCCGCTATGATTTCTGGGGTTGCTACACCCCCGAAACCCCTGACCGCGAGCAGGGCCGCCACGAGATTATCGCCGCCGAACAAGACAACCTTCTGCGCTTCGCCTGGCCGCTCGAAGGCGTCACCACCGAAGTCGAATACAGGCTGCATCCCCGCGATGGCGCCACCATCCTGACCGTCACACACACAGGCTGCGGCAAAGACACATCCGCTCCCTGCGCCCCCGAAGACTTTTGGCTCCTCGCCCTCGAAAACCTGCGCCGCCACGTCGAGGGCCGCCTGGTCTACTCGCGCTTCGACTTCCATACCCTCAACAGCCAGGAGGACATTCGCCACGAAATCGAGATCGACGCCCCCGCCGAGGTCGTCTTCTCCAAGCTCATCGAGCCGTCTGAGCTAAACCGCTGGATCGCCTACAATGCCACCGTCGAGCCGCAAGTCGGCGGCACATTCGATCTCGGCTGGGGCGAAGGACTTACCTCCACTATCCTCGAAATAGAACCTCCCGGCAAGTTCGTCTATGGCTGGGCGGGCACCCAGACCGTCACTTGGACGCTCGAAGGCTCCGGCGGCAAAACCCGTCTGCTCATCGTCCAAAGCGGCTTCGACCCCGGCAGCGTCCCAGGCGAGCGCCTCGGCTGGCTCAACTTCATCACCTGGATCGGCTCGATGTCCGAAGTCGGTCCCTCCTGGCAGTCTCCGCTCTGCTTGGTCAACAAAGAATACCCGACGTTCTACTCCCGCTCGCTGAACGAACGCCAAAGCGAACTGCTACCCTGATAACTGGCACCAGACAGTTTTTCAACAGGTTGAGGGTGGTACTATTGAATCGTTAAGGGTGGATGCCGTGTCATGGTGCGAACGGTGTGAACTGTGGCGGCATACGTAGTTCGACGCCGTCGCGTCTAGACCAGTCAGATATTTCTGACATGGTCGCCCCGACGTTATCGGCGACGTAAGGCAACGCTACAAGAGGATCTTCCAATGAGCGTCCAAAGTCGTCCCAGTGGATCGGAATGATCCGGCGTGCGCCGACACTCTTCACGTTCTCGTCCCACCACTGCCGCTTATAGTCTTCCGGCTGTTTGTGGAGCAGAGCGATGCCGAGGAAAACCGTGTCGGCGCGAATTCCGTCCAGGCTGCTCGGCTCAAAGCCAGCACTCCCTATCACCAACATCCGGGCACCGCTCTTATGCTCAACGAAAAGCGTCCAAGTATCTCCCACAGCCCAGGCAGAGGACGCGGCGGGTGGCACTAAAGGCTTGTCGATTGTGTCAACGGGGGGACCTGAGTGGTCATCCGGTGGGGCATGACGGGACTTGATGAACGTTAGCTTCCATTTGCCGAGAGAAATGCTTTCGTCAGGGGTGACCTTAAGCATGCGATCTTCAGACATGCCTAGCCCTCGCCCGATATTAAGCGTCGATTCGGAGCCAATCAACATCGCGCCGGTCTGCGTCGCGGTGAGTGGGGCGTCCATCGCGTGGTCGTAGTGAGAGTGCAAGGGGATAACGGCAGCGAGTTTCTCAACGCCGAGACGCTTCAGCCCCTGCTCAATGGCCGCTCGGTCAGGCTCGATTTTCGTTAAGCCTACACGAAGCCACGAGGGCCGCGTGAAGAAACCGTCGGTCATCCACGCAGTCTCGCCGTCGTTAAAGACGAGCGTCGAGACGCCAGCGAAGCGAACGGTAATCGGCGCATCGGACGACGCCTGCGGCATGGTAAGTGCGTCATACGCCTCGAGCGACGGCCGACTGTTTAGCCAGCTGTACACGACGATAGCGCTCGGCACTAACAACACCAGCGCTAGCGCTAGCGCGACGAGCTTCATGCGACGGTGGTTTACTACTTTCAGTGCCCCGTATCTCATAGGCGTCTCTCTATAACTTCTTCTCTCCTCCCGACCTAGCAGGTTTGCATGCGCACGGCGCTTACACTGGGGAATTGGAGGTCTGTAGTCTGCGCTACATACCTACAAAACTGTAGTATAACCTTACGGTGATGTGCTCATCCATACACCACTCTGGGAGACAGATTCAGTTATTACTATGGGTCGGCGCCTTGATGCCACTGTTGCATTATCACCTTCCGACACCACTCTTCTCACTCTCATCCCAATCAACGCAACTAGACCCGACAAAGAGGAACGCCCTCCTTGTCGGGTCTAGCTCTACCTTTTACAACCGCTACCGCCGCACTATATATCTACCGCTTAACGCGTACAGGGGTCACTATAGTGCACAAAGAAGAGGCCGTCGGTATAGTTGTACCCCGCTGCCCACACATCGGTCGAGGATGCAGCGTCCACCGCCGTCAGGAAGTCCGGTGCCGTACCCCAGTCGCGCTCAACCTGGTTCCACTGCGTGCCGTCCCAGTGTATCATCAGCGGCACGGTGCCGCCTACGGCGAGAGATTCATAATAACCCACCGCCCATACATCGTTGGACGATATCGCCACCACGTCGTTCAGGTTGATCGAGTTATTGCCTGGTTCGGGGGGTGTCACCTCGCTCCAGAAGCTCCCGTTCCAGTGCATAGTAATGTGGTAAAGCTCGTTGCTCCCCACGGCCCAAACGTCGTTGCTCGACACCGCCGATACCGAGTTGAGCTGGTTGAAGGACCCGCTTGGCACCACGCTCCAGCTGGTCCCGTTCCAGTGTATCGTCAGCGTCCGCGTCTGGCTGGCGGGGGCGTTCTGAGCCATAGAATAACCTACCGCCCAGATGTCGTTGGCCGAGATCGCATCTACCGAAGTCAGCACGTTAGAGAAGAAACCCGTGTTCGGGCTGGGCACCTGGCTCCACGATTTGCCATTCCAGTGTGCGACGAACATCTGGAAAGGATAAGGCGGTCCGCTCCGGAAATATCCTACCGCCCACGCGTCGTCAGCCGACACCGCTTTTACGTCCAGCAGATAGTTCTCGTTCGTACCGGGGTTCGGGGTGGCCACGATGCTCCACTGCGTACCGTCCCAGTGCAGCGCCAGCGTGCGAGCATTATGGGTACCGATGGCCCAGATATCGCTCGCGGAGACGGCTGAAACCTTGAAGAGATAAGCAGACCCTGTACCGACATTGGGGCTGGGCACGATAGTCCACTGCGTGCCATTCCAGTGCTCGATTAGCGTTCGAGCTATGGTCCCCTCATAGGCAAGCCCAACCGCCCAGATGTCATTGGCCGATACTACCTCTATCCCGTACAGGGCACTTCCCGGATGGGCGGCGGGAACCTCGCGCCAAAGCAGACCGCAGCTAGGAACGGGTGTGTTCGTCGGCCTGCTCGTCGGCGTATTCATAGGCGTAGGGGTGCGAGTGGGTGTGCGCGTCGGCGTGCGGGTGGACGTTGGCCGCGGGCGCATCGGTTCTGCTACTACGGCATCCCCGGCTGCTTGACCCGAAGATGACTCCGCTGTCACCGCCGCTGCCGCCCCCGGCGCAGTCAGGTACGCCAGGCTCGCAAGCAGCACTAATAACCCCACTAACATAGCCATTACCTGGATCGATCTCCTTCTCACGTCGAACCTCCTTATCGCTAACTACGCAAACACAATAGTCAACTCCGGACATGGTGCGACGCATCATCAGGTTGGATGTTGCCGGTATAGGATATATACGAGAGGGGGTTACACTGGACTACTTGCCTGACCAGGGAGTCTCACAACCAGGGAAGAAGGTATTGGTTACTATCTTAGAAGCCTGTCCCCTCGTCACGTTATTGAAGGGGCGGAAGTATGGGCGGTTCTGGTCATCGCATGGCTCTGTGGGTACCGTGCCACATTCATAGCCTCCCATCACTCCCAGGGAGGATAGCTGCTCTATCCATAAGTAGAAGGTGCTGTCTGGCTCTACATCTGCGTATCTCTGCCCTGTGGGTGTGCCGGTGATTTGGGCAGCAGAGGCTACTATCTTAGCTAGCTGCCCCCTCGTGGCGTTCGCATTGGGCCTGAAGTACGGTTTGTTGTCCGCACCGCATGGTTCTCCCACGCCACCACAGATGTACCCGCCCATGTGCCCTCGCCTGCTCAGCCTGTTTATCCAGACATAGAAGGTGTTAGAGGGAGGTACATCCTCATAAAGCTGATCTCCTGGGCTTTCGTTGAAGCCTGCCGCATTGGAGACGACCTTAGTTATCTGGCCCCTGGTGATCTCATTATTAGGGTGGAACGTGCCATCAGAGTACCCGCCCAGGATACCGTGGCAGGCAAGGCACCTGATGTTGGCGTAGAAGGTATTGCTTGTAGGCACGTCGGTGAAGCTGACCGTGCAGGCTGTGGCTGTTGGTGGTGCAATGGTGCGTGTGGCGGTAGAGGTAACTGGTACTGCAGTAGAAGCTGATGCTGTGGTTGTGGGAGCTGCGGGTGTCGGTGTACCGGTTCGCGTGGGTACCACCGCTGTGTTAGTGGAGGTAGCGGGTCCAGTTGAAGCCGTAGTCGTCGGAGCCGCCACTGTAGCAGTAGCCGTCGCGGGTACCGGCGTGTTGGTACCGGGAGTTGGTGTAATCCCTGGAAGAACGTCGAGGAAGGCGGCAGAGATAGGGCCCCAGCTCTGGTGGCCCTCGTAGTCGTTGGTGCCTCGCCCCCGCACGAGTATGAGGTGCCGCCCCACGCCGAGAGTGCCGGTAGCTATCATCGCCTCTACCCCCTCTGTGGGAGAGTTGTAGCTGCCATCACTGGCGGCCATCGGGAAGGGGGTGCCTCCAGCCCAGGGCGGCGTGTCTACGTAATATTCGGCGGCAGCCACGTTCTGCAGATAAGCGTTGCCTGTCCAGGCATAGTTTATTGTCGAGGTGAGGACTGACGGGGTGCCCTGGGTCACAGTCATAGGTGTGGACGTGACCAGATTGGCGTCAGGCCCACGAGTGAGCAAGTATGGCATGCGGGCTATCTTTGCTTGATAGATGAGCATGCCCTTATTTTCGGGCCATATACCCCTTGTGCTGCCGCACCCAGGATTGTCCAGGCACGAATACTGAGGCGTCTGGACGTGGCCGCTCAACTCGGTCGTAAAGCCGGGTATGCCCAACTCGCCGTACGACCAGTCGAGCGTGGCACCATCCACGCGATAAAGACAGTTTGACGGCTGGCACGACTCATAGCCGTTCCCATCTGCATTGAGGGCGGACATATGAGCGCCGATATTTCCGATGTCGGCGTTGTTGGGTGAGGGCTGTTCGGTCCACCCCCACGCGTACAGATTGAGCTCAGCATTGGTGTGCATGCTCTGGTATATGCCGGTGGTAGTGATTGGCGCAGCGTCGGTGTTATTCGGCCCGCGCTGGTCGGGGATGATCTGCTGTATCTTTGCCATGATCGCCTGCGTCTCTACCTCGGAACCTGCTGAAGGCCCACGGTAGGTATTGTCGCACGGCTGGCCGCTGGAACCCATACAGCAGCCCCACTTGAATGGGAAATTGCGGTTGAGGTCGGTGCCGAACACCTCAAATGTGGCGCAGCCATCGTCGTTATCGGCATTCTTTCGTTGTGCGTATGGCGCGCTACCCCCGGATGACACTATGTGGTGTCCGTCCGGGTTGAGCACCGGCATCACCCATATCTCGTGGTTATCTACCAGCCAGTGCGCGTCAGGGTTACTGTTGTAGCCGTCGAGGAGCCAATTGATGAAGCGAATAGCCACTTCAGGGGTGGCTATCTCGTTGGGGTGTATGCCCGCATCGAGCCAGAAGACCGGCTTTGGTCCGGTGATGCTGCGATTGGTGATCCGCAGCACCGACAGGTCATAGCCGTTCCAGCTATTCGGCTGTGTGCATTGCCCTGGGTGCGTCTTGCACCAGGAGTCGCCTATGTCTATCTTCTCAGCCAAAGCCGGATAGGTGGATACCTTCTGGTCAAGGAAGGTTTCGATCTCTTGCGTAGTCAGGTAACCACCATAAAAGGGGTTCGGGATAGAGAGATCAGGGTTGGCTTGCTTCGTCAGTTCGTGGTCGACTTCGACACGGATACCACGCCTCATAAGATCGTGATATGTAGCCGAAGTTGAGTAGACGGTAAGGAACCCGCCGAGGGTAGCAATCTCTTCAGCCCCCAGTTCGTAGGCCAGAAGATCGCGCTCTGCGTGGTCGCGGAAATAGACCCGTAGCGCCAGTACTTCGGAGCGTGCCTCTACACCCGTGGACGGATCGCTCAACGGCGCAGCGGCACTACCTAGCAAAGGAGTCGGACCCGCTCCCACCAGTACAAGAGCCATCAGAATTAGCATACCAACAATCTGGTAAACCGGCTGCAATGGCTTCACAGACATAGCGCTCCTCTGATTCATGAGCAGTGCTGGCACACGGCAGTCGCCCATCAACAGTCGAATACAGACCAGCAGATGTCGTTTCGCAACCGCTGATCGTCCAGGACAAGGTCGCGAATCGCATCCGGCAGTTGGTCGCGCTGCCAGCGGCACTCGAGTCGGCCGGTACTCTCGCCCTCGCCTTCAGGCGCAGCCGCGCGCGCCGCCTTGATCGCGTAGGCTGCGGCACCGAGCTCGTGCGCGGCGACGTGCGCGACCACCGCCGCCTGACCGGCAGCATATGCGGCATGACGCGCCGCGCCGCTCATATCCCTGGCCGCCCCCATCGCCGCACCTCCCGCCGCGCGGGCCTGGGACATCTTGATCTCGCCGCGCGCCCATGCCCGAGCCTGCTCAATTGCGTGACGCGGCCGCGAGTCCGAAGGCACAGCCTGCTCGAAGAGGTGCAGGACGTGCGCCGCACACGCGGCCGCCCACGAGGCGAGAAGGTGATGGTCTGAATCGGTGAGCGTCCCACCGCGGCGGATGGTGATGAAGCGAGTGTCGCGATCTTTGGGGAGGATCATGCTGTACCTTTCATGAACACAAATTTTAACATCCCTTACCTTCATCTATATTGTAACCCATTCATTCGATATTCATTCAGAGCGCGAAGGCCCATGAGTTCTGAATCTCACGGTTATCTGCCGCACAGCCTCATGAGAAACATCGTAGAGCTTTGCTAGCTCCCGAAGGCTTTGGCCATTAGCCTGCTCGTTGCTCACCGATGTATAATGCTATTATCGGACCATATCGAGCTTGTTCATAGGGAGTTACAGTGGTCACTTCTGAGAAGGAGTTACTGAGCAAGGTAGAGGCCTTTAAGGATATTGCTCTCGCCTATGCACAGGGGGGCAAGGTAGAGGAGAGTGAATACAGGACATTAAGACACGCGGTGCTCAATGAACACCGATTAGCCTCGCACCTTCCGGCCTTCGTGCGCACATGCAGAAATCTAAGTGAATACTGGGATTTTATTAGTGGTAGTGGCCGCAGCACGTACGCTTCGCGTCGTGAGTTCCTCCGCGAACAGTTCGACCCCATTATTACTCAGTTAGAAAGCGGGCCACTAATGCCACCGGACGATTTGGTGTCAGCGGCTCTGTCCATTGTGGACTCGGAACACGTTAGCGCCGCCTGGTCTAAAGCCCTGGAGCGGAGAAATGCAGACTCTGATGGTGCGATAACAGCAGCGCGCACCTTAGTCGAGACGGTATGCAAGTATATCTTGGATGAGGCAAGTGTAGCATATGACGACAAGGATGACCTGCCCAAACTATACCATAAAGCCGCTGAGCAGTTGAAGCTCGCGCCCAGCCAGCATACCGAGCAAGCGTTCAAACAGATATTAGGCGGGTGCCAAACAGTAGTTAATGAACTGGCGGGACTTCGGAACCGCCTGAGCGATGCCCACGGCAAAGGCAAATTGGCGGCACGACCAGCCCCTCGGCATGCTGAACTTGCTGTAAACCTTGCTGGCACAATGGCAACATTTCTGATCAGCACTTGGGAAGCCCGCAAAGCCTAAGCAGCAGAATAAGGTAATGATGTAGCGTCCTAACATGCGACCCTGGCAAGGCTGAGAAGATCGTCGGTTCGAATCCCGTCGCTTCCGTTCCCGGCGTGTGCTTGACACGCACAGCCCCGTGCCATATAATAGTTTGGTTGACTCCAAAATAGGACGTTTTTTTCGATGGACGCTTATACATCTAATCCTGACCTCATTTTCAACATCGCGCAACTGCTCAAGGAACCCGTCGGGTCTACCCGCAGACTTGAGCTGGTGACGCCGGAGCTTACTCTTTACGACGAAACTGGCAACGGGTCTACTCAGGGCCAGGCAAAGATTGAAGCGCGACGAGTCGAAGGCAACGTCAAAGTCACAACGTTGCGAGATGCCGTGCTCGTCCAGGGGGACGTATCAGCCGACGTAGGACTGGAGTGCAGCCGCTGCCTCGAAATGTTTGACTTGCCTGTCGAGGCCACCCTTGAAGAGCAGTTTGAGCCGACGATTGACGTGTATACAGGCACTCCCGTGCGCCGCGCCGAGGATGAGCATAACGACACAGCCTTTGAAATTGACGCAAACCACATGATGGACCTCACCGAGCCGGTGCGGCAGGCGCTCCTGGTGGCCCTGCCAATGAAGCCCCTCTGCCGTGAGGACTGTGCAGGCATCTGCACACAGTGTGGGGCTAATCGCAATGAGACCCAGTGCGGGCACACTGAAGAGACGGTTGATGATCGCTGGTCCGGCCTCCGGTCCCTCCGCTTAGAGGACTTCCCGGCGAGCCAAAATAGAGCTAATTGACAAAAGTAGCCGGTGGCTGATAGCTAGTTCGTCCTTCGTCCTTCGTCTTTCGTCCAGCGTCACCAGCTACTAAACACCAAAAGAGGAGAATAGAGAGCTATGGGTGCGACACCCAAACAACGGATTTCACGCAAGAGGCGCGGGGACCGCCGCAGCCAGCAGCATCTCAAGCCCGTGCAGCTTGTAGAATGCCCCCAGTGCCACAATCCACGCATGCCTCACCGCGTCTGCCCCATTTGCGGCACCTATCGCGGTCGCCAGGTGCTCGAAGTCAAGACGGCTGAGACGCCAGCTTAGTTCAAGGTCCAAAGTTCAAAGCCACTTACAACTTTGAACCTTGAACTTTGAACTTTATATGCGTAGAGGAGCTTAACGTACAGTGCCTAAGTTCGCGGCTATCACAGGCTGGGGTAGCGCGGTGCCTGAAAGGGTGCTGACCAATGCCGACCTCGCCAAGATTGTCGATACCTCGGACGAGTGGATAACTACCCGCACAGGCATCCGCGAGCGCCACATACTCGCCCCAGACGAATCGACCTCTACACTGGCGATAGCGGCCTCGCGGAAGGCGCTTGAGCGTGCGGGCGTCTCCCCCTGGCAGGTGGAGCTGGTCATATGCTGCACCGCCAGCCCCGATTTCCTATTTCCAGCCACCGCCTGCCTGGTACAACACGAGATCGGCGCTGAGAACGCAGGCGCGTTTGACCTCGAAGCAGGTTGCTCAGGCTTTATATACGGCCTCTCCGTCGGCACTCAGTTCATCAAGTCCGGCGCGTACAAGACGGTCCTGGTGGTCGGTGCGGAGGCGCTCTCCCGCTTCATAGATTGGGAGGACCGTGCCACCTGCATACTCTTCGCTGATGGAGCAGGCGCTGTGCTGTTGCAGGCCACCGACCACAAGTGCGGCCTGCTTTCATTCGTGCTGGGGTCGCATGGCGTAGGGGCCGACCTCATCAAGCTCCCGGCTGGTGCCGCGGCCAACCCTGCAAGCGAGCAGACCCTTGCCGACCGGGGCCACTTCATCAAGATGAATGGCCAGGAGGTCTACCGCTTCGCCGTACGTATCATGGGCGACTCGGCGGTAGAGGCGCTTGAGAAAGCAGGCCTCGATTACGCCGACATCTCCCTCTTCGTGCCGCACCAGGCGAACCTCCGCATCATCAACTCTATCGCGGAGCGGCTGCGCCTCGACCCCGAAAAGGTCTTCATAGACATCGACAAGTACGGCAACACTTCTGCTGCCTCTATCCCTATAGCCCTCTGCGAAGCTATCGACCAGGGCAAGGTCAAGCCTGGCGATAACCTGCTATTCGTAGCGTTCGGGGCGGGCCTGACAAGCGCCGCAGCCATCGTCAAGTGGGGTTGCTAATCATGGATATTGATTTACTGTCTGACTCTAACTCCACAGCCTGGCTTTTCCCTGGGCAAGGCTCCCAGGTTGTAGGCATGGGCAAGACGCTGTATGACGCGTTCTCCAAAGTGCGCCGTATTTACGATACCGCCGATGCTCTGCTTGGTCGCTCCATCTCTGATCTCTGCTTCAACGGCCCCGCAGACCTGCTCCAGCGGACCGACAACGCGCAGCCTGCTTTACTGGTCACTGCCCTCGCGCACCTCGCCGCCCTGCGGACGACATATCCCGGAAGCTTTGATGATGCCCTCTTCGTCGCCGGGCATAGCCTCGGTGAATACACCGCGCTGGTCGCGTCAGGCGCTCTCTCTTTGGAAGATGCCCTCACGCTCGTAGCGGAGCGCGGCAGGTTGATGCACGAGGCAGGCTCCAGCGGCGGCACTACCACTGGCATGTCAGCAATACTCAGTCTGCCGGAGGATGCGCTTGAGGGCGTATGCAGAGAGGCGGACGTAGACCTCGCCAACCTGAACGCTCCCGGCCAGGTGGTCATAAGCGGTCCACTTGAGTCCCTGGAACGGGCTGGGCATCTCGCGAAGGAGCGCGGCGCGAAGCGCGTCATACCGCTCCCGGTGAGCGCCGCTTTCCATTCGCGCTGGATGCGCCCCATGTCCAAGAGCTTTGCCCAGGACATCGAGCGCGCTTCCTTCCATGGGCCGCGCATCCCAGTAGTGGCGAATGTTACAGCTCGACCCGCCTCAAGAGATGAGATACCGAACCTCCTGGTCGAGCAGACTTACTCCTCGGTGCGCTGGGTGGAGTCGGTACAATACATGGCGGAACATGGTGTGCAGACGTTTGTGGAGATAGGTCCAGGTAAGGTGTTGTCCGGCCTGGTCAAGCGCATAGCACCCGACGCTCAGGTGCTTATGTCGGACGATCTACTTGCTTAATCAGCATATTAAGGAACAAAGGAACTAGCGATGAAAGATAATATGATAGTGTCAGATCCTAATGTTATGATGGGCAAACCAGTCATAGCTGGCACACGTATCACAGTTGAGTTGATATTGGAGAAGCTTGCGGCTGGCGAAACCATGGAGCAGATATTGGACGCTCACCCAAGACTTACACGTGAAGCGGTTCAGGCAGCCTTGGCTTTCGCCGCCGAGTCGTTGCGTGCAGATGTTGTTTATCCTATACCTGCGCAGGTAGAGTGAAAATACTTGCTGACGAGAACGTAGACAGGCAAATCGTAGAGCAACTACGCCATGACGGGCATTCGGTAGAATATGTCATCGAAATGGAGCGCTCTATTTCAGATGATATAATTCTTGATAGTGCTAATCGTGAAGAGGCGCTCCTCTTGACCTCCGATAAAGATTTCGGTGAATTAGTATACCGCCAGCGGCGACTTGCAAATGGTGTTATCTTAATTCGATTAGGCGGCTTAGCTCCACTAACAAAAGCATCGATTGTGTCAAAGGCACTTATTGATCATGCTTTACAGATAGAGCAATCCTTTACAGTAGTAACGCCTGGCAGGATTCGCATCCGTCCACGCAAATAACTGTCGAAGTCATGAAGCGGGAAGAAATATGATGAAAGTAATTGCTGAAGTATCCTTCTCACCCATCGGCACGGCTACGCCCAGCCTCAGCAAGTATGTCACCGCCGCCCTTGCCGTCCTCATCTCCCACCCAGAGGTGAAGTACCAACTCAACCCGATGGGGACTGTGCTTGAAGGGGAGAGACCGGATATAATAGCTGTAATCGAGGAGATGAACGAGGCCATCTTCGCCGCAGGGGCTCTCCGCGTCGGCACCACCCTCAAGATAGATGAGAGACGAGACAAACCAGCCTCAATGAAGCACAAAGTAGAGTCGGTTCTTGAAGGTCTGAAACGTGATGCATGAAACGTGATGCGTGAGAGTAGTGTCTAACTTGTAATTCGTAATTTCCAAAGAACCTCCGCGCCTCTGCGTCTCTGCGGTGAACCCTAAAAATCTTGGCGTTCTTGGTTATCTTGGTATCTTGGCGTTTAATAATCACGTTTCACGCATCACGCATCATAAAAGCCTATGTTTGAACGAGTACTGATAGCGAATAGGGGAGAGATCGCGCTACGCATCATGCGCGCGTGTCGCGAGCTGGGCATTGAGTCGGTTGTTGCCTACTCGGAGGCGGACCGCGATACGCTGCCCGTGCGCCTTGCCGACGAAGCAATCTGCATTGGCCCCCCAGCGCCTGCGCGCTCTTACCTCCATATCCCCTCCGTAATCAGCGCTGCCGAGATGACCGGCTGCGACGCTATACACCCCGGCTACGGCTTCCTATCTGAAAACCCCTACATAGCCGAGATATGCGAGAAAGTAGGCATGGGCTTCATCGGTCCCAGCGCCGAAGCGATCCAGGCGATGGCGAACAAAGTGGAGGCGCGCAAGCTGATGCGCAAATCAGGCCTCCCAATCATACCCGGCACGGAGGACGCTCTTCTGAATGTTGAGCAAGCCGGTACGGTTGCCGAGGAGATAGGGTACCCGTTGCTTATGAAGGCGGTAGGGGGTGGGGGCGGGCGTGGCATGCGCGTCGTGAATTCCGCGGACGAGCTTCAAGAAGCCTATAACGTCGCCAGGAGCGAAGCGTCGCTCGCCTTCGGCAATCCCGACGTTTACCTGGAGCGCTACCTGCGCCGCCCGCGCCATATCGAGGTGCAGGTGCTGGCCGACCGCTATGGCAACGTGGTCCACCTCGGTACCCGCGATTGCTCTCTCCAGAGGCGGCATCAGAAAATACTGGAGGAAGCCCCCGCCCCCGGCCTCCCTGTGAGCCTGACCGAGCGTATAGGTGAAGCCGCTGTGCACGGTGCCAAAGCTATCAAGTATCACACCGTCGGCACATTCGAGTTCTTGCTCGATGACACGGGCGAGTTCTTCTTTATTGAAATGAACACGCGCATCCAGGTCGAGCACGGCATCAGCGAAATGGTGACCGGCATTGACCTGGTGAAGTGGCAGATAAGGACTGCCGCGGGTGAGCGCCTGACCATGAAGCAGAAGGATATTACTCTCACCGGACACTCCATAGAATGCCGTATCAACGCCGAGGACGTCTCTCGCGGCTTCATGCCGGGCGGCGGCCTTGTCGAGCTATATCAACCACCTGGCGGGCCGGGAGTGCGCGTCGACTCGCATCTCTATTCGGGCTACACGGCTCCTTCCAATTATGATTCACTCCTGGGCAAGATTATGACCTGGGGACTGGACCGTACCGAAGCCATCGTCCGCATGAAGCGAGCGCTTGAAGAGTGCATAATCATCGGCCCCCCTACAACCATCCCGTTCCACCAGCACATCCTCAACGATACCAGGTTCCTCGACGGAGAGATACACACCGGCCTTGTCACCGAGTGGCTGGCCGAGCAGCAGGTAGACCAATCCGTTGCGCCACCAAAAAGCACATCGGGGAAAGCTCCGCTCAACGGCCGAGAAACCTTGTGAAACCCGCCCCGTAATATCCAGTGCGCAAGGGCTTATCCGTGAACGCTCCAAAATTCTAGCATTATTGAACCGCATAAACATATCTGTGGTAAGGATTAGTAGGGTTATCGTATCTCGATTGATAACCTCAGAACGTGCGTAAGAACAGAATTGGTGCAAAAGTGCCTATAGATAACGAAGCACCATCTTCCCTGTCATTCCGAACGAAGTGAGGATTCTTCGAGCTTGGACTTACGCGAGCAGCTTTAGATTCTTCGCTCCGCTCAGAATGACAGGCAGGAATGAATCGTTCTGACACAACTTCTTAGACTTTGGACTTTAGACTTTAGACTTTGGACTTTGGACTAACAATAGGGAGAACACCTTCATGCTACAAGATAAGCTAGGGACAGTGCGGATCGCGCCGAGCGTGCTCGCGATGATAGTCAGCCTCACCGCGAGTGCCGTGCGGGGTGTGGCCGGTATGAGCTCCGTGTCCCGCCCCCCAAATAAGGTGCTGCCCCGCCCCAATACCGGAAATGCCACCGGAGTTAGCCTCCAGGTGCGTAACGGGGCGATACTCGCCGACGTTTATATCGTCGCAGAGCCTGATACGAACCTCCAAAAGTTAGGCCAAACCGTCCAGGAGAAGGTCCGCGAAGCTCTCAACCAGATGGTAGACATCCCGGCAGAACAGGTCAACGTATACATCGAAGACGTAAGCGATGAAACGTGATGCGTGATGCGTGAAACATGAGGATTAAACGCAAAGACGCAAAGAGGGCAAAGAACGCCAAGATTTTATGGGTTTATTCAGTACGAAATAAGTAATGCTCTTACGCATCACGCATCACGTTTCACTCTATCGTCTATCGTCTATCGTCCAATTCCGCACTCCGCACTCCACATTCCGCACTTAAAAAATGCCCTCAGCATCCCGTCGCCAGGCCCGCATCGTCGCACTGCAAACCCTTTACGAGATCGACTCGACCACGCATGCGGTCGCGGAGGTGCTTGAGCGTAACCTGGAAGAGCCTACCTCCGAGAGCACCGGCGTGATTGAGTCGCTTGATGCCGACGGGCGAGCCTTCGCTACCATGCTCGTAGAGGGGGTGCTGGCGAACATAGACGAGCTAGACCGTATCATTGTCGGTTCGGCTCCGAACTGGCCGATTGACCAGATGTCGCGCATTGATAAAGGCATATTGAGGCTTGCAATTTTCGAGATTCTGTTTGATAATAAGGTGCCTTTGAAGGCGGCGATAAACGAAGCTGTGGAACTAGGGAAGCGGTTTGGCAGCGATAGCTCCAGCCGCTTTATCAATGGAGTACTTGGGACTATCGCCGACATGCGCCAAGCGCAGGGGCGTCGCAAACCGCAGAAAAATGGAGAGCATCAGCCGGCAGGCGCTAAATCCGCAATCCAAAATCCGCAATCCGAAATCGTGGAGTAGCTATGGCACCCCCGCGCAACGAAATTTATAATAGGCTGCGCGTGCTCGTCGCCGATGGGCTGGGCGTTGACGAAGATGAAGTAACCTGGGACGCGAATATTTACGATGACCTCAATGCCGACGCCGTAGAGTTTCACGACGAGGTAATCTCGCGGATTGAGGATGAGTTCGAGGTCACGATTGATGATGCCGATGTGCCCGACCTGACCACGATACGCGAAATGGTCGCGTACATCGCTGAGAACATGTAGCTTCTTATTCATATTTACCTAAGAAGGAGAGACCTACGATGGCAAGCGGAACGAACCAGTTGGGAGATCAGGCAAAACAGTACGGGGCTGACGATGCCGAGATTGAAGGCAAAGACAACGAGGGGTTGACTACCCTGGTGTTGCAGAAGTTCGCCCAGAAAGAGTACAAGGTTGACGCCTCTAACACCGAGGGCAAAGATAAGCGAGGCATGATAGAGTTGCTGGTGAAGAGCATGGTCAGTGACGTGCTCAAGAAGGACAGCAGCGAAATCACCCCCAGCACCTCGTTCAAGGACCTCGGTGCCGACTCGCTCGACATGGTGGAGCTATTGATGCGCATCGAAGATGTGGTTCGACTCTTTGGCGAGACGAAAATCGCTGACGAGGACGCGGAGATAGATACCGTTGGCGAGGCGGTAGACAAGATAGAGCAATACATAGACACCTCGGTGAAGGCTGCGTAACGCCAGGCCCGCTCAAGAACGCGGTAGAGACACGGCAGCTTCTATCGCGTTCTTCCTCCATGGCGTAGCTCTCTAGAGCGCCTTATCCTCGGCAACCAGCATTTGTCACCTCCGCATCATGAGCACGACGGCACCCTCCTCCGGCCTACGTTCTGGCTCGCGACGCAAGAAACGAGCACCCCAGGGCACCGTCCAGATTCGCCCCGACGGCAGCCGCGACATCGAGCTACCCCTAAGAGAGCACCTCGTAGAGCTACGCTCGCGGCTAATCAAGGCTGCCCTTGCCGTGATCATTACCACCGGAATCAGCCTCACCTTCGCCGAGCAAGAAGTATCGCTGTTAGCTTCTCTCGCGGGTAAGGACCACCATCTCATTGCTCTAAAGCCGACCGAGACATTTGTAGCTTATATAAAGGTGGCGTTCATAACGGGTATTGCCGCCTCCATGCCAATAATCGTCTACCAGCTTTTCCGCTTCATGGCTCCGGGGCTTCAGAAGCGCGAAAAACAGTGGATTCTCTGGAGTCTACCTGGTATCACCCTCTTCTTTGTGCTTGGCGTTCTCTTCTGCTATTTTATAGTCCTGCCAAGCGCGCTTGAATTCCTCCTCAACTTCGGGGGAGGTATTGTGGTAAGTACTCCTACCGTATCCGAGTTCCTCAGCTTCGTGACCCGCTTTCTGTTCGCCGTCGGAATAGCGTTCGAGACGCCTCTGATCGTATTCATGCTGGCGAAACTTGGCGTAGCCACGCCCAAACGCTTGAGCAAGTTCCGGCGGTGGGCCATCGTCCTCGCCTTCGTAATCGCCGCCATCATCACCCCCACCCCCGATCCCATAAATCAGGTCATAGTCGCCATCCCTATAATAATCCTCTACGAGATAGGCGTCCTCTTCGCCCGCCTGGGAGTGCGCACGCCCAAGACCGCGCCCATGAAACGTGATGCGTGATGCGTGATGATTGAACCGCCAAGTTATTTATGGTTCACCGCAGAGACGCAGAGTACGCAGAGGTTTTTTAGATAAGATTAGAAGTTAGAAATCACGTTTCACGTTTCACGTTTCACGCATCACGTTTCATCGGCGCGACTCTTATGACGCGTTCGTTCTTATACGTGGCCGAGCCAGGCGGACCGTTCGCGATCTTGCGAATGTACCGCCGCTCCGTATACAGCACGTCAATCTGGGCTTCGCTCCTCAACTTGCTATAAGCGGCGGCTAGAGCGGCTGCTTCCTCTATGTCCTGATGCGTAATATTACCGGCAGCGCGCAGAATTACGTGCGCGCCTGGCACTCCGCGTGCGTGGAACCAAAGGTCCTCGGGCATCGCCAATCTGAAAGTGGCGGTGTCATTCTGGCCCGCCGTGCGCCCTACCAGCAGTTGCGCCCCGCTTCGAGTGCGCGTGCGTAATGGCTGAGGCGTCTTGTCCTGCGCTTTGCCTTTCTTGCCAGGAGGCCTCTTGCCGCCCTGCTCCTCAGTTGGTTTGCTTCCTGCGCCCGCCCTGGTACGCGCCGCACGCGCTTCAGCTTGCACTGCCCTGATGTCATCATATGTGGCCGCCACATCGAGGCTCGTAAGGAGGCCGTCCCAGTACTCGACGCTCAATTGGGTTGCTTCTACTAGCTCAGGGAGTCCCTCATGGGCTGACTTCGCCTTGCGGTACTCTCTGAAGATGGCCTGGGCGTTCTCGACGGGGGTCAACCTGGGGTCAAGCTCGATTGCCAGCCCTTCTTCCGGTATCTCCAACCTGCGCTGCCCAGGCTGAAGGGTGTGCATATACGACAATACCATCTCGCCCTTGCGCCGCAACTCCTCAAGAGCCTCAGACTCTCTTAGCTGCTCGCGCAACGCAGCCAGCTTGCGCTCATCTCTGCCGAGCATCTCCTTTATCTCCGCTCGCACCTGCGCCTTGAGCGCGCTATGGCTCCCCAGGCTCCCAAGCGACTCGTAGTAGCTGCTTATCGCATCTGAGATACCATCGTGTGCGGAAAGCTCAACGTTCCCGCTTATGAGGTGTGTGAGAGCGTATGGCGCGAAGTCGAGAGGCGTCTTGTTATCAGGGCTAACACGCCATGCCACAGAGGACTTCTCGCCAATCTCTCCAATGCCCACCATCTCCTGGAGCTGCGTGAGGAGTTTAGCGAGCTTATGCGGCTCAGTAGCGACGCTCTCTGCACTCATCGAAGTGGCCCCTAAAGCGCGGAATGTCACTTCGCGTGCGAGAGGGGGACTTATGCCCAAGAAGCCAGCAACTAATCCCTTCCACGCAGGTGCTTTGCTATCCTCGTCACATACCTTAGTTAGCTCAAGGGAGAGGCTATTGATGCTCGCTCTCAGCGGGTCACGCTTCTCCTGCGGCGGAGGTGGAATGTACTCCCTCTTCGGCAGGGTCACCCGGTAGCGGTTGATGGCAGGAGGGACGCGCTTGATGCTGTCGAAGATCATTCCGGCACTGTCCACCAGCACGATGTTGCTCAGGCGGCCCATGACCTCAACATACAGTCTCACCTCCGTTATTGGCGCTTCGAAATCTTCTTCCTCAGAGCTATCGTCCTCATGGTCCCCATCCCTAAAGTCCCCCTCAAGATGGTACTCTTGGTGCTTGCCAGTGGGGATTCTTTTGGCTATACTAAGCACAAGTACACGCTCGTATGGGGGTTGGTACGCGTCCAGCAACGTGCCGCCGCGAACGTATTTTCTCAGCAGCAGCAAAAGAGGTGGGCGCTGCTCCGGGTCCCTGGTCGGGGAAGCTTGCAGCAGGTGGACGCGAGCGTGCTGCGGGTGTGCCGACATGAGCAGGTGCGTGCGCCCCGTACCCGCCCTGTATATCTCCAGGCTGAGGGAGAGCGGGCCGGGAGCCAGCAGGTTTTGAACGCGCCCGCCCACGACTTGCTCCTGTAGCTCTCGTCGCAAGGCTGAAATAGCAAGGGCGTCAGTGGGCATAAGCGTTAGTGGCTGGTGATCAGTAACCAGGTATGCAGGGGAATCCTGCGAACAATATAACAAATACCTTTCGGTTGGAACCAGGATAACTTTGAACCTTGAACTTTGAACCTTGAACTTTAGACCTGGATAGCGTGGGGGCATGGGGGAGAGCGAGCAGGGTAGCAGGGAGACCCCTCCGAGCGGGCAGGAGATAGGAGCAGGAGGCGCTCAAGGGGCTGTAAGTGTGGTAGCGGGGTTGCCGGAACCTCTCGAAAAGCTGGTGGCGGCACAGGGTCCATCGCCAGAGATCGAGGAGTTCATAGACCGGCCCACGCCTGCCCTGTTGGTGGTGCTCACGGGGCCATCGGGAGTCGGTAAGGACGTGACCTTACAGCGGATGCGCGAGCTAGGTGTGCCGTTCCATTATGTGGTCACCGTTACGACAAGGGAAAAGCGGCCAGGCGAGATAGAAGGAGTGCATTACAGGTTCGTCACTCGCCAGGCTTATGAGGAGATGAAGGCGAGAGGGGAGTTACTGGAAGACTCGGAAGTGTATGGCAATCACTACGGCGTGCCGCGCAGCGAAGTTATCGAACCGTTACGGCGTGGCGAAGATGTCATCATGAAGCCCGACGTGCAGGGCGCGGCGAAGGTCAAGGAGTTAGAGCCAGGGGCCATCTTCATATTTCTGGCCCCACCAAGTATGAAAGAATTGGCGACGCGGCTCTATTACCGGAAGACAGAGGACCCCGACGAGCTTAAAATAAGGCTCAGGGTCGCCAGGCAGGAGATGCAGGCGTTACGCGACTTCGATTACGTAGTAGTCAACCATCACAAGAGGTTGGACGAGACAGTGGAGGCGATCAAAACCATAATTCGCGCCGAGAAGCTCAAGGTACACCCTTGCCGCATCCGGCTGGCGGATAGGGAATAAGGCGGGAACGTGAAACGTGAGGCGTGACACGTAATAATTCGTCGTTCGTCGTCCGTCGTCCGTCGTCCGTCGTCCACATTCGTCCATCTCACTGCATGGCGAAAGGGGTAATCTAATGATAGGTACGCTAAATGGGGAAACCGAACGCCTGCTGGCGCAGGGTCAAGACGCGGCTCGCCGTGGGGATAAAGCGGCGGCCAGATCGCTGCTCACACAGGTCGTGGAGCGCGACCCGCACCACGAACTGGCATGGATGTGGCTCAGTGGGGTCGTAGAGGAGCCTGAAGAGCAGCAGATATGCCTCGAAAATGTGCTGGTAATCAACCCGCAGAATGCCAAGGCGCGCAGGGGCCTGGAGTTCATCAGCACCAAGACGGGCATCCCTCCCCACTATCCGCCCGTGCCTAACGAGCATAACCCCTCTCCTACTGAGTACACGGCCCCACTCGGCGCCGACTCTCCCCTATTCGCCGAGCTTTCGGGTCACTGGCCCCCCTCCGATTCACCCGAACCGCAGGGTAATTCAGATACGGAAGGCTCTGAAGCATCTGCCGCGATCCTCGCCTGGATGCAGTCTTCCCCTGCATCTACTGCTGAGGAGAATAGTTATGGTGCCGCCTCGCCTTTGCTACCACAATTCGATTCGCAAGAGGGCTCAGGTTACCAGTCTTCCGGTTGGGGCACTCCTGCCAACCAGCCATTCAATCAAGAGCAACTAGATTGGGGCCAGCCACCCTCACAGTTCAACGTAATGTCGCTGGCGGATGGTGTGGACGACAGGCTTGCGCAGTTCGAGTCCGGCTCAGGTAGCGTACCCCCCTGGGCAGATAGCGGTTCTCAGTCGGCTGACATCTTTGGTGGTGCCAACATGATGCCCGGCGTAGACCCCTTCGCAGCGATGGCTGGTGGTGCCGCTGCCCCCTTTGCAGGTTCCAGCACGGCAGGTGCGATGGGGCCGATGGGCCTGCACTCCGACAGCCACCTCCCCTCGCCGTCCGAGCTTCCCATGTTTGACGAGCCTGCTGAGCAGCCCTGGTACTTGCAGTCCGAACAACCCGCGCCCGCTGACAATGCCCGTTCTGCAAGCAAAGCTCCCTCCGAGACCGGGGACCTCTCCAGGACCATAAGGAATACAGACCTCACCCAAACGGTCGAGTGTCCCCACTGCAAAGCCACGGTTGCCGACACCTCCCTCTCATGCCCGCAATGCAAGTACAGCTTCTTTGTCAATTGCCCGCACTGCCACGAGCTGGTGGATGCCGCCGACGCGAAAGAAGGCGTGACCGATCCCTGCCCTTATTGCGATAAGCCTATCAACCGTATGCAGCTTGGGCTGGCCGGGACCGATAGCACAATCTCCTACAAGTCCACAAAGTCCAGTAGCGACTCCATGTCCAAAGAGGCGATGGAGCGCCTTGAAGCGGAGCGGAAGGTAAAACGGGTGATCAGCTTCAGATGGGTAACGGATGTTGTGTGGCTTATGGTTATAATCGCCGCGGTTTGGGCGCTCTCCCAACTCCCGACCTGGCTTCATCTCACAGGGCAATACTAGACAGGTATCAGAAGAAGGACAAAAATGAAGGTTCGGCGCAGCCGAACCTTCATTTTTGTCCTTCTTTCAATAAGCTATAGGCATGCACGACCTTGACTGGATAGAGCAGGAGGGGTACTATAGTAGAAGCGCCCGGTGCATGCGCCCCGGCTTTAATCATTGAGAGCGGGTACGATTGGCGCATACACTGGATATTCCTCCTCAGAGGGTCTCGTTTGACAACCAGCAGCAGTACGGGCGATGGGCACGTCGCGCCTGATAATAAGGTCATCAGCCTCCGGGGCCACCAGGTAGCGGAGGAGGCCCTTGAGAGTCTTGTCCGCGCAGACCGGCAGACCCCAGGTTATCCGGTGCTGCTGGCAAAGGCGCTCGCTATGGGCCAACCGCTCCTTGCGGCAGTCACTCGCCGCCTCGACGCATACAGGCCCCAGGAGCTTCGCAGGTTGGGCGATCTCGTCGCTCGCTTCCCCAGCCGCATCACGGCAGTGCAGGCGCTCGTTCGCGCTGCTTCGGACAGGCGTAGCGCTGACAGGCGGCGCATGGGTGCGATCATGCTCCTCTGTAGCCAATACCTCAGCGCCCCACCCTCGGATGACCTCCTCTTCAGCTTGCGTGATCCCTCCGAAGCTCTCGCAAATGCCCTCTTGGGAGTGCTGGAGGCCTGCGCTGATGACCCTCATTTGCTGGCCGAGTTTGAAGGGTATTTTCACGTTCTTCTCACTCAGCCCCCCGACATCCTGTATGGCGCTGTAGGTAAGCTGGCGCGTACCGGAGAACGGACGTTGGGCGCTCTCAGATTATTGGCCCTGCACCCCCACCCTGACATCGCGGACGCAGCGATAGAGGCGCTCGCCTCCGATCCCTCTCCCGAAGGGGCGCGCACTCTCGCTATGCTTGAGCCTAATCTCCCATCCGAAAGTGCCCGCGTCGTCGCCCGCCATCTTCAGAAGCTGCGCTTGAGCGGTTCGGCTATCGCGTCACTTGCCGCTCCGGACGCGGGATGCCGGGCGCTTGCGAGCGCGATTGACGGCTGGGGTAATCGTCTGCTGTGGTTCCGCGTGGCGCAACCAGGCTCAGAGCCGTTGTTGCTCGGTCTCTTGCTGCGTGACAATACCGGCCTTGTAGAGGCGACTGCGGCGACAGGCTCACTCCTGGCGCGCTTCCCAGGCCCGGCGCAGGTAGGGTCGCAACATGCGCCATTCGTCTACCGCCCGCTCGACCCCGAACCCAATTACGCCACCGCCACCTGCATCGAGGTCCCTTTCACTTATGCTCTCCGTATCTTGCGTGACGAGGTGCGGAAGAATGGCGCAACTTCCACGCCACTTCCTCTTGAGTACCAGCTCCTCTTCCACCACATCTGGCGCTTCGCGGGCGACTTAGACGCCGGCCCTGGTTATATTCTCCCACCGGATGAGCCAACTATCGAAAGCGATATTGAGCACGAGAGCGAGCTATTGTCGAACCAGCTCTTCGAGGGGTGGTACATATCGAGCGATGGCACGCAGGGGGTAGCCGAACGCGTGGCAGAGCTAGATAAAGAGATGCCGCACGAACTGTCCCACGACAACTGGCGCGTGCTCCTCCCGGCCCTCATCCGTTTAGCCCATGACGAGTTCGGGCCGGACCTTCGAGCCGAGTACAGCCAGAGGCTAAATCTGATGGCCGAATGGCTATGGATAGCCGGGCATCATCGGGAAGCGTCCCTAGCAGCCTCGGCTTCTCGGACGATGCTGCAATCCCCGCCCGAAGCTAACCTCTTCGTCCTGAGGCTCATCCAGCGTGGCGTGCTGGTCGCGTTGAGCAGGATGTAACAATTCAAAGTTCAAAGTTCAAAGTCCGAAGAGCGCTCCATTTCTCGTCCATAGTCTATCCTCAGTTATCGATGGTACTTTTAACCTTGAACCTTGAACTTTGGACTTTGGACTATTCGTAGACCTCGCCCCGTATCGTCGCCAGGAGGAGCGTGACTTTGCCTGAATCCATGTCGTATAGGGCGTAGGTCCGTATCCAGCGGTGTACGAGGGGACGATCTGGGTGCTGGGGTATCTCCGGCCCCTGCGATGCATACAGGGTCCACCTCTCACCATTCTTGCCAGTCCCGAATGCCTCCACGTCAATTGCTTGGCCTGTGAAATCGTCCCAGGTGACTGTGAGTGCGCGCGTGTACGTTATGAAATCAGCTAATGAAAGCGCGGGATAGTCAACTGCGGCCAGACGGGCCGCCTCACCACGCATTACCTCTTCGACTCGGTAGCGGCCGGAGGCATCTTCTTGCCAACTCTTCCCCGCGCCGGTCGGCTCAAGCCATGTGATACCGCTTTGCCCTGCGGCGGACCTGACCGACTCTCCTTCCGGAACTATTACCAATGATAAGCCTGGGCCAGCGGGGTCGCCACAAGCTGTGGCTAAGAGCGTAATCAGTAGTGGCAAGCAACGTATGACATATCCCATTAGCCCACCTCCAGAACCGCATAGGGCTTGTCCAACAGCGAAGCCGCGACGTTGTACACAGGTATCCCACCCGGCGTCACACCGGAGTGGGTCCCGTGATGTGAATGTCCATGCACTACCAGGTCCGCGCCGAGACGGTCTATAGGCTCGCACAGGCGGTCCGTGCCCATAAAGGGGATGATCTCCGGGTGTTCGCCCTGGACCGTTGCGCGTATCGGTGCGTAGTGCAGCATCACAACTCGGTAATCGGTGCTCAGCCCTTCAAGCTCATGCTGAATCTTGCTTGCTTCGGCCTCAGCCTCCCGCACCCAAACGTCTACCGCAGGCTCGAAACCGGGCGCGACCACATTCTTGCCGAAACCGCCCTGGAAGCCTTTGGTACCCACTATCCCCAACGTCTTGCCTCTCACTTCGAGGCGGTAGATGTCTCCATCTAGGACTGCTACACCTCCCTCAGTAAGGAGCTGGACCACCTCTCCCACCTTGCCGGCACACTGGTCATGGTTGCCCAGCACCGCCACGATTGGTATCCTCACCTCGGTAAGCTCTCTCAGCAGAAGCCGTGCCTCGTCCGGGTAGCCATTGTCGGTCAGGTCGCCGGGCAGGAGCAGTACATCGGCGCGTTCGTTGACATCCTGAAATCTCCACGCCAAGCTCTTCTTACTGCGTAAGCTAACGTGCAAGTCCCCCACCGCCGCCAACCGTATCATGCTTGCTCCCTGTGATATACGAAAGCCAGAAGCTGGCCGCTCTGATACCCCTGCGTGCAGTATAGGGAGGCGCATGATAGAGTGTCAAGGGAGCAAGCGTTCATCTGTAGGGGCCTGAATTGGGCGTAGCCCAAGAACCCGCGAACCGCCCACACGACCTGGTTCCTTTGTCCGAACCGTTAACACTTACGCAAGGAATGAGATTTGCGGTTGCCTACCTGATGACTTATACTCAAAGTGCATAAAGAGATTATCAGATAAAAGCTAAGAGCACAGATATGCCGGTATACGAATACGAATGTAAATCATGCGGGACACGCTTCGAGAAGGTGCAGCCTATTACCGCCGATCCAATCACAGAATGCGTGAATTGCGGGCAGGGTCCCATCAGGCGCATCTTCCACCCGGTGGGCGTCATCTTCAAGGGGAGCGGCTGGTATATAACCGATAGCCGGAAGTCGGCTAGCGCTTCCGGTGCTGATAAATCGTCTTCTGCTAAGAGCGACGATAGTAAAGACGGCAAGTCATCGGGCGAAAGCAATAAGGATAGCAAGTCTTCGAGTGATAGCAGCAGTGCAGAATCTACTACGACCAAGGCCACCGTCGCCGACACCTCCTCGGCGGACTAGCCTGTAATCCAGGGTGTAGCCTTACTTGGCAGAGTGGCTTTATGGCAGGCACGCGGTAGAGGAGGCGTTGCGAGCAGGCCGTCGCAAAGTCTTCCGCGTGTTGCTGGCCGAAGGGGAGAAAGAAAAGTCCCCCGCACATGATCGCCCCACTAGCGTCTCAGAGATGGCTAAGCGTGCAGGTGCCAGGGTCGAGCGGGTGCCCCAGGCCAGGCTTGACGCTCTTCTGCGTGTTGGCCGCCACCACCAGGGTGTGGCCGCCGAGGTATCCCCATTCGAGTACGGCACCCTTGCAGACATCGTACAGCTATGCCGCGATGCAGGTCCGCGCGCTCTCGTCCTCATCCTCGACTCGCTACAGGACCCGCAGAACTTCGGAACGCTCCTGCGCACATCCGAAGCTGCCGGTGTCACCGCTGTAGTAATGCTTGACCGTCGCCAGGTGGAAGTCACACCCGCCGTCGTAAACGCATCAGCCGGGGCCGTCGAACATCTGCACATCTGTCTCGCCAACAACCTCCCACGCGCCATAGCGACGTTGAAAGAGGAGGGTCTGTGGGTCTATGCCCTCCAGGCTGAGCCGGACGCTACCTCATTCACCTCTGCCGACCTTCGCGGTCCCGTTGGTCTGGTCGTCGGCTCAGAGGGACGCGGAGTTGGCCGCCTCGTGCGTGAGCGTTGTGACGGTGCCATATCTATCCCGCAGATGGGTAAGATTGAGTCGCTGAACGCGGCAGTCGCGGGGTCAATCGCGCTGTACGAGGTGGTGCGCCAGCGCTCAAAATAGATATACGGGTTGCGGAGAATGCCGCAAACTAAACTTCCCATCTTAAGAGAAGTCTATGTGCAGATAAGATTCAGCTAGCGCCAGAGACAACCTCCTCCTTAGAATCTAACCTCACATGTTAAGGAGTCCTTATGTGAGGTTAGGTTTGGGCCGCGAGACCTTCACTTCCCTTGCTCTCCTGTCGCATAGAGGGACCAAAAGTGCACGGCACATAGACTTCTCTTAAGATGTGCCGTTCACTTTTGGCAGCCTCTTGCCTTACCCCACCTATTCATTCTCCCGTAGGGGCGACCCTCGTGGTCGCCCCTACTTGCTTGCTAAAGCCCCTCTTGACGCCTACCCCTATTTCTGAGTTATAATGAGATTGACAACGACGTCACCTACCGGCACACGAGCGTGAAGGGCACCAGGCCCAGGCGGGTGCGAGGTCTAAGAGTCGTTGCGACCTTTGTTGCCTTCCCCGCCCCAAATATAGAAGCTCCCTAATGGAGGCAGTACGTGATCGAATTAGAGACGGCAGTCAAAACAAAGAAGGCAAGTGATGCGTCCGCCAGGCAAGCATCATCCGGACGCACACCAGCAGAAGAACTGCTCGAGGAACGCAGAGATTATTATCGCGGCCTGGTAAGCAAGGTCTTCGCAGCCGAGGCTTCGCAGGAGTGGGATAAGCCTCGCAAGGAGCTTGCAGGGCTTTCCCTGAACGAGGCATTGGCGATGTACACGGCCATGCGCACGTCACGCGAGATAGACCTGATGATGCAGCTCCTCCAGCGCACGGGTAATCTGTGGTTCTCCATAGCAGGAGCGGGCAAGGAAATCATAAACGCCGCGTTCGCCGCGCACATGCGCCCGGACGACTACAAGCTTCCCTATTACCGCGATCAGACCCTCGCCCTGTGGAGCGGCATTTCGCTCCTCGACATTCTGCGCCAGAGCGTGGCGTCCCGCTTCGACCCGCAATCGGGCGGGCGGCAGATGTCCTCCCACTTCGGGTCTGTCGAGTTCAATTTCCCCACCGGCTCGACCATGACCGGCTCCCAGTGCCTCCCCGCCGCAGGTGCCGCTGCCGCTCTCAAGCTAGAGCGCAAGCTGGGCAAAGCGTACAGCCGGGGCGCTAAAGAGGGGAAGAATGACACTATCGTCTACACCTCCCTGGGCGATGGCACGACCTCAGAGGGAGAGGTAGAGGAAGCGATACGTGACGCAGTGCGCGACATGTCTCCAATCGTCTTCGTGATACTTGACGATGAGTGGGCTATCTCCACCCCTGTGGGCCGCAACGTCCCAGGCGGAAGCGTTTCACGCCTTTACAGTCGCTACCAGAACCTCAGCCCTGAGCACAGCCTGGAGATATTCGAGTTGGACGGGACAGATTTCGTGGAGTCGTATACGACTATCGCGAAGGTGGTTGAGCACTGCCGTAGCGGCAAGGGCCCAGCCCTGGTCCACGCGCACGTCACCCGCCCGATGAGCCACTCTTCAGCGGATACCCAGGCTTATTATCGTAGCGCCGACGACCTGACCAAAGAGTCCGGACGCGACCCTCTAACCAGGATGATTGCCTTGCTGGCCAAGCTCGGCGTCACCGAAGAGAAGATAAAGGAACTGGACTCCACCATCACAGGTGAGGTGCGCAAGCACGCAGAGCAGGCGGTGAGCGAGCCTAAACTTGATCCTGCGACGATTACCCACCACATTACCTCCACACCCTATGATCTCCAGGTTACGTCGTTCCGCGAGCAGGAAGCTAATACGCTCGTCGAGGATAAAAGCACCGAGCCAATCCCGATGCGCGACCTCATCACCCGCGCGCTGATCGAGGAGATGAAGAAGGACGAGCGTATCGTCATCTTCGGGCAGGACGTGGCCGACTTCCCTATCCCCGACCCTACAGGCAAGCTGAAGGGGAAAGGCGGCGTCTTCCACGTGACGAGAGGCGTTGGCGCTGCATACCCTGACCGCGTTTGGAACGCGCCCCTGGCCGAGGCCACCATACTTGGCACCGCGATGGGCTACTCACTCGCTGGCTTCATGCCTGTGATTGAAATCCAGTTCCGCGACTACATCCACCCAGGCTGGCAGCAGCTCGTGGACGAAATAGCGACTCAGCGCTGGCGCTCAAACGGCACCTTCGCGTGCCCAATGGTAATCCGCGTTGCATACGGCGACTTCCTGGGCGGCGCGGGTGCAATCTGGCACAGCGAGGCGGGTGTGGGGCCGATAGCCCACTACCCAGGACTGCGCGTCGTGGTGCCTTCGCTCGCCTCTGACGCGGTGGGCCTGCTGCGCGAGTCTATCCTGTCAGGCGACCCGGTGGTCTTCCTGGAGCCAAAATCGCTATACGAAGCGAAGGTGTCAAGGTCATACTATCCCGGGCCTGATTATCGAGTGCCGTTAGGATCAGCCCGCGTGGCCCGCGAAGGGAGCGACCTGACCATCGTCACATACGGCAACCTCTGGCCCCGTTCGATGGCCGCCGCCGACAAGCTGGCCGCGGAGTATGGTATCAACGCCGAGGTGATAGACCTCCGCACCGTTGACGCCGGCTATGATCGTGGGACCATCCTCAAGTCGCTCAAGAAGACGGGCTACATCATGGTAGTTGACGAGGACCGCGCCATCGGTGGCTTCGGCTCATCCGTCGCGGCGGAGATAGCGAGCAACTGGTGGCACGAGCTGAACGGCCCCATAGGCCGCATCCACCCCAAGTTCAGCCGCGTCTCCTACGGCCCGGCAGGCGAAAAGGCCGTCATGCCCAACCCCGATGACATAGTGGCAGAGGCCCTGCGCGTGCTGAGAGGTTAAACAGTTTTCTCTGGATAAGTATAGATTGATAGATTGGAGCGTCCTAGTGGCGCTCTTTTCTTTATGGTGTAAAATAGTATAGTCGGGCTTTTCGCGAGGCAAAACATGAGAATTAGAGAACTAAGTCGAAGTGATGCGGGACGCTATCTGGCTGTATTGTTTATCTATAAGGAAAATGAGACAGCATTGATCATCAGCGCGAGAGATATGGAGAATAAGGAGCGAAAACAATATGGACGAAAGTGAGCACAAAGAGCTACCTACTTTCGCATCCCTCGCTGAGCTAGAAGAGTTCTTCGAGACGCACGATATGGGTGATTACTGGGAGAGTATGCCTGAAGCTCACTTCGAGGTAGACATTCAGAAGCGAACGCGATTTATGCCAATAGATGCGGAACTAGCTTATAAGCTTGCACAGATCGCCAAGCGCCGTGAGACTACAGTTGAAGCCCTTATCGACTCATGGTTGCGAGAGAAAGTGGGACAGGCGGGTTGATGTACAGATAAGGATTCGGGTTATTTTGTGCCTATTCTTCGAGTATAGCCTCTACGACTTCGAAAAAGCGATAAACCTGCGGGATCGCTTCCACCGGCACAGTGCCGCTAAGCGCCTCCACTTGCGGCATAATCCTCTCCATCGAGTGGGCCATCTGTCGCAGCAGGTCTAGCTGCTCATCCGGTTGTACAGGCGGCAAACCAGTGCGTGTATCCTTATGCCCAGGCCGCTCTTCTCTCAGGCCGGCCAGCCACTCCGTTTCCTCTAATGCATAACTCAGAAGCCCGAACATGGAAAGCGTGCCCCACGCCTGCCTGCGAGCGATCTTCTTGGCAGCAATGTTGCACATGGCCCAGAAGAAGGCGACCTGGTTTGTAGCAAGTTCAGCACACTCCTCATTTGTAAGGGATTTTAGTGGGGTGTCTACTGGTAGGTTAACCCTGTCAAATAGGAGTCGTATATCCGCTGGAACTTGCGCATCTGATTTCGGCTGCCAGTACCAATCAACCTGATGCGGGCCTGCTTCGCCCCCGTACAACGCCAACAGGTAGGCTCCCCTGATCGGCGCATTCTGTGGGGCTTCCTCTATGAGCAGAGGCTTCCCGATCCCCGCAACGAATTCTCGTCGTTCCGCGCTCACCGCCTCTATATGCTCGTCCGCTACGACCACCCACAGGTCAACGTCGCTCAACGCATCCGCGTCGCCCCTACCCAGCGAGCCAAATAACCACGCCGCAACAACTCGCTCATCTCTCTTGAGGAATTCGGCCGCACGAGCTACTAACTCTTCCCGTTCATAAAGTCGTAGATTCAAGATTTGGTTGCTCGACATAGCCATAGCAGGGTGAGATTTATGCTGCATAGCCCCTCCGCAGCCAGGGCACCCATGCAGCTATCAGCGCAACTGCCAGCGCAACCGTCAACGCGCCATACATAAACGCGGCAGGCGGCCCACCCATGATCCAGAACCACGCCGCTGTGACGTTACCCGCAATGACCGCGAGGCCAGTCAGTCCTATATGCCAATCCAACGCTACTTCCCTGGAGCCACCTGGTACCAGGTCTGTAATCAAGTCACTATGCACTCCCAGAGATAATGCGGTATATGCCCCGTACAGAAGCAATAGCACCCATGCCATCCACGCCTGTGACGCAAATACCCAGCCTGCGTAAAGCAAGCCAAGCCCGACATAGCACGTAATGAGCACGGGGAGAGGCCCCCACCTCTCGTGCAGCTTGCCGAGGCTAGGCGCGAGCAGCGTAGCCACCATCTTGTGCCCAAAGTAGGCCAGTACGACAATCGCCAGAGATTTCTCAAGACTCGCTAACCTCAACACAAAGAACCCCACCGAGACGTTCCCCAGCGCGAAGAGCGTGGATATACCCAGGAACATCCAGAAGCGAACCCCAAGGGATTTTGGATTTTGGACTTTGGGTTTTGGATTTGATATTTCGGGTGATGCGTGATGCGTGATGCGTGACAGGGCTCCTTCTTCGTCTTTCGTCTTCCGTCTTTCGTCGGTTCTTACAAATAGAAGCGTGAGCAGCGCTAATATGCCCGGCACCGCGGCCCATGCAAATATCGCTTGCAGGTTGCTAAGTAGCAGGAGAAGGAGGAGGGTGCTGACCAGCGCGCCAATGGTTGCTCCAAGCATACTGCTGTGTTCGTGAGGGCCCATGACTCTGGCCGTGCCCCGGCGAGAAGCTGAGCCTTCTATGAGCTTATTCAAGGGGTCTCGGCGTATTCCCTGGCCTACGGTATCCAGGAAGGTGAGCAGAAGCGCGCCGGGCCATGACATGACCACCGCGAGCAGGGGCTTGACCGCATTTGAGATACCATATCCCAGTAGCACCTGCCCCTTCTGCGCCTTATCCCTGTTCGGCAGTCTCCTGGCGGCGATGTGCACCACACCGCCAACACCCTGGGCGATACCCTCGATAAGCCCGGCGATGGGCAGGGGCGTCTGCATAGCCGTTACCAGGAAGACCATACGTAGGGGCGTTATCATCTCGCTCCGCACTGCGGAGAAGAAGCTTGCCAGGCTGAGCGCAATTACGTTGCGTTTGAAGCTTCTTGATTCAACTCTGGGGGTGGCCGGGAGGTGGTAGCTCACATCTGCGGTTGACAATAACTGACTTCCGCCTGCGCTCCGCTCATTACTCATCACTAGTAATTCTCTTCCAGGATAATAGGTGGCTGCACTTCACCGGGTGCCCAGAGCACCGCTTCCAATTCACCTTGTGGCGTGAAGCGTTGGATTACGCCGAGCTGCCAATCGGCTACATATACGCGACCACTCTTATCCTGCGCCATGCCTCCTACAGACTGGAGTTGGCCCGGCCAGTATCCGGTTATGATAGAACCTGAATTACCTATGGTCCCAAGCAGGTCGCCCGTTTCAGGGTCTATTCGCACTACCCTGCTATTTGCGAGGTCGGCGCCCAATATCTTACCATCATTTGTGGCGAGTATCGTCTGGTAGCGAACTCGTGCCGCGCTTTCCTGCGGAGGGGGTGGTGCTACCTCCTTCACGCCGGTGGCAATGTCTATGCGTCCTAACTCGTTTGGCCCTAGGACCAGGAGCTTGCCCTTGCCGTCGGGTGCGACCCCGAAGGGTTGGTAGTCCAGCTTTACTTCCTTTTCGATGCGTGCTTCGTAATCCATAATGAAGATAGAACCAAATCCTGAGCTGACGTAGATGTGCTCGGCGTCAGTAGCAAGGCAACCCCTGGCCCCTGCGAACTTCTCCGGCAGCGCGAACCGTTTCGTGACCTTGCCCTCTCTATCCATCCTCACCAGCTGGTTCGAGTAGGGATCGATCATGTACAGGTTGTCCATCTGGTCGGTAGCGATCCCACAGAATGGAATTGGCGCTGTGTATGTCACTCCAATTCCATTTCCTCCTGGGGTAGGTATAGCGGTTGGTGACGGGAAACCTATAGGGAGTATCCCCGAAGCGGCGCTGCCCGCTTCGGGCGCGAGGGAAGGGCGAATAGTCCCAAGTGGCACGCCTGACGGATCGAAGACCCATATATAGCCGCCGCTGGCCGCAGTCGCGTAGAGCGTACCGCGGCTATCCACTGCCAGCCAGTATGGGGAGAAGTTGTTGGCGGGGACCGGTGTCGAAAAGGAATTTGGGCCGTTCAACCTTAACGCGTTAGATATTGTAGCCGTGAGTGTCGGGCCGCCGGTGCAGGCAATCACCAGCACGATCGGTATCGAAAAGGCCAACATAGCACGCCTGGCCCACATCGGTGGCCTCATCAAGAAAGCCCATGACCCTGCGACCAGCATAAAGAGCGCGCCCCGCAGAGGCCAAACTGTGCTCGTAGAGACGCCAAGCCGGGTCGGCTGTGTGGTAAGGCATAGGGCGATGAGCAAGAGCATCAGGCTGGACCCTAACAATACCTGGTCCACTCGCCTCTTGTATACCCCCCACCCGGCTACAGCAATACACAAAATCGCTACTACGTATGTTTCGAAGAGCCGTGAGGTGAAACCGAAGTGGATGGGATTTATGGTTGCGAGTATGAGCGTGGCCGCCGCGAGGAAGGATGAGGGTAATACCAGGTCGGTGCGCCAGGGCTCAAGTTCAGGCTCGGTGCCGAGTGGGTCGCGCCAGTTAACCTGTTTCGTAAGATGTTGTTTCTCGTCCGCCATCTGCTTAGAATAGCACACACGCTGGAAGTTGGACAAGGAATTGTAGGTTCACGTAGCAGGCCGCTATCTACGGCTTTTCCAGCCCATGCGCCTCCAGGAGCGCTTCATCTTCCAATATGCGCGCGGTTGGGCCGTCTGCGACTATTTCGCCGCCGTCCATGACGATTGTGCGCTGGCACAGGTCGCGTACCAGGGGGAGGTCGTGCGTGGTCACGATTATCGTTTGCGGGAGATCGCGCAACAGGTTGATCAGCCCTCGCCGCGCGCGTGGGTCCAGCCCCGCCGATGGTTCATCCAGCACGAGGATTTCAGGGTCCATCGAAAGCACAGTGGCGAGAGCTATGCGCTTCTTTTCTCCAACGCTCAGGTGATGCGAGACCCGTGCCGCGTAGTCGCTCATCCGCACGGCAGCCAGTGCCCTGGCGACGCGCTCACGTACCTCAGCTTCGGGTAGCCCCTGGTAGATGGGGCCGAACGCGACGTCATCGAATACGGTAGGTGAGAAGAGCTGGTCGTCCGGCGACTGGAATACCAGGCCCACTGCCGCCCGTATCTTCCCCAGGTTCTCTTTCACCACATCGAGGCCAGCCACACGCACCTTGCCCTCTCCTTGCAGGATGCCATTCAGGTGTAGCATCAATGTAGACTTGCCAGCACCATTTGGCCCCACCATCGCCACCTTCTCTCCCTGGCCGATAGCGAGTGATATGCCACGTAATGCCGGGTGCCCATCAGGGTAAGAGAAAGTAAGGTCGTTTAACTCTATGGTTGGCGGTAGGTCATCGGTCACGAGTAGTCTGTTGGCGGTTGCGGTCGATTCAAGATTGATCATAGCTGTTTAGAGCCTCAGTAGATACGAAAGCGCCAGCAACGAGGCCAGCAAGAGCAGTCCGAACGTGAGCACTATCCATTGGGAAGGCTTGACGCTCGGCCTTGACATCGTTCGCACTTCGCCTGTGTAGCCACGAGCTGCCATGGCGGAATAGATGCGATCTCCCCGCTCGAATGATCGCAGGAAGAGATTTCCCGCCATACCCCCTGTAACGCGGGCGCGCCACGCGATGCTGCCACCTGCTTTCCCGCCTCCACGACCTGACTGGCCGCTTCTCGCTTCCCTTGCTCGCATCAGGCGTTGCGCTTCGTCAGCCATCACGAAGAGGTAACGCCACATCAGCCCAACGATAGAGATCAACAGGCGTGGTATCTTTATGCTACGCATTGCCATGAGCAGGTCAGGGAAAGGGGTAGTTGATGCTAGAACGATAGCAATCTGCACTGAAATCCACGACTTGAGGGCGATGCTGGCGAACCGCTCCAACCCCGGCTCGAAGATGGTGAGTCCGCCCACCGGCCCCAACGGAACTACGAACAAGGCCTCGCCACCTGACATGAATACCAGGGGAAGGGCCGCCAGCACAAATATCAGCGCCAGCGAAGATTTGCGCAACACCCGTATCATCCCTATCTCCGACAATATCTCCACCGACAGCGCGAGGGCGAGCAGCAGGAGATAGATAGGCCATAGAGCTAGGGGCACCAACGACACGGTGAGGATAAATGCCAGCGCCAGCACCAGCTTGACGCGTGCATCAAGACGATGTATCGGACTTACGCCTTCCTGGTATGGGTCGAGGAAATGAACATGCATGGTCATGAGTAGCGAGTAGCGAGTAGCGAGTAGCGAGTAGTGAGTTGTTAGCAATCAATGACCAACAACTCACTACTCGCTACTCACTACTCATCACTAGGTAGCCGTCCCCCGCTTGCGTCTTGTGTAGGCCACGGCCATAGCTACGCCGAAGACTAGGAGCACGCCGATGATACCCGCCAGGATGGTGGCGAGTTGCCCGTTCTCGATGCCCGGAACTGCGTAGTCAGGTATGATGCTGTAGCTGGGGTCTTGCGCTTTGTCAATGAAGCCGTTTTGCTGGGCGACCCATTCGAGTCCGTCGGGATTGGCCGAGGCAATCGGGGAGAGAATAGCAAGCGTCAAGGCGAGCGCCAGCCCGGCTACCCAGACCAGCCTGCCCCCCCTGGGTTGAGCGTCGCCAAGCTTGAGCAAGTCGCGGCGGCCTGCATAGATGAAGGCAAGTGCGCCTACGGTGATTAGAGCTTCCCCGATGCCGATTACCGCGTGGATGCCTGCCATTGCTGGAATTGCCAGATCCGCAGGCGAGCTACCCGACAGGGCGAGTTGCAGTGCTGCGGCCAGCGACGTGACGACTATAGACAGCCATGCCGAGAGCGCGCCCCCCATAAATATGCCCCAGCGCCGTCCGTTAGAGATCCTCTGCACGGTCCGGTAGACGAAATAAGTGACAGCCACGCCTATAAGTCCCATGTTGAATATGTTTCCACCCAGCGCCAGCAGCCCTCCGTCCTGGAAGATGAGCGCCTGGATGCTTACCACGCTGGTCATTACCAGAATCGCGGCCCAGGGGCCAAGCAGAATTGTGGCGATTGCCGCCCCCATCAAGTGGCCCGACGTGCCACCAGCCACCGGGAAGTTGAGCATCTGCCCCGCAAAAATGGCTGCTGCCACCACTCCCATGAGCGGGACTTGCCGCTCGCCCAGGTCTTCACCGGCTCGCACCAGCGCATACCCTACCGCCAATACGGCAAACACCCATAAGACTGATGAAGTTGCGACCGATAGAAACCCATCGGGTATGTGCATGGCGACCGGCGCGAATAACGACATGAATTCCTCCTGGTTTTGCCTTCCTGAAAAGAAGATAGTAATCCTGACACTATCCTTCTCTCTTAGTATATAGACTTTCGCAACTAGTTGCAAACTTAATACGCATTCGTCTGCCCGTTGGATTTTGACAACTATCCCCGCGCGGTCTATACTCAATTGTTATTTCCCCTACAAGCACCTGTCATATAGGATACCCACATGTCAGCCATTACCCCGGTCACACGAGAATATCTGGAGGCTATTTACAACCTCACCGTCGAGGGCGATCCTGTAGTGGGAGCGCGCCTGGCCGAGAAGTTTAGCGTATCGGCTCCTAACGTGGCCGAGGTGCTCAAGCGGATGCAGCGTGACGGCCTCATCCTGATGCCGGGCAGGGGCAGGGGCCGCCAGGGAGAGGGGATCGAGCTTACGGAAGAAGGGCGCGCCAACGCCGAAGTGCTTCTCCGCCAGCACCGCCTGGCAGAGAGGTTCCTGGTTGACATCCTCGGTATGGACTGGGTGCAGGCGCACGAGGAGGCGCACAATATCGAGCGGGGCATGTCTCCTGCCGTCGAGGAGCGCCTGACGACTGTACTTGGCAACCCGCGTACCTGCCCTCACGGCAACCCTATACCTAGCAACACCATGAACACGGTTGAATATCTGCGCGAGCAGAAAGCTCTGCGCCTCATTACTGCTCCCGTAGAAGCGGAAATGAAGGTGTTGCTTATCTCGGAGGTAGTGGAGGACGAATCGGCCCTGCTCAGGAGCCTGGGGCAAATGGACATCATGCCCGGTGCGACAATCACCGTGCTTGAGCGTGACGACGCGGGCCACACATTGAAGGTGCGTATCATTCCGCGAGGGGAGGGTGGTGCGGAACGGACCGCGTCTCTCACCTCCGACCTTGCTGCCAGGATATGGGTGAAAGCACCGGGGCCATAAGAGAAGCCCAGCAAAGTACAAATGTACTCATCAGTTGAGTACACCTGTCTGTGTTCAAGCTTCTTATTTTGCGATATATTTCGGGCAAGCCGGCAATGTGCTCACTTCGAGCTATGTAGCCAGCTATAGCGAAGGTCGCTGGCATCCAGGCTGGGTACGAAGTCTGGGGCGCACTCCACCAGTCTCGCGCTCTGCTCAGATGCCAGCGACCTTCGCTCACTTATGCAGCGCGGGTCTAACGGTAGCCGCCCTCTTGTGCGAACATAGCTCTGTCTACGCGCTGCCCCTCATTCTCCAGGCGGGCGATGAACTTCGGCACCAGGCCCGTCGCCATCAGCTTGCCCACTACCTTCCCCTCGACATCGCTGCCGGTTTCGCGGAAGCGGAAGATGTCCTGGAGCACGATATTCTCACCCTCCATGCCCTGGACCTCGGTCACATAAGTGACTTTTCGGGAGCCGTCGCGTAGCCTTGCCTGCTGAACTATCAGGTCTATGGCTGAGGCCACCTGCTCACGTATCACCCGGACGGGGAGGTCCATACCCGACATCAGCACCATCGTCTCAAGGCGGGAGAGGGCGTCGCGGGGTGTGTTGGAGTGAAGCGTGGTGAGAGAGCCGTCGTGCCCCGTGTTCATCGCCTGGAGCATATCTAGAGCTTCCCCGGAGCGTACTTCGCCCACAATGATGCGCTCCGGTCTCATACGCAGCGCATTGGTGACCAGGTGGCGAATGGTCACGGCACCTGCATTGTCCACGTCTGCGGGCCGCGCTTCCAACGATATAACGTGTCTCTGGTTCAATCTCAGCTCTGCCGAGTCCTCGATGGTTACTATACGCTCGCCCTCCGGTATGAACGACGACAATACGTTGAGCAGAGTAGTTTTGCCTGAGCCTGTGCCCCCCGCCACAACTATATTGAGCCTGCCAACGACGCAAGCCTTCAGGAACTGGGCCATTGGAGATGTAATCGTTCCGAAGCCTATCAGCTTGTCGACGGTCAGCGGCGTCTTGAAGAATTTGCGGATCGTAATTGTAGTGCCCTGCAATGCGCACGGAGGGCCGATGATGTTCACGCGTGAGCCGTCGGGGAGGCGGGCATCCACCATCGGCCATTTGCGATCAATACGACGCCCCAGGGGTGCGACGATGCGCTGGGCTATACGCATCACGTGATCGTCGTTCAGGAATTTGATGCCGGTCTCAATCGCTTGCCCCTTGCGCTCGACCCATACCTGCTCCGCGCCATTGACCATTATCTCGGTCACGGTCTCATCGTTCAGGAGCGGCTCAAGGGGTCCGAAGCCTAGTATCTCGTCCATGACAGTGTTGAAAAGCGCTTCCTGCCCACCTGGGGGGAGTTTGCCCGGCACCTGGGAGAGGGCGGCCATGAAGCGTCCTGCCAGCATCTGCTCGACCTCCGGCTTGCGCTCCAGGGGGACGTTTTGCGGGAAGCCGACCAGCATCCTCTGGACGATTGCCTGCACCATCTGAGGGGGTGGCTGCAACCCGAAGGGTCCGACCGGCGCGGCCTCTAGCTGCGAGGTGGCGTATGCGGGCGAAATGTTGATCGCCTCGGTGGGCACGGGCGGTTGAGCCCCGCCACTCGTTGGCTGGCCGTTGGCAGCGGGTGCATTCGTGCTCTGAGTAGATAGCCCTGCAAGTCTCTGTAATGACATCTTAGCTTCCTAATCTATGGACGGTAAAATCATACGTTCGCTCTGATTCGTGATTTCTAATAAGGGATGTACTCATCTCCACGTGGTGCCTGGCGCGGCTCATTGATAGGGATTACCGTGATGATGTACTGCTTATTGATTGTAATGAAGTCGTGCTTGGGAGCGGTATCGTCTTTTGCTTCTCCCATTACGGCGTTTGTGACCGCAAGGAATTGCTCCGAAGGCATGTTGAGCAAGTCCTTGACGCGCTGGTGGGGCATTACATGCACGTAACCATGTACCCGTCCCTGTACCGTGACTATCTCCACCTCAACGTGGTCCTTGCGGATACGCTCGGTGAAGACTTTCCCCTTTTCGTCTATGCGGTCTAACATATACTTCCTCTTATCGCTAGTCGGTAATCAGATCGTCTATCGTCACGTTTCACGCATCACGTTTCATCGTCCGTCGTCCGTCGTCTGTCGTCAGTCCTCACTTCTTCGGCTTGGAGTTGACAAAATACGTCCCGCAGGCGGCGTCCAGGAGCGGCGGGGTCATCTCAGGCTGGACGTTCCGGTAGCGAGCGATGCCTATGAGCTGGCGAAGCAGGTCGCGTGGCTGTGAGGCGCGGAATGGGCGCTTCATCTCGACGTAGTGCTTGGTGACAAGGTAAGCGAAGCCTTGCTGGCTGAAGGGTACGTTCATCGCCTTGCACTGAGCGGAAAAAATCTCGAAGAATTGCTGTGGCGTCGGGTCGGGTACATTTAGCTTGTTCTGGATGCGGCGTAAAAAGGCGTCGTCAATCAGGTCCTCCGGCTGCAAGTTCGTCGAAAGCACAAGGAATAGCTCAAACGGGACCTGTAACTTCTTACCCGTCTTGAGGGTGAGGTAATCTATGCTCTTCTCCAGTGGCACGATCCACCTGTTGAGGAGCGCCTGGGGGCTGACCTGCTGGCGGCCAAAGTCGTCTATGAGGAAGAGTCCGCCGTTCGCCTTGAGCTGGAATGGGGCCTCGTAGAAGCCGCCGCCTTCATTGTAGACCAGGTCAAGCGAGGTCAAAGTAAGCTCACCACCCACGACTACGACAGGGCGGTATATCCGCAGCCACCTGCGGTCACCCAGCTCGGCCTTGGTAATATCGGCCTCGTTGCTCCCCGCAGGGAGTGCCGGGCGGTGGCTGTTGAGATCGAAGAGCTGGATTACCTGCCCGTCGGCTTCGAGGGCATAAGGTATAGCTATGTTTCCACCAAGCATCGTGGAAATACGCTCGGCCAGCAGGGTCTTGCCGTTGCCCGGCGCGCCAAAGAGGAAGAGTGACTTACCCGCGTTGGCCGCAGCACCTACCTGGTTCATTAACTCTTCGCCCATGATCATACCGCGTAAAGCATTCTCGACAGTTTGCCGGTTGATGGTAGGCTTTTTGGCGGTCTGCACCTTCACGGCTTCGATGTAACGCGCCAGGGGCACAGGCGCGGGTCCGACGTAGCTTGAGCGCATGAGCACCTGGTGGGCGCGCTCCATCCCCTTCACCGTGAGGAGGTACTGGTAGCCCGCTTCTCCCAGGCCGGATGTGCCGCTCACCTCGCAAAGTTGCTCTTTTTTCAGAACGTTGATCGCCTGGTCTATCACCCCGTAGAAGGGGAGGCGTATGGCCGACGAAATGTCCTGGCCGCTCATGTACGAGGTAAAATACATCGTCTTGAGCACCAGATCGCTGATCAGGCCAGGGTTTATGCCTGTCTCCTGGATGCTCCTCGGCTCCGGGAACATGACAATGAAAGGGTCAAGGTAGCCGGTCGCCAGGTGGTCTGTGGATACGCCTGGAAGCATATTCAAGCTCAAGCGGCCACTGGTTGTGATACCCGTGGGGAGCGCCTGTGGGACCTGGGTAGCCTGGGCCGAAGGTTGAAGCACCGGATGTGGGGCTGTGATACGTTGCGGCTGCTGGTCTAATTTGGGGGTCGAGATAGGTCCCGTGCTTTGAGCGGTGTTAAGCGAGCGAATTGGAGCAGAAGAGGCGGCGGAGTGGCGCTCGGATGCGTAGCTCTCATCGTCTGATGGCGGCATCGGGAAGCCTGGAATGTCTTCGGGCGAGGGGCCTGTAGGTATGACGAAGGCATTGGGCGTCATGACCGGGGGTAAGCTACCCTGAGTCTGCCACGGCACGCCCGCCCCGTTATTCTCCATTTGAGAGGCGGACCTGGGTAGGCGCGCTGTGCTCTGTCCGGCGTGTACGGTTTCCGTACTCATACCCGTGCTTACAGGGTCTGAACTATCGTGCAATGTTGGCTCCTATGTACGCGCCACCAGCATGCGGACCCACCTGGCGGAATTTGGCTCTGTGAGAGGAAGCCCGGAGGGTCTTACCTCCGGTCCACTACCAGCATTATAGCCCTCAATTTCCCCCCGCGCTAAGGGTATATGGTCCTATCTCAGATAGGATAATGGTCCACATCCCGATTCTGGGGGTATACTTTGGGTAGGTTGAACCGTGATGCGTGAGGGTAAACCAGGTGAATCCGTAGGGGGTTCGCGAACCGCCCTGTAACTATCAAGCTACGCACTCGATAACTCTATGAACCCTAAAGATGGGGAGGAACTTTTCTTTTCCGTCAATTTCCGGACCTGCAAGGTCCGGAAATTGACGGAAAAGAAAAGAAAGTTTGGCTTTGCGCGCCGGTTGCGGCGCTGATCGTAGCTTGGAAGGGGCACAAGATTGTTAGCTTGATTCATTTAGGGCGGTTCACGAACCGCCCCTACATAGGTTACATTTACCAGCAAGAAACCGATAGCGTCATAACGTGGTAAGTTTTATACTGGTATTGTCAGGTAGGGAGGGTAAGAATAGCGTATCGGAATTACGCAATAGGCATCACGTCTTAGGAGAAAGCATTGTCTTTGAAAGAGCTTGGCGTGCTCGTGGCCCTGGGGGCGATCTGGGGCGCGTCTTTCATGTTTATCAAGGTGGGGGGGAGTGAGATAGAGCCTTTCGCCTTCGTCGAGATACGGCTTGCACTCGCCGCGCTGGTCATGCTAGTGATAAGCGCAGCCAGAAAGGGTACGCTCGCGGAGATACGAAAAAGGTGGTTGCCCCTCACCATCATGGGGCTGATTAACTGTGCGCTCCCTTACACCCTCATCACATGGGGAGAGGTCTTCATAAACAGCGGGCTGGCTTCTATCTACAATGCCTGCGCGCCTCTGTGGGCGGGAGCGTTGCTGCTCTTCATCCCGTCGTCGGAGAAGACAACGGTTGGACGACTGGTGGGGTTGCTGGTCGGTTTTGCGGGTGTCTCCCTGGTGGTCAGCTCGAACCTGCATATCGGCACGGAGAGCGTGTGGCAGTGGCTGGGGCAGGGAGCGTGCTTGCTTGCCGCGCTCTCATATGCCTTCGCGGGGATATACGGGCGGTACGCGCTAAAAGGTGTCCCCGTGCAGGTATCGGCTACGGGCCAGCTCGTCAGCGGCACACTGATGCTCATGCCCCTGGCCGCATTCCAGCTCCCGCAACAGGTCCCTTCGTGGCAAGCCATTGGCTCGGTAGTGACACTGGCGATAGCGGGCACGGCGCTGGCGTCACTCATGTATTACTGGCTACTCGTCAGGGTCGGCGCTACGGGGACCCTGCTTGTGACTTACCTTCTGCCGGTATTCGCGCTCATTTGGGGCGCTCTTCTCCTCCATGAGAGCATCACGCTCCTCGCGCTGCTTGGCCTGGTGCTAGTCCTTATGGGCATTGGTATCAGCTCAGGTACAGGCGCAAACCTCCTGGCGTGGATGCAACATCGGCGTCAGGGGAGTGTGGCGAGTAGCGAGTGACGACGGACGACGGACGACGGACGACGGACGACGGACGACGGACGACGGACGACGGACGACGGACGACGGACGACGGACGACGGACGATCAGTCACGCATCACGTTTCACGCATCAGACCATCGCCGATGCGCACGACATGCTCTACCAATGTATCGAAGTCCTGCATCTGGCTGCGGTGATTCGTTATCGCGCAACGGAGAGCATATTTACCTTTCACAGTTGTGCCTGATGGCACCGCCACACCCGACTCCTGTACCTGGATCAACAGTTCCTCATTTAGAGCGTTCAACTGTCCGTTGCTCAGCCCCTCTCGTACGTACCTGAAGCAGACGACATTCAGGGCTACGGGTGCGACAAGCTCAAGATGAGGATTATTCTCCACTAGGTCTGCCAGGTGTTGCGCCTGCCGGACATTCTGGGCGATAACGCGCCCTATCTTTTCGACGCCATAGGTCTTGAGCGCCATCCACACTTTCAACGCACGGAAGCCTCGCGTCAGCTGGATGCCGTAGTCAGAGAACCAGACCGGGCCTGCCGCGGTGCCTCTCTCCCCGTGCTTCAAGTAATCAGGTGTGAGTGTGAAAGTCTGGCGATGCGCTTCCCTGTCGCGGACCAGTACGCAACCTGCCTCGAAGGGCAAATAGACCCACTTGTGGAGATCGAACGCGATAGAGTCGGCGCGCTCCATGCCCGCGAGAAGAGGGCGAAGCTCCGGTGAGAGGTAGGCTAGCGCCCCGAATGCGCCGTCTATGTGGTACCAGAGGTTATGCTCGGCGGCTATATCTGCCAACTCATCGAGGGGGTCAATCGCGCCTGTGTTTACGGTGCCCGCGTTCCCTATCAAGCAGATAGGGTGCAGGCCCGCACCCAGGTCAGACTTGATAGTCCGTCGCAGAGCTTCTACGTCAACCTGGAATTTATCATTGACGGGGATACGACGTAGCGACCAGTTGCCCAGTCCCAGCACTTCTACTGCGCGTTGCAGCGAGGAGTGCATCTCGACGGAGGCGTACATAGTCATTGGCTTTGGTGAGGCGGAGACCCCTTCCTGGCGCACATCGAAGCCACAGCGGGCGTTACGTGCTACCGCTAGCCCCAGCAGGTTCGCCATCGAGCCACCGCTTACCAGGAGGCCGCTAGCTTCGACAGGGAAGCCAAGCATCTCCTTGCACCAGTCGATGACCTGCATCTCGACCCGGTTGGCAACGTGCTCGCCACCTCCGACGTTCGGGTTCATGCCCGCAGCCAGCATATCAGCCAGCACTCCAATAGGCGTGCTGTTGCCCATCACCCAGCCCCAGAAGCGCGGGTGAATATTGCCTAATGGGTAAGGCAAGATATTATTGCGGAACTCCTCGTATACCTCTTCGGGGGGCTGCTCGCCGGTCGGCAAGGGAGCGTGAAACGATTGCTGCACCTCTTCAGGCATTGGCTGCCAGACGGACCTCTCACGTACCGTCTCCAGGTAGGCGAACATATCGTCCAGCATACGGTGGCCGAGCGCGCGCAGCTCCGACCAGTCAGAAGGGTCAAGGGTCTCTTCCCTGGCAGAGACTTGGGAAAGCATTGTAGTTCTCCTTAGCTCCAAATTCAAAGTTCAAAGTTCAAGGTTCAAGGTTCAAAGAGACGTTCTGCAAGGTGGCACTCTTAGGATACCACAGAACAAGAAAACGTAACTCTTGAACTTTGAACCTTGAACCTTGAACTTTATTAGCGCCCGCTGAGTGCGGCCCACTGCCCGCTTACGGCGCGGCGAGCGTTCATCACCATACGGTTGTGACCGCCCTCCTGGGCCTCGCGTAGCTGGTCGTTGAGCATTTCGAACAGCTCTCCTTGCGTGAGGCCTGTGTAGCGTGTGATGCATGAGCCGCCCACGCTGATGGTGATATTCTCGGTCACGGGGGTATCGGCCCAGTACGCGGTTCGTACGTTGCTTATCAGCTTCTCCCCGACTACAACCGTCCCTGCGGCATCTGTTGTGGGTAGCAACACCATAAACTGGTTGTCGCTCAAGCGCCCTATGAAATCCTCGGTGCGACAGGCATTTGTGATGATCTTCGCCACCTTCTTCAATATTTCCTCGGCTACGCTCTCTCCGTACTTGGCATATATCGTCTCGTACCTGTCTACATCAAGGAGCAGGCAGCCGAATGGGTAGGTGGCGGCGCGGCGACTTGTAAGCATCTGCTCCAGGTAAGCTTCCAGTGCGGAACGGTTCTTGACTCCTGTAAGTGGGTCGAGGAGTGCGCGCCTTTGCATCTCCTGCTCTTGTTCCTCAAGCAGCCGCTTCTCTTCCAGGAGGGAAGCCTGCATATCCTTGCCTTCTGCCAGGTCACGCGTAACGAAGAGTATCTCCCGCCGCGCCCCGTAAGTGCCGAGGATAGGGCGTGCCCCCGTCTCTACCCAGGTATATTCCCCGTCCTTCCGGCGCACGCGGTAGGTAGCGCGCATGTGCTCGTCGGAGCCTGCGGCGTACCTCTGGAATGTCTTGGCGACTAATGGGAGGTCATCGGGATGGATGTAAAGACGGGCATCGGTCCCCACCAGCTCCTGCGGCTCGTACCCTGTGAGACGCGCGCACGCCGGGCTTGCGAAGCGATAAATCCCCTTCAAATCGTGCATGGAGATCAACTCGTTGACGTTATCGCAAATCGCCATGTAGCGGTCATTCGCCAGGAGCAATTCGTCTTGCGCTGCCCTGCGCTCAGTGACATCGCTGAAGGCTGTTACCGCGAATAGAATTTCCCCGTTGGTGCCATATATGGGTGAGGCCCACGACTGCACCGGCACTGCATGGCCCGGCCACTTGACCTCCATGTCCTCTACTGTGGTGCTTTCGCCCGCCAGCGCCCTCGCCAGTGGAATCCGCTCTTCAGGGTAAGGGTCGTCCGTGCCCGTTATGTGCAGGGCGTGTAGGCCGGCCAGTGGGTCATCCGGTGCCTCCGGGGTAATGCCGATACCCAACAGCTCTTGCGCGGGCTTGTTGGCGTAATAAGCCATACCAGCGCCATCTATGACAAAAAGGCTCATCGGTACGGCCTCCAGGAACTGGAAAAGCCTGTCTTCGCTTTCCAGATTCTCCTGGGACGTAGGGGGCGCGGGAGCGGTGGCAGGCAGCTCTGGAAGCGCGTTGACCATGTAAATGAAGTGCAGAGGGCGGCCGGCACGGTCATAGTCTAGTGTGGCAGATACGGACGCAACGATAATCGTGCCGTCTTGCCGCATGAAGCGCTTATCGATCTGGTATGATGACGGCTTTTCTTCCAGGGCACCCATCAGTAGATGCAATTCATCATCGAGGTCGTCGGGGTAAGTGATAGTCTGCACGTCAACTTCTTTGAGCTCTTGTTCAGAGTAGCCGAGAATCTTGCATAGCTCAGGGTTGGCGCGCTGGAAGCGCCCATTGGGTAGCAGGAGCGCCATACCCACATTCGCGTGCTCGAAGGCGAGCCAGAACTTGGAGTCGCTATTCTGGGTCTGGGTGGCGATTTGCCTCGGTTCGGCGCTCATGTTGACCTCTTGGGGGCCTGGTCAATTACGAATTACGAATTACGAATTACGGAGTGGCGGTAGGTGTCCGGGCCGAAAAGGGCATAGCCCATTCTCTGTACGTGGGCTTACAGATACCCAATGTAACAATACCCAATCGGGGAGGGTTTGGGGACGTGACCTTTATCCTATTCAGGGTAACACTTTATTCCCCTCATAGCAGTTACTATCCACTGGTCTTATGTAACTACTGTGCGTACATCTGTATTATTGACCTCTAACACATCGTCGTTCTGCGCTATCTGCCGTCGCTCCCCTCCTTTCTCCCCGACCGACACCTAGCGCGTAGCATCGTCACCTGGATAATGGAGTTGATGTTATGCGAATATTACGTTCCTTGCCTTCATGGCCCTGGCTGCGTATGAGCGCGGCCCTCTTGCTGCTGGCTATACAGCCATTGGCTTCCTCTACTGCTGCGCCTGCTTTGCTTGCGCCGTATGACTCGCCTCTCATGGTTGCCGCCGTTTCGCCCCAAAGCGCGACCGAAGGGGCTGTGCAATTGGTAGATTACAAGTACGCCCCGGCAGAGCTGAGCGTAGCGGTAGGCTCTACCGTTACATGGTCCAACGCGGGCGCTGACACTCATAACGTCGCCATCGTCCAGGGGCCGGAGTTGTTTGTATCTCCCGTGCTAAGCCCCGGCGATACGGTGCGCTTCACTTTCACCAAGCCCGGCAAGTACCACTACTTTTGCGAGTGGCACCCAATCATGCACGGGGATATTACAGTTACCGCGCCGGACGGGTCGGCGGAGAGTCCTCCCAGCGCGAGCGCCCGATTCTTCCATGAGACAGGCAAGTGGGTGCGCGGCGATTTCCTGTCATATTGGCAGGAGCATGGTGGCCTTGCCCAGCAGGGATACCCCCTCTCGGAGGAGATAGTTGAGCGGAGCGACACCGACGGCAAGTTCTACACTGTGCAATACTTTGAGCGTGCCGTATTCGAGATGCACCCCGAAAATGCGGGTACCCAGTACGAGGTTCTACTGTCGCTTATCGGCAACTTCAGCTACCGTCAGAAATACGTGGGTACAAGTGGTGCGCCCGGCCAGCAGCCAAATACATCCACAGGCTCGCTATTGTTCAGCGAGACGGGCAGGCGCTTGGGTGGCCCCTTCCTTGACTACTGGCAGCACAACGGGGGACTGGCTCAGCAGGGGTTGCCCATCTCGGACGAGTTCGAGGAGAAGAGCGCGCTTGACGGCAAGACTTATCGCGTGCAATATTTCGAGCGGGCCGTATTCGAGATGCACCCTGAGAACCAGACCCCTTATAACGTGCTCCTGTCCCAGCTAGGGAAGTTCCGGTTCAGCACACAGGCACTGAAAATTGAGAAGGCCGCATCCGGCGTCTACGCGGAGGGTATTTCGCAGGGGCCGGAGCACTACCCACTCCTATCCGGCCCACATGCGGCTGCGGCGCTGAATGTGTGGATTTACCAGAACGACCCTCAGCCGGTGGTTGGGTGGGTAAACGAGCTTGGCGTCAAGTGGGTTATGCACCAGGTCTCCTGGTACCAGATCGAGCCTCAGCGAGGGGAATACTTGTGGGAGAAGCTCGATAGCGCGGTGGACGCCCTTTACAGCGCGGGTTTCAACGTCATCCTGCACCCGGTACATGCCCCTACGTGGTCGTGGGCGACCGATAAGCTAGGCTACCCGAAGGACCCTGCGGAGTTCGGGAGGTTTATGACGGTGCTGGCGCAACGCTACAAGGGTAAGGTAGCTGCATACCAGGTGTGGAACGAGCCGAACTTCGCTCACGAGACCGGCCCACACGCTTCGGTGTCTCACTACGCGGCTATCTTGAAGGCGGGGTATACGGCGATCAAGGCGATTGACTCGAAGGCTGTAGTAATCTCAGGTGCGCTGACGGGGACGGGCCTCAACGACCCATTCGTGGCGGTTGACGACGTGCTTTTCCTGGAAAGGATGTATGCCTACAACAGCGGCGAATTGAGAGGGTACTTCGACGTGCTGGGGGCGCATCCCGGCTCAGCCGCCAATCCGCCTGAGACGCTATGGCCCGACAACCCGGGTACAGCCGCGGGGTGGACTAACCACGCCAGCTTTTACTTCAGGCGAGTGGAGCAACTCCGGCAGGTGATGGTGGAGAACGGCGACGCGCGCAAGCAGATATGGGTGACGGAGTTCGGGTGGTCCAGCATGGACCCTCCGGCGAAGGGGTTTGAGTACGCCGCCCTGAACAGCGAGCAACAGCAGGCCGATAACATAGGGCGCACCTTCCGTATGAGCCGGGACAAATACCCCTGGATGGGGCCGATGATGGTCTTCAACCTCAACTTTGCCATGCCCAACGTCGCACCCGACCCCACCGATGAACGTATAGGCTGGAGCCTGATAAGGCGTGACGGCACCAAGCGCCCTTCCTTCTTCGCGGTGCAGGAATATGCTTTGGGGCGATAAGCGCCTCAACCCTAACCCAAATCAACATTTTCTTTTATCTCGATTTTCCGCCTTGCAAGGTGGAAAATCGAGATAAAAGAAAGAACTGCGCTCAGTATCCCAGGTACTGTGCAAATATTCCTGTCAGGTCCACTTTCGAGTGCTTTTGCAGCATAACCATGAGGTCGTGGGGAGCGGCGCGCTTGAGCTTGAAGGTGGCATAATAGTCCTTGAGCGCGTCGTAAAAGGCGGCGTCGCCCATCACCACCCGGACTTTGTTTAGCATCACTACTCCCGTGTCGTACACGGCGGCGGTGTACTGGCGCTCTGATTCGAAGCCACTGTACACCCCTGACGATACGGGTCTGGTTGTGGTAGCCGCGCCCGACATGGAGGCCCAGGAGCGGGCGTACTGGTCGGGGAAATTGGCGCGCACGTACTCGGCGGTAATGTAGGTAGTCATCGCTTCGTCCAGCCAGGGGTTGGTAAGCTGGTTGCTGCCGATGGTCGAGTAGAACCACTGGTGCCCCACCTCGTGCGCGGGGATATACCACGTCCAGTTGCCCGGGGTCGTGCCCAGCCTCAGCCATGAAGTCGGCACGAAGTATGCCATCGGGTATTCCTGTGCGTAATTGTCGGTAGGCTCAAGTGGCACGCCCATCTCCGCTACTGTATATGTGTCGAAGGGGTAGGGGCCGATCTGCTTCTCGTACCATGCGAACGCAGGGGCTACGAGGTCTAGCTGCCGCTGGCCGTCGGTGCGATGCTCCGGCAGGAAATAAGCGCGCATAGTAGTCTTTCCAACCTTGCGCGCCATGCTGGTATCGCTCAGGGGATTGATGAAGCGTGGAGAGACCACATAGGCCACGTCTCGCACGCTCTCTGCGCTGAACTTCCAACTGGAGGATTGTGGCTGGCTCGCCGTTATTCGCCCCGTGCCGCCGACCACCAGCTTCTCATTCCCTGCGGGCTTGATCTCGACTGTGTAATCGGAGGTAGAGTAATGGCCGAGATCGCCCAGTTGGGAATACGGGTAGAAGGACCAGCCGCCGTTCTCCCAGGGGACCACCGTGGGGAGCGCATCTCCCAGGCTCAAGATGTCGTTTGCTTTGTCATATCCTGTGCGCCCGCCTACGGGTCGCGGCTTCAAGTCAAAAGTGAGGTCTAAGGTCACTCTTGCGCCTGGAGGGAGAGGTTGGACGAGGGGTATTTCCAGGTTGACCCCATGAAGCCAGCGGATTGGAACTTCTTTACCGTACGCAATAGCGCTACGTAATGTGAAGACGCCTTCCCAGTGATGCCAGGCGGCCCGCAGCACTACGCGGTCAAGGGGCTTGCCAGTGTTGTTGGTAAGCTCGATGAGCTGTTGTACGTTAGTAGTTCGGGTTGGGGCAGTTCCTACAGTGATGCTGACCGCGTACCTGGTGTCTAACTTCGCTTCATGCATATTGGCGTAGCGCCACGTATAGTAATGCCGCCCCACGTTGCCCATCTCGACTTGAGAGGCAGGTGGGTTTGCGGGGTTGAAGGTGAGCGCGCGTCGCTCGAACAGCTGCACCAGCACGAGGGTCTCCTGACCATTGACAGGTGCGCGCACCCAGTATGGCTCGGTGATGGGATAGCCGAGGGTATATAACCACTCGAAGTTACCTGGCCTCCCTTGAGAGTTGGCGAAGCTCCAGAAGACGTCAGCCCAGTTGTGCCCCGTCGCAGGCTCGTATCGTGTGAAGGTGACGCTTGCGGGCGCTCTGTCCAGTTGAGTAAGCTTACCGTCCTTGCCCAGGAGGGCTGAAAGTGGTTGGCCCTGGTGGTTCTGGCTAGGCGCTTGCAGGCCAGCGAAGGTGGCATAGGTGGGAGTGGCGGAGTCGCCGTCGCCTGTAACATGCACATTCGCTGGTCCGATGCTGTAATAGCTATTGTCACCCACCTGCGCCCTGCCGGATACCATCTCGCGCACCAGCAGGCCGCTGGTGACGAACCAGGGAGACTCAGGGTCAGCATCGGGGTCATTGATTTCGAGCCGCCCCTTGTCGAAATACTGGACGAGGTGGTTACCCTGTGGTGTATCTAAATACGGCTCGTAATTTGTGTAGAACGGACCTGGACCCCAGAGCCATGTCCCTTTTGCCTGTCCGGAGGCAACCTGGGCGTCATCTCGTTGCCAGATAGCCCGTATCTCCGGCGCGGCGAAGCCCTCTGGCGGTGCGGCGCTCGCCATTGTGGGAGCTTGCAGGATTGCAGCGAGAGGGTAGAAGCAGAGAGCGATTATCTGAAGCGTTCGTGCTATCTGTGGGCGAAGGATGTTCATGTGAGTTCTGTCGTTCGCAGGCGTGTATAGACCGAACCACCCTGCCTCAACTCGCTCTGCATGAGACTGATGGAGGCGACGGGGAAACTCACTTTTGGCGGAGGGTCGCGCTTGATACGTGCCAGGGCGTCAGCAATCGCGGCGCGGGCCTCTTCGTCGGCGTGCCCCCTCACCCGTGCAAGGGTCAGGTGCGGGCTGAAGGTGTCATCCGGCTTGTAGCCGAGAGCCTGAAGCTCCCGGTGCACCGAGTTCGCGAGGGAACGTAAGGGATCAATATCTCCCTCGACCCCGATCCACAGCACGCGCGGCCTGCGCTCATTGGGGAAGACGCCGGGTTGGCCTGTATGCAGGGTGAAAGGGTCAGCTCCCTGACACGCCTTGTCCATCGCCCCCTTGATCAGGCTGATAAGACGGATAGGGACATCTCCGAGAAACTGCAATGTGAGGTGCAGACCCCCCGGCCTGGCCCACCTCAGCGCGCGCTCATGTGGCCCCAGCCACCCCGCGATGCGGTTCTGCGTATCGTGGAGTGATTGTTGAACGCCAGATGGAAGCTCGATAGCGATGAAGGTGCGTACAGTAGCCTGGATCGTAGTCATGCGTCGGCCCTCCACAAAAGTGTCCTGGTAGTATATCCCAAGGGCGGATGTTCAGCCAGACAGAGCATTGTCCACCTATATACCTTCGTCAAAAGCGCACCGCACATAGACTTCTCTTAAGATGTGCGGTGCGCTTTTTGTCTCTCTATGCTGGGAGAGAGTTAGGGGGAAGTAGGGGCCAGGGGCCATGTGTCCTTTGCCGCAAGAGGTCAAAACCTAACCTCCGATAGGGATTCCTTAACAGCGGAGGTTAGGTTCCAGGTAGGATGGCGTTTCTGATGCTTGGAGAATCTAATCTAGCAATAGACTTCTCTTAAGATGGGAAGATTAGTTTGTAGCCCTCTCCACCGCCCTTACCTCTCTAGTCTATACGCTTACGCCTGCCGTACTATTACACTAGAGGCTCTGGTGTCTTGGTAGAAGAGAAAGAGAGCGTATCCCAAATAGACGAGGGAGACAACGCCTCCCAGCTGCACACCTGTAGCTATGCCGAGGAAGTGGCAGGCAATGATACCAATGTAAAGAAAAGCCGTCATCACCTTGAGGCGCGGGCGGTTGCCCGCCAGGTCTTCCGGCCTATCGTAGAGTGCGAATAGGAGCAGGATGGGGAGTAAGAGGAGTGTCAGGTCGTATATAAGAAGGTAGTTGGGTGTGTCCACGCTGAAGATGACCGCGAGGACGTAGAGCCACATATGCTTTCGGGCAGCGTCTAGAGGAGCGTAGTAGAGTCGCCGCAGGGCCAGGACCAGCAAGCACAAAGCAACGATGAAGTAGACATAATATAGAGTATTCGCCATTCCCTTTGCGAATGGCAGAGATTGGCGCAGGAGCGTCCGTACCGTCACATCGGTGTCGGGGATGGGAGCATCCAGGGCGGCGGTGCTGAATGAGAGGAGGTTGCCCACCCATGCGCCGAAGGTAGCGGGCGGGAGTACAAGTAGCGTAAGAGCGCAGGCGGTAGTCACCCCCACAACAAGCCCGGCGAGTACTCTCCACTTCCATACGAGAAGCCAGACGAGCAAGAGTCCAATCAGGAGCTGTGGCTTCTGGAGCGCGAGTGCGGCTGCTGCTAAGCCCGCAAGCCATTCACCGATTGCTGTATTTTTGAACAAAGAGGATGGACGACGGACGACGGACGACGGACGACCAGTAACATATAACTCTTGTCTGCCGTCCGTCGTCCGTCGTCCGTCGTCTGGTCGCGTCAAGTAGAACACGGCCACGTAAGCGAGGAAAGTGAATGCCGAGTTCTGACCGTTCGTGAAGACGATATTGAGCGGCCAGAAGCCTAGCGCGAAGAAGGCAAGTACCCAGTAAGGTTGGCGCTGTAAGTAGGGGAGGGCGCGTCTCAGGAGGTATAGAGCAAGGAGCATAGCCGCCAATCCAGTTAATAGCCATACGGCCAGCCCGCCAAAGTAGGGGAGACGTGCCAGTAGAGTGAATAGGAGGGTTGCGGGTGGAGAATAGAGGTAGATGGGCCAGGTGGTGGAAAAGGTGGGTGTAATCGAGAGGTCCGGGGGCGGCTCGCCTACCTGCGCCCGGATTGTTGTAAGCATCACGCCATAGTTGTAGGCGTCGAGAGCGCGCCCCTCGTTGGCGAGCTTGCCTCCAGTGTAAAAGATCATGAAGTCTTCCGCCTTGAGGCTCCCCCCCGCCGCCGTATACTCGCTCCCCGTAAAAAGGTCGAGACCGAGCATGAGGGGGAGAGGAAGGAAGACAAGGAAGGCGATTGCGCGGACGGCGTGCCTTCGGCGGACGACGGACGACGGATGACGGACGACAGATAATCTACTCACCGCAAAGTGAGAAATCAGGGATTATCAGGTTAGAGAGATACCCCTTCATCGTCTATGGTCTGCCTACTGCTTTCTGCCGTCCGTCGTCCGTCGTCAGAACCTCAGGTCCCACTCGCGCAGCTTGTCGAGGAGGCGGTGGTTGGTGAGGTCGAGGTGGATCGGGGTGATTGAGACGTAGCCATCCTGGACGGCGGCTACATCGGTGCCTTCCTCCCATTCGTCGTGGATGGAGTTGCCTCCCATCCAGTAGTACTTGCGGCCACGGGGGTCCGTGCGCGCTATTAGCTCGTCGTGGTATACGCGCTTGCCGAGGCGGGTAATTAGAACGCCCTTTATTTCGTCGTGCGGCAGGTTGGGGACGTTGACGTTGAGGAGGATGTCTTTCTCCAGCCCTCGTATTGCTATCTGCTCTACGAGGCGCTTGACGAAGGCCGCGCCTACCTCTACGGGCCATTCCGGATGAGTGTTCATGGATACCGCGATGGAGGGCATGCCTGAAATGACCCCTTCCATCGCGGCGGCTACCGTCCCTGAGTAGGTTATGTCGTCGCCCAGGTTGTTGCCGCTGTTGATGCCTGAGATGACCAGCTCCGGGGTCTGCTCAAGGAAACCGAGGGCAGCGAAGGCCACGCAGTCGGAGGGGGTGCCGTCTGTGGCGTATGCCAGGGAGCCGTCGGGGAGTTTATACTCCATAACGCGCAGTGGCCTATCCATCGTGCGCTGGTGGCCGGAGATGGACCAGTTGCGGTCCGGGGCGATTATGGTGATGTCGTGGTCGCCTGCCAGCGCCTGCTTGAGGGCGAACAGGCCAGGGGAGTCCACGCCGTCGTCATTTGTAAGGAGTATTCTCATCTTTAAGTAAAACTAAACGGCACATAGACCTCTCTTAACGTGTGCCGTTTATTTTCATGCTTCAGGTGGCTAAGAGCTACCAGATTCTACAACTGAAACGCGCTTCCACCGCACGCCTTGTGCCGTATCTTCTATCTCTACCCCAGCTTCTCGCAACTGGGCGCGGAGGGCATCAGCGCGGGCGAAATCGCGAGCTTTGCGGGCGGCCTGGCGCTCATCCAGGATGGTCTGTAGCTCAGGGGGCAATTGCTCTGATAGGCGGGACTGTGCGGTCTCGCGCAGGCGCAATCCGAGGACTCTATCCCAATCGAAGAGGGTGTCTAGCACTGCTGCCGCGTCTCCGCGCCGGTTGGCTTCGGTGATCAATTCGTGCAGCACGCCGAGCGCGCCAGGCACGTTCAGGTCGTCGTTGATGGATGTTGCGAAGCGGTCCTGGTATTCAAGCTGCCATGAGGCGTCCGCCCCGTTCGGTGATGGCGTCTGCATGGCGCGCACGACGAAGCTGTAGATACCCTCAAGGGCGGTAGCGGCGGCGCGTATCCCCTCATCGGTGTAGTTCAACTGCGCCCGGTACTTCGCGGTGAGGCAGAAGTAGCGGTAAGCAAGCGGGTCGAAGCCCTGGTCCACCAGTGTTTGGAGCGTGAAGAAGCCACCACCCTTGTTGAGAGGCTCTATCCCTTCGCCCATGTCCTTGACTTCATCGGCAGCCCCCGCGCTCTTGCTCATCTTCAAGCTGTTGGTGAGGAGGAACTCGCCGTGCACCCAGTAACGGACGAACTGCTTACCGGTGCAGCCCTCAGATTGGGCAATCTCGTTCTCGTGGTGGACGGGGATGTGGTCCACGCCCCCGCAGTGGATGTCGAAGCTCTCACCCAGGTACTTCATAGACATGGCCGAGCACTCGATATGCCAGCCCGGATACCCTCTACCCCACGGGGAGTCCCACTGCATATAATGAGAGGGGTCGGCGCGCTTCCAGATAGCGAAGTCAGCGGGGTTGTGCTTCTCCGGGTTCACCTCGACGCGCGCCCCGGCCTCATTGTCCTCCAGCGATTGGCGTGAGAGCTTGCCGTAGCCGGGGAAGGTGGCGATATCGAAGTAGACGCCATCGCTGATGACGTAGGCGTGCCCATTGTCCATATTGCACTGTATCAGGTCGAGCATCTCCGGGATATGCTCGGTGGCGGGACAAATCACGTCCGCCCGCAGGATGTTGAGGCGGTCAATATCCTGTAGGAAGACGTCCGTGTAGAAGCGGGCGATGTCCCAGGGGGTTTTCCCCTCGCGGCGCATCGCTTTGATCATCTTGTCCTCACCCTCGTCGGCGTCGGAGGTGAGGTGGCCCACGTCTGTGATGTTCATGACGTGGCGCACGCTGTAGCCGTCGTACAGGAGGACACGGCGTAGGATGTCCTCGAAGATGTAGGTACGCATATTGCCAATATGCTGGTAGTTGTAGACCGTAGGGCCGCAGGTGTACATGCCAGCCTCGCCCGGCGTGATGGGGACGAACTGCTCTTTCTCTCGCGTGAGGGTGTTGTAAATATTGAGGTTGTTTTTTGTCTCTGCCACTCCTGAATCTCCTGGTTTTGATGCTTGTTTCTGCGTAATGCTAATATTATACTCTAAGCCATGACGGGACGTAAGCGCACAGATGCAGAAGAGGTAGCCGACCTCCCCGAAGAGCTGCCCCAGCACGACTTCGGCGGCCTCGGCACGATGATAGCGCGTGAGGTAGCCATCGAGGCGCGGCGTGCGCGGGCGAGGCGCGAGTTCTTTCGCATCGAGCAGATCAGCGTCGCGCGGACGACGGACGACGGACGACGGACGACGAAAGACGAAGCAGAAACAAATCCGAAATCCGAAATCCGAAATCCGAAATTCCTGGGCATGTACCATGTGATGGGGGAGAACAAGCGGGAGTACAGCGTGTTGATACGCGACCCCGACCCTGAGCATCACGTCAATCGCTGCTCCTGCCTCGATTACGAGTCGAACAACCTGGGGACTTGCAAGCACATTGAGGCGGTGCTGGGCTACATCCGCCGCAAGCATGGGTCGGCTCTGCGGAGCGCGAAACCTCGACTCCTCGAAGTCAATCGGATGACGGTGTACGTTACGTTGCAATACGTCGGGGATGGGACGTGGACGGCAGCGCCCGTATATGACCACAAGCTAGACCCCGGCCTCTTGCGATTGGTGAACCACTACCTCATGCCTTACCTGGCGCTCCTCGAGGATGAGCCTGACACGTTCCTTGTGCGATTGCAGCGATTCGTGCGCGAGGTCGAAGAGTTTGAGGGTCGCGTCGTAGTCGAGCCGGAGGTATACGACTATGTTCAGACTGTGAGGAGCAGGGGTGAGCGCGACGCTACGAGACGCGAATTGCTTGCGAAGGTGGAGGCTGGGGAAGCGAGATTAGACCTGCTGAATCTGCCCCTCTACCCTTACCAGGCTGTGGGCACGTTGTTTCTTGCCTTTACTGAAAAGGCGCTGCTGGCTGACGACCTCGGACTTGGCAAGACTCCCCAGGCGTTGGCCGCCGCAAAACTCCTTCGCGAATGGCACGGGATCAACCGCGTGCTCGTGGTGACGCCAGCCTCAGTGAAGCCGCAGTGGGGTCGGGAGATCGAGCGATTCACCGACGATAGCTATGTGGTGGTGAGCGGGAGCAAGCAGAAGCGTGCAGAGCAGTACGCCCAGGGCGCATTCTTCACGGTGGTGAATTACGAACTTTTCCTTCGAGACCTTGAGCATATTCACGCGCTTGGAGCGGACCTGGTAGTGTTGGATGAGGCGCAACGCATCAAGAACTGGCGCGCAAAGACGAGCCAGGCTATCAAGGAGCTACCGCGCAAGTTCGCTTTCGTCCTCACGGGCACCCCGCTGGAGAATCGCCTGGAGGAGCTGTACTCTATCGTAGAGTTCCTGGACGACAAGTTGCTCGGCCCACCCTGGCAGTTCATGGCGCAGCACGTGATACAGGACGAGTGGGGAGGGATAATCGGCTACAAAGACCTTGAGGGTGTGCGCCGTGCCATCGCGCCTATCCTCCTGCGCCGCCGGAAAGCGGACGTGCTGGCTGATTTGCCTGAGCGTATAGACAACGACTTCTGGCTGTCGCTGGAAACGGAGCAGGAGCGAGTGTACCGACCGCTCGAAAAGCGGCTCACCGAGCTTTTGCGCTTGCCTGAGTGGGGGCCGGAGCAGAGCGCGATGGCGCTGTCTCTACTCACCCACCTGAGGGAGGCGGCTACAGCGGCGCAGCTTGTGGACCCCAATGTTACCTCGTCTAGCAAACTCCGTGAGCTTCCGGCGCTCGTCGAGGAGATAGCGTCTGAGGGGCACAAGATGCTCATCTTCTCGCAGTGGGAGAGGATGACGCGTCACGCGGAGGCTGCTATCGCTAAGTTAGGGGTCAGGGGTCAGGGGTCAGGGGAGGGGATCAGGAGTGTGCGATTGCATGGTGGGTTGGGGATGCGGGCGAGACAGCGCGTCATAGAGCAGTTCACCAATGATCCGCGGACGATGGTCTTCATCTCGACAGACGCGGGGGGGCTGGGGCTGAACTTGCAAGCGGCGTCTTTCGTTATCAATCTCGACCTGCCCTGGAACCCCGCGAAAGTGGAGCAGCGTATCGGGCGCGCCCACCGCATAGGCCAGACGCAGCCCGTGAACGTCATCAACATGATAGCGCAGGATACCATCGAGCAGAGGGTGCTGGACGTGCTCTACGGCAAGCAGGCACTCTTCGAGGAGATACTTGACGTTGACCTCGACCCTGAGACGGGCACGCTCCGCACCGGTGATGATGTGGAGCTGCCCGCCGACAGGCTCAGGCGAATTGTAGAGATGCTGCTGGGGTGATGCTATGGCCTACCGAAAGTGTCATCGAAAGCTGCCCAACGCTGGCTAAAGTTGTACGTAACATAGAACTTGTGCAGTTGTGGGCCTGCGTAAATTATGAGGTTCGGGCCTGAGTTACCGGTACCAAACGAGCGGACGGCGGGGAAGCCCCTGGTGCTGGGAGGCACAGCGGTTGGTAGAGGTGGAGCAGGAGTGGGCGTCGCGACACCGGGCAATGCGGTAGGCACGGCCGTAGGTATGGGCGGCTCGGTGCTACGGTCATAGGTCGCAACGGTTTCCGGGGCGGTTGCCCAGCCGAGAGCTGCGCGCACGCCAGCGACTTCGCTCCACACTTTGCCGAAGCCTCCGCTGGGCGTATATAAGCCGGGTGGGGGCACTAGCCCTGGACCGGGGTCGCCGTCAACAAAGCGGTCATCATATTGCTCTGCCGTGCCGTCCTCGAAGAGCACGTATATGGTTTTGAGGCCAAAGCCGTTGATCAGGTCGAGCATCTCGCCATGCTCGAAAGTCTGGTGGACGATGGTCATGCCTCGCTCAGGGATACCAGGGTCGGTGCAGCCCATCCACTGCTGAACGTCGGGCCGGGCGAACCAGAGTTCCCCAGTCTTGCCGCCAGGTGCCGCGCAAGAAATGCGCGACCCACCCCGGTAGCGCCATTCGACATAATGGGTCCCCACGTTCCCCATCTGTACTTGCCAGCCTTCCGGCGCAGACGGGACGTAGGTTAGCACTCGCCGCTCGTATGGCTGGATGAGCACGGCGGTGTCACGCTTGCCTGCTATCGTTACTTTCGCCCAGTACGCCGCACTTATGGGGTAGCCTGTGGCATAGAAATAGGGGTCGCTCAGGCGGGCGGTTACGTACTGGTTATTAGCGAAGACAAGGCCGGTCTGGTTGAGGAAAGTCCAGAATACATCCGGGATGTTATTCTGGGTGGCAGCCTCATAGTAGGCATAGTTGACGTGGTAGGCGTCGGAGTATGAGCGGTCGGTGCCCTCCTGCCCGGCGCGGTTGATAGTCGCGATAACGGGGTTGCCTACCTGCCTGGTGTTGGGGCGGATTAGGTTGCGGAAGCTGGCGTAGGTGGGCGTTCCGGGTGCGATATCAGTAGTGTCGCTGGCGATGTCTACGTCGGCTGGGGAGAGTTGGATGAAGTTGTCGTTACCCACCTGCACGCGCCCGGTGATTAGCTCTTTAGAGAGCTGACCGTTGGTGACGTAGAAGGGGTTGGACCTGTCGCCGTTGGGGTCATTAATCTCCATGCGCGCCTTCTCGAAGTACTGCACGAGGTGTTGGCCGCCGGGTCCCTGGTCATAGCGCTCGTAGAAGGGTTGCTCCACCCCGCCACCCCAATAGAAGCTACGCTTCACCTTGAGCGATTGCACGGGTTGGTCAGTTCGGCTCCAGACCTGTTGAAAGGCGGGGTCGCCGGAGACGTATTGAGAGGCGGGCGCTGCGGGAGCGATATTCGGGAAGAGGCTGCCTGCCATCAGCGCGGCAGCGATAGAAGCGCAAAACCAACGGCCCATTACCTTAATTTCGTTCTTACGGGTACTCACTTGTCGAACCTCCATATAGGCAAAGATAGTATATTACTTGGAGCAGGCCGCTTACCGTTGTCCACGTAGTACTGTGCCGTTGGTTTATTGGATTTGCCTGGCTCCGCAAATAATAACGACCATCTATCCGAAAGGTTGCAAGGGCGTTTGATTAGCCAAAAGCGCCTGCTTAGACCTCCTGAAGTGGTTATGGCGGGCGCTGATGCTGGACGAGACTTGCGGCTCACTCAGGCGGGCTGGTCGTCTATTGAACGGAAGCCACCTGTGTGCTGATCCATCTGTGTCCCTTCTCCTACACTTCTTGGAGAAGCTATCTCCCCCTGACCGTCACCGTCCAGTTCGCCAACTCAGTCGTCTTGGGTGCTAGGGGGACTATCACGAGGATGTCGTTGCGGCTCGTCCTGCCGGCAGCGAGGGGTGAGAGGTCTATCGTGCCAGCGCCGTTGGCGTTCACGACCATCTGGCGCACGCTGTTGGGCCTGCCGTTCCCGCCCTTCTCGACAAGCGCCACGTACCATCTCTGCGGGAGCCGGCTCCCTATCCTCACGAACCCTTCCGCTCTCCAACCACCGACCTGCGTCTCCGCGTTATCACCATACCCTATCTCAGGAACGCGAATATCATCCAGGGCGAAACCTGGGCGGTTATAACCCTCGTCGGTAACGTACTCGAACCTGACAAGCACCTTCCGCCCCACGTATGCGTTTAGACTGACGGCTTCTTCCACCCACTGCGGACTTTGAACTTTGGACTTTGAACTTTGGACTGATTTTCCGGTCCAGGAGTTACCAAAGCTGCCGCCGTTAGGGTTCTCCACTGTGGTGTACTTGCCTTTGAGAGTTATCCAACTCTTGCCGCCATCGGTCGAAGCTTCAGCGTAAGCGTAGTCATAATTTGGCTCGATGTCATACCAGGCCCAGAAACGTAGGGTGGCAACCTTTACCCTGGTCAAGTCAAATTCGCGTGTCAGGGTTGCGTCTCCGGAGTCGCGGCGGTTGGAGTACCAGAAGTTCTGCCCGCTATGAGGGTCTGCCCCAATCACGCGCACGAGTGGGTTTCCCTTAAACGCAATCGTGCCTCCTCGTGGCAGTGCGCCGTTGAGTGATATGTAGTCTGCGGCATACTGGTGCACTGTACCGGCCCGGGTCGCCGGGTACTGCCTGATCGCCACGCCCGGCGTCACCCTCCCGCCCTCCGAGTAGTTGTATCGCCCGCCCGCGATGCCCGGGTCCTTGAGGACGTTTGCTATCGTCCAGTCTTTGAACGCCCCCTCGAACCCTGCGGGGTTGCCTGCCCGCTTCACCACCGCATCAATCGCACCCGCACCTATCCCCTCTTGCTTCAGGAGCGCGCTCATAAACCCCTCGCCCCCGTAGCGGTCCATCAGGTAGCGCAGGAAGAGATAAGACGCGCCGTAATGCGCGGAGCTATCCTCGACATCCGACCACGTATTGAGTTGCGTATCAGGCTCAAGTACGAAGCTGAAGTCGCTGCCGCCCGCGTCGTACCCATTCACGAAGGATGCGATTTCGGAGCTGCCCTCATCCAGCCAGACGTCGCGCTGGCGTTTCTGCCCCCACTCGATCATGTGCTGGAATTCGTGCGCCAGGGTCGCTTCGAAGTAGTTGTACTTCCCACCTGAACCCGCCTCCGGGAGCACCGACATATATATCATGTCGCGCTGGTTGCTGTAGGGGTTGACGACACGCGGGTAGGTGTCGGAGTTGGAGAAATAACCTCCCACCCCCGATATGGGCGCGATAAGGACCGTGATGCGCGGGTCGTTGTCAATCCCCAGGCTCCCAGGTGGGGTCTCCGGCCCGAATATGCGCCGGTTGGTGGGATAGATACGCGCCTCGAAGCGATTCGCTGACGCCTCCAGGAAGCGTTGATTTACCGAAAAGCCATCCTTGACGTACCAGTAGGCGTGCGCTGTGACGAAGCGGACGGTGGCATCGATAGTGTAATATCCCTTGCCCGTGATGTTGGCGACGAAGAAAGAGTGCCGCGTTCCCGTTACATAATTGGGTGTCGCTGCGTTCACGACCATAGGGATGGAACCTGTGCCATGCAGCTTCAGCCTCTGCGTCAGCGCAACCAGGTCCCGCCCAGGCGCATCAATCGCTACGAGGGTCGCGGCGGTGCTTTGCTCAATCGGTGGGGCGAGAAGTAGTGGCCCAGTAGTCGCCCCCACTGGCGCAATCCACAATATTGCTGCAACAAGGGCGAGTATAACTCCAAGGAGTCGGCGGTGTGACATAATAACATTATAACACTGTGCGGCGACGATGGACGACGGACGATGGACGACGGACGATGGACGACGGACAGCAGAAGGCAGAAGGCAGTAGTCCCAAGTAATCACGTTTCACGTTTCACGTTTCGCTCTATCGTCCGTCGTCTGTCCCCTACCGACTACCGCCTTCCTATGCTATAATAGCCCCACGTCCCAATCCGAAATCTGAACTTTCAGAGGGGTTCTTATCATGCTCCTTGATGACATCTATGTAATGTGGATACCTATCCTTGTGGTCGCGCTCATGGGCGCGCTTGGTGCGTGGCGGGGGGTCTACCGCGAGATAGCGGTCTCTGCTTCGATAGTCCTATCGGCCCTCATCGTCGTGCAGTGGGCCACGCGGGACCGCTGGGCGAGCGACTTGAGCGCCACTTTCTCCGGCCTCGGCGCGGGCGAGTGGCAATTCTTCCTGACCCTCGTGCTTATGGTCCTGATTGTCTCAGTCGTGGGCTATGGCCTGGGAGGGTTATTTGCACGCCGTTCATTGTCCTCTACGCCTAGAACGCTGGGAGCCTTACTTGGCGTGGCGAATGGCGCTGCCCTCACCGGCTGGGTGTTGCGATCCGCGTATGAAGGACTCGTGAGCAGGCAGGAGACCAGCGCCGTCTACCAGAACCCCATCTCTTTGGGCCTCATGGTGTGGGCTGGATGGTTCCCTGTTGTGCTTGCCGTGATTGGAGCAATAGCCGCGCTGGTATTCAGCTTACGAGGGGACAGGGTAGCCTCAGTTCCCGACACTTCGCAGGTGCCCGCTGCTATCGTCACACCGACCCAGGCGCGGCCAGTTTATATACCGCAGGCCCCGCCACCACCATATTCGCCCTCGCCTCCCCCGTTGCGTACCGATCCCTACGCGACTCTCCCCACCGACGCACAATCGACGATGTTCATGCCTACCCGCGAGCAGGCGGCTAATACCCCTACCGCAGTCCATCCTGTGACCTCTCCATCCCCACCTCCCGCCACCCTGGCCCCACACCAGCCCCTGGGCGCAATCCAGTACCCTCCATTTCATCCTGGACCTCCAACAGCCACCAGTAAAGACAATAGTCCGGATGTCACGGAGCAACAGTCGTCAACCGACGATTTCCATGCCGCACTCCGCACTCCCCCCTCAGATACTCCCCACACGCCTCCATTCGGATACGACCTTGCTGCCCTTTGGGGGACGGAGGAGAGCGACTCGACGCTCGCCGGCGACTCCGATGCTTCAAGCTCTCCAGGACCTGCGTCGGAGCAAGCGTCACCCGAAATGAGCGTGGCTGGCGACGAAACGACGACCAGCCCTGGCGAGGTGCGATGCCGCAACTGTGGCAATCCGCTGCAAGAAGACGCGCTATTCTGCACCGAATGTGGGACGAGGGTCTGATGAGGAGACCGCAAATTGCAGCCTGTAAATTACATTCCGTAAATCTATAATCTGCAATTTACAATTACGAGGGGGAGGAGGCACAAGATGCAACAGAACAATCGCTGGGTACAGACGCTCGTCGTTTTGCTGGTGATAATCGCCTCCGCATGGCTGATCGGCCAGGTGTGGAACTTCCTGGGGGCATTCTCCAACATCTTTTACATCTTCTTCGTGGCGTGGCTCCTCGCTTTCATACTGCGCCCCCTCGCCAAGTGGCTCGCCAACCGGGGGATGCCCTACAGTCTGGCTATCGGCGTGGTTTATCTTCTGCTGGGGTTGGTGCTGACGCTCGGCTTGTGGCTCTTGATCCCAGAGATCAGCAAGCAGGTCGAGAAGTTTGTAGGCAGCATGACAGAGGAAATCGCTGCCCTCACCAGTGACAACGAAGCAGCACGGCTCAACAGCTTCTGGGGGATACCGAGGCTGCTGAACGATTGGTTCTCTCAGGACCAATTGAACCAGTTTTACGGGGAGTTGGCGAAGTTCGCCCAGCAAACGTCCCTTGACCTCGTCAGGGGCACGGCGGCCTTTGCACAAGGGTTGGCGGTTTTCTTCTTCCAGCTTATCCTGGTGCTTTTGCTCTCCTTCTACTTCATGAAGGATGGGGAGCGCATCTCCGCGGGCATTACTAATCTCTTGCCCCCACGCTGGCAAGACGAGATACGCCTGATCGCTTACAGCATCGAGCGCAGCTTCGGCGGCTTCATTCGCGGCCAGGTGGTATTTGCCCTGGTATACGCGATCTTGACGGCGATTGTAATGGTCATACCCCCATTCAGCCTGGGCAACTTTGCATTGGTGGCCTCGATAGCTGCCGGTATGTTCATGTTGATACCGTTGATCGGCAATCTGCTGGCGTTCATACCGCCGATGCTTGCCCTCCTCTTCACGCCTGACAAGGTATCGCTGTGGTGGATTTTCTTCCTGATACTCTTCATTATGCAGTCCATAATGATGAACGTGCTTGCTCCGCGTATCATGTCGAGCGCCATCGGCATCCACCCGATGTACGTGTGGGCGGCTATCCTGATTGGAGGTCAGGTGGCGGGCATCTGGGGTGCGCTCTTCGGCATCCCTATCGCGGGGGCTATGAACCTGATAGGCCGCCCTGTGCTGCGGCGGCTACGCCACACGACCTCCCTATACAAGGAGGTCCCCGCGTCGGCTGTCCCCACCTCTGCGTATCTGACGGGGCCGCTCGCTGCGGCTATGGCAGAGGGGAGAATACCACCCGATTCGATACCGCCAGGTATTCTTGATGATACCGTTACACCTTCCGCGCCCGCCAATGAACCGCCCTCTGTGCCTCCATCTCAGGTCGCTCGCTCGTTGACTTCCACAGGCGCTCTCGCTACTTCAATGCTTCCTACCCTCCCCGACGATGACGAAGATGAAGTCCTGGTGCGCCCTTCGCCTACCCTAACGGCGAAAGCGTGGCGGCTGGCCTTCGTGATGCTATCTCGTGCGCGCAAGGGCGCATGGGAGAAAGTGCAGTCCCGCCGCCAACCTTGATCAATTTTGGATTTTGGATTTTGGATTTTGGATTTGAGGGGTGAAGAGCAGGATTTGATACTTGACAGAGATAACGAATCGGGAGTCCCCCATCTACGGCCAACCCGAGATACTCCCGTATCTAAGAACCGCCCCCTCAATCCAAAATCCAAAATCCAAAATCCAAAATCCAAAATGGGGTGGCGCACGCACCTGCTAGTCCTGGCTGGCTTCTCGCTCCTGACCTTCTTCATGACTCTACCTTTGCCCCTGGAGCTTGCCTCCAGGGTGCCGGGCGGGGGAGATGCATGGCAGCACATCTGGAACCTCTGGTGGGTCAAAGATGCGCTTCTGCACGGGCAGAACGTTTACCACACCAATCTTCTCTACTACCCCGACGGCGTAAACCTCTACTTCCACACACTGGTGCTTACCGCGGGCCTGATTGGCATCCCGTTACAACTGCTCGGCCTCAATCTTATCGCTACGTACAACCTCATACTGCTGTCGAGCTTCGTGCTGGCCGGGTACGGTATGTTCTTGCTGTGCCATTACCTTACAGGCCACAAGTGGGCTGCCTTCGTGGGCGGCATCATTTTTGCATTCGCGCCGTACCATTTCGCCCATGTCTACGGCCACATGAACCTCATCTCTATACAATGGATGCCGTTTTACGTGCTGCTTCTCCTCAAAGCCATAGACGCTCCCGCTCGCAAGTTCAAAGTTCAAAGTTCAAAGTTCAAAGTCGAAGAGGCTGATGAAACGCATCTTGACACCGGCGAGACTCCAGAGAGCTCGCCTAAGCCCCGCAATTTTGGACCCTGGACTTTGGACTTTGGACTCGTCACGGCGGCTGGGGCTGGGGCGCTCCTTGCAGTGAACGCCTACACTGACTGGACGTATGCGGCCTACCTCTTGATACTGACGGTAATGGTGCTCCTATGGCGGGTCCTCCGGCGCTCCGAGCGGGCGATGCTACGGGAAAAAGGGGTAGGTTGGAGGCAGGGTGGGCTGCGCCTCTTAGTGGGGTTTGGCGTTTTCTTCCTGCTTGTCTCGCCCATACTCTTCCCGATGCTGGCCGAGGCCCAGCTTGGCTACGCTCAGCAGGACGGACATGAGACGCTCGTCTATTCCTCAGACGTGGTGCTTGCTTTTACGCCGTCTGAGCTGCACCCATTGTGGGGCCAGGGGATCAAGGAGTACGTGGGCAACCTGGGGCCATATCTGCCCGTGAAGAACCCTTCAGAGCGCACTCTATTCCTCGGCTACATGGTGCTCGCGCTCTCTATCTTCGCCTTCTGGAGGTTGCGAAAGGTCGGGCAGGTGCGCTTCTGGGCGGTCGCGGCACTCATTACGTGGATATTGAGCCTGGGGCCGCTTTTGCAGCTAAACGGTGAGACTGCCTTCACTGGCTTCAAAGTGTCGTACCCCCTGCCATATCTGCTCTTATTTGACCTCCCGTTTTTCAGCATCATGCGTAGCCCGTCGCGCCTTACGGTCCTCACTATGCTCGCGCTGGCGGCGCTGGCTGCTTACTCTGTAGCCTATCTTCTCAGGCGATTGGAGCAGCCCCGCGTGGCACGCAGGCTGGCAAGCACGGATAAGTTGCTTACCTCTCCCGACCCCCGACCACCGACCCCCAACAGTCGCACTCGCGCATGGCGAGCAGCAGGATTTGCGTTCGTAGCGATAATCGTCCCCGCACTTATACTCTTTGAGTTCCTTGCCGCGCTCGACATCGTGCCGCCCGGTTGGGACGTTCCTATCTACAGCAAGATTGCGGCGGAGCCTGGGCAGTTCGCCCTCCTTGAGCTACCCCTGCGTCCCTTCGGAGACTATATGGCATACCAGACCGTGCATGGCAAGCCGATAGTGGGGGGCTACTTATCAAGGCAGCCTCCGTATCCTACCAGGGATAACACGCCCGTGCTGCGCTACCTGATGCCCGCAACGGATGTCGCCGATCCCCTTAGAGATGAGGTCGCGGGCGGCAAGGGGGTGCAGGCGCTGAGGGACTTGCAGGTGAAGTACATCATCATACGGTGGTGGGCCTTCAACCCCCCGGAGAAAGAGGCGATAGAAGCTAAGCTCTCCACCCTGCTCGATGACCGCGCCCCAGACTACCACTACAAGAAAGACCAGGTAGACGTGTGGCAACTATACCCTTAAGAGTTCAAAGTTCAAAGTTCAAGGTTCAAGGTTCAAGGTTCAAGGTTACTAGGGGAATCTCCCATTAGACTTTGAACCTTGAACCTTGAACTTTGAACTGTTTAAGGTTCTACGGTTGGCTTGACGACAGGCTGTTGGGCTTGCTCATCGGTAAGGGGTAAGGCTACTTTACCTGGGAGGATCGTTTCGTAGACGTACTGTCCTCTCAAGAGGTACACCTTGCCTCGGCCCTCGTCAATCGCCATACCTGTTAGCGCGTTGCTCTCCGGCGATGACGTAGGCTTGAGTGTCGCCAGGGTCTGGCCTTCTTTGCTCACGCGAATGATGGTGCCATCGGCCCTGAGGAGGTAGAGGTCGCTCAGGTCGGTGCCGGTGAGGAGGTCGGTGGGAGGAGGAGCGCCGTTGCTCGTGGGGCTGATCGTCTTCAGTGCCTTGCCACGTAGCATAGATACCACTTTGCCATCACCAAGCAGCACGTATATTGTACCGTCAATGCCGAGCGCGGTTGGGTCTTTGATCTGCTCCATGCTGGCCGGGTCTTGGATCCAGTCGGTGGGTGGAGCGCCATAAGCGCCCGATGAATACTTGGTGACCTGGCCGGGTTTGGCCCCTAGAAGATAGAGGTTGCCGTCGTAGGTAGCTATATCCTTCGGCTTTTGCAGGTTTGTGGCGTCACCCAACGGCTGAGCTTGCCAGGCGCTCGTATCTGCATCGTATACGTAGGCTACGAAGCGGTCATCTAGCGCCACCAGACTGTTCACGCGCATGGTCATCGCGAAGAGCGTCCCTACCTTCTCTCCACCCGCGCTATCGCCGCTTGCCAGCACCGAGGAGCATGTCTGCGCAGCGATTTTGCACCTGTAGATGCGGCCCGCCGCCTTGTCGAAGAGATAGGCGTCGTCGCTTTGCACGACCATATCGCTGAGAGTGATTCCTACCGTGCTGTCGGCGCTAGCGGCGGTCGTGGTAACTGCTCCCTGCGCAGTGATCTTGCCCAGGTCGAAGAGTAGCTTAGGCTCCTTCAAGCGGGTTACACCCTCGGCTTTGTCGAGCGCGCCCTGTACTTTGGTCACCAAGCGCTTGGCCTCAACAGATGCAGGGTCGGCCAGTAATGCTTTTTGTGCCTTTTCGAGAGCACTCGTCAGGTGGGTTTGTCGCTCGGTATCGGTGATACCTGGCTGATTGGCTAATAAGTCCTCTTGCTTAGCTTCTTGCAGATAGTTTATCGTTGCCTGCTGGTTGCGGCTCGCCGGCGCTGATGAGAGCATGGAGAAGAGAAGGATGCCCATCAATAAGACCACTGCAGCCACTATAATTGTTTTGCGCGGTACGACGAGCCGCCTGCTTGTGTCGCCGCCCATGAAGGTGGTGGGTACAGTGCGCTCCGGCAGCATGCTCCTGAGAGTTTGCGTACCCCAGCGCGCTCCACCCTGTAGGATTGCCCTTCCCCTCTCGAAATGCTCTCGCGTCACCCTGATCTGGCCGCGTGAACGGCCGGTCCTGGGACGCAATATGCGGGGCTGGGCTGTGTGCATAGAAGCTGCCTGGCCTGCTACCGATCCGTTGCCTGCGTCATACAGGAAGTCATCGTCACCGAACTCGATGTGCGCCGGGGGCGCGGCAGGCGGGCGCTTTATGTCATAAACGCGGGTCTGGGTATACGGCTGGGCGTCCGCCTGCACAGCCTGCAAGTATGGCCGGGCTTCAGGGCGATTCGGGGCATTCTCGGCCCCGGCTGCTACCCGTTGGAGCACGGGGTACTTCGGCGCGCCGAGTGCGGGCGGCAAGTCCTCCCACCCGTCAAACAGGTTCTCCTCGCCGTCACCATCCGCGCTATCAGCGTCCGCAAAAAGGAGAGTAGGCTGCCTGTAGGGCGGGACATCGAGCGAAAGTTGTGGGCGCTGCACCAGCGTGGAGGTTGGGTGTTGAGGGGTGCTTGGGGTCTCGGTCTCAGCATGCTCTGAAGTGTCTGTGTGGCCGCTTAAGAGATTGGCTTCGCCATGTTCCTCATGGTCGTGACTATTAGCCATGTGCAAGACGAGCGGCTCTACATCTTCCTCTGTTGCTTCCGATTCCGAGTTGTTGCCCTTGCGCCCTATCCATTCTTTCGGACCGGTGGTGCCTAGACCGAGCGAGGGTAGGCGTGATTTTAGAGCGCCCAGCGCGCCCATGGGGCTAATGCGGCTTCCACCGTTTGTAGCTACTGACTCACCCTGTGGAGCCACATGCTCTTCGGGGAGATCGAGGCTCACACCGGAAGCGCCCTTGACGCCAATCGCTATCACGGACGCGTGGGCGCGGGCCAGGCTGTGGCTCTCGGCGATCTCGTAAAGCGCTTGCGAAATCAATTCTGCGTCCAGGTTGAGGAATATGCTTTCGGCGGTGGCGCGGTCAAGGTGGCGGGCCAGCGCCGGCGAGACCAGAACGATCATATCCCCGGCCTCCACCCGCCTGTAGATCAGGTCCACGACTATTCCCGGCTGGCTCCCAAGCGACTGGGCGGGTAGGGGAGTGTGCGTTATCGGTATTGGGACCGCACCCGATTCTTCCTCTGACGCCTCGTCAGCATCGCTCCAGCCTGGCGGTTCAGGGAGCGCCTGCACCTGCCCGTTATGGACGAGATACGCCTGGGTGGGGGCGAGCTGCGCGAGGTAGACGCCTGAGCCGTCAGGCCGGAAGAGCACGGCAGTCACGCCGACCTTCGCACCCTTTGTACGCACGCCTCCACCCTGCACGGCGACGCTGCTATCCCCGCCACCGGGATTGGAGCCGTTTCGCTGCTCGTAGTCATGCTCCAGCACGGCCCTGTTGGCGCTATCTAGCGCGCTCAAGAGGCTACTGGTCAGGCTGAGGGAGCCATCGGAGAAGTATTGTCGCGTGATGACCGACTGGGCTACGCGACATGCCTCATCTGCGAGGGAGGGGTGCTCACCCGCAGGCTCTACGAAGACCGCAAGCCCGCCCTTGCGCTTGAGACTGGGGTCCTGGGGGAGTACGCAGGCAGCGTAAGCATCTCCGCTTTCGCCTTCTTCCTTACTTCCGTTGCCGTCCACCCGCACGCCACTGCGGAGGGCGAAGCTATGGCTCGATAATTCAAGGTGGCCCATCTTTCTACCCCTTCCGATTGCGGATTAAGGATTGTGAATTGAAGACCAGGCAGAGTCGCGTTACCCTGCCCGTGCGTTAGGGTGGGTACGATTTTATCAGGTGGGATTCTTGGGGGAATAGTTTTCCACATTGCAATGTCAATGTGTAAGGATTATCTTTTGCGCTCGGACGCCCTTTGCAGTACACTGTCCCGTACACCCAAACACGAAGAACTCACAACAAGACCTATTCACGTCGCCATTCGTCTATCGTCTATCGTCTATCGTCCCACGGCGTTGTCATGATTTCAAAACTCATTTGGAGGGATTATGTCCGCGGTTACAGACTATATCGATGCCCATTTTGATGAGACCATCGCCAGGCTGAGGAGATGGGCTTCGCAGCCAAGCGTTTCTACGGAAAAGCTGGGGATACAGGAGATGTGCGCGCTCGCTGCATCAGAGTTGCGTGGGTTAGGATACGAAGTGACGGTCTATCCCAACGGCGATTTCCCGGTTATCATTGCTACGATGGGGCCGGAAGGTGCGCCTACCTTACTTATATATGACCATTACGACGTGCAGCCCACCGGCGACCCTTCCCTCTGGACTTCACCACCTTTCGAGCCGCAGATACGTGACGGTATGATGTTTGGGAGGGGCGTGGCCGACACCAAGAGCAATATCGTCTCCCGGCTCGACACCATCGCCGCGATACACGCCGTACAGGGGGAGTTGCCAGTGCGCGTCACCTGGCTCGTGGAGGGGTGCGAGGAGATAGGTAGCCCAGGACTGGACAGGTTCATCGAGAAGCATCGCGAGGAGCTTCGGGCCGACGGCTGCATCTGGGAGTTCGGAGGCTACACGTGGGAAGGCGCTCCCAGTATCATCCTCGGTCTGAAAGGTATGCTCACTGTTGAGCTGACGGCGAGGGGAGCGAACCGCGACCTCCACTCCGGTATGGCGGCGTTCGTGCCCAGCCCCATCTGGAGACTGATATGGGCGCTCTCTGCCATCAAGGGTGAAGACAATCGCGTGCAGATACCGGACTTCTACTCATCGGTCAGCGTGCCCAACGAAGCCCAGGAGAAGCTGGTCGGCCTCATCCCGGACGAGACGCAACAGGAGCTAGATAATATCGGCCTGGACGCTTTCATAGGTGGGATGCGTGGCGCGGACCTTTACAGGGCATCTTCCTTCGACCCGACGGCCAACATCCAGGGCATAGAGGCGGGCTACAACGGCCCCGGCTCAAAGACCGTCCTGCCATGCGAAGCCCGCGCCAAGCTCGACATCCGCTTGGTGCCCGACCAGGACCCGGAAGAGATATTCAAGGCGCTCATGACCTTCCTCTCCGAGAAGGGGTTCGATGATATAGAGGTGGTGCGCATCGCCAATGAAGGGGACCTCCTCCCGGCTATCAGCGACCCCTCGGCTACCTTTATCCAGCAGGTGATTCGGGCCTGTCGCGAGGTGAGTGGCAAGGAGCCTGTGGTGATCCCATCGTCCGCCGGGTCGGGGCCCATGGCTCCATTTACTCAGCCCCCGCCGATAGGTCTTGGCATCCCGACAGCCGCGATAGGCACGGGCTACCCTGACACCCGCGCCCATGCCCCCGACGAGCACATCCGCCTCGAAGATATGCGCGCCCACATGCATACGATGGCGAGGCTTGTGGAGATCATGGTTGAAGGTAAGGGAAATGTGTAATAGGGGTCGGGGGCTGGGGGTCGG
>DATEOC010000060.1:0-57107 GCA_035274425.1 Chloroflexia bacterium
TTTTCAAGGGTATTTGGTCATACTTAAGGGGCTGGTGTGCCTGCGGGACGCGCTGGAGCTGTTTGCAGGGTGAGGGCGAGCATCTTAGAGAGTTGGGCGCGTGTGAGGGGATTGTTTGGGCGGAATGTGCCGTCGGGGTAGCCTCCGATTACAGCGTGGCTGGCGGCGGATTCTACGAAGCCGTATGACCAGTGATCGCTTGGCACGTCGTTGAATGTGGGGGAGGGAGGGAAGCTCTCTCCCCAGCCGCGTGCACCTACCAGCATCTTTGCGGCCTGCGCCCTAGTTATTGGGTTGTTGGGGCGGAACGTGCCGTCCGTGTAGCCTCCCAGGACGCCTCGCAGGTAAGCAGTCTCGATGTACTGGTAATAGGTGCTGTCGGGGGCGACGTCGCTGAAGCTGGGGAAGACTGGATTGTACAGGTTCCAACCCATGCCCAAGACGAGCATCTTGGCGAATTGCCCTCGCGTGCTATCGGCATTCGGGTGGAAGGTGCCATCGGGGTAGCCGCCGATGATAGAGCGGCAGTAGAGGTAGGCAACATACCCATAAGACCAGTGGGTATCAGGGAGATCGGTAAAGCTCATGTTGCACGGACCTGGGGTCCAGGTTGGATCGGGTGTAGCTGTATCTTCGGGCACAGGCGTATGCGTCGGCACAGGTGTATTAGTCGGACGAACCGTATTGGTTGGCCTCACTGTGTTGGTCGACCTGGGAGTGGGCGTGCGTGTAGGTGTGCGAGTGGCTGTTGGGATGGGCGGTGGTGAGCCACCTGTGGTCGGTATCCACATGACAGCGTCGAACCAGACGTTTCGGCCCGACTCGCCTGTGTAATCGTCCAGGTAAAGGGTCGCGTCAGCGCCATCGCCGTTGAAGTAATACTTGCCAACGTGTGCCCAACTGCCGTTTCCAACGTCGGTGATCGATTTCTGGCTCACTACGGAGGTCTTGACGCCATCTGCGGCGTAGACCTTATAGCGGGCGCTGCTCGTGTCGGTGGTGTTGTTATCTACCCAGGGGATGAAGGCGTAGAGGTCGTAGTAACCTGCATCTTCGAGCTGCGCGGTCCACGTGCCGGAGTTGACGCTGTACTGGGGGTCGCTCACGGAGAGTGTGGAATAAGTGTTGGAGCCGTCGTAGCCGCCGTTGTGGGTCCACCAGTAGTGCGCAGGGTCTATCTGTGATGGCACTGCAACGAAACCGGAGTCGGTGTTGTCGACGAGGGCAGCACGCACGGAGTCGCGGCGGACCAGGCCCATGTAATAAGTCCAGTTCCAGTACTGGCCGGGGTCCTGGTGGGTCGCGCCTGGGATCTCAGAGTGGGCGACGATGTGGGCGCGGTCCTTCTTGATGCCGTAGCGGTCGGCCATGTTGCGCGCGAGGGCGGAGGAGGCCTGGTACATCGCCTCTGTGTACCAACCCTGCTGGCTCATAAAGCCTTCGTGCTCGATGCCGAGGGAGCGCACGTTGTAGTCCCAGTTGCCCGCATGGTAGCCGGTGTTGGCTTCGCGCACCATCTGGGTGATCTGGCCGTCGGAGGAGCGGATTACATAGTGGGCGCTTACGCCGGAGTTGGGGTTCTGGAACCATGAGATGGCCGAATAATAGGAGCCTTCGGTGTCATGGATGACGATGAAGTTGAGGGGGCCGTACGGACGCCCAACGGTGTAATTGTTGGAGTGGGCGGGGACCCAGAGAGCCGGTGGGTAGTCATCGCTGTCCGGCTGGGGGGCGAGTGGCGAGGGGATACCCCCTACTTCCTGAGGAGGAAGCTCGACCTTCTCGCCACTGGAAGTTACAAGGGATTGCCCCTCTTTGAGCAGCCGGAATACCTCCTGGGCATAGCCGTCACGTACAGCGGGATCGGTGGCACCGGAATAGGCGGCTGCCACCGCGTACCAGCTTGAGAGGTTTTTATTATCTGGTTTGGCTTCGGATAGCTTTTGGGATATGTCGCTCAGTAGAGCGGCCCCGGCTTCGACGTTGGCTTCGGCTTGCTGTTTGATGGCATCGACGGGTAGACCTGTGAGGAGACTTGCGCGCTCCAGGGTTCCAGCGGGGCCGTCGGTCAGGTGCATTATTCCGTAGCCGTTATCGAGCGATGGCTCGCCAGCCCGCTGCTCCCAGTGCGATTCGACGTATCCAATTGCCATGATGAGAGGAAAGGGAACGTTCCAGTTGCGTGCTGCGGTCTCGAAGCTCTTTGTGAGCGCGCCTACTTCGCTATCGGCTACCGCCGAGCGGGGCGACGAATTGGCTATACAGATAGTTAGAATGGAGAGCGCCAGGAAGGTTACAGAACGCCGAGCGTTCGTCATTGGATTGCTCTTTGGGCTGAGAATTGGATTCCGCATATGGTATCTACCTCTTGAATAGTGGCTCATAGGCTTGAAGTTATGACGAGCCAGACGCGTGGAGGTTTCAAACTTATTCTACGTGATGCGGATGGGGTGTTCAATTGCCTATTGTTCCTATGGAGTAGAGGACGAATGTAGGTTAGTCAGGCATGGCGTTATAGACCCGGCTTTTTTCATTGGTGAAGCAGGTAAGGAGAGGAGGGGTCGGGGGTGTCCCTGTGCCGCAACTGGTTCCTGGTGATTTCTGCTCGGTGCCTGGGGTGGGGTGGTTGTTGGGTGGGGCGAACGGGGCAGGATAATCATTAGATGTGGGTCCGACTACGCCTGTGGGGCCGCCCGGCGGATGAATCCGCGGCTACATCTACGAAGCCCGCCTGCGCGGGCTGAGACGTGCAGTACCCTGATGATTATTCTGTTTATGTTCTGCTTTACCACTTAGACCACAGCACCCACAGGGGGAGAGCGGTGGGCGTAGCGCTCCTACCAGGGGAGGATTGACCTGCGCTGTGCCGGGGTATCGAATATGGAGTGCGGAGTGCGGAGTGCGGAATGATTGTGTGATGTGGCACTCGTTACCCGGTATTCTTGGCTGAGACCTCCTTTTCGGGGGTGCCGAGAGAAGTGTATTGCTACCTCTCGAAGAGAGGGACACCAGCGGGACCCTTGTGGTTAGACCTCGACTGCGGACGGCGAGGTCGGAAATGCATCTCTATTTAATTAATCCCCTTTCCAGGGCATTTTGGGACAGGTTTTTGGGGCAATTTAGTAAATTGGTCTGAAATTGGTGGTTTGGGGGTATTTTGGCGCACGAAAGCTAGCGTATAGTTTCGTTACATTGATACTCACAGGCCTGGTTCTGCATGGCGGCGCGCCCAGAACGGGGCATCGGGCCAGCGTTGCTCCAGCAGGTAATATGCTCTTTGGCGCAGGCGATAGCTTCCGTAGTGCTGCGCGATGGAGGCGGCATAGGCGGTGAGCGCCGCTTCCCTCCCTCCCAACGCTGCCGCTACCGCCCGCGCGGCTTCTATGCCTGATAACAGCGCGTACCCTATGCCTATCGAGGAGAGGGGATCGAAGCCCACTGCGGCCTCGCCCGCGGCTATCCACCCCTCTCCGCATGGGCTGTCGAGTAACTGCGAGTAGGCCGGACGCACGTGTGGCCCTAAGATGAGTGCGGCCCCATCCAGCCACTCGCGCAGATGTATGGTCGCCTGGGACCTGGCGAGCCAGGAGGACGGCTCGTGCAGCCTTTGCGCCCTGATTATCTGCGGGTCGGTCATGAACGCGGCGACTACCTGGTTGCCGGGCAGCCTGGTCGAGTACCACCAACCGTCGCGAGTGGCTTCGACCGTCGTGAATGCCTCTCTGGTGGATGCGCCGGTGGGCAATTGGAAAACGCCCGCAAGCCCCATCAAGTGGTCGCCCACCAGCCTGCGCGCACCTAAGCGCCGCGCTACAGCTGCCGATGAGCCAGTGGCATCTATCACAAAGCGCGCCCGCACCGCAAGCGCAGCCCCCATCCGGGCATCGCGCAGTGATAGACGCCACTGACCCCCTGCCTCGAGGACTACACTCCGGGCTGCCGCCTGTGAGTAGAGATGCGCGCCCCGCGCCGCTGCCAGGTTAGCCAGGGAAGCGTCGAATAGCCGCCGGTCCAGGTGCCAACCCTGCCCCTGCGCGGTGTACAGGAAATCGCGCGCCACCAGCTCCTCACTTCCCCATGCGGCAGCGGTGCCGTAGGCCGGTTGATGCTCTTCTCTCAAGAAGGCATCCCAGGCCCCGAGGTATTGCAATAGGGGAGCTATCCCAGGTGAAAGAGATTCGCCAGCGCGCCACCGTTGGTAATTGCTGCGCTCGATGAGGGCAACGGACAGGGAACTGTAGGTGTTGAGCGTAAGGGCGGCCGCCGCGCCCGCCGGTCCTCCACCGACGACGGCCACGTCTACTTCATGCGCCGGGTGGTCCATCTAACGGAATACCTCTTCTTAAATAGGCTCGTAGACGATAGACGATAGACGATAGACGATAGACGACGGATGGTGCATCCGTCGTCTATCGTCATTGAACCGGCAGGTTCAGAAGCTATGTCTTGAGGGTGTCCGGAGGCGGCGGGCGGCCCCCTCTTGCTCCTCGTCTTTCAGGTACCAGACCGGGATAAAGTAGTTGTCCTCCGTGAAATAGCTGCCCGAGGCGGCAAGTTGGTCAATCGGCTGGCTGACGGCAACGCTGGCCACCGCAAAGCGGTCGTGATTGCGCTCCACCTCAACGAAGTAGGGATACTGCCTGGCGTCCTCAGCGATGTTCTGGTTGACGACGAAGCCCATATACTTCCAGGCGGTAATCAGGAGGTTGATGTTGTTCGCACCGCGGGCGTAATAGACCTGGTAGCCGCCCGCTACCCCGGCGGCGCGTTGTTCTTCGGGTGTCATGGCACCGCTAATCACGTACATGGGCGACTGCGGCGGCCACCAATAGACATAGTAGGTGGGAGGTGGCGGGATTTGTGTCACGTCGTTCTGGTTGACATTCGGGTCCTTGAAGCTTACGTACTCGATGGAGCACTGGTAGAAATCCGACTGCCAGGGCGAGGACATCCGTTTGGTGAGGTCGCCAGGCTCGCAACCCTCGAACTCTCCGCGTGCTGTGGGCATACACTCGTCGTAGCGGGTGCTCAACCCGTACGTCCGGTAATGTGCCGCCCCGTTCGCCCCGAAGCGGTGTTTGATCCTGTAGGGCACCTCGTAAATGGTGGGGTTGCGGGTATTCCAGCTAGTCTCGATACCGGGCGACATAGGGTGGCCGTTGCAATTACCCATGCTCGCCTGGTCGAGCGGATGCACGCCTGGGGGAGGGCCGTAAGGCTCGCCGCTGGTGAACTTTCCGGCGGCCCACTGTTTGAGCAACATATACTGGGTGATCGTGAGGCTCATCATCTTGTCGATGTTGCTGTTGGTCACCGGGTTGCTACCGGCATTTAGCGGCATCAGAGGTATGCCCTGCGGGGCCATGAGCACCTGATGCTGCTCGCTCAGCTCGTTCTTGCCGGGGTCGCGCCAGTAGCTCAGATAGTTCTGGCGGTTCTGGAGATTGCCGTCCGAAGCATCCCGCACGTCAAACTTTGGCGCGGCGAAGGCCATCATCGAGGGGACGTTGGCTACCCAGATGTAGTCGGCGGGCCGCTCGATGATCGGCTGGATATCGCGCTCGAAGTTAGCCATATAATCGGGGTTCCAGCCATTGGATGCAGGCCACTTCTCAGGGTCGTACAGGTCGGGCACCAGTCCCTGGTAGCGCACCCCCACGTCGTACATCAGGTCGTCCAGGTTGACGAGGTTGACCAACTCGGGCGCCCACTTGGGGGAGCCGACCAGGCACCAGGCGCGCAGTTCCTGTACATCGCCGCCCTTCATGGTCAGCTTACAGGTCACAGGGCCGTCAGATATGTCGTCGTACCAGCCGTCTGCGCCTGTAAAGGTGGCGATTATCTGTGTGCCGGCTGTGTTGCCATAGGCCCCCAGCACTATCAATCGGCCGTCGGAGTCCATCATGACGTCGCCCAACGAGTCGATTGGGTAAGGTCCGAGATCGGGAGGCGGGAACGAGCCATGCGGGTAATCAGCAGGTATGGTATCGCGGGAGAAAGAGAAGTGCTGGCCCGGCTGGCTTACGCTACGGGGTCCGGGGTCTATAATTAGCTTGCGCTGCCGTTCGGTCTTACCGGTAACGCCGGCGTTACGGAACGGAACATCGCAGTCCTGGTAGCTATTGGTATTGCTTCTCCCGTCGTTGTACCACTCTCCCAGCATCGGATCGCCGTCCAGCTCTGCTCCCTGGTACCAGACCGGCTTCTTATTGGCCAGGTGCACCGTCCATTCAATGTCTGTCACCTCCTCATCAGCGAGAGTAACCTCCCGGCCCTGGTCACCGGGGAGTGAGTCATCGAAGGCAAATATCTTGAAGCGTGCGGCTTGCCGGCGTATGCGTCCCTGCTCGTCCTTGAACCTCCTTACAAAGTGCGGAGCCTCTCCATCGCCGTTGACTACATTCCCGGCAGCGTCACACTCCAGCGGCAGGCCACCAATCATCTCCGGGGCCAGGTAGAAACTATCGGGGCTATTGCCCAGCCTGGGCACGCCGATAGCAGGATGGATCTCGTACCTAACTGCCATTGCTAAACCTCCTTGCTGTAAGGGTCAAGTAACTGTGCCGGAACGTAGTATGTGAGGAGTTGATTATAGCAGGTAATTCACTCAGGTACAATGTTCTTTGTCCTTTGATTTCCGTTTTTGAAGGGTTGCTTCCCTTTTCAAGACCAATGGCACGTGATTGAACGTGATTGAACGTGCTTGCGGCGGGTATGGGCGTTCTGTATAATGCGATGTGCTCTCGCCGGGCACGGTGGCCGAGGCACGACTTACCAATTCCCCCAGTATAAGCACTAGAATTCATCGATATGGCAATCATCAAGTCCCAGATCGACGGTGGCTCGGAAGCTTATAGAGAGAACAGGGAGCAGATGCTGGCCCTGGTTGGGCAGCTGCGCGAGCGATTGGCGCAGGTGAAGTTGGGGGGCGGGCCGGAGGCTATAAAGAGGCACAAGGGTCGCGGGAAGATGCTGGCGAGGGAGCGCGTGGAGACCCTCCTCGATCCGGGCACTGCCTTTATGGAGTTCTCGGCCCTAGCTGCATGGGATATGTATAACGGAGATGCACCTGCGGCTGGGATTGTAACGGGTATTGGCGTGGTTTCGGGGCAGGAGTGCGTTATCGTCGCGAACGATGCGACGGTAAAGGGGGGGACTTACTACCCGATCACGGTCAAAAAGCACTTGCGCGCACAGGAGATCGCCGAGGAGAACCACCTGCCCTGCATCTATCTCGTGGACTCGGGGGGAGCGTTTCTCCCTTTGCAGGCGGAGGTCTTCCCGGACCGGGAGCATTTTGGGCGCATATTTTACAACCAGGCGATGATGTCGGCGAAGGATATACCACAGGTAGCGGTGGTGATGGGATCATGTACGGCGGGTGGGGCTTATGTACCCGCCATGTCGGACGAGACGGTTATCGTCAAGGGGAACGGTACGATCTTCCTGGGAGGCCCACCGCTCGTCAAGGCGGCCACCGGGGAGGAAGTAAGCCCGGAGGACCTGGGCGGGGCGGACGTGCATAGCCGCATCAGCGGCGTGACGGACCATTACGCGATGGACGACATGCACGCGCTGGCGATTACACGAGACATAGCCGCCAACCTCTTCAGGAAGAAGGAGTACCCCTGGGAGGTTATGAAGGCAGAAGAGCCTCTTTACGACCCAGAGGAGATATATGGCATCGTGGAGCGGGACAGCAGGCGTCCTTATGACGTGCGAGAGGTTATAGCGCGCATGGTAGATGGATCGCGATTCCACGAGTTCAAGGCGCTGTACGGGAGCACGCTGGTGTGCGGCTTCGCGCATATACATGGCTTCCCGGTGGGGATCGTCGCGAACAACGGCATCCTATTTTCGGAGAGCGCGTTGAAGGGGACGCATTTCATCGAGCTGTGCGCGCAGAGGCGAGTGCCGCTCGTCTTCTTGCAGAATATAACGGGGTTCATGGTTGGACGCGAGTACGAGGCGCGGGGCATAGCCAAAGACGGGGCTAAGATGGTGATGGCGGTGGCGAACGCGCAGGTGCCGAAGTTTACGGTGATTATGGGTGGGTCGTTCGGCGCGGGGAATTACGCCATGTGCGGGAGAGCTTATGGGCCGAGGCAACTATGGATGTGGCCGAACGCCCGCATCTCGGTTATGGGGGGCGAGCAGGCGGCGAACGTGCTCCTCACGGTGAGGCTGGACAATCTGCGCGCTGCCGACAAGGATATGAGCACGCCTGAGCGCGAGGAGTTCAAGCGCCCTACGCTCGAAAAGTACGAGCACGAAGGGAACCCTTATTATTCGACGGCGCGGCTCTGGGACGACGGCATTATTGACCCCGTGGACACGCGCATGGTGCTGGGGCTTGGCATAGCTGCCGCGCTGAATGCGCCCGTGCCACAGACGCACTTCGGCGTCTTCAGGACGTGATGTTTGAGATGACCACATACGATTTACTGACCAAAATACACGAGGGCCGGGTGTGCAGGATCACGCTAAACAGGCCGGAAGTGCACAACGCCTTCAATGCGCAGCTGATAGCGGAGTTGAGGAGCGCCTTCGAGGATATAGCGGCGCAGGTGCAGGCAGGAGACGTGAGAGCCGTCGTCTTAGCGGGTGCGGGCAAGAGCTTCAGCGCGGGAGCAGACGTGAACTGGATGCGCGAGAGCCTGGCGTACAGCGAAGAGGAGAACAGGGCCGACGCCCGGCGCATGGCTGAGATGCTCGATTCGATCAATAGCTGCCCGGTGCCGGTTATAGGGAGGATACATGGGGCGGCGCTTGGGGGCGGGGCTGGGTTGGCGGCGGTGTGCGATGTAGTCATTGCCGCCAACGGGACCTCGTGGGCCTTCTCAGAGGTGAAGCTGGGTATCGCGCCAGCGGTCATATCGCCGTACGTGCTGGCGAAGATTGGGCGGGGCCATGCGAGGGCGCTATTTCTTACAGGTGAGCGGTTCACGACGGAGCGAGCCGTGCAGATAGGGCTGGCGCATTTCATGGTGGAGCCGGAGGAGTTGGACGTGGAAGTGGAGCGGGTAGTGAAGGAGATATTGAACAGCTCCCCGCGAGCCATCATGCGGGCTAAGGAGCTTATCGCACAGGTTCCCGCGCTTTCGCCCTCAGACGCGATGACCGTCACCGTGAACACCATATCGGCCCTGCGGACCAGTTCTGAGGGACAGGAGGGTTTGAGAGCGTTCCTGGAGCGACGCAAGCCGGGGTGGGTGGAGTGACGCTCTTCTCGAAGATACTGATCGCCAACCGGGGCGAGATAGCGGTCAGGATCGCGGAGGCGTGTGCTGCCCTGGGTATCGGGTCGGTAGCGGTCTATTCTGACGCGGACCGGACCGCGCTGCACGCACGGGTGTGTGACGAGGCATACCATATCGGCCCCTCTCCCGCCGCCGAGAGCTACCTGAGAATGGACAAGTTGCTCGACGTAGCGCGCAAGTCGGGCTGCGAAGCTGTCCACCCAGGCTATGGCTTCCTGGCGGAAAACGGTGGGTTCGCGCAGGCGGTCATAGATGCCGGGATGGCATGGATTGGGCCATCTCCACAGGCTATAGCGCTTATGGGATCCAAGATAGAGTCGAAGCGGCTGGCTGTGGCGAACGGCGTGCCTATCGTGCCCGGCTACTTCGGGGACGACCAGGCGCTGGACAGGTTGAAAGATGAGGCCGATAGCATTGGCTATCCCGTATTGATAAAGGCGTCGGCGGGTGGCGGGGGCAAGGGAATGCGGGTTGTGGATACCGCATCAGACTTTGAAGGCGCGCTTAATGGAGCTAAGCGTGAATCGCTGGCGGCGTTCGGTGACGACAGTGTGATGCTGGAGAAATACCTGGCGAGGCCGAGGCATATCGAGGTACAGGTAATTGGGGATAGGCATGGCAAGGTGTTGCATCTAGGCGAGCGCGAGTGCTCCATCCAGCGCCGCCACCAGAAAGTGGCGGAGGAAAGCCCCTCGCCTGCCATTTCGGAGGAAACGCGAGAAGGGTTGACGGGAGCGGCGCTGAAGCTTGCGAGGGCAGCCGGGTATGAGAACGCAGGTACGGTGGAGTTCATTTACCAGGACGGTGAATATTATTTCCTGGAGATGAACACCAGATTGCAAGTGGAGCACCCGGTGACGGAGGAGGCGCTTGGCCTCGACATCGTGCAGATGCAGATAATGATCGCGGCTGGGGAGCGATTGGAGCTGGAACAGGAAGAGGTCAGGTATGTGGGTCACGCGCTCGAAGTCCGCTTGTATGCAGAGGACCCGGAGAAGGGTTTTCTGCCATCAATTGGAAGGCTGAGCAGATTGCGGTTACCCCGCGGCTTACGAAACGTGCGTGTAGATGCTGGGGTCGAGCGGGGAGACGCCGTAAGCCCATTTTACGACCCGATGATCGCCAAGATAATAACCTCCGGCGGGACACGGGGTGAGAGCATACGGGCCATGCAGGAGGCACTTGGGTACACGGATGTCGCCGGGGTAAGGACTAATCTGGAGTTCCTGAGATGGCTGGTAGCCCATCCTGATTTCGCGAAAGGTGACTTCTCCACGCGTTTTATAGAAGAGTCCTACGAACCAAGCGCGCAAGCCACCATCCCATGCGAGGCTATATTGGCGGGGGCATTCACGCTAATGGAGAGCGATAGGAGTCAATCAACGGGGTCTGTTTGGCACGCAAGACCCTGGCGGCAGGCGCGTGAGGATATGCCCATATCGCTTCGAGTGGATGGCCGCAGGTACGATGTCCGGTTGTCTGTGTTAGCGGGGCAAGGTGGGCAGTGGCGAGCGCGTGTGTCTGAAGGCATGGTAGAGTTGTATGAAGACACTGTCATAGTTAGTGGCCTTCAAGCTCGCAGTGATGGTGGAGAGACGGAGGGAACTAGGACGCTACATTTTCAGCTTGCCGGTAGCGATGGGCAGCAAAACATCTCCAGGAGCCTTGATCCCGCCAGCAACATGTGGAGCGTGGAGGTTGGCGGGCGGCGGTACTGGATCGAGCAGGCTCCCGCGCTCTCAACAGAGACATTGACAACCGCTCTCCATCTAAAAGACGAGGACAACCTGGAAAGCCCGATGCCCGGTAAGGTGTTGAAAGTGATGGTCGCGGCGGGGGACGAGGTAAAGGACGGGCAGCCGCTGGTGATTGTCGAGGCTATGAAGATGGAGTTCACTGTGAAGGCTCCTCACGATGGCAAGGTCGAGAAGGTGCGCTATACTGTAGGTGACCAGGTAGCTGTGGGGGATGTACTGGTGGAGCTTGAGAAGCGCGAAGGGTGACGACGGACGACGGACGACGGACGACAGGGTGAAACGTGAGAATAGCTTGTGGGGTGGTGGTTTGGTGGGTGAGGCGGATAGAGGTGTCGGTGGAAGAGCGTCGTTGCCTGAGCGGGTGACCGTGTATGAGGTGGGGCCGCGTGATGGGTTGCAGAACGAAGGCGTGAGCGTGCCTACGGAGGCGAAGATTGCGTACATCAACATGCTCTCGGAGGCGGGGTTCCGGTTTATCGAGGCGACGTCGTTTGTCAGCCCCAGGGCGGTACCCCAGCTCGGAGATGCCGGTGAGGTAATGTCGAGGATTACCCGGCGGAGCGGCACGCGCTACCCCGTCCTCGTGCCCAATGAGAGAGGGATGCAGCGCGCGCTGGAAGCGGGTGTGACGGATGTGGCGGTCTTCACGGCGGCATCGGAAAGCTTTACCAAAGCGAATATCAACAGCACGATTCGCGAGTCTATTGAGAACTTCGAGCCGGTAGTGAGGCTGGCGCGAGCCGAGGGAATTGAGGTGCGTGGATACGTAAGCACAGCGTTTGGCTGCCCGTACGACGGATACGTGGCGCCACAGCGAGTGCGTGAAGTGGTCGCCATGCTCACCGGCATCGGGATTGGAGAGGTGTCGCTGGGGGATACGATAGGTGTGGCTACCCCACGCGATACGGTGGATGTTTTGACAGAGGTATTGAGGGAAGTGGAGGTAGGCAGGCTGGCTGTGCACTTCCATGACACGCGTGGGACGGCTCTCGCCAACGTGCTGACTTCACTTGAGATGGGTGTCAGCACGGTAGACACGTCATCAGCAGGGCTGGGTGGCTGCCCTTATGCGCCTGGAGCCGCTGGGAACCTGGCGACCGAGGACCTGCTTTACATGCTCGACGGCATGGGGATCGAGACCGGGGTGGATATGCAGAAGGTACGCGAGGCCTCACTCTTTATCCTCGGTGTGCTGGGGAAGGCTCCTCCGAGCAAGTATTTACAGGCTTTCCTGGGAGATAAACGCGAGGTAGCAACAGCACATAGCCATGCGTAACAATATCAAAGGGTGAGTCCACGATGCGACCCGTAGGGGCGGTTCGCGAACCGCCCCTACAAATGTCTTATAGATTGACTATGCCAGCAATTAGAAAAGTGTTGATAGCGAACCGGAGCGAGATCGCACTAAGGGTAGTGCGTGCGTGCGCGGAGATTGGGATCGAGTCTGTTGCCGTATACTCGGAGGCGGACCGCACCTCTCTGCACGTTCGAGCTGCGGACGAAGCGTATTGTATTGGTCCACCGCCATCGTCCGAATCATACCTGCGGATTGACAAGATAATTGAGACGGCGCAAAGAGCTGGAGCCGACGCGATACATCCAGGTTATGGTTTTCTGGCCGAGAACGCAGGCTTCGCCGACGCGGTGCAGGGGGCAGGGCTTACGTGGATTGGGCCTCCACCGGAGGCGATGAGGCTGCTTGGGGACAAGTTGGCGGCACGCAAAGTTGCGCAGTCGGCAGGGGTGCCGGTGGTGCCTGGGACCGATGTAGAAATGGACCGGCCAGAGGAGGCTGCCACGGCAGCAGAGAAGATAGGCTACCCTGTACTGGTGAAGGCATCGGCGGGTGGTGGTGGCAAGGGGATGCGTGTCGTCCGCGCCAGGGAGGAATTGGAAGCAGCATTGCGAACAGCGCGAAGTGAGGCGCAATCAGCATTCGGGTCCGGCGTGGTCTACCTCGAAAAGTACCTCGATAAGGTGCGGCATGTGGAGATACAGCTGATAGGGGACCAGCACGGCAACGTTATCCACCTGGGAGAGCGGGAGTGTTCGATCCAGCGGAGGCACCAGAAACTGATCGAAGAGTCGCCTTCCGTAGCGGTGGACGAAAAGCTGAGGGCGAGGATGGGGGAGGTGGCGGTGGCTGCCGCTAAGGCTAGCGGCTACTATTCGGCGGGCACGGTTGAGTTCCTGCTTGACCGCGACAAGAACTTCTACTTTCTGGAGGTGAATGCGCGGCTCCAGGTCGAGCACCCGGTGACCGAGATGGTCACGGGTATTGACCTTGTTATCGAGCAGCTTCGGGTCGCGGGAGGCCGGAAGCTTTCTGTCAAGCAGAGTGATGTGAAAATGCGCGGGCACGCTATCGAGTGCCGAATCACAGCCGAGGACCCCTTCAACAACTTTGCCCCTTCGCTTGGGGAGATAACGACCGTTGCCGAGCCGAGCGGGCCGGGAGTGAGAGTCGACAGCAGCATTTACAGGGGCGGGCGCGTGCCGATCTATTACGATCCTATGCTCGCGAAGCTGATCGTGTGGGCACCGACCAGAGCGCACGCCATTCTCCGTATGAGGCGCGCCCTGGAGGAATACAGGCTTGTAGGCGTACATACAGTTGTCCCCTTCCATATACGGGTCATGGACTCGCTCGACTTCCAGAGGGGGAACCTGGATACCGGTTTCGTAGCGGACTTCCTGGGAAGAGCTATCTTCAAGGAGGAAGGGCGCGAAGAAGCTGAACATATAGCGGGCATTGCGGCGGCGCTTGTTACCGACCGCAAGCGTCAAGCAGGCACTTCTGCCGCGGCTCCTGGACAGGGGACGAACGGCGCTACACGAGAAAGCAACTGGCGTCGCGAAGGGCGAAAAGCGGGGCTGAGATAGACGACGGACGATGGACGACGGACGACGGACGATGGACGACGGACGATGGACGATAGACGATGGACGATGGACGATAGATGAATCGGATGGGGATAGGATGCGGTGAGCAAGTACTACGTTGATTTAGATGGCAAGGAACTGGGCTTCGAGGTCACCCAGGGGGCCGAGACGATGGAAGTGCGTCTCATTGACGGTGGGGAAGTCGCGCCGCCGTTGCACGTTGACTTAGCAGCCGTCCACGCTAACGTTGAGACGGGAGAGGGTCTCTATTCGCTCCTCGTCGAAGGGAAGAGCTACCAGATGAGCATCACGAAGAGTGGCATGGGGCTGGAAGTGCTCATCTCCGGGCAGAAGGTTGACCTACGGGTGCTGACGGAGCGCGAGTGGCGATTGGAAAAGATAGCGCCCAAGCAAGCCTCGATGGCGGGTCCCTACACGGTGAAGGCACCGATGCCCGGCCTCGTGAAGTCTGTGCTGGTGGCTGAGGGTGACGAAGTGGCCCAGGGGAGCAGGCTGCTGGTCCTCGAGGCGATGAAGATGGAGAATGAGATAATGTCCATCAAGCCGGGGCGCGTGACCGAAGTGCACGTTCAAGCCGGTACAGTAGTGGAGGGTGGGCGGCCACTCGTAACGATAGGATAGCGAAGCGGAGGCCAGGTGTCCCAAGCGCGTGAAGAATGGGAGAGCAAAGTAGTCAAGAAGGCGCTTGAGCGCACACCTGAACGCGCCCAGGAGTTCACCACAGCATCTGAGCTGCCGGTAGAGAGGCTTTATACGCCAGGAGAATTGGAAGGGTTAAATTACGAGCGCGACCTGGGATACCCAGGCCTCTTCCCATTCACACGCGGAGTGCAGCCGACCATGTACCGGGGGCGGCTCTGGACTATGCGCCAGTATGCAGGGTATGGCACTGCCGAAGAGACTAACAGCCGCTTCAAGTACCTCCTCTCGCAGGGGCAGACCGGGCTTTCGGTAGCTTTTGATCTGCCGACGCAGATGGGGCTGGACGCCGATCACCCTCTCGCTGAGGGCGAAGTCGGGAAGGTAGGAGTGGCGATAAGCTCCATCCGCGACATGGAGATGTTGCTGGATGGGCTGCCTCTCGATACGGTCAGCACCTCGATGACCATCAACTCGACCGCGCCGATACTCCTCGCGCTCTACGTGGCCGTTGCCCGCAAGCGTGGGTTCAGCGACGAGCAGTTGAGCGGAACGGTCCAGAATGACATTCTCAAGGAGTACATGGCGCGTGGAACGTACATATACCCCGTCGGGCCGTCGCTCAGGCTGTGTGGCGACGTAATTACTCACTGCGCGGACGCTATGCCCCGGTGGAACCCTATCTCTATCAGTGGCTATCACATACGGGAGGCAGGCTCTACGGCTGTGCAGGAGCTGGCTTTCACGCTCGCGAATGCGATTGCGTACGTTGATGAGGTGTTGAGGCGGGGGATCAACGTGGACGCATTCGCGTCGCGCCTGGCGTTCTTCTTCAACGCGCACAGCGATTTCTTCGAGGAGATCGCGAAGTTCAGGGCCGCACGCAGGCTGTGGGCGCGCCTCATGCGCTCGCGCTACGACGCCCAGAACCCGCAGTCCATGATGCTGCGCTTCCACACGCAGACAGCAGGCTCGTCCCTTACGGCACAGCAGCCGGAGAACAACGTCGTGCGCGTAGCGCTCCAGGCGCTTTCGGGGGTGCTGGGGGGAACGCAATCTCTCCACACAAACTCGCTTGATGAGGCGTTGGCTCTTCCGACGGAGCATTCTGCGCGGATAGCGTTGCGGACGCAGCAGATCATCGCGTACGAGAGTGGCGTGACCTCCACGGTAGACCCCCTTGCCGGCTCATATTTTGTCGAGTCGTTGACAAACAAACTCGAGGAAGAGGCCCTGGCGTACCTGAAGAGGATTGATGACATGGGGGGGACACTGGCCGCACTCGATGCTGGCTTCCAGCAGGGAGAGATACAGGATGCCGCCTTCAAGTGGCAGCAAGAGGTCGACTCCGGCGAGAAGGTGATAGTCGGCGTGAACCGCTTCGAAATGGCCGAGACGCCGCGAGCAGACTTGCTGCACGTAGACCCGGCTCTACAAGCTAACCAGCAGGCACGTCTGAAAAAACTAAAGGAAGAAAGAAATGCAGAAGAGGCGTCAGCAGCACTCGAGCGCCTGCAAAACGCAGCCAGCACGGAGGCGAATCTTATGCCTCCGATAATAGAATGCGTGGAGCGCGAATGTACGCTGGGGGAGATCAGCGAGACGCTGAGGTCGGTGTTCGGACAGTACCACGAGCGGGCCACGCTCTAGGTGGTACGGCAGTTGCTTTCGATTTATGTACAGGAGGGTGAGATGAACTACTACCCGTGGCTTGAAAACCAACAGGGGGCGTCCAATTCGCCCGTACCGACGACAATGACGCAAATGGCCGGTGGTGGATTCGTGAATAGGGGGGCCGACGCAAAGCCAATGGACCTCGGCGCGCAGGTGGCTGCCAGGCGCAACCTCGAATTCAGCGCGGGGCAGCGCTCCCACAGGTTAAGTGCGGGGAGCTATACCAGGGCGTAGTCGCTCTCGCGGGAACCTAACTTCAGCTTGCGCAGGCCGTCCAGGAGCGCGTTTCTGCTTGCTGAGAGCGCAGCCACAGCTTCCTCACGGCTGATTTCCATAAAGCGAAGGTGGTCGCCGGGCTGAAGCTGGGCCAAAGCGGGCCAATCGGCCTGGGCCACCACGCCTAGCAATGGGTATCCACCTGTCGTCTGGTGGTCGGCACCCAGAACGACGGGATTGCCACCTGGGGGCAGTTGTATTGCTCCGCGCACTACTCCAAGCGAAGCGGACTCGCGCGTTCTAGCTGTAATCCCACCCTCACCGTTAGGCTCAAGGCGAATACCGATTCGGTCGCTCTGAGAGGTGACCCGCCATTCCTGCCCTACGAACTGGCGAAACATGGAGGGAGTGATGCTTGCCACGCCCTTATAACGAACGAAGCGCAATAGGGTAGAACCGTGCAGTGCGAGATCGGGGCGTGAAATCCAGTAACGCCCTGCTAAATGTGCCGGTGCGGCTGGTGGCACATCCACTCCCAGTATGTCACCCGACCTCAGAGCGCGGCCCTCGAAGCCCCCAAATCGAGCGGGGAGAGATGTGGAGCGCGACCCCAGAACTGTAGGAGCTTCGAAGCCGCCCGATACGGCAACGTAGGCACGCGCACCGCCCCCCGACGGCGACATCTGAACGAACTTGATGGTAGCGCCTCCACGCACGAACCAGCCCACCCCGGGCGGGACGAGCGTTCCATCTACCCGGCAGCCGAAATCGGTACCTTCGAGTGCGATGGTGGCGGGTCGCATCGCTTGCAGGGTAGGTCCGCTCCACGTAATCTCAAGAAGGGCTGCTCCAGGACGATTTCCGACCAGAGCATTTGCGCGAAGCGCCGCTTCGATGTCGCTGACACCTCCGGTTGATAGGCCGATGTGACCGTAATCCGGCCGCCCCAGGTCTTGTATAGTGGTAAGCGCGCCAGGCTCAAGCACCTTGAAGATAGGATTGAGAGCCTCGAAGCTGGGGGGCCCGGGGTCTGCCGGGGCGCTCATACTGTCGCTGGGGACGAAATGTACAGTATCTCCAGGCGCGAAGAGGGCAGGTTGCTGAGCGTACGGGTCCCATACGCGCATGGAGGTGCGCCCGATGATGCGCCACCCACCCGGACTGTTGAAGGGATAGATGGCGGTCTGCGCACCTGCGATGCCTATGGAACCTGGCGGCACTCGCACTCGGGGCGTTGAGAGACGTGGTGTGGCGATTCTCCTCCCCACTCGGCCCATGTACGCGAAGCCTGGTAAGAAGCCGAGGAAGTAGACAGTGTAGAGCTTGTCGGAGTGCCGACGTATAACTTCAGCCCCGGTGAGGCCATGCAGGGATGCGACTTCCGCCAGGTCGGGGCCGTCTTCCCCGCCATAGCGAACGGGTATTGTGTGATGCCTGGGCTCTGGAATGCTTGCCCGGTCCTCCCGGTGGAGAAGAGGCAGGATGGTCGCCCGCAATTGCTCGATGTCGGCTCGAAGGGGATCGAACCGAACAAGCACGCTGGCGTAGGCGGGGACAACATCGAACACACCAGGCAAGTCGGCCTCACGCAAGGCGGTGTGCAAGTTAGCGACGCGAAGGCGAAGGGCATCGCTGACTCGGTTGCCGAAAGCGACTATGAGCGCGCCTTCACCGATGTCATACATGGATGGGTAGCCGGGGCTACTTGCCATGATTAGCCGGGGATGCGATATTGATGCCCTTATCTTCAAAAGCTGCCCGTACAGCGCGTACGATTTCAGGCGCTCCTGGAGTATCGCTATGCACGCAGATAGAATCGATCTCAATCATCAGGCGGGAGCCATCCCTGCACTGGACCCAACCTTCTGCGAATTGGAGCGCCTGTTGGGCGGCACGTTCAGGCGACGTGTGTACGGATTCTGGTAAAGATCGGTCAGTGAGTGAGCCATTTGGCTCATAAGCCCGATCCGCGAAACCTTCCCTTATGACCTTTACCTCTAAATCACTCGCCGCAAGGTGCATTTCGGAGCCAGGGGGGCAGTATAGTGGCAAATCGCGGGAAAATGCCCGGACGGCACGAGCTATGGAGTCGGCCAGCGAGCGTTGCTTGGCGGCACTATTATAGAGCGCGCCGTGAGGCTTGACGTGAGAAAGGTCAACACCTTCGGCGCGAGCTATGGCGTAGAGCGCGCCGATCTGGTAAAGGACCCAGCGCTCCACCTCTGCGGGATCGAGGGGCATGGCTCGTCTGCCAAATCCGTTCAGGTCCGGGTAGCCGGGGTGAGCACCCACTGAGACACCATGCTCACGGGCGAGGCGGACCGTTGCAGCCATCACGTTCGGGTCGCCCGCATGCGCGCCACATGCCACATTTGCTGAAGTGATAAAAGGCATGATCTCGGCGTCGCGCCCCATGCGCCACGGACCATAGCCCTCTCCCATGTCGCAGTTCAGGTCCATATCTTTTAGACGACGGACGATGGACGACGGACGACGGATGGACGACGGACGACGGACGATAGGGTGAAACGTGACGATAAGCAATAGATGCTTAGAGCCATTTGATCCTTCATCGAGACTGATTAAACTTCTGCACATGGATTCGATTTGTCTGTCGTCTGTCGTCTGTCGTCCGTCACGCCCTCGGTCGGGCCGGGCGGAGGACCTGGCGCAGGTCTGACCAGGTGAAGCTCAAGCGGCGGATGGCTACGTCTATGGGGAAGAGGATGATGGCGGCCAGGAGGAGCCATGACCACAGGAGGACGCGTTGAGGTTGGGCGGTAATGTCATGTGTAAAGGCTGCCGCAGGTTGTGTTATGTCAAGTTCTTTGCCACCGCCCAGCTGCGCCAGGTCTGTGAGCAGCGCTCTCGCCGCCTGCCCACCGTCGTCGGATAGACGAAACTCGCCTGGGTAAGGCACCACGAGGCCCGTAGACTGCGCGGCAACGGCGGCGTGGGTCTCTTTATCAACTTGCTCGACACGCACCGAGTAGACCCCTTCGGTAAGACCGGTGGTCGTCGCACCGTAGACGCCGGGAGAGAATTGCGTGAGGGGCAGTTTGTCGCGCACGCCCTTAGTATCGGATATGGTCACACTCGTTTCCAGGAAGTTGCGAGGAGCGCCCCCTGTCTCATGCGATTCTACGCGTATGGCGACATCCTGCGCCCCTGGAGCCGAGCCTGTAGAGAGCGAAAAGGTGGTCTCCAGGCCTGGCGTAGCCTCCTGAGGGAAGGTCCAGCTCACCATCTGGCCCGCAAACTGGGAAAACTGCGGCCACTTCACCCAGTCGGTTGCCCAGCGTCCCTTTGCATCTGAGGTCCACGACACGGACCGCCCCAGCCCATACTGCCACGCAGCCAGAATCGGGTCTCCTGTGGGCGATGCCATAATTATGTCGGCGTTCTGCTTGGGAGTAGTGACGTTATATCCAAGCAGTCTGGGGATGGTCGCCGGGTTGAAACCAGTGAGGATCGGGTGCTCCTTCAATACGAGTGGCTGTACAGGGGCTTCAGCGAAGTACGAGCCAATAAGGCGCACGGTCTCCTTCAGCACAATATCGGGAAGATTGGTTACGTCCTCCGCACGGTAGTACTGGCCGTGGGCCTTGTCGGCGAGGTCTTTCATCACCGCCCCCGGCCCTTCGCCGGCACCCACGGTGGACATGGTGATGCCTAGCGAGTCCATCTGCGCCAGTATTGCCGAAAAATCGGCCTGCTGGGTCCACCCATCCCCTATCATGATAATGTGCTTCAGCTGCGCGCTGCTGGACGCGAGCGCCTCGACGGCTGCCTGGAGGCCGCTTGACAGATTGGTCTCGCCCTGGGCAACAACGGGTTGGAGGCTTTGCTTGATCAGTGTAGCACCATTATCCCCAAGCGGCTGCAAGGTCGAGAGCCAGTGGGGTGCGGAGTCGAATCCGAGCACGCCAACCTGGTCGTTCGGATTCATGAGCGCCACCGCCTTGGCAATAGCGAGTTTTGCGATCTCTACCTTGTTGGCGCCAAACTCGCTACGCATGGAGGGATCGAATTGCTGCTGACCGCCACAATGGCAGCGCCCCATGCTACCCGATTTGTCGACGAGGAAAGTCATGGCGAGGGAGGCACGCTCTTCGGAGGTCCGCACGTCCATCCTGACAGGGAGCACCTGCTCCAGGGTGGAGTTGAGGTACCCGCCCGCGCCATAGCTCAATTCACCGCCCAGCATCACCAATCCGTGGCCGAGGTCGCGTACGTAGCGCTGGAGCACCTCCTGACCTTCGGTGCCTAGTCCTTCGGCGGACGCGCTGGCGAGGACTACCGCATCGTACTGGCGAAGGTTGTCCATCCTGCGTGGCATGCCGGGAGGCGAGACAATCGTAACACGCACGGCATTGGCTTCTAGCGCGCTCTTAAGAGGCAACGCATCGGCGTCGCTATCCGCCACTATCAGGACTGATGGCGCGGTGCGGACGACGGTGTATGAGGACGCCTGGTTGTTCTGGGTGTAATGATCGTCAACCGAAGCGACCTGGGCGGTGAAAGTATGGAAGCCCTCTCCCTGCGCCTTGACGCTGAAGGTGACCAGGTTCGAGCCTGGCTTTAGCTGTGCGTCTTGCTTCCCTACAGACTGGCCGTTGTCAGTCAGGGTAATAGTGGCAGCACGGTCAGAGGTGCTTTTCAGGAGGACACGCACTTCATGTTGCTGGCCGTCGGGCACGGTGCTGGTGCTCGCCACGCGATCAACCGTCACCTCGTTCTGCGACTCCTGGCCCAGGGGCACGATGGATAGCTGCACTCCCGTCGAGCCGGCACGGCCCACCATGTCTCTGGCGTTTCCGATTGTCTCCGCGCCGTCGCTCAAGAGGACGAGCCTGCGCGAGCCGCCCTCAGGGAAGAGAGAGATACCTGCCTGCAGCGCGTCACCGAGGTTGGTCGCGACCTCAGCAGGGTGCTTGCCAAAAGGCTTCCAATCGGTGCCGGCGCTGAGGGCGCGGTCCACTACGGCAAGCTCCCCGAATAGGACCACGCCCGCCCTGTCGTCAGGTCCCATCGAGGCGATAGCCTTCTGTACGTACTGCGTGGCGGCGTCCCGGCTCTCCTGGCTCATACTGGCAGACTCATCCACGAGAAATACCACGTTGAGCGGCCCCCCTTGTGAGACCCACTGCATCCCGGCAAGCGCGAGTGTCAGGAGGAGCAAGATAAGAGAGCGCACGACGGTGCTCGCACTCACCCTCCCTCGATCTCGCGGACGCGCACGTGCGCTCAGTACACCCAGGAAAATGACCGGCGGGATCGTGAGCAGGAGGATGAGGGCGCGTGGCTCGTTGAAGCTGAAGGGCATCCGCTAGGTCCTCTCGTTCTCTGCGTTACGCAGGGCGCGGCGCGTGCGCATCTCCGTGATGGCACGGCGCACGGCGATGCGCTGAGCATAAAGCCACTCTAATAGGAGGAGCGCTATACCTGCAAGCGCCACAAGGGGCCAGAACTCCTGGCGGGTGGCCTGCTCTACTGTCGCCCCGGCTTGCGTAGCAACACCCTGCGGCAGCTGTGGCGAAGCGTTAGTAGGAGTTGATGATTCATCCCGCGAAAAGAGGTTCACCGTAAACGCTTCCTGCGCGGCTATCGTATCCCCTGAATATTGAGTCACATAATAAACACCTGTGAGACCCGTATCAGCGAAGGCTACACGGGGCTGCTCAGGTGTGAGAGCATAAGTATGCTCGCGCCCGTCAGGGTCTTCGACCAACACCCTGTCTACCACCGGGGAGACCGACTCTAGAGCGATGGTGGTCAGAGGAGCGATGGAAGAGGGTAGCCCTGCCGCCGGATCAGGGATCAGGTAAGAGACCAGGTTGCGCATCAGAAGCGGGAAAGCGGTTTGCAGCGGTAAGTCCGAGTCTTTGAGATCGAAAGTGAGGGCCGCGACCTTCCGTCCGGCGCTCTCCCCCGCGATTATGAGAGGACCTTTGTCGCTACCCAGGACCTGCCTGCCCCAGGGCGGCACCGCTACCAGGCTGGCCCTGGCTACCTTTAGAGAGGCAGCGTCAACGAAGCGCATCAATGGCTCGCGTGGGTTATAGGCGCTCTCTTGCGATGGCAGGGAGGGGTCGAACGATTGGGAGACGAGGGGTATCGGGTTGGTGATCGCGCCTGAGACGTTGAAGAGCTGGTTAGAGGTTGGCAGACCTACAAATAGGAGGTTCCCACCAGGGAGCGTGGAGAGAGTAGAGGTCGGCACAATCGAATCGAAGACTGTGAGATCGAAAGGCCCTCCGTTTATACCAGCCGAAGGGGTGTAATCTTCCGGGGCGATCTTGTAGAGGGTAACGGTGGGGAGCAATGAGAGGGCGGCTTCGAGGAAGCGGCTGCCGGAGGTAACGAGCAGTACGTTAGCGGGGACGCTGGCGCGGTTGACGGTCCAGGCCCGATCATCGAAGGTTAGTACGTCATGGCCCGCCAGACTCGCCTCCAGCACTCGCGCACCAAGAGGTACATCCGGGATAATCACCTCCTGGGTCGCGCCTGGCCCCACATCTATTGTGCGGGCGTTCCAGGGCGCTTCGTCTACCGAGACGTCGATTCGCCGGGTGACGGTAATATCAGCTGAGTTGGCGACCTGGACGAAGAGGCCCAAACCTAGCTCGTCCTGCCTGAGCGACATCGCGGTTATCCCCTGGTTGGGCTGCGAGTTGCCGACCGCGAAGAAGCGATATTCAGCCGTGCCCGCGTCTAGTTGAGCCAGGGGAGGAAAGGCACCGTCAGACATAACCCAGACGAGGCTGCTACCCTTACCGGCGGTGGTGGTGCTCGCCACACGAAGGGCTTCCGAGAGGTCCGTATTGGCAGCATTCGGTCTCAAATTCGTGATAGCGGAGCGTAAGCGAGCTTTGTCATCAGTGGCCGGGACAACTATACTTGCGTGCGTGTCAGCAGCGATAAGGGTCGCGGCGCTCTCCTGGGGCATATTGTCTACTATCTGCCGGGCCTTTTCCTGGGCAAGCTCCAATCGAGTCTTGCTGCCGCCATCGTCTGCATCGCTTGCGCCCATGCTTGCCGAAACGTCAATGACCAGGACGATATTTCGAGCCGAAACGCGCTCTGAAGGGACCCAGGGCCTGGCGAGGGCGAGTATGAGCACCAGCAGCACCAGTAGTTGCAGCAAGAGGAGGACCGAGACCTGTAGGCGCTGCCAGAGGGTGTTTGCCTCGCGGTCTCGCGTGAGGATGTCCCAAAGGCGCAAAGACGCGACCGGGGCGGTAGGCCGCCTGAACCTGAGAAGGTACAACGCAATCACCGCGCCCAGCAGCGGGAGGGTGATTAGTGCCAGCGGTTCAAGGATGTCCATCAGTGATTAGAGCACATTTCTAGCTTGTGATACGTTGCGGGACGACGGACGACGGACGACGGACGACGGACGATAAATGATAGACGATGGACGATAGTCAAATAAGTCCTTACATGGATTAAGTTATCAGCTTTCTCGAGGCACGAGTAATTTCTACCGCCTGTCGTCTATCGTCTGTCGTCCGTCGTCTATCGTGCTTCTTCCTCAGGTGTTTCGTCAATTACGGATTGGATGATAGCGTCGGGGGATATGCCTTCAGCTTCGCCGTCAAAGTTGAGGATGATACGGTGGCGCAGGGCGGGCATGGCGGCGGCGCGGATGTCGCGGAAGGCGACGTTGACGCGGCCATCGAGCAACCCGCCAATTTTGCCGGATAGAATCATCGCCTGGAGCGCCCTGGGTGAGCCGCCGTAACGCACGTAGCGCTTCACCAGGCTTGCCGCTTCAGCGTTACCAGGGTGGGTGGCCCTCAGGATGCGGACGGCGTAGGCAGTAACGTGCGTCGCGATTGGCGTCTCTCGAGCCAGGGCCTGCATCGCGAGTATGTCAGAGGCGTCCGCCACCTTGTGGGCCACAGGGTCCCTGCCGGAGGTCGTGCGGTCAGAGATCGCCACCAGTTCAGCGGCGGTAGGGAACTCGACATTGAGCTTGAAGAAAAAGCGGTCCAGTTGCGCTTCGGGTAGGGGATATGTGCCCTCCATTTCGAGTGGGTTCTGCGTGGCGAGCACGAAAAAAGGCTCAGGGAGTTGGTAAATTTTCCTCGCGACGGAGACCGTCCCCTCTTGCATCGCTTCCAGGAGCGCGGATTGGGTCTTGGGGGTGGCACGGTTGATTTCGTCAGCGAGGAGGAGGCTGGTAAATAGAGGCCCTGATTGAAACTGGAAGCGGCGGCCTCCATGCTCATCTTCGAGCAGTATATTCGTGCCGATGATGTCGGCAGGCATAAGATCAGGCGTAAACTGGACCCGGCTGAACTCGCAATCGAGAACGTTTGACAGGGTACGCACGAGCAGCGTCTTCCCCAGGCCGGGAACACCCTCCAAAAGTGCGTTGCCTCCCGCGAGGAGACAGACGAGCACCTGGTGGATGAGGGTACGCTGCCCCACGATCACCTTGCCTACTTCAGTTTCCATTCGGACCGCAAGCTCGCGGAACTGCTCCGGGGTCATACTCTTTTCTTGTTCAGCCAGGGCCGCCTCTGTTGTGGCAGCTTCCTTTTCTTCCGTGCCTATCCCACTCTCGGTAACGGTCACATCTCTCTCCTATCGTTATTGGGAGTTGTCGGCCACCAGAACGGATTTATACCTAAATCTACCTGCCCAGAATTGTGAAGTAATCACGGACGTACACTTTGGCGTCCTGGGGAATGTAGATACGGTCAAGGGCGTCAGCGGCGCGCTGGAGGTACTGCCCAATGACCTCCGTGTAGGGGGTGCGGATGGTCGCCAGCGACCCACTGCCGGTGCTGCCGAAGGCACCACTGGGGTTGCCCGTACCCACGCCGCCACTTTCTTCCGAACCCTGGGTTGGGCCACCGGGGGTTGGTTGAGGTCCCTGTCCGCCCGTTTGCCCGACACCTGTCGCGCCCTGGACCGGTACTGAGACCGTATCTGAACCTTTACCTGGCGTCTGCGGGCCGGGTTTATCTCCCCCGCTCACGCCTGCACCCTCCGGGTTCTCAACCCTGGTTATGCCGCCCGTAACATTGCTACCTGGGGCACTGATCGGTCCTGATAGCTGACCATCTGATTGTATGGGTTGGGAGCTACCACCTTGCGAGCCTGGTTGGCTGCCCGCCTCGCCAGACTTTTGAGTGCCGCCACTTTGCCCGTCGCCCGATTGGCCGCTGGAGTCGCCCTGCTTGTCAAGTTGGTTGCCCGGACCGCTGTCGGAACCACCGAGAGCAGGCATGTTATTCCCGATACGCGGGCTAGAGCCGAGAGGTTGGGGTGAGCCTTCCGGCGCTCCAGGTCCGTTTTCACCTGTATTTCCGGCGGTTGGAGTAGTCCCCGCAACAGGCTGTTGACCTCCGCCCGTTTGCGCGCCAACGGCACCCCGGCGGAAGCCTACCTGTGCTTTTTTGGGCTTGCTCTCGCCAGCTTGAGCTATGCTCTGCTTGCCGTCATCAAGCGAGCTGAGGGCATGCTCGATAGCTTCAGCTGCCTGATGCTTACCCTCATTCTTACGGAACTGTTCAGCAACCAGCTTGAGTTGCCTGGCTGCGGGTGTAAAGCGCTCAGCGACGAACAATGTGCTAGTTTCCTGGAGGAGTTTTGCCAACTCAGCATCACGCTGGCCGGCCAGGCCTGCGGCACTCTCAAATCTCTGCGCAGCGGCGACTACACCGAAGGTCGCGAACTGGGTAAGGAGGTTTTCGCTCTGTTCTTCAGATAGTAGGAAGGCAGCGAGAAAATCGGAGGCGTCAGCAGCCCGCCCCAACTCAGTCCGCTCTTTCGACGTGGCCTGTGACCAGGAAGAGCTACGGGCAACAGCCTCCTGTACTAGCTGCGCGGCTCGTATCAGTGAGTCGAAGTCAGAGGAGAGGTCGGGTGAAAGCTCGCGCAGGCGCTCCTGCGTATCCGCTAGAGCGGCGAGGAGGGAAGCGCGGTCCAGACCTGGGGTCTTCAACGCGGCTTCTAACCGATCAAGCTCAGCGAGCAGCGCGGCGCGGACGTTGTCCGAAACCTGGGGGCGAGATATGAAGTCGGCGCGAAGATTGGCTATGCGCTCTACCTGGGAGGCAACGGTTTGGGCGAGTCTATATCTCTCCAGGCGAACCGCGTCCAGTGGAGTGGGTACAAAGAGGGCAAATGCGAGAATGGCCGCCGATATTGGCATGGCGAGCGTACGCCTCCGGCCAGCGCGCACAGCAACGCGAGGGAGACGGTTCATGCTCGTCTTCACCATCTTGAGAGTATTGGCTCCGAGGTCCTGAAGGTAAGAGGAGCGGATGGAGGAGCGCGGCGAAACTTGTAGCCGCGAGACCATCTCGACGTACGTGGCGAGTCGCTCGTCGAGACCGAGTGCGCGGTCCAGGTAGCGTGCGGCCTGGCCGGTAGTGACTCGCGTGCGGACCATGACGAAGAGTAGCGCCAACGCCCATGCAGCGAAGGGGACAAGTGAGGGCCACTCAGGCAGTTCGAGGAGGGTAAAACGGACGAAGAGGACCCAGCAGATAGCCAACACTATTGGGATAGGCAGGGAAGCTACGGCAAAGGAAAGGGTGCGCTCAGCACGGACGCGTCGCGCAGCCGCCCTGAAGACGCCGTTGAACTCGGCAAGTTTCCCTTTTCTTCGGCTGCTATTGGAATATGGAATCCGACTAGTAGGCGTCAACGTTGACATCGACAGGTCCAGGTCATGCAGCGTCTCTCCTCAATACGGCTCGACGGAGCCGTTGCATACATTATAACTACTGTTTAAACGTATCGCCAGTTCATTTAGTTCAATTGCCGGTCGGACGACGGACGACGGACGACGGACGACGGACGACGGACGACGGACGATGGACGACGGACGACGGACGACGGACGATAGACGATAACCTGATACAATGTTCTCACGCATTACGCATCACGCATTATACTGTCGTCCGTCGTCCGTCGTCCGTCGTCGGCCCGTAAGGGACCTGGAAACGTCACCTTCGGTGCGCTATAATGAGAGTGAGATGGAGATTTTCGGAATCGGGCTTGGGGAGATAATGATCATCGCGCTGGTCGCGCTGATCGTGCTGGGACCGGACCGGCTACCTGAGGTGGCCCGGTCATTGGGTCGAGGCGTGGCCGAGATCAGGCGAGCGACAGAACCTGCCCGGAGCGCCTGGAGCGACCTCACGACTGAGATAAATAAGGTAACGGCCCCGCCGCCATCGGAGAAGACGGGCAATCCCTGGACGGTCCACCCGATTATGCAGAACATGACGCCGGAGGAGCGTGAAAAGTTCATGCAAGGGGGTGAAATGCCGCCAGCAGTCGCTGAGGAGATGGCGCAAGTGACGCTGGCGTACGGCGGGAGCTCATCTGTGGCACGTCGCGATGTTCCGGAGCTGGACTACCCGATGCCACACAGCGAGATGAGCTTCCAGCCCGCGCCGAAATCGCTGCCGCCATTGGAAGAGCTTGAATACCCGTCGCCGGGGTCCGCGAATGGGCAGAGCACGCCCCCGGCAGTCTAACGACAATTCCCAAACAGGGTCAATCGACCAGTTGCCCAACCCAGTCACGTAGCGCCTGGTGGGTGCTTGGGAATGCCAGGTCGTCCCAGGGAATGTCCTGGGGGCGAAAGGCGCGCACTTCGATGGCCTCTTTACTGGTGGCAGGCCTGGGGCTGTTTGGTGCGAGATGTGCAAGGTAGACTATAACTACGGGCGCTGCCAGGCGGGAATAGACCCCCAGGAGGCGCTCTAGCTCTACGTGACAGCCTAACTCCTCTAGAGTCTCACGTATTGCCGCGCCCTCGGTGCTTTCATCAACCTCCTGGTAGCCTGCCGGGTAGGTCCAGTAGCCGTACCGGGGGTCGATGCCGCGACGCAACAACCATACCGAACCATCCTCAATCGGAAGGCACGCCCCCACGACGTGCGGATTGACATAGTGCACGTATCCGCACTCTTCACAGACGAGGCGCGCCCTGTCCTCGGTCGGGAGTAGCACCTCGGCCATCGAAGAGCCACATATCACGCAGAATCGAATCATGTATGAGAATTATGGTCTCGGTTGGGGCGAGATGTCAATGGCTGCACGGACGACGGACGACGGACGACGGACGACGGACGACGGACGACGGACGATAGACGATAGACGATAGACGATAGACGATAGACGATAGACGATAGACGATAGACGATAGACGATAATCAACTAATCTGTAATCTATTAATCCAGAAAAAATCTTGGCGGTTTCTTGGCGCTCTTGGCGTCTTGGCGGTTCACGTATCATGCATCACGCATCATACCGTCGTCCAGGTCCCCGCTTGCTTGTCGCAATTCACTGTGTTAGAATCAACGGAGTGTTTTCGCGGCAGCTCTTTTTATCCGGCTGAGCGTACGGCGATGATTAGGAATTCTTCTTTGGTGCGCCACATAGCAGGAGCCACAGATTGCAGATCGATCCGGTGAACGACACACGAGCCGCCCGTGGCGTGGAATCTTACGCTACAAATAGCCCCTCACCCTGGCAGAGATACCGGTCGTTGGTGCTCATGTTGGCGATACTCGCCGTGGGGGCCTTCTTCCGGTTCAATGGCCGCGAGTTCGACAGGGGCACCTTCCAGCACCCGGACGAGATAACAGTCTCCGGTCGTCTGACGCGCGTCCACTGGCCTGGGCCTGGCGAAAACCTGTTCGACCCGCAGACCAGTCCCATGAACCTCCGCGCGCTCGGCACGGACAATACCTGCACGGCAAACGGCTGCGAATACCCGTACGGCGCGCTTCCTATTTATCTGACCAAGGCCGCAGGGTGGCTGGTCGACTCGCTGACAGCGACGACCGATCCCAAAAAGGGCTACTACGTAAACGATGGCCTGGGCCTCCTTATTATGGGCCGGCACCTCTCTTCCATTTTCGACCTGATAACGGTGCTCCTCGTCTTCCTGATAGCGCGAAGACTTTACTCAAGCAGTGTGGGGCTGATTGCCGCCGCCCTAGTCGCTTTCTCCGCGACCCACATCCAGCTATCTCACTTCGCAACGGTGGACAGCTACCTGACCACATTCATGATCGCCGCGCTCTACTTCAGCGTTATGATGATGCAGAGGCCATCCTGGTGGGCCGCCACGGCAGCCGGGGCATGTATTGGCTTCGCGGTCGCCACAAAAGTATCAGTCGTGCCGTTCGCGCTGGTCGTCGTCGCAGCGATCGTGCTACGCGCGCTCTATCGCAGGCAGACACGCAAGCTTGGCGCTGAGTTCGGCGCGCCTGTCGGGCTGAAGCCTGCTTCAGCCGCAGAGCGGGCCAGGTCGTTCTGGGGGCACCTGGGGCGCAGCCTGATCTACCTTCCTATCGCGTTTATTGCCTCCCTGGCCGCGTTCTCGATAGCCGAGCCTTATGTACTGTGGCAGTTTAGCTATTCACTCTTTTCACAGGGCGGAATGCAGGCGGTGCTCGATTCCAACCCGTGGTGGACGCGCATCATCAAGGAGGCTCGCATCCAGACCGGGCAAGAGGATTTACCGTACACACGCCAGTACGTGGGGACGGTACCTATTCTCTATCATTTGCAGAACATGGTCTTCTGGGGGCTAAGTCCGATTCCAGGCTTCCTGACTATCGCCGGATTCGTGGCAGCGCTATGGAGGGCGATCAAGCGCAGGCCGGCTGAGATACTGCTAATGGCAGGCGCGCTTCCCTATTTCGCGAGCTTGCTAACGCTGGAAGCCAAGTGGATGCGCTATATGCTTCCGCTCGTACCGATATTTTGCATCCTCGGTGCTGCCCTGGTCGTTAGGGGACATATCTGGGTCCAGCGTCGCGTGGGGAGCGTGAGGAAGGTTGCGCGTCCCGGAGCGCCGAGTAGGGTACTTATACTGCCCAGAGTGCAACGTAACATATTCGCCCTGGTTGGCGGTGCCTCGGTGCTGGCCGCCTTCTTGTGGGCGATAGCTTTCTCAAACATTTACAGCCAGAAGCATTCCCGACTGGCGGCGTCGGATTGGATAGGGATCAATGTCCCGCCCAACATAGTAAAAACATCCGAAATATGGGACAGTGGGCTGCCTGTTGACGGCAACCTTTGCCCCGGCTGTAGAGATGTTGCCCTGGATATTTATGGCGACGACCCACCAGACGTGAAGTTCGAATACTTCAAGGAACAGCTTGCGCAGGTAGATTACATATTTATCGCAAGTAACCGCCTCTACGGGTCAGTGGCGCGAGAGCCGTGGCGCTACCCCGCGCACATCAAGTTCTACGACCTGCTTTTCGCGGGCAAGCTGGGTTTCCAGCGAGTGCACACGTCGCTCGTCACGCCTGAGATATTCGGGATCCGCTTCGATGACCAGTCCGCGGACGAGAGCTTCACAGTGTACGACCACCCGCGCGTGGATATTTTCAAGAAGACGAGCAACCTTACCGCGGACCAGTTGCGAACGCTCTTCGCGCCTTCGCTCGAGAGGCCCGCAGGAGAATTCCAAAGGGCGCGGCACGGCAAAGTGAGCGATGATAAGCCTCTCACCTATAGCGAGCCTGTCGCGTCCTTGCCGGATGTGGGGGACTTCGCTTGGAACCCCCTGGCGCAAGAAGATACTCAGTGGATAGCGGTGCTGCTATGGTTCCTGGCGGCGCAGCTACTCGGCTTCGTGGCTTTGCCGATAATCTTTTCGGTCTTCCGCAACCTGCCCGATAGGGGGTACGCCTTTGCCAAGCTCCTGGGCCTATTGCTGGTGTCGTGGGGGGCGTGGATAGCGGCGAGCACGCGATTGATACCGTTCACGGTGTGGTCAGTGCTATTGATGCTGGCTATCATGGGGATGGTGGCCGCGCTATGCTGGCGGCTCGGTGCCGGGAAGGAGATCAGGGAGTTCTTCGCACGTAAGCGGTCACTGATCATCTTTTATGAAGTCTTGTTCATTGCAGCTTTCTTATCGTTCCTTGTAATACGCATACTCAATCCCGACCTTTGGCATCCTGAGCGTGGTGGGGAGAAGCCGATGGAGTTCGGCTTCCTCAACTCCGTGCTGAGAAGCCCCTGGATGCCGCCTCTCGATCCTTTCTTTTCAGGGGGGTACATCAACTATTACTACCACGGCTACGTCATCCTGGCCGCGCTCATCAAGCTGGTGGGTGTGGACCCTGCCATAGCAGTAAATCTGACGATCCCACTTTTCTATGCATTGACTTTCACGGCGGGGGCGTCGGTTGTGTATAACATCGTAGCCTGGAGCCAGCGGCGCAGGGGTAGCCAGCACGAGGTATCGCGCTCAGGAATGGCGTTCGGTGTGCTAGCGGGCGTGTTGATGCTGGTCATTGGGAACATGAACGGGCTTTGGCAGTGGGTAATGGTGAACTACCCACAGTACCGGAACGGGATGGCTGATTGGGCGCGTAATGCCGGATTCCGCGAAATCGCAATGATAAATCCGTATGCCGGCTACAACTTCTGGGACCCAAGCCGCATCATCCCAGGCACGATCAACGAGTTCCCCTTCTGGAGCTTTCTCTTCGCGGACCTGCACCCGCACCTGATCAATATGCCCTTCACTATATTCGCTGCCGGGCTGGGCCTAAACCTCGCATTCGCCGGGTCTTTGAGGCGCACCATACTAACCCATATCCCGCGTATCGAACAGAACTGGTTCAAGCGCCTGGCCGCTCGCGCCAGGGATGCGCTTGCCTGGCTCTGGGGCGATGGTTGGTCGGGGGCGTTGCGGTTCGCGGTGATGGCGCTCACGCTGGGAGGTCTGATCGTCACCAACTCATGGGACTTCCCGACGTACCTGGGGGTGGCGTTCGGTAGCGTGCTGGTTGCGCTCTTTTGCGCCCGGCGAACGGACGTGTCGCTGCCTGATACGAATGCGCAGCTTCAGATTTCTGAACAGCAGTTACCAACGGCTCACGAGCCAGAACACGAGAATCATACAGCTGATGCCTGGACGCGGGTCATTACAAGCCTGGTGTCGGTGGGCGTACTGGCTGGGGTGGCGTTGCTGGTATACATACCGTTCTTCCTTAGCTTCAAAGCGTTTTATACGAAGATAATCCCTCTCGTGGACGGCGGTACGCTGCCTACGGGCGGTTTCATTATGCACCGGACGACCCTCGGGGAGTTCCTTGTTATCTGGTTTATTTTCCTATTTATTGCCGGCTCCTATCTCGTTTACCGGCTTGTAGAGTTCCCATGGGCGCAAGCCCTGGCGGGGCTGCGCGACCTCGCACTGAGGAAGCCGTCAGTGCGGGACGTTGCGCCAGCGCCTCAACAGGCGTTCCGGCCCGTCGAGGGAGGGCGGAGTTTCTTTCCCAGGCCACGCTCGTTGAGCCTGGCTGCCGCCAATCCCTCCGGTCCGGCGCGAAGCTCGTTGCCTGCGAGTTACGCCTTCCGCACGGACGTAGGGGAAAGTGTGCCCGAATCTACATCTACTGATGCGGGCAAGGGTGAGGGCAATGGTGCTTCAGCGGAGCAGGACTCAACTGTCCAAATTGAACAAGAGATAGCAGCGAAGCCTGATGAGATAGAGAGCAGGTATCAGGTGTTGGCTGACGCTACGAATCCAAACACGGACGACCCGATCACTGTGGACCATACAGATGGACGAGACGAAAGTGCGGCCGTGGAGAGGGCGTCAGAGGACGACAGATGGTTGTCGCACAGCACGAACGGCAACTTTAGCGTAGAAGTCATAGAAGAGAGCGTAGCCCAGCCAAATGGAAATTGGATGGTAGAGGCTCACAGCCAGCCAGGTGTTCAGGAAACGGTGCCTGCACCCACACCTATGGAAGGTGCTATACCCGCGTGGGCAGGGCTGCTGATGCTGGGGTTGACGGGTGCCCTGGTGGTCCTCCAGGTCGTTACAAAGCAGTATCTTCTAGGGCTGCTGATAATGCTACTTGGAGGCATCCTTGCGACCACGCTGGCAGGTCGGCGCTCAGCAGGTAGCTACTTTACCAGCTTGCTCCTGGTTGGTGCCCTGGCTGTAGCGCTGGGTGTAGAGGTAATATACCTCGCTGACCATCTCCAGTTCGATTTCTTCTACCGCATGAACACGGTGTTCAAGTTCTATATCCAGGTTTGGGTGCTCTTCGCTCTCGGCGGAGCGGCAGCGATCTATTACATCTTGTATGGCCTCCGTGAGCACGCGAGGGACCGAGTAGTAGCCGCCGCACCACCGATAGAGGCTCCCATAGCTGCCGTTGCAGCTGAGACGGTGGAACCGCTCACGGTATCGACTCCAATCGCGGACAGTTCGCTTGCGGAAGAGACCATCATAGAGCCGGGCACGCAGCCAGGGCATCACATTACCAGGACCGACAACTGGCTCGTGTGGGCGGTGACAGAGCCACTTACGGAGAAATCATTGGAGCCACCGGCGACGGAGACCGTCAGCCCAAGCGCGCCTGTGACCACAACCCAGCCACTATTAGAAGAGGAAGATGCTAAGGGTGCTGGGCCGGTCTGGACGTTTGGCAGGCTGGCATGGTCAGCTGTTTTCGCGCTGCTCTTGCTTGCCTCTTTTGTCTACACATTGATAGGCACGCCTGTACGAGTGGCCGATAGGTTCCCGGTACAGCCACCACTCGGCACGCTCAACGGGCAGAAATATATGACCACTGCCACGCTCAATAATCCGCAGGCGGCCCCGTTCCCAATGCAGTTCAAGTACGACTACGAGGCGATACGCTGGATGAACCAGAACATCCACGGCAACCATGTAATCGCCGAGCGGCCTATAGGATATTACCGAGAGTTCGGTATGCGCGCCGCGTCAAACACGGGCTTCCCAATGGTCGTCGGCTCGCAACACCAGGGAGAGCAGCGATACGATTGGCAGGTTGGGCCACGCAGTGGCGATATGGACGAGCTTTTCAAGACCGCCGACGTTCAGCGCGCCCTGATTTTATTGAGCAAGTACGATATAGATTACATCTACCTGGGCCAGCTTGAGGTAGGTTATGCCCAGGGTGGCATCGCGAAATTCAAGCAGATGGCTGACCCGGAGGTTGGCATCCTTCGCGAGGTCTTCAGGACTCCCCAGGACCCCGACGTGCCCGGCACGACGATATATCAAGTCATCCGGGAACCCGATACTATCACCGGGTCGCCCGTGGCAGATTCGGGGATACCAGGCATATCGCTGACACCCATTCCCACCGCCGTCCCGACGCCAGCGCCCACCCCTCCGACTGATGATCCGACTCTCAAGGCGCTGCTGGACGAGTCGCGAGCCAACCCCCTGGACGCGGCGAAGCGAATACAACTGGTGGATTGGTATCGGACTCATGGCTTCCACGAGTATGCCGCGCACGAGCTTGAAGCGATGAGCAAGTTGGACCCTGCCAGCGTGGCGCTGCGCCATATGTGGGGAGATGAGTTGCAGGCGGCGGGCAAGCCGGACGAGGCCCTGAAGGCATGGGCCAGCGCAACCGAGGCCTCACCGAACGACCCCGCGGCTCATAACAAACTCGGCATCGCCTATCTCGACAGAAGGAATTACGACAAGGCGAAAGAGGAGTTCGAGACGGTGGTACGCATAGACCAGGCGTGGACCGAGGGTTGGTTCCACCTGGGTGAGACTTATGAGCGCATGGGCAAGCGCGATGACGCCAGGAACGCTTTCCAGAGCACTATAGACAACGCGCGAAACGATGAAGATGACTGGGTGAAGAGCGCCCGGCGCAAGCTTGATGAGAATCGTTAGCTTGGTGATGGACGACGGACGACGGACGACGGACGACGGACGATAGACGATAGACGATAGACGATAGACAACAACGGAGATTAATGATTGGGTGAAGCTTTCATCTGGTGGCTAACTCTGGAGATACTGGGGATTGTCGCCTTTCCGATATGTGCCCTGGTGCTGAGGACGCTGCCTGACAGGGGATATGCAGTCACTAAGGTGCTGGGACTGCTGCTGGTCGGCTGGCTTGCCTATACCATCGCGATGGCACACCTGGTGCCTTTTGGACGCCTCCTCCTTGTGCTCTCCCTCCTTATCGTCGCGGGTTTCTCTAGCTGGCTTCTAATGCGGAAGGGGCGCGCCCTGCTACGGGAGGTCCAGGCGCTTCTCCGTGATCGCAGCTTCGTTACGTATGTTATTGTTGCCGAGGTGTTGTTCACGGTCGCATTTGTCGCGTGGGCGCTCCTTCGAGCTTACGCCCCGGACATCTATGGCACCGAGAAGTTCATGGACTTCGGCTTCATGAACTCCATAGCCAAGAGCGAGTCCTTCCCCCCTAACGATATGTGGCTTTCGGGCTACCCGATCAACTATTACTATTTTGGCTACTTCCTGATGGCATCCCTGAGCCTCCTGTCGGGCGTGCCGACGCAGATAGGGTATAACCTGGCGATAGCTACCCTCTTCTCATTGACGGCGGTGGGAGCGTTCGGGGTCGCATACAATCTGACGACCGCGACGATACGCAGGCGTGCCGCATCCGCTTCGCGCTCAGAAGCTAGAGGGGGCCGCGCCAACGGTGCCGAAAGGCACAGTAAAGCGCAAGCTCACGCTCCAATCCCCGCAAAGACGAAGGCCGCCATCCCTGCGGAAACGCCCTCATCGAGCGTGCCGACGCGCCGCGTGCATAAGACCAGCATTACAGCCTCTGAGGCGGTGATGGAAGCGGCCAGCGTCGCCGTAGTTGACCAACCTGCTACCAGACGTGGATACAAAGCTGCGGGAGGCGAGGATAGTGCGGGCGACAGTGCTCCTCACGATGAGCGAAGCAGTGGTATCCACCGTGAACGGAGCATGGCATACGACTCACCTGCGGTAGTGGTGGACCACGAGAGGCGTGGGCCGCGCTTTCTGTCACCTTACTTCTTTGGCGTGCTTGCCGCGCTAATGGTAGTCGGTATGGGGCACCTGACTACGGCGTTCGCCGTCAAAACCGGGGATGTGATGGAGGGGAACGGGTGGCGCTACTGCTTCCTCTGCCAGACACCTGCCACCTTCAGCTGGTGGGACCCATCGCGCGTTATCAGAGATTACAAATACCTTCCAGCGCAGCCCGGCCAGCCGCCCCAGAAGACATACGAGCGAACCGACCCCATCAACGAGTTCCCTGCCTTCTCGTTCATACTTGCCGACATGCACCCCCACGTCATGGCGCTCCCGCTCTGGATGCTTGCCGGATATTTCATCATCGCCCTTGCCAGGCGGAGGGTCCTCCGTGGGAGCGCATGGGCCGATGGTTGGCCGCGAGGGTTGAGAGCCTGGGTGATGCTCTCACTTGTGGCGCTTATAATAGGCACACTCTATGTGACGAACACGTGGGACTACCCTACCTTCCTGTTGCTGGCGCTGGGCACACTCGCGCTACCCTATCTCACCTTCCAGCGGAGGAGCGATCAACCGCGGGGCTGGCGATGGCTCAGACCCTGGCTGGTGCAGACTGTATTCATCACGGTCCTCTCGCTGGCGCTTTTCCTGCCGTTCCACCTTACGTTCAAATCGCTGGTTGGAAGCCAGCCTGCCGAGATACCCGCAAACCTGGCGAACATTCCGATCCTCGGTTGGGTGCTCCAGAAGCTCGGTAGTCTGCTCATAGTCAATACCTACGACAAGGGAATCGTCGGCTTCCTGGTCATCTTCGGAATATTCCTCGTGGCTATCCTCGGCTGGCTGGCCTACGAGACGGGGCGCTACTTCCGCCAACGCGCTATTGAACAGCCTGTAGCGACCGAGGGGGCCGTCCTGGGGGGCCTCTTTGTAGTAACGTTGCTGGCCGCTGCCCTATTGAGGTTCCCACTACTCGCCTTATTGCTCCCGATGGCAGTGCTGGCCCTGTACCTCACCTGGCGAGAGCCTGAACTGGTTGAGCGCAATGTCGTGCTGCTGATGGTGGCGCTGATGTCGCTTATCGCCCTCGCTATCGAGGTGGTGTACCTGCGCGACATCTTCAATGCCCGCCAGAACACCATATTCAAGTTCTATTACCAGGTCTGGGTGCTGTGGGCTATCGCAGCCGCATACGGAGTGTGGCGCGTGCTGTCGGCAGTGTTCAAGCGTAGCGAGGTGGTGACATCACGCCGTGCTGGGCTTACTAACGAAGAAGCGCCACCTGCGACGAAGGCAGTTGCGGCTGCCTGGGCCGGAGTCTTCGGGGTGCTGGTGCTATCGGGCCTTATCTACCTGGTGTATGGGTACATGAACAGGATAGGCACCACGCCAACTCTGAGAGGGCTGGATGGAACTGCCCATCTTGCCTTCAGCGCGCCTGGGGACCTACCGGCGATAAACTGGCTGAAGCAAAACGCTACCGGGGCGGATGTGGTGCTTGAGTGTTGCAGGGACGAATATAACGTCCCAGGTCACGCGGGGCGTGTATCCTCGTACACAGGTATACCGACCTTGATTGCGTGGGGCGGGCACGAGGCGCAGTGGCGCGGAGGCCAGCCACAGCTGTTGCAGGAAGCGGGCACGCGGCGGGGGGTTGTGACTTCCATTTACACAGCCCAGGCACCGGCTAACACGCCCGACGGGTTGCTCAGGACCCTCCAACAATACAGCGTCGATTACGTCTTCGTGGGCGCTGTCGAGCGCGGTGAAGGGGGTGCGGCGGGCGGCGACCCGGGTGAGCGAGTGACGCCCGCTGCTGAAGCGCTTTTCCAGCAGACGCTTACCGAGGTCTATCGCTCAGGCACAACGGCTATATATGGTGTCGCGAAAGGAGAGCCAGGCACGAGCATCGCGCCCCTGCCGACTGCCACCCCCGAGCCGCAAATAGACCTTAATGTGCCTCCTCTCACCATGTTCACGACGGGCCAGGCTGGGATCAACCGCGGGCAGTTCAACTTGCCTCGCGGTATCGCACGAGACGCTTCGGGGAATTTCTACGTGGTGGACACCGGAAACTTGCGCATCCAGAAGTTCGACAGCACAGGCAAGTGGCTGGCTATATTCGGCGGGGGCAGGGGAGATAGAGATGGGCAGTTTGGAATGCTCCGCGATGGTGCGATTGGCACCGGGCCTGGTGGTATCGCAGTGGACGCAGGAGGTAATATTTACGTAGCCGACACCTGGAATCATCGCATCCAGAAGTTTGACTCATCCGGTAGATTCATCACTAAATGGGGTGCGTTCACTGACCTGGGTGACGCCAATACAGCTACATCGAGCGGCGTAAACAGAGATACGATGTTCTACGGGCCGCGGGGGATCGCGATTGGGCCAGACGGGGATGTATACGTTACCGATACGGGCAACAAGCGCGTGCTGATATTCGATGCGGACGGCGGATTCCGGCGCAAAATAGATAGCGGTATGGCCCCGGGGAAGGTCGCGCCCGATTATCCATTTAGCCTGCCGGGCGAGCTAAACGAGCCTATCGGTGTGGCGGTGGACGCTCAGGGCAACGTTTACGTAGCCGACACCAACAACAGACGTATCCAGAAGTTCGACGCGACGGGGAAGGTAGTTGCCCAGTGGCCCGTAGCGAGTGGCTGGGAGCCTGGGGAATACCTTGAGCCGTTCATAACAGTTGATAGCGCAGGTAATTTGTACGCGACCGCACCTACCGGCAAGAAAGTCCTCAAGTACGGCCCCGACGGCACGCTTTTGGGCGAGAAGAGTGGTGCCGGCATATCCGAACCTATGGGAACCCTAAACCTCCCCACCGGCATAGCGGTTGATGCAGAAGGGAACAGTTACGTCGTCGACACGCGGGGCAATGGCGTGCTGAAGTTCGACTGGTAAACCAACGCTGGCCTTTGGACATTGGATTCGAACTGGAACCAGGCACGTTTCACGCATCACGTTTCAGGATGGTCTTGACACTGGCGGAAATATTCATCTATAATGCGCCTACGCTGAAACATTCCCTTGTCCGGCGCGCATTGTGATAGTCGGGAACAACCAGTGCGAGCGACGGGCAAGGCATATCTGAATCCCAGAATAGCCTTTTGATAAGCTCATCAGGAGGGAGGTGATCGGCCCCACTTTACCCAATAGCCCGGGCATTATTGCTATCCTGGCCCAGGGTTCGGGCGACCCACCACGCTGTGGCATATTCTGTCGCAGGGCGTTATTGCAGCCAAGATAGCTATCCGTTTCCATCTCTCCCTATCGAGCAAGCTCGATAGGTCGGAACGGCTACCGCACCGAGCGACAATAAGCTAATCAATGATTGGAGGAAAGTCCAAAATATGAAACTATCTAAACTCCGGTTCTCAATCCTTTCGCTGCTTGTGGTGTCCAGCATGATACTGGCTTCCTGCGGCGGCGAGCCTGCGGCGAACACCCCCGTCGCAGCCACGGCGGTTCCGACGGCGGCGACGGGTGGAAGTCCCACTGCTGAAGCTGTCGCCACCACTGGCCCCACTTCGGGCGGGACAGTCAAGATAGGCGTAGACCTACCCGTATCTGGAGGCGATGCTTCTGATGGTATCCCCACCCGCAACGGAATGGAATTGGCTATCAAGCAGATCAATGACAAGGGTGGCGTGACCCTAGATGGCAAGACGTACAAAGTCGAGATGTTCTTCCTCGACGACGTACCCCCCGGTGGTCAGGCTCACGACCCTGCGCAGAGTGCTAAGAACGCAGACTCCTTCATCGCCGACCCAGACGTGATCGGCGTGCTTGGGCCGTTCAACAGCGCCAACGCGAAGGCTATGATGCCTAAGCTGAACAATGCCGGCCTCTGCCAGATCAGCCCTGCCAACACCAACGAAACTCTCACCAAGCCTGAGTTCGGTGAGACGGTGAACCTCCGCCCTACCGGTAATGTCACTTACTTCCGCGTCGTCACCACGGATGACATTCAAGGCCCGGCAGCCGCCGACTTCGCACTCACCAAGCTGGGCAAGAGCAAAGTGTACATCCTTGACGACACCGAAGCATACGGCAAGGGCATTGCCGATAACTTCGAGAAGCGCTGGAAGGAAAAGGGCGGGACAATACTAGGACATGATGGTGTACCGAAGGGTACGACTGACTATAGCTCCATCATGACCAAGATCGCTTCAACTGGCGCTGACATCGTATTCTACGGTGGTACCTCATCGAACAACATTCCTCTCGCCCGCAAGCAGATGAAGTCTGCCGGCCTGGACATCCCGCTCATGGGCGGCGATGGTATCAAGGACGACGAGTATCTCAAGGTGTCAGGTGCAGATGGCGACGGCAGCTACGCGACCGTAGCGGCAGTCAATGTAGAGACGCTGGACGAAGCGAAGCAGTTCATCGCGGACTACAAGGCTGCTTATCCTGACGCGACTCTGGGTGCATACAGCGGCCCTGGATACGAGACCGCTGCTATCATGCTCGACGCTATCAAGCGCGGCGGCAAGAAAGATAAGGCAGCCGTATGTGCCGCACTGCGCGAGACCAAGAACTACAAGGGCGTGCTTGGTACCACAAGCTTCGACGCTAACGGCGACACAGACAACAAGGTCATCAGTTTCTACGAAATGAAGGGTGGCAAGTGGGTCTTCGTTGACCAGCTTCGCTTTGGCGACACCACCACGACAAGCCCTACCCCCGGCGCAGGCATGACAGCAGGCCCTGCCGGTGGAACAGTGAAGATAGGCGTAGACCTGCCCGTATCTGGAGGAGATGCCTCTGATGGCATCCCTACCCGTAACGGTATGGAGCTTGCCATCAAGCAGATCAACGATAAAGGCGGGGTCCAGCTCGACGGGAAAACGTTCAAAGTGGAAATGTTCTTCCTTGATGACGTACCGCCAGGCGGTCAGGCTCACGACCCCGCGCAGAGCGCCAAGAATGCCGACTCCTTCATCGCTGATCCGGCTGTGATTGGCGTTCTTGGGCCGTTCAACAGCGCGAATGCGAAGGCTATGATGCCCAAGCTGAACAATGCTGGCCTCTGCCAGATCAGCCCTGCCAACACCAACGAAACCCTCACCAAGCCTGAGTTTGGCGAGACCGCCAACCTGCGCCCTACAGGTAATGTTACTTACTTTAGAGTAGTGACAACCGACGATATCCAGGGTCCCGCTGCGGCGGACTTTGCTATGACCAAGCTGGGCAAGAGCAAGGTGTACATCCTTGACGATACCGAAGCGTACGGCAAGGGCATTGCCGATAACTTCGAGAAGCGCTGGAAGGAAAAGGGCGGTACGGTTTTGGGCCACGACGGTGTGCCTAAGGGTACGACTGACTACAGCTCCATCATGACCAAGATCGCCTCTACAGGCGCTGATATAGTCTTCTACGGCGGAACGTCCTCCAACAACATCCCGCTTGCTCGCAAGCAGATGAAGTCTGCCGGACTTGACATCCCGCTCATGGGCGGCGATGGTATCAAGGACGATGAGTACCTCAAGGTATCGGGTGCAGATGGCGACGGCAGCTATGCTACAGTCGCTGCTGTGAACGTAGAAACACTGGACGAAGCGAAGCAGTTCATCGCGGACTACAAGGCTGCCTATCCGGACGCCACACTCGGCGCTTATAGCGGCCCTGGCTACGAAACGGCGATGATCATGCTCGACGCTATCAAGCGCGCAGGCAAGAATGACAAAGCAGCCGTGTGCGCGGCCCTGCGCGAGACCAAGAACTACAAGGGCGTTCTTGGTACCACAAGCTTCGACGCTAACGGCGACACAGACAACAAGGTCATCAGCTTCTACGAAATGAAGGGTGGGAAGTGGGTCTTTGTCGACCAGCTTCGCTTCGGTGCCCCGTAAGTAGCGGCTCAATATCAAGCTATCTCTTCTTTGCCTTTTGGTCTGGAAGAGATAGCTTGATATTAAGGGGTAAATCCCGACAGGTTTGTGCGTATCAGGGCGGTTCACAACCGCCCTGATACGCACCAAATCCGGCAACGCATTTTGGCCCTGGAGAATGGAGGAATGGGGGTGATATGCCAGAACCTATAGTGTTGTTGCAACAGCTAATCAATGGCATCTCGCGCGGCTCCGTATACGCGCTGATCGCACTCGGCTACACGATGGTGTACGGTATCATCGAGCTGATCAACTTCGCGCACGGCGAAGTATTCATGCTTGGTACGTTCACAGCGATGAGCTTCGTCACTGTTTTCGGGATCAATGACCAGAACCCCATTTTGAGCGATCCAGTTGGCCTTATACTGGTTCTTATACTTACATTCCTGGTGACAATGATATCGATGGGCGTGCTCGGCGTCCTGATCGAGAGGGCGGCCTACAGGCCGTTGCGGAACGCGCCGAGGTTAGCGCCGCTGATATCGGCCATCGGTGTATCTTATATTCTCCAAAATATAGGCCAGGTATGGAAGGGGCCGGCGTCCCTCTCCTTCCCTCGAATTATGCAGGACCAACTTTTCCGCATACCGATGGGGGACAGGTTTCTGATTATCCGCAGCCAGGCTATCGTAGTGCTCCTCGTCAGCATTGGCTTCACGGTGCTCCTCACCCTCTTCGTAGCCCGCACAAAGCTCGGTAAGGCGATGCGAGCGACCGCCCAGGACCAGACGACGTCGCAGCTAATGGGCATAAATGTAAACCGGACTATCTCTCTGACCTTTTTCATCGGTGCGGCACTGGCAGGTGCCGGGGCCGTCTTATATGGAATGTTTATCCAGGGGACGCAATTTACGTTGGGCAATATCGTCGGCCTAAAAGCATTCACGGCTGCCGTGCTGGGCGGAATCGGCAACATCCCAGGCGCGGTGCTGGGGGGCTACCTCATTGGCGTAATCGAGTCTGCCAGCGACGCATTCGGTGGCTTGTCGCGCTGGACGAACGCGATTGTGTTCGCAGTGCTAATATTGATACTGGTGTTCCGGCCATCAGGCCTTCTCGGCCAGCAAGTGCCGGAGAAAGTGTAGGCGATCTGTGCAGGCCACAACCGGAGCAAACACGCCCACGAAGAGTATCTTCCCGCAGGCGAAGCCTGCGAGCAAACGCTCGATGATAGCCGCTGCCATCGTCGGGACTATTTTGCTGTTGATACCAGTGCCTCAGATGCTCGCTGAGGCCGGGATTGTCAAGCTTCCTTTCCGCGAATTGTACGACCAGTCTATCCTGAACGCGGCAGCCGACACGGGTGCTTTTGTGCTATTGGCGTTGGGGCTGAACATCGTGGTGGGATATGCGGGACTACTTGACCTCGGCTATGCTGCCTTCTTTGCTATCGGCACCTACACTTACGCTATACTGGCCTCTTCCTTCTTCGACATTCATATCCCCTTCTGGGCAATGCTATTCCTCTCCGCTGGCATAACAGCATTTTTTGGGGTTCTTTTCGGCGCACCCACTCTCAGGCTAAGGGGGGACTACCTGGCCATCGTGACGTTAGGCTTTGGCGAGATAGTACCGATCGTTATCCTCAACGTAGATAAAGTTACCAATGGAACGGATGGCATCTCAGGAGTTGATAAGCCCAGCATAGGGGGATTCATTATTGGTGGAGCGGGTGGCAATGACCACATAACCTTCTATTACCTGGTGTTGGTGCTCTGCGTGGCGCTCATCTTCGTGATAAATCGCCTGCGCGACTCGCGCCTGGGGCGGGCCTGGATGGCAATCCGCGAGGACGAGCTGGCGGCGGCCACTATGGGTATAAACACCACTACCACCAAGCTGCTGGCGTTCGGCCTCGGAGCGGCTGTATCGGGCTTCGCGGGCACTTTCTACGGCGCGCACCTCGGATTTGCCTCCCCGCAACAATTCAACTTCAGCCAATCGGTGCTCATACTGGTCATGGTTATATTGGGCGGCATGGGCAATATGTGGGGCGTCATCCTGGGGGCGGTGGTCATTTACCCGCTGCAAACGGTGGTGTTGATCCAGCTACCCAACTGGTTGCATAACATAGGGGTAGGGCTCAATATCCAGTTCCTCGCTGACTTGAACACCGGCAGTTTCAAGCTGACGGACTATACGTTCTTCATCTATGGCATCGTCCTGGTGCTCTTTATGTTATTCAGACCTGAGGGGCTACTTCCGAGCGCCCGCCGCAAGGCCGAGCTGCACCCTGAGAGCGGAGCTATTCGCCGCGCCGAGCAGCAAGAGCTGTATGACACTCGCAACGCAGGTCAGGCAGAGCCTGACGTGCAGGGAGGAAACTAGTAGATGTCCGCTGTTCGTGCTGACGGCTCAAACGGTTCTGTCGCACCGCCTGTTATGGCGGAAATGAAGGGGAAGGACCTTCTCGTCGCGGAAGCTGTGACTATGCGCTTCGGGGGCCTGGTAGCGGTAAATAGCGTGGACTTCAATATACCGCGCGGGTCTATCGTCAGCCTGATTGGACCTAACGGCGCTGGAAAGACCACTTTCTTCAACACCATTACGGGCCTGTACAAACCGACGAGTGGACGCCTTCTCTTCGACGGCCACGATATAACCAAGCGGTCCCCCTCCGAAGTGATGGAGCTTGGAATCGCCCGTACATTCCAAAACATCCGGCTCTTCGCCAATATGACCGCGCTGGAAAACGTGCTCGTGGGGCAGCACTGCCGCATGAAATCGGGGGTAGTGGCGAGCGTGTTGCGCTTGCAGACTATGGTGAAGGAAGAGATTTCCGCGAGAGAAAAGGCCCTGCACCTGTTGAAGATAGTCGATCTGACGGCGGACTCGGACGAGCTTGCCAAGAACCTACCGTACGGCGACCAGAGGCGGCTCGAAATCGCCCGCGCACTTGGCAGCGACCCCAAGCTGCTACTCCTCGACGAGCCTACGGCTGGTATGAACCCAAACGAGACGCAGGACCTGATAGACTTCATACGAAGCATTCGCGACAGGCTCGGCCTGACCATACTCCTTATCGAACATGATATGAAGGTGGTAATGGACCTGTCGGAGCGCATCACAGTGCTTGACTACGGCACGAAGATAGCCGAGGGTAGCCCGGCGGAAGTGCGCGCCAACCCGAGAGTAATCGAAGCGTACCTGGGACGTGCGGCTACGACCCAATAAGAGTGGCAGTTGGTCTGTGATTACCTACTGCCTGCCTGCCACAAGCCACTATTACGAAAAAGGATAACCGAATGGCGCTCCTCGAAGTTGACACTATAGAGACCTATTACGGCAATATCAAAGCCCTGAAGGGCGTCTCATTGCATGTAGATGAGGGGGAGATTGTCACACTTATCGGGAGCAACGGCGCAGGCAAGACAACGACGCTTCGAACTATCTCGGCGGTGCTTAGGCCCAGGCACGGCCAGGTGAGGCTAGGGGGCCAGCGCATAGACACGCTCCCTCCGGACAAGCTCGTGGAGATGGGTATCGCTCACTCGCCCGAAGGAAGACGCATCTTCAGCCGCATGAGCGTCAGAGAGAACCTGGAGATGGGTGCTTATGCACGCAAAGATCGTGCGAATATCCCCAAGGACATGGAGCGCGTGCTGACTATCTTTCCGAGGCTCAAGGAGCGGCTTACGCAGCAGGGCGGCACGCTATCGGGCGGCGAGCAGCAGATGCTGGCGATAGGGCGCGCCCTCATGTCAAAGCCACGCGTGCTTCTCCTGGACGAGCCTTCGATGGGCCTCTCGCCACTATTGGTTGAGACGATCTTCGGTATCATCAGGGACCTGAATAGCAGCGGCTCGACAATATTGTTGGTCGAGCAGAATGCTCTTCTCGCGCTAGAAGTTGCACACAGGGGCTACGTTATAGAGACCGGGCAGATCGTATTGGAAGATAGCGGGGCCAACCTCCTCAAGAGCGAGCAGGTGCGCAAGGCATACCTGGGAGAAGACTAAGAACTCGTCTGGCAAAACCAGTCTGGGGCCACTTGACGACGGACGACGGACGACGGACGATAGACGATAGACGATAGACGATAGACGTGATGCGTGATACGTGAGGGACGAAGGACGAAGGACGAAAGCGGCTAGGACCTCTCCAAAGCACGCGGCTAAATGCTGGCTAATGCTTCTTGTGGTCGCTTTGCTCGTGGCGGGTTGCACAGAGACGAGCGTGCCTCAGCCAACTCCTTCGACGCAGACACTCCGCATTTACTCCTCTTTCCCAACAAAGGGAGCATCAAGCTACGAGAGCAGATTGATGGTCCAGGCTATAGACCTGGCTATACGCGAGCGTGGTGGCGGGGTCTCAGGGCGGTCCGTAGAGCACATTGCTCTAGATGGCGGCTCCGGGGAGAACGGCGAATGGTCGCCGCTGGTAGAAAGTGCGAACGCAGAGCGCGCAGCCAACGACCCCCAGGCCCTGGTCTATATCGGCCCGTACACATCCGGGGCAACCGGGGTAGCCCTACCGATCACCAATAGGGCGCATCTGCTGACACTCGGCCCAACCGCCACATGGCCCGGTCTAACACTTGATGGGTGGGAGGAAGGGGAATCGGGGAAATATTTCCCGACGGGTGAGCGCAACTTCGCAAGGTTGGCCCTCCCAGACTCACGGCAGGGTGAAGTTGCCGCACGCTGGGCATCCTCAAGCGGTATGAAGAGGACATTCGTGCTGAACGACGGTAGCAGCTACAGTATCGGACTTGCCAGACACTTCACGATTGAGGCCAAGAAAGGAGGGTTGGGCATCGCGGGAGAGGCTGCTTTCACGCCAAGCGACCAGGCCGCGCTCGTGGGAAAACTCAGGGAAGGCGTTGCCGACGCCATCTTCTTCGCACCCAGCAGCACGGGCAGCGCCATCAACTTTGCTCGCCTTCTCGATGGCGCACAACTCTCGCTAACCGCTTTTCTGTCAGACACCGCTATGAGCGACCAGTTCCTCGAGGCGGTAGGAGATAACGCAAGCCGCTGGCGCATCCTCTACAATGGCGGCGAAGCGAATACGGACCGGGCAGGATGGAAGGCATTCGCAAGCCGCTTCCAGGGAGCATATAGCATCCCCCCTTCGCAAGCCGCCGCACGCGCTTACGACCTGGCGAACCGCGCGCTCGAAGCGATCAAAATAGACCCTGGAATAGACCGAGCTGAATTGACGCGACGTGTACTGGCGACACGGGGTTATGAGGGCGCTTCAGGTGTGATAAGCTTCGATGAGAATGGTGATAGTGTGTCGTCGCGCCTGGTAGGCTACCGTATCGAGGGCGGGCGGTTCGTCAAGGACAAGGTCATAGAGCAGTAGAGCAAAGTAGGAGCACGGCGTGCGACTCACCGCTCCGTGCCCCTACGAGGGCACTCGAGTACTTTCGAGACGGCTTCTAGGCGTCTTCCTCATCCAGTTGCGCGTGAAGCTCTAGAATTCGCTTACGCAATTCGGCGGCGTTCGATATGCCCAGGGTCTCCATGCGACTCTGTAAATCAGAAGGCAGTCGCTCGGTATCGCCGTATTCTTCAAGGTCTTCAAGAAGGCTCTCAAGCTCTTCAAGCATGAGCACAGCCTCATACTCCGCGCTCTCCCCGGTGCTAGCCTTCGAATTCATGTCGTCGTTAGCCATGATCTCACCCCTGCGCGGTAAAGAACGCGGACAGGAAGACAACCAGAACGCCAATCGTGCCGACCCCGGCAAGCTCCACGACGACGCTCCTCGTCAGACTCCTATCCACATAGTGTGAAAGCAAACCAGCCATTACGTAGAAGACGACCAGGAGGAATGCGCCTCCGACCAGCGTTGTGAGCGCCGCCCAATAATTGAGGCCCCACATCACTTCCGCCAATACCACGCCCGACGCCGCCGATAACAGCACTAGCGTTGTCCGGCGTGCCTCCACAGGCAAATCGAGCGCTCTATGCCACGCCGCGTCACGCGACAACAACTCAAAGATGAGCAAAGCGCCCACTATACCGACGGCTGGGGCCGAGAAGAGGGCGCGAGCCTTCAGGCCGTACATCACGCTGAAGAAGAGGAAAGCCGTCAGGTGCGATATGACGTTCAGGAGAGACTGGGCAAGCCCGAAATACTGGTCGTCTGTGTCGCGCCCGTGCGCCTGCGCCCAATATACAGTAGCGAACGAGAGGCCGCCGAGGATGATGATCAACGCCTGGGCGATACCGTTGGTGAAGAATTGCAGGAAAATGACGAAGCCCGCCGCCAGCGCCCCTGGCACAATCATATCTAGTGGTAGCCCAATATAGGGGAGGCGCACGTCAGGCAGAAGGGTCTTGGCTTTGGACGCGACACCTCTCCCTAACCACCGGCTACCCGTGGAGGCGAGCAGCACGAGAGTGCCCGCCATGCCCCAAAGTAGAGCGGCGGCCTGACCTTCGTCCTGCAACACTACTCCCCGGCTGACGGCGAGCGTGAGACCCAGCCCAACGAAGAGCAAAGCTGTCAATATGAATATGCGTTCCGTACGGTGCATCATCGCATTGTTACCGGTTAAAGAGACTGAAAACTTTCGTAACATGAAAGCGATAAATAGTGTCATTCCGAACGAAGTGAGGAATCTACAGCTATATCCATACAGCCAAGCTTGGAGATTCCTCACTTCGCTCGGAATGACAAGGAGGAATGTGCTCCATCTTATAAGACTTCCGGTGGCATATTATTCCAGACCTAAAGCCTGCCAAAGCAGAGCGGGGTCTAGCGCGCCCGCGCGCAAGATGCGCGGCGGGTCTGTGGTACAGTCTACCACAGTGGAGGGGACATTGCCGGGCGTTTCGCCGCCATCGATGATTATCCCCACATGGGCACCAAGGTAATCGGCGGCCTGCTGGGCGCTGACCGCATCCTGCTGCCCGGATACGTTAGCGCTCGTAGCCGCGATCAGCCCACCGCAAGCCGCGATAAAGTCCCTCAGCTCAGCATAGTCCGGTACGCGAACAGCTATGGTGTCGCCCCCGCCCAGCTCCTCAGGTAGGTGCGCACTTTGCGGCACGACTAGGGTGAGCGCCCCCGGCCAGAAGCGCGATGCCAGCAGGGTAGCTGCACCAGGCAATTCGGTTGCCACCGCGCCCAGTTGGTCAGCCCCTGATAGGAGCAGAGGGATAGCCTTCTGGCGCTCACGCCCTTTGGCGTCGTAGATAGCATTGATTGCCTGCACATTAAGTGGGTCGCACCCGACTCCGTACACGGTGTCTGTAGGGAAGACGACCAGCTCACCCAACTTGAGATGCATTAGGGCTTGCTGCCATGCTTGTGGAGACGCGGGTAGAATCGGCATATTGGCTCAGTGCTTCCGCGCCAGCAAATATAAGGCCCACGCACGCAGTAGCTCGCGCTGCGGGGTGGCTGGGAGTTTCTCCAATTGCTGAAGCCCCTGCTCTATATACGAATTAGCCAAAGACTGGGTATCATAAATCGCGCCCGTGTCATGTATCACTTTTATCGCCATTTCGATGAAACCCTGAGACGTGTTTTGCGCGCCTAAGACCCCACGGATTATCGAGCGCTGGAAGTCGTCACCCTTTGCCAGGGCGCACGACACCAGGTATGTCAGCTTGCCTTCGCGCAGGTCTGAGCCGACCGGCTTGCCTAGCAGCGCTTCGTCTGCCGTCAGGCCGAGAATGTCATCGTGAAGCTGGAAGGCGGTCCCGCATAGCCGGGCGAAGTTGCCGAGCGCGTCAGCATAGCCATCCTCATCATCGCCGCCACGCAGGCCGATCTTCGCGCCACACCAGGCTGCATACTCCAGGAGAGCAGCAGTCTTCTTGCTCAGCATATCGAGTATGGCCTCTTCACCTGGGGAGGGAGCGCCGGGGATGGAAAATTGCACGTCCAGCATCTCCCCCTCCAGGAGTTGAGGTGTCAGGAACGTAGCCATACGGCGCACCAACTCAAGCACAATCGATGGTTCCACCCCGCGATCCAGCAGGTCCGATAGGAGAGCATAACACCAGCTTTGCTGGAGGTCGCCCGCCAGGATGCCAACAGTAATGCCGTAGTGTGCCGCCTCCCTGTGGTCCATAGCCAGGTCGCGCGAAGCGCGCTCCTCATATTGGGCGTGGACCGTTGGCTTGCCGCGGCGCGTGCGGTCACGGTCTATTATGTCGTCGTGAACGAGGGTCCACGTCTGGAAGACCTCAACGGCAGCGGCGGCGGGCACTGCCTCCCATTCATCTCCACCGACGGCTGCACAGCTTAGGAGGAGGAGCAAAGGGCGTAATGCCTTACCTCTGCGCGCGATGTAGCTAAAGAGCGCATCGTGGATTTCCGGTGGGCGAAACGCGTCGGCCCCGGGCCACGTGTTGAGATAGTCATAAACGAGGTCGCGGCGATGGCGAAGCGCCTCCTCAAAAGCGCTCCATTCTTCACGCGTCAAATTGGCAGGTCCGCCGGACGCTACTGCTGGCTCCAATTACAATTTCTCCTTGATGCTAAGGGCGGCAGCACGGTCCATGCCCTGGACGGCGATAAGCTCTTCGATGGTTGCTGCTCTAATAGCCTTGAGCGAGCCGAAATGGCGCATCAACGCCTTCTTGCGCGTAGGGCCGATAAGGGGGACCTCGTCCAGCTTACCTCGCGTGGCGCGCTTGATGCCAAGCTTGCGGTTATATGTATTGGAAAAGCGATGGGCTTCGTCGCGCACCCGCTGGAGGAGGCGGCGAGCCTCGGACCTCTCAGGGAGGAGAATCGGTTCAGACTGCCCAGGGAGGAATATCTCCTCGCGCTGCTTGGCGAGAGAGATTACCGGCACGTCTCGCAGACCAGCTTCATTCAGCACCCTGACCGCGGCGTTCAATTGTCCCTTACCGCCATCAATCACTATAAGGTCTGGGAGGACTGCCCAGCCACCCTCCTCAGCCTGGGTTGATGGGAGGTTGCCGTCGCCTCCATGCGCCTTTGCAGCCAGGACACCTACCGAATCCCCCATGCGCGGCTCATGCGCTCCTTGCTCGTCTTCTTCCGCGAACCTGCTGAGTGCTTCGTACCCGGCTGAAGGGGCAGGCTCGTCCCGGTCCCCGGCGCGGGCGATGGCTAGAGCCTGGGCACGTTGCGTGGCCGCTTTCTCGGCGGATTGGCGTCGGAAGCGACGGCCCAGCATCTCGGCCATAGAAGCAAAGTCGTCATTGGACGCGTTCTTGATGCCGAAGCGGCGGTACTCTTTCTTCTTCGGAGTGCCTTGCTCGAAAACCACCATCGCGCCTGCCACATCTGTGCCCTGCAAGTGCGCCACGTCGTAGCACTCGATCCGCCTGGGCCAGACTGGAAGATGCAATACCTCTTGTAGCTCGGTGAGGGCTGCAGTTGACTTCTGCTCGTCGCTCAACCATCGCAGGCGGTACTGCTCCAGGCTTTCGGCGGCGTTTCGCGCTGCCATCTCCACAAGATCGCGCTTCTCGCCACGGCGCGGCACGCTGATGCTGACCTTGTTGCCGCGCTTCTCACGTAGCCACGCTTGTATGACCTCAGCATCGCTTACTTCGTCTTGCAACAGTATATTCTGGGGGATATAGGAGGCATCATCGTAGAACTGGCCCATGAAGCCTTCCAGGATGTCGCCTGGGGAGGAGTCGACCGTTCCCTCCAGCATGAAGTGCTCGCGTCCAAGCAGTTTCCCGCCCCTGATGAAGAATATCTGCACGCACGCTTCGCTCTCATTCTTGGCGAAAGCGATAACGTCCTGGTCCGTATTGGCGGTGCTGAAGACCTTCTGCTGTTCGATCACGCGCTCAAGGGTGCGCATGCGGTCGCGGAAGACGGCGGCGCGCTCGAATTGCAGCGCCTCTGCTGCATCTTCCATCTGGTTGCGCAGCAAGTTGACCACCGTATCCTGCTTGCCGTCCAGGAAGGTAATTACACCTTTGATTGTGGCATCATAGGCGTCCTTATCGGCTAGAGAGGCGCACGGTCCCAGGCAACGGTGAAGGAAATATTGCATGCATGGGCGCGCGTCTTTGCCGGTGATCTCCTTGTCGCACGTTCGGAAGGGGAAGAGCTTGTCGAGCAATTCGATCTTCTCGTAAATAGTGCCCATACCGGCATACGGGCCGAAATATTTGGCTCCATCTTCCAGCACGCGGCGCGTCGGCACGACGCGGGGCCATTCCTCCTGGAGAGTGACCTTGATGAAGGGATATGTCTTGTCGTCCTTGAGGCGGATGTTGTAACGGGGGCGGTGCTTCTTGATAAGCTGATTTTCGAGGATCAGGGCTTCAAGCTCGGTATCGGTAAGGATGTACTCGAAGTCGTACACCTGCTCTACCATGCGCCACACCTTTGGAGCCTGCCCTTTCAGAGAGCCAAAGTAGGTCCTGACGCGGTTCTTGAGAGAGATCGCCTTGCCGACGTAGATTATGTCGTTGGCCTTGTTGTGCATGATATAGACCCCGGGCGAGTGCGGCAATGCCTGGAGCCGCTCAGCGAAGCCGGGCGCTCTATCATGCGCAGGGGGTGTGAAGTGAGAAGACATTGGGGTGGTTTGGTGCTGTCAGAAATGGAACGGGTGTGTTAGCTAATTCTAACAAATCGGCGGCTCACACGCCAAAATAGTGTTATACTGTCAGGCCGGGAATGAGGGTCATGTGTCCTAAACTTCACTTCTTAATAAGAGTCCCTTGAGATAAGAAGTGAAGTTATGAGCAGAATGGGCTATGGCCCTGTGTGAATCTGCTCTGTACATAAGCTTCTCTTAAGTGCGCAGAGCAGTTTGTGACCCCCCTCACGGGACGACGAAAAGAGGAGAGAAAGATATGCCGCATTCTCAGAAGGGTAAAGAGGATGGATGATGATATCGGCCTCGCCAGCGAGGAGATTACTATTGATTTGTTTGACCGTGTGGATATGCGGGTGGGGCGCATCCTGACCTGCGAGGTATTCCACGAGGCGCGCAAGCCGTCCTACAAGCTTACGATTGACTTTGGCGCGCTTGGCGTCAAGAAGTCGAGCGCGCAGCTGACCGCCTTCTACCAGCCGGAGGAGCTTGTTGGCCGCCTCGTGATCGCCGTGGTGAACTTCCCGCCGAGGAAGATCGCAGGCTTTCCCTCGGAGGTGCTGGTGCTGGGAGTGCCAGGCACGGGCGTGAAGCGTGAAGGCACAGTGGTGCTCCTCTCCCCAGAGCGTGAGGTCGAGTTGGGGGCGAGGGTGTTTTGAGTGGACGATGGACGATGAAACGTGATGCGTGATGCGTGATGCGTGATGCGTGAGAGTAGTCTTTCTGCCTACTGCCGTCTGTCGTCCGTCGTCTGTCGTCTGTCGTCCGTCGTCCGTCGTCCATCGTCCTCCCAAACACTGGCATGTAACTTGCAACCCACACAGGTTGGGGCGCGCAATCAGGCGTGCCCAAGAGTACGTGAAAGGAATGCAAAGAGATGGAAGAGCAAGTAACAACGACCAGCACGACCACCACGAGCGGCACCGTGCAGCCCGTGCCCGCTACGACCGTAGAGCAGACCACCGTTACCACGACGACCGAGACGGTACCAGTCACACCGGCCCCACAGAGCGTCAATGTGAACGTCAACTCGTCAGATGGCAACGCCGAAACACTTACGGTCGACGTGCCTGCGGTGCCCGGCACGAGCACAACGGTAACGGGCGACGGGGGGAGCGTCAATATCAACCGGGGCTAGGCGCACTTCTAATCAGACTCTAATCAAGTCTTAAAGTTGCTTTAAGGTTCGTGCCTCATAATAGAAATATCACGGGAGCGCATCGAGCCAGTAAGGGCACTGGCAGAAATTGAGTCAATCAGGGATTGGGACCTAGCCGCGGTCGTCAAAGGTGCGCTTCCGTAGATCAGAAAACAAACGGGCCTCTCCAAAGCGGGCAGGGTTCGCGTGAACGCTCAGTAGCTGGAAGCAATGCGCTGATTGTCGCCCGACCTGGAGCTAGCAAGGCGTAAGCTGGAGAGGCCTGACTTATGGACGATGGACGATGGACGATGGACGACGGACGACGGACGATAGAGTATAATAAGGGTAATAGTTGATTTTGTTAGGTATTTAGAGAAAGGCTTGAAGGAAAAGAAAGATGGGGAAGATTTTTCAGACAACCGTCTCTATGCTGCTTGTGGTGATGCTGCTCGCATTGAGTGGATTGGCGCTCGCCGGGTGGTCGAATAGCACAGGGCTGCCTACCAATCTACAGGCTGGAGCGGTCCAAACGGCTGTTCCAGAACAGCAAGGGGGATTGAGGGCCGAAAATGACCCAATAAACCCGGTGCTTCAGAGCCAGGTGGGCCAAAGCGGGGTGATAGACGCGAGGGGAGCGGTGCGAGTGACCGGGCCTGCGGTGGTGACGGTAATAAACCAGCTCTCCGGCGACAACACTCGGATTGGGCCTCTAGGCTCGCCAACGGCCAGTGGGTCGGGAGTAGTGGTTGACCAGCGCGGCTACATCGTCACCAACAACCACGTGGTAGAAGACCAGAAATCGCTGGAAGTTATATTCTCGGATGGGAAGAAAGTGCCCGCCACGCTCGTTGGCACAGACCCCTTCTCAGACCTGGCAGTCATCAAAGTGGACACCCAGGTATCGACGGTAGCGCAGTTCGCTGATAGCGACTTGCTTGAGCCTGGACAACCGGTGGTGGCTATAGGGTCGGCCCTGGGCGATTTCAGAAATACGGTCACGGCGGGCGTGGTCAGCGCACTACACCGCGACATCGAGGACGCAGGCTCGACTGCCTTGCGCAACCTAATCCAGACCGACGCAGCGATCAATCACGGTAACTCAGGTGGCCCGCTGATTGACCTCGAAGGGCGAGTGGTTGGCATAAATGTCGCGGTCGTGCGTGGAGCGGGCCTCGGAGGCGACGTTGCTGAAGGTCTAGGCTTCGCGATACCGAGCAACACTGCCCGCACGGTGGTGGACCAGTTGGTCTCCAAAGGAGCGGTAGAGCGGCCATTCATAGGGATTTCGTACCAGCCGATCACCCCGCAGATAGCGGCCTACTATGAGCTTCCCCGAGAGCAGGGCATACTGGTCAGCGAGGTAGTGGCAGACGGTCCGGCAGATAAGGCGGGCATCAAGGCTAAAACCATAATTACTAAGTTCGATGGGGTCGAGCTGACATCGAGCACGTCACTCCTGGAGGTGCTGATGAAGCACAAGGTGGGCGATAGCGTGCAGATGACCATCCTCGCACCGGACTCGACCAACGAGAGCGAAGTAACGATCACGTTGGTCGCACGACCTAAGGACAAATAGAGCAGTGTTGAAGTAGCACCCCACCAGAGGCGAGTAAGTTTCCTTCCTCCCTCCTAACGCAAGAGGCCCTGCCGATAAGGTAGGGTCTCTTGTTATTGCTGTACAAGAAATCATAAAAGCACGAAAATGGGCGGCTAAGCCGCCCATTTTCGTGCTTTTATGATTTCTTGTAGTTAAGATGCTACGCTTATACAGCTACTGCCTACTATGGCTGTATGTTGCCGTATTCGACGCGGTTCCGCTCGTGCTCTTCGAGGGTTTCTGCAAAAGCGTGCTGGCCTGTGCCATCATTCTTGGCAACGAAGTAAAGGTAATTGCTATCGGGCTGTGGGTAGATGGCAGCCCGTATGGCCGCCTCACCCGGATTGCAGATTGGTCCTGGAGGCATACCGTGTATGAAATAGGTGTTGTACGAGTGCTCCAGCGCAGTTAGACTATCAACCCCTAGAGCTTGAAGGTTAAGTTGGGGCCACCACGCTCCGGCCTTGCCGAGGGCATATTGTGTTGTGGGGTCGGCATCAAGGCGCATGTCCTGGGAAAGACGATTCCAGAAGACGGAGGCTATGACCGGCAGCTCCTCCGCCACCTGCCCCTCACGCTGTACTATGGACGCGATGGTCAGCACCTGGTGGATTGTCTTTCCCTGGTCGGCCACCGCCTGGCGCATCTCAGGGGTGAATTTCTTCTCCAGGTTATCACGCATAGTCTTTATGACTACTTCGGAGTTATCGCCTTCGTTGTACTCTATCTCATAGGTGTCAGGGAAGAGATAGCCTTCGAGTCCCTGGTCACCGGGTCGACCGGACGCGGCAAGGAATTCGTCCACGAAGCCCGCGGCCTTTTCGGGGTTCTTGGTGAGATCGAGGAAGACGTTTGAGCTGATGATACCCTGCGCGCTCAACTGCTCAGCGATCTCTTCCAGGCGCTTGTCTTCCTTAATCTGGAAGGTCAGGCCAACGGTTGTGGACGGTTCGGACAGTTTTTTGACCAGATCGCTGATGTCCATGTGCGTCACCAGAGCGAAACGCCCGGCCTGTATCTTCTGCTCCAGGCCGAGCCGCTTGAGCTCCAGCTTGAACTGGTCAATGGGGTCTATCAGCCCAGATTTTTCAAGCACCCCAGCCGTCTTCAGGTTTTCACCTATAGTGGTAATGCTCTCGCCGGGCTTGACGACAAAGACAACAGGATCATGCCTCTTTTCGTCGTTCCCGAAGATGCTGGTTGCCCTGGTGAAGATGAAGACGCCAGCTACGATTACGGCGACCACCATCGCTAGCGCGAGTATTCCTTTAACTATGTTACCCAGAAATGACAAGTCTCATTTTCTCCTTATTAGCACAGCCAAATATCATTTTACAGGAATGGGCTTGCTTTGGGCAAGGAATGCACAAGATAATAGACGATAGACGATAGAATGAAACGTGATGCATGATGCGTGGTAAGCCTTACTAGAACTGTACCCATTCCCATTGTCATTCTGAGCGAAGCGAAGAATCCAAAACTGTTTCCATACGTCCAAGCTTGGAGATTCCTCACTGCGTTCGGAATGACAGGCTAAGAGTTACAGTTCTTACTCTCTATGTGCTCCATCTCTCGCTCTTTATCGTCTATCGTCTATCGTCTATCGTCCCGACCAGGGAGTGACAAAAAAGGTAGATAAGCAATAAAATAGGAATTATGGAAGAACCAGAACAAAGAAAACGTGAGTGCCCACAGTGTCCACATTGCAAACAGAGCCGATATGTGGTGAGAGCTGGGTTCAACCACAC
>DATEOC010000061.1:0-5122 GCA_035274425.1 Chloroflexia bacterium
ACCAGGGCGGTTCGCGAACCGCCCCTACGGATTATGTCTCTTTTATAAATTATCAAGGGTTATAAGCCTTAATTCTAGACTCTGTGGGACGGGAGTCATGCGCGTCCTGAGTGGTAAATTCACACGGCAAAGAGGAGGTAACGGAGAATGGCATTCTTGATCGTTCACCACAAGGTAGAAGATTACGATAAATGGAAGGCGGTCTTCGATGAGCATGGCGTTTCGCGCAAAGAATACGGCTCGAAAGGGGCACGGGTGCTCCAAAGCGTCGATGACCCTAACGAGGTGGTCGCCATAACGGAGTGGGATAGCATCGACCAGGCGCGAGCGTTCGGCCAGTCTCCAGGCCTGCGCGAGGCGATGCAGCGTGCCGGCGTCGCCAGCGCGCCCGACGTCTACTTCCTCGACGAAGTAGATCAGCAGTCCGCCTGACGCTAGAGGATCGTCTTTTGTTCCAATTATTTTCCCGCAGGGAAAATAATTGGAACAAAAGGCAAAATTGCCTGGGCGTGCTTACGCCCCTGGCATCTCCTGGGGTATTGCGAGTATAATCTGGCAAACCCCCAGGAGAGTGCCAATGATGAAGATTGCCCTGTCCAACCTCGCCCATACGTATTCTATAGTGGCTTATGACGCGGAGACCGGCCAGTTGGGGGTCGCCGTGCAGTCCCACTACTTCGGGACCGGAAATATCGTCCCTTGGGCGGAGCCGGGTGTGGGAGCCGTCGCTACCCAGTCCTTTGTCGAGGCCTCTTATGGACCCCTCGGTCTCGACTTGATGCGTGCGGGCAAGACGGCGGACCAGGCATTAGCCGCGCTCCTTGCAGCTGATCCCCGCGCGAACGTTCGCCAGGTGGCGATGATCGATACGAAGGGGAACGTGGCCGCCCACACCGGCGACAAATGCATCCAACCCGCCGGACACAGGAAGGGCGCTAATTACTCGGCGCAGGCGAACCTCATGCTGAAAGATACGGTGTGGGACGCTATGTCCGAGGCTTTTGAGGCCGCGCATGGCGACCTGGCCGAGCGTATGATGGTGGCCCTGGAGGCTGCCGAGGGGGAAGGTGGGGACATACGCGGTAAGCAATCGGCTGCCATGCTCGTGGTATCGGGCGAGCGAGGCGAGCCGGTGTGGAAGAACCGCCTCTTCGATTTGCGCGTGGACGACCACCCCAAGCCACTGGAAGAGCTGCGCCGCATACTGAACGTCTCGCGAGCTTATATACTCGCCGACAAGGCGGAGGCAGCCCTCATAGACGAGTCGTTAGGCGACAAGGCCGCTGAAGTCGCTGCCAGCCGGTTCAGAGAGGCTTCCGAGCTGATGAGTAGTGCGTCGGACAACCCTGAGCTCACGTTCTGGTACGCGGTCGCGCTAGCCTCATCCGGCAGAGCGGACGATGCGATGCCTCTCTTCAAACAGGTCTTCGACGCCGATGCCCACTGGCGCGACCTGGTGCCGCGTCTTGTGCCGCCTGGGCTTCTGACTGACGACCCGGAGCTTGTCCGCAAGATCGTTGGGCAATAATGCGTAAAGGACTAGGCAAACGCTCCGGCGGGCTGAGTAGCCTGGGTGCCTTGGGCTATGACTTCGCGCTTCAGGGTATACCGGAGATGTTCTTTATAGGCCCTCGCCGCCGCAAGCTGATAGCGCCGCTACAGGGACTCGTGCTGGAGATAGGTGCGGGCACGGGTCTCAGCCTGCGCTATTATTCTCCCTCTGCTCACGTGGTCGCCACCGAGCCAGACGCCGCGAGCATGGCCCGTCTGGTAGAGAAGGCACGTAAAGTGAAAGTACAGGTCTCAATAGCACGCGCAGATGCTATGCATCTCCCCTTCCCCGATGCGACGTTCGATGCCCTCGTCTGCAACCTCGCTCTCTGCACCATCCCTGATCCAACCAGGGCATTGAGAGAAGCGCAACGCGTGCTCAAACCAGGCGCTCCCGTTCGCTTCCTTGAACACGTTCGCGCCGAACGACGCTGGCAGGCAGGTATGCAAGACAAGCTCGCGCCTTTGTGGTCAAAGGTAGCGGCGGGTTGCCGCCTCAACCAGGACACCGAGAGCCTTATTCGCGGGGCAGGTTTACGGGTGGAGAGGGTAGAAAAGAAGCGTGGCCTCTTCCTGCCGATGAAGCTGATATGGGCACGTAACTAGAAATCATCGTAAAACAGTGAAAAGAATGACAATGGGCGGCGCAGCCGCCCATTGTCATTCTTTTCACTGTTCGAAAAGTCTATTTAGCTAGCGCGTGAAAAGCTCCTGCGCAGAAGCGCGCCTGCGCATACGAGGCTGCCCGCGAAGAGGAGTAGCCACCCCGCATCGCTGCCGGGTCCACCGGTAGTGGGCATGCCGACGACGCTGGGGTTCTCCACAATATCTGTGCGCATAGGTCCTAGCAGGCCCAGCAGCTCCATCTTCTCTTTTTCAGGCACGTTGAACTTGTCGAGCGCCATAACCAGGTCTTCCACCAGGGCATCAAAGTCGGCATCGGTGAGGCCCATGCCCATGTGTGTATCTTTCATGCTGCGGCCCGTGTAGGTGCAGGGTCCGCCACTTCCCATGCATATTTGCTCTACCAGCAGGCGCTCAAGGTTGGGGATATCGACGCCTGCGAAGTAGTGGTTGATGCGGTCATCCGCCGCCACGTTGCTTACGAACTCGTGAACTACGGCTTCGATAGCGGGCATACCGCCCAGCCGCTCAAAGAGAGTCTTCTCTTGTGCTGCCGCCTGCCTCGGCCCGGCAGCTACCATCGCCAATAGCATGGACAATATAGCCAGCCCTGCCAGACGCTGTAAGTTCTTGAACATCACGCCCTCCTATTGCAAGCATCTTGCGATTAAAGAGTCACACCCGCGAATCACAATTCGTGCAGCTTCGATAGGCTCACCTCCATAAAGGATAGGGCGCGCCGCACCTGCCTACAGGATGGTTCGGGCAACGTTAGGGGCCAAGTGATGCAGCCTCACCACCGTAAGATAGTGGCAGACCAGTTCCTCGCTCCACAGTCTACGGTGTGCAGATTATACATCCATTTGGCGGAGACTGCTAGTATCTCTCCGCACAGTATTATCTTTGCCATCGCTTGCGCGAATTGGATTATGCCTGGCCTTACTCTGCAAACATCTCTGCAAGCACACTTAATATCATGACATATCACACCCTAAGGAAGCTAACCTTCCGGCCCTTTACTCACCCACGCATGATAGAAAGTCCATATTTGCAGGAAGTCGAACTTTGACAGGGGCAGCAGGCGGGTCCAGGCAGCTAGGGCCATCGGGGTCTTCAGCTTTGGGTACGGAGTAACGATTAGCTTTATTAGCCCATCTTTATCAAGGGGTAATTGGGTGAATAGCTTGCGGAGGCTCTCCTTGACGCTCTCCGGTAAGTCGGGCCTGTAATAGAGCACGATAACCCCATGTTCCATGCTGTGTACAAGATACCCTTCGGCTATCTCCTTGTATGAGAACCCAAGCTCGGCTGTGCCTGGGTAATGCTTGCCGGATGTAGGAGGGTAGTTCGTATATGTGATTGGCTCACCTGGCGCTACGTGTTCGCTCCCCTCGTCAGGCATCGGCGTGCCAAGCGGGTCCAACGAAGCGTTAGCGGGGGTATTGGCAGGCTGAGTGGTTGGCTGCACGTCCGCAGTGGGGGTCTCTCGCCTCAAGTCTGGAACGTTGCTGACCGCACCACCACTCGCATTCTTGCTCCCAAGCAGGGTAATTGCCACTATCAGCCCCGCCAGGGCCGCACCGGCTACCCCCGCCCAAAGTAGATTTCGCTTGCCCACCTCTTTCATGATCGGTGAAGGGGAAGCGGGCTGTGGGATGGTAGAACCGTCTTGAATGATGATCCTACGCAAGGCCCGACCCTGCACAGGAGGAAGAGTAGGTGGTAATTGGCTCATAGAATAGGTGCTGTGCTTGACATCGCCTTTACTTGCCCTGTCTTCGCCGCCCTTGATAATAAGGGTAGGCGTCAATAACAAAGGTCTTCATGTACGAACCCTTCGACTTGGCGGCCAGCAGTTCCTCATACACCTTCTTCGGTACGCCAGTGTAGCGGTAGCTCTTGCCTGAATTTAATATCACCAGCAACGCTCGGCTCTCCGGGTCGCACCCCGCAGCGTCTATCATGCTCGATTCGACCTCAATCAGTTCCATACTGCCCTCCCATTCCTTTACTCTTGCGACGGCTTACCAGAGAGGATATAGGGGTCAAGCCCTGCCGGAATGCCTGTTCCTGAGCATCGCGTGGCATCCATCCCATCTACTTACTCCGCAAAAATTTCTGCCAGAACTCGCAATACCTCTTGTTGCGTTGTCTCGTCAACGCTACCCAGGTGCCTGATAAGGCGTGTCTTGTCAACAGAGCGTAATTGGTCGAGTATAATCAGGCCGGGCTTGCCCTGAAAGTGGCAGGAAACGCGAGAGGGATAAGTACGGCCCTTCGTAGACATCGGCGCAACTATCACAGTGGCAATGTGCTGATTCATTGCGTCTGGGGAGACTATTACGCATGGCCTCGTCTTCTGTATTTCACTTCCTACCGTGGGATCCAGATTCACCAAGTACACATGAAACCGCTTCATATTATCGTCTCGTTACCATTCCCACTCTTCCAACTCCCATTGCGTAGGAGGGAACATATCAGGATCAATCAGCTTGTCATCACCACGCTCTGCCATGAGGCGAAATTGCTCCTCCCAACCCTCGCGGGGCTTCCTGGGTTGTGTGGCAGCACGTATTATTAGCTGGTTATGCTGAGCTTCTAACTCCACCTCCTCCCCCAGGCTAAGCTCCTGTAGCATTGCCTTTGGGATACGGATACCCTGGGAGTTGCCGATTTTGATGATGCGTGCCCTTGTGACCGTAGCCATCATATTCTCCCTAAACGGCTGATGTAAATACATTGTAATTACGGGGCTGATTCTTGTCAAGGGTCAATCCATTCTGCACGATCCTCTGCTATAATCCCCTCGGCAATCAGACGACCTTAATCTAACGGCCCAATGCTTGCTAGGTACCCATCACTATGCCCAGAAAAGCTAAACAACCTACCTCTACCAAGCCTCAATCCACCCCCAAACGCATGCGCCCTCGCAAGCAGCACGAGCCTG
>DATEOC010000062.1:0-19509 GCA_035274425.1 Chloroflexia bacterium
TTCTCCAAATGTTTCAAAGCGTTAGCACGAAGTGTGAAGCTGTTCGCCTGGTATTACAATCGCCGCCAGCGTGTGATCCTGGCTAACAACCTCTCTCCTTACAAACGCTCTTGCCTCTCTCTGTACTTTTAGACACTCCCCAAGATTGTATTATTATGTGTATTGACTTTCCAAATGCTTACTGATACACTAGTACCGCCGGGGCGGGGCCATTCGAATTTACAGCACAGCTTAGCTGTCTGTCACTATTCGAGGCTCCGGTACACACCAACGCCCTGGCATAGTACATTTGGATCCGCCACATGGTCCAGGTATCATAGCACGCGCTCTGTGACTCATGGACCAGCGTGGAGATATCCGATGCATCCCAACCTTTTCAGGCTGCTCTTGATCCGAAAGAATACCCTCCACAGTACCGAACCTGCGATTCGCAGTTCGTAACTCACTACACCTGTCACGCTTACATCGATGGCACAACGAACAGACGTCTACATCATCCACCACGGAGAGGCCTGGGACTCAAAGACACAGGTTATTGTCGGCGCACTCGGCGACGAGGGACTGACGCCGCTCGGTCGCGAGCAGTCCGGCTCCCTGCGCGAGCGCCTGGCAGCTACCGGCGAGATCAAAGCGGATGTTCTGCTCTCCAGCACCTACCCACGGGCGCGGCAGACCGCGGAGATCATTGCCCCGGCGCTTAATCTGCCGATCATCTTCGACGATGACCTGCAAGGAATACGTCCGGGCGACGCTGACGGTCTGTCGCGAGAAGAGTTTAATGCAACGTACGGCCAAACCTTCTCCTTGAGTGACCCGTTCGGACGCATGGCGCCCAACGCCGAAACATGGCCCGAGTTCGCGATACGCGTGAGCGATGCGCTCTACAGGATTACCTCTGAGTTTGCCGGGAAGACTATAGTGCTAATCAGTCACGCCAGCTTCCTCCAGGGGGTATTCGTTTACTTCTTCCATATGAATCCTGTGGGGGCCTGGCCGCTCGACCAGGTTCAGAACACATCTATTACCCACTGGGGGCGCGATCTGACGTTCAATGATGCACGCTCGCAGTGGCGATTATTACGCTATAACGATGACGCGCACCTTACAAGGCGCTGGACAAGCAACGAGCGGTAGATTTGGGCGTGGGCTGACAATGGGACCAGGTCACTCATCCCTGCCAGGAATGGTGCACAACTATGAGTAGCACCGGCAAGAGTATAACGTATCCGGCAAAGCGGGCTATGAGCCGTAAGCTTTCCCCCCACCGTTCCTGGCTGGGACTAATCTCCCTCGGCACGTTTCTGCTGGTTTGGTATATCACCACTCGCCTGAGCGATTTACCCTCCTTTATACTCCCTACGCCCGCGGATGTGTGGTCACGCTTCGTGCGGGCGCTGACAGATGGGACCCTCGCCACCCATACAGCCGTCACATTGGGCGAAGTGCTTTGTGGTCTATTGGTTGGGTCATCGTTCGCGATAGTGCTTGGTTACTTCATCGCCAAGTCGCGCTCGCTGGAAAATATACTATCGCCTTTCCTCGTGGCGAGCCAGGCCATTCCAGTGGTTGCTATCGCGCCTTTATTGGTCATCTGGTTTGGCCCGGACATATTCTCGAAGATACTGATCTGTTCGTTGATCGTTTTCTTCCCCGTCCTGATAAACACAGTCATCGGCATACGCACCGTCCCTGCTATGTTGCGTGACTTGATGCGCTCGATGCGTGCCACGCCGGCACAAATCATGTTGAAACTCGAAATCCCCGCGGCGTTGCCTATCTGCCTGGGTGGGCTAAAGGTCGGCACTACTCTCTCGGTCATCGGCGGGGTGGTGAGCGAATTCGTAGGCTCGAATCGCGGGCTGGGATTCCTCGTCAACGTCGGGCGCGGGCAGTACGATACCGCGCTCGTCTTTGTGGCGGTGTTCGCCTTAATAGCGATGGCGCTGACGCTGTATGGCGCGGTCGCCTGGGTCGAACGGCGAGTGTTAGTTTGGCAGGAGCATTAACCAGCCAGACCAACGTTTTTCGGTTGTGGAAGTGTACTCTCCGTAGAGGTGTGAAATAAAGGAGGCATATATGTTTCGCAAGATTTTTGCGCTCGCCCTCGTTATCGTCCTGACGGGCTGCTCTCAGCAAACACCCCCTACTGTAACGCCTACGGTAGTGGTAGCCCCTACAGTGGCAGTAGCTCCTACGGTAGCCCCTACAGTAGCAGTAGCTCCTACAGTAGCGGTGCCGTTAACTAAGTACCGCCTGCCAATGCATTACATCCCCAATGTTCAGTTCGCGCCGTTCTATGTAGCCGTGGAAAAGGGCTACTTCGCGGAGGCGGGTATCGAAGTCGAGTTCGATTATGCGTTCGAGACCAACGGCGTAGTCCTGGTGGGCGCGGGTGAGCTGCCCTTCTCAGTTGCCTCCGGTGAACAGGTCTTGCTGGCGCGCGAGAAGGGATTGCCCGTGGTGTACGTCTTCGCCACGTATCAGAATTTCCCTGTGTCTGTTGTGGCTAAGGCGGACCAGAACATCAAAACCCCCGCGGACTTGCGCGGCAAGAAGATCGGCCTGCCGAGTTTGTTGGGAGCGCCTTACATTGGAATCCAGGCCCTGCTCGCTTCTGGAGGGCTAACTGCCAATGACGTGACTCTCGACGCTATTGGCTACAATCAGGTGGAGGCGCTCGTCGCCAATCAGGAGCAGGCGGTAGTTGGCTATTCAAACAATGAGCCTATTCAACTGCGCGCTAAAGGTTATGAAATCACAGAACTGCGTGTGGCCGATTATGCGCAGTTAGCCGCAGACGGTATCATCAGCAACGAGAAGACCATTGCCGAGAAGCCGGATCTTGTGCGCGGCATGGTCAAGGCTATGGCGCGCGGCGTCGAGTACAGCATCGCGAATCCCGACGACACCTATACCATTTGTTTGAAATACGTTGAAAACCTTGCAAGCCTTCCGCAAGCCGATCAGGCTGTGCAGAGGGAGGTACTGAAGAGCTCAATTGAATTCTGGCGCGCAGATCGTGTTGGATTCTCGAAGGCCGAATCGTGGACCAAGATGAGCGATTTGCTCGTCAAGATGGGGCTACTGACCCAGGCAGTCGATTTGAGCAAGGCGTACACGAATGACTATGTGCCGTAGACACATAGCAGCGGACAGACGAAGGGTCTCTTTTGGGCTCATGCACGGTTTCGCTGTGCCCAAACGCAAACCATGAGAGCCGCCGCATCCATCGTTACCGTCCGCAACCTGAGCGTAGCCTTCCCCGATAGAAGTGCCGGTGGGGTGCGCGCCCTGGAACAGGTCTCGTTCGAGGTGAAGCCATACGAATTTGTGGCGGTGATTGGGCCATCGGGGTGTGGTAAATCGACCCTGTTGCGGGTCCTGGCAGGTCTGCATGCGCCCACGAGCGGCGAAGTCCGCTTTGAGGGGAATCAACATCCGCGCGTTGGCATGGTCTTCCAAGATGCCAACCTTATGCCCTGGCGCACCGTATTGCAGAATATTATGCTTCCCCTGGAGCTAGCCCGCCGGGCAGACGCAGCGCAGCGAGCGCGCGAGTTGATTGAGTTGGTAGGCTTGAAGGGTTTTGAGCACAAGTGGCCCTATCAGCTCTCCGGTGGGATGGCCCACCGTGTAGCTATAGCCCGGGCGCTCATCCATGACCCCGACCTGGCTCTGCTCGATGAGCCGTTTGCCGCGCTCGATGCACTGACTCGTGAGCGCATGGGCATGGAGCTGTCACGTATCTGGCAGGCGCACCGCAAGACGGTCGTCATGGTAACGCATTCCATCAACGAAGCGATTTTCCTCGCGGACCGCGTGATCGTGCTGACCGAACGACCTGGAAATCTCAAATTGGATATGAAGGTCGATTTGCCGCGCCCACGCAGGGTGGAGATGTACTACGACGCGAGGTTCGTAGAGATGGCCCGTAGGCTGAGATCCGAAATTGGATCATCGTGGTGATGATGTTGACGTAAGTCAAACCTATGCCTCTTATCACCACCACCTCGCTCACCAAATCGTACGGCGCCGTCACCATCTTCGCGAACCTGACCTTCTCAATTGAGAAAGGCGCGCGGTTGGGTCTGGTCGGTCCTAACGGCGTGGGCAAAACGTCATTGTTGCGAATCATCGCCGGCGAGGACGAGGCCTCGACGGGAACAGTCAACCGCTCACAGGGAGTGCGCATCGGATATTTGCCACAAGAAGTCGATTTCAAAATGGAAGGCACGCTCTGGGACGCGTCTCTTTCCGTCTTCGATGACCTCATCAAACAGGAACAGGAACTGCACCGCCTCGAAGAGATGATGGCAATGAATCCTGCTGTCATCGAACAGTATGGAGAATTACAGCATGACTTCGAGTGGCGAGGGGGATACACGTACGAGACACGAATTCGCCAGGTGTTGGCGGGGCTGGGCTTCACCGAGGTGGATTACACGCTGCCGCTCAACCATCTCTCTGGAGGGCAGCGTACGCGCGCCTTTCTGGCCCGCCTCCTCCTCTCGGATCCGGACCTGCTCCTGCTCGATGAGCCGACCAACCACCTCGATATCGGCGCGGTGGAATGGCTGGAAGGTTATCTGAGTCAGTGGCAGGGCGCGGCGATCCTTGTTTCGCATGACAGATATTTTCTCGATAAAGTCAGCAATGTAATTATGGACATGTTGCCTGGCGCTTATGAGATCTATAATGGAAATTACAGCGCGTATTTGAAACAGCGCGAGGAACGCAATACGCGCAGGCAGGAACTCTTCGACGGCGAAAAAGAAAAGCTGCTTAAAGAAATCGAATATATCAAACGCAATATCTCCGGGCAGAACTCACGGCAGGCTAAAGGGAGGTTGAAGCTACTCTCGCGCATCGTGCAGGCTGTGGAACAGATCGGCTTCGAGGCTGCGTTGAACCAAAAATGGAGCGAGACAGCGGAAGAGATCTATGTGGCTACATCTGTCTTTAGCGTAGAGGAGGCCGAGCGACGCGTGCGCGGCTTGCGTTCCCCCGTGCGGACTCTGCCGCACCTGCATTTGCGTCTCGGCTCGCATAAACGTTCGAGCGATATGGTCCTGCGCACGAAGAAGTTACAGGTGGGCTTCCCCGCCGACGAATCGCGAGGCACCCCACGCAAGATGCTGTTCAAAACGCCTGACATCGAGCTGCGCCGTCAGGAGTGCGCCGCTTTGATCGGGCCGAACGGCGCGGGCAAGAGCACCTTCTTAAAAACCATCCTTGGTCAGCTCGCGCCGCTAGCGGGAGAAGTCGAGCTCGGAGCGAATCTGCATATTGGATACTTCGCGCAAGCACACGAGGGTCTCGACCCAGATATGACATTGATGCAGGAGATTAGCAGCGTGCAAGAGATGCCGCCCGGCAAAGTGCGTGATTACTTGGCGAAGTTCCTTTTCACCGGCGACGACGTGTTCAAGAAAGTGGAGGTGCTGTCGGGCGGAGAGCGCGGACGATTGGCGTTGGCGAAGCTCGCCTTGCAGGATACCGACCTGCTCCTACTCGATGAACCGACCAACCACCTCGACATCACCTCGCAGGAAGTCCTGGAATCTGTGCTGGATGATTACGCGGGGACGATTCTGCTGGTCACGCATGACCGCTATCTTGTGGATGCGGTCGCGACGCAGATATGGGAGATTGGGGCAGACGAGTCATGTCTCACCGTGTTCAATGGCACCTATTCGGAGATGAAAGAGGAACGCAGGAAAGAGGAGGAGCGGCTGGCGGCGACGATTCCTGATTCTTCAGCTCCGAAAAACGGAAAACGAAAAACCAACAAACAAACAGTGTTAAGCTAATAGCGTTGCCTGGCCCGCGTAGCGCGGGCAATTTCGTTGTAGAGGGTGCGTTTTGGAAGCGGGACTGGTAGACGACGTTATAGAAGGGGCGCAAGTAGCCACGCCTGTCAGTGAGGGGCGCTCGATTGCGCTCAACAGGCCGCTTATCATCATCGCGTTGATGCTGGCAACCGCGCTATCGGCCCTAGACGGCACGATAGTCTCGACGGCGCTGCCCAGTATCGTGGGGGCGCTGGGTGGGTTGCCTCTCTATTCATTGGTGGTATCGGCGTTCCTGCTGACCTCTACGACTACGGTGCCTTTGTACGGCAAGCTGGCCGACATATACGGACGCAAGCCGGTATTTATGCTGGGGTCTGGCATATTTATAGTGGGGTCGGCGTTGTGCGGGCTGGCTTGGGATATGCCCTCGCTGATAGCTTTCCGGGCGCTACAAGGAGTGGGCGCGGGGGCGATAGTGCCGGTGTCTCTTACCCTCGTAGGCGACCTGTTCGATATGGAAGAGCGGGCGCGATTGCAGGGGGTGTTCAGTAGCGTATGGGGCGTATCGAGCGTGATAGGGCCGCTGGTGGGTGGGGCCATTGTGCAGTTCGCGGACTGGCGGTGGGTCTTCTTCATCAACCTGCCTATCGGCATCTTCGCGTCATGGCTTTTCTTCCGGTACCTGCGCGAGCCGCATATCCATGTTCGCCAGAAGGTAGATTGGGCGGGCGGGGTGACGTTGACGCTGGGTAGTGGGTTGGCGCTCATGGCTCTACAATCGGGAGGGCATGGAGGGGAATGGCTCGCGCCGACTACGCTCCTCCTGTGGGGAGGGGCCGCGCTCCTGCTCGCATTGTTCGTACTGGTGGAGAGGAGAGCTGCCGCGCCCGTGCTTTCGCTAGGGCTGCTGTCGAGGCCGGTGATCGCGGTGCCGTGCCTGGTAGGGCTAGTGTCTGGCGGGGTGCTCATGGGGGTCACGGCCTATGTGCCGTTGCTTGCGCAGGGCGGCTGGGGCAGCACGCCAATCGAGGCCGGGTTGGTGATCGCGCCGCTATCTATAGGGTGGCCCCTTGCCAGCACGTTGAGTGCCCGCCTCATCATAAGGTTCGGCTACCGCGCCATGACCCTTACGGGCACGATTTTGATTTTGATAGGCTCGCTGCTACTCCTGACTATACAGGCGCAGGCCGTTTCGGAGAACCTGCTACTCAGGGGACTTGTGACGCTAATCTCTGCGTTCATAATCGGGGCGGGGCTGGGGTTGAGCACTTCTACTATGCTGATAGCGGTGCAAAGCTCGGTGGGGTGGAGGGAGCGCGGCATAGCTACGGCGGCGGTGCAATTCTTCCGCAACATGGGGCAGGCGGCGGGGGCGGCGGTGTTGGGCGTGATACTGGTGGTCACTCTCGTGCCTGTGCTGGCTACGGAGCGCATGCAGAGGTTGGTCGCGCAACTTCCACCAGAGGCTGGAAAGGCGGGCGCGGACCCCGCACTCGGCCCTGTCAATAGCCTCTTCGACCTGGCGGTGCGCGAGATGCTTCCGGTTGAGACGCGGGCGGCGCTGGCGGATGCGCTGGCAGGCAGCCTGTGGTGGGTATTCTTCGGCAGCGCTCTGATCGCGCTGGCGGGTGCGCTCATGTCTACGCGGTTCCCACGAGTGGTACCGTATGAGGAGAAATAATAGGAATAAAGGCACTTATGGTTGTGTTGCAACAGAGGTTGTGAAATCCTTGACTTGACGCCTATGGAGTTTGGCCCAACATGGGGTTCAGCTTATTCTTTCCATTTTCGGTACACATAGAGGATTACGCCCATTGGGCCTCCGGCGACGATCCCTATCAATAAGGCTAGGAATATCGCTCCAATGTACAGGCTCCATTCCTGCTTGGGAGCTATCAAGTTATGCTCTAAGAAACGCAAGATCTCAGTTAGGAATAGAAAAACGATCCCGGACAACACCGCTATGGCTAGCAGAATAATACCAACTATCTGAAATGCAGGCAGGGCATTCGCTGCATGCCCTTTATAGTCATAGAAGAGGCTCCCTATGGTCATGCTAACTACCCCGATGGCGATCCCCAGGATGAAGAGAGGTGGATTTGCCCATGGCCAGTTTCCATTCCCGACCACTCGGCCAAAGAACCACGCGCCGAACGCGCCTAGCACTACTGCTGTTATGATCCCTCCTAGAATGCCGCCGGCTATCTCCACGAAGTCAAAGTGAGCACGTACACGTCTATACCAGGGTCGAGAGGACAGTTGATTAATCGTTTCCAGGCAGATGAAACCGAGGGTTGCTCCGCCCATGACGGCAAAGAGGAAAACCAGTGCCAGTTGCCAATTCTCTGCTCCTTGGGGTCCAAAGGCCCAAGCAAGAGCGAGGATAATCCCACTAACTGCACCCCCTATCATCCCACCAAACAGACCCCCGGCGCTCGATGGCGCCAGGCGCGACGGTGATAAATCGGTCGGGCGACCAGAATCGGTCGGGGCAAGACGCACCCTGATGAACTCTACCTTAGGGTTTGCTATCAGAAATATCGCTAGGCCTATGGGCGGCAAGACCAGCAAGCTGCTGGCGATACCGGAGTTCGTGCGCGGATTAGAAAATCCAATGATGGTTGCGATGATGGTCAGAACTGCGGTCGCCCAGACCGCGAGGCTCCGTATCGTAGTGAGAGTTGTGCTCCGTTCGATGCGCTGTGGCGAGACCCACGCACTCCAGGGCATGCCTAACAACAGCCCCCAAGCAGGCTCTCGGAGCATAGGGGGCATCAACTCCTTTGGTGTGTATGGATGCCTCTCATACCAATCCTTCAACACGCGCACACCTTCAGCCAGAACCGGAAGTCCACGCTGCACCGCACACTCATAGTAATAATTCTTCTGCTTTTCATCCTGGTCGTATAAGCCGGCCAAGACGTGAACGTCTGGTAGCTCGGGGAATTGTTGCAGCAGAAGGTGCAAGGGCGCGACCTGAGGCTTATTCTGAGCGGGGGGTGCTAGTGGCAGTAGCTCGCCTGAACCTGGCGACAACATATCTTCAGATTCGATATTACTCGAGGCTGCGCTCATCTTAGGTTCGTATGCAAAGAGGTCCTGTTCATCGGTGTCAAGGAGGGCATAGCCGATCAGGCAAGTCAGCACTGGATCTATGATACGGCCATTCAGCAAGTCTGCAATATCTAATTCTTCGGGCAGTGATTTCTGCATCGCGTAATATCTTTGCACCATGTCCGCCCGACGCATATATCTCGCCATCGCTGTGACGGTGCCTGGAGTGGTCGCGTCCTTCGCCGGGTAGGGTAGCAAATAGTGCCGCACTGCCATTCCCCCTGCCTCCAGCACTACCACTAATACGGTGACATAGCCGCCAAGGCCTGCCAGGGCATAATGAGTTGTAGCAAAACCCGGAAGGCTCAAATCTACCTTGTACAGACCAGGTGGACACGTAGCCTGGAATTCAGCAGCTGCCGGGAAGGGTGGCAACACGGTGAGGCGATTGGGATCGGCTTTAAGCTCTTTGCCGCTCGAATCGTAATCGTAGATGGTCACTGCCCCCCGGCTGAGAAAGTCCTCAAAACCAATCTCACCATTCGATGAAGCGCTAGAGGGTAGGGGCCCATCGAGGCCTATGAGAATAATTAGCCCGGCCTCATCGTCGGCTATTTCTTGGAATGGAGTGATGCCGATTCCCTGGAGGAGGGCGAGGCCGAGCAGGTCCTCGGCGGGGTAAATGGCAGAGAAGGCAGCAAAGCCGAGTATCGAGGCCAGCCGAGCTAGCCCTACCAGACCAAAAGGCTCTCGGAGGTCGAGGTTACCCTCCAGGTCGTCTCTGATACCGAGATCCCGGAGCATCCTAAGTTGATCGGGCTGTATCTGCGGTTCGCCAATCAAGACGCGCCGAGACGTTGTCGGCGCAAGCTCAGGAAAAAGGGGCAACGGTTGTTCATTGCGAGGCCCTTCCGGCACCAGCACCTGGAGCCAGTACAAGCCGCTCTCCTTAGGAAGCCGGACCGAACCGAGGCCCTTCCTAAGCGGTTCCCCCTTGCTGTCTACGATGACCAGGGGAATGTAAGGATCACCAATGATAACGCTTGGCTCATCTTCCCCATCAGATTCGGCGGGTCCCGTCGCTAGTCGTACGTCTTCCAGTAGAAATTCAACTGTCCTGTCCACATAGATGGAATGAGTACACTCCTCACGTATGTAACCCTCCTCCGGTTCGGCGGTGATCCAGTAGGTACGAGGATACAGGGCAAAATTCGCGGGGTAGGGTAGGTTCGTTTTTTCTGGGATTTTAATCACCGCGTTGTTGGTGATCTCCCATACTTTGACCTTGCAAACCTGGAGCGCTAGAGCAGGATCGACAAATACCTTCAGGGTGACTGGCTTGATCTCACCAGCATCGAAGCTCACAAGTTCCGGATCGTTCGTTGCTCCTCTGGTGATCGGCTCCGGCCACTGCTCGATTGCGCCCGCCGCAATCTCCTTGCTTATGTAATCGTTGAGCGTAGATAGGCGCACAACGTAGCGATCCCTTTCACCTTCATATCGCATTGCGGGGCTCTGGCCGGATAAGGCTTCAATCAAAGGTCCATTGAAAACGCTGGTCCTGTTCCCTTCCACCTCAAACGAAGCCTGGCCCGGCGAGGTAGCCAGCAGCAAGTATTGCGCGTTGCTCGAAGTTCGTGCCAACCGTGGTGCGTTTTGTGGCCCGCAACTGGAACCAATGGGAAGTTGGACATCTTTGAGCTCAAAGCCGCGACAGGCATCAATGAAAAAGAACTGCTCTCTCGGGCCATTGCGATGCAGTGCCTGCGTGATCTCTGATAGAGGTATGAGAAGGCCAGAGCGAAGGTCTAAGACATCCTTGTCTGTAGGGATGAGCACCGGAGCCAGATCACGCCCGTCTGACGCCCCAGGAGCAGATGTACCGTGGCCTGCGTAGTAGAAAAAGAGCCTTTCGAGGTTTTGGGCACGAGTCGCGCGGTCGACAGCATCGCGGATGTTGTCCGCTGTTGCGTCCTGGTATGCACCATGTATACCATCTTTTCCCAAGAACCTTTCCCACTCCGGTTTCTCATTGGACAGGGTCCTTAAGTCCTGGGCGTCAGCACCCAACAAGAGGATAAGGTTTTCAGGAGCGACGCCGCCTTTGTCAAGTGCCCACGCGGCGAAGCTCAAGCTCCCGCTCACCGCTGCGGTCAGGCTTTGCTCTTTCAACCTGCGGTCAGAGTATTTATCTATGCCGATAACGATAGCGAAGTTGCTCATACGAACTGAGTGCATTTGGCTGTTGCGTATTGCGCCTCAGCGCCTAGCCGAATACGATACCTGCCCCCATCAGTATTGGATCTCCTGCAAACTTCCACAATGCTACTGCCTCATTATGCTTGTAACCCTTCTTCGCGTCATATCGTCCTGAATAGTGGAGTCCGATGACGCGGTTGGTTTGCAAGTCAACTACACAGCCGCCCGCAGTTCCCCCGGTCGTAAAACAGTCGTGATCAAAACGACTTTCCTGCTCGCAAACCGAGATGATCGCGCCCGGCATCAAGCGCTTGACGTTATAGACGCCGCCAAAGACGTGATGTAACACTGCGGCATCAGTACGTGCATCAAAGGCAGGATAACCAACCACGTACACTCTGCGACCCGGCAGAGGGTCCGGCTCCTGGGAGGAAATAACCAGGGGATCGGGCAAATTGGGATTTGGAGCAATATTAAACAGAGCAAAACCGGCGAAAGGTTGCACCTCAAGGACAGATGTCATTTGGACCCGTAAACGATTCGAGGAGTCAAGCTCTTCATCGAAGTCAATGTGTGCCGTCACTCCCGGCTTGAATCTCCAGCGCCCACCTGGTCCTTCTTCGCAGAGCATCCTGGCTTCAAAGTCGGCAATCATGACAACGTCTTGAGCAACCAAAAAGCCGCTTCCAATCCAATCAAGTGGAGATTCACTACCGGTGATCTTGATCCGTCCGACGCTCAGACAAGTATACTCAATTTCGTTGCGATGTTGTTCCAGGTCGGCCCAGTTTGCGGGTGGGTTAGCGAAGTGCCCATTCTTAATGAGGAGGGTTGGGCGTTCAACTACCCAGGCCGTCCAGGGAGAGGTGGGTAACAGACCGCGACCAGCGTCCTGGAGAATATCGGGTAAGTCGCCCGGTTGACTTGCATACCAATCGTGCAGGGCACGAAAACCTTCAGCGAAAATAGGGAGACCCTGCTCCACAGCATTTGCGAAGTGAATACTTTGGAGCGCAGGTTCGTACAGCCCAGCCAGTACATGGGTGTCCGGCAACTGAGGGAAGAAAGTAAGCATGTTTTGCATGGCAGAGTTAAAGCGCTCTCGATTGCCTGACCGAAGAAGTGAATAACCTCCTAACGCTCCAAGGAGTGGATTTAGCCATTTACCGTTCAGCAATGGGCCGATCTCAGATTCTGGAATCTGGTGGCCGCCAGAGTAACAACGCTGCGCCAATTCGATAGTACGGATAGCGTCTGCAGTATTGGTGAGAAGGTCTCTGTTGAGTGTATAGGGTGAGTGCCCCGGCAAAGGGAGCAAGTATTGCTGGACGTCAAAGGCCCCTGTATCATCGGCCACAACAACTAGCACGCTGACGCGGTCGGGCAGGCCGACCAGCGCATAGTGCGTCCGCGCTAGACCAGGAAAATCAAGTTGCACATCAAACGAGCCGGTCGACAGCCCTATCCGGTGTTGCGCAGCATGACTGAAGCCTGATAGAATCTCAAAGCCTCCTCGGCCAACCACACTGCCGGTGCGGTCTCGTACGATCAACTGCGCTTCGTTGAGGAATCGTTTGGATGTCACGCCAGGTCCTGCATGCATGCCGCTGGCACCAATAAGCACCAGCAGACCGGATTGACCCTCTGGTATGTCGGTGATGGGGCGAATACCAAATCCTTTCAGCTTCTCAAATCCACTTGCGGACCAGTTGGCTGCAAAGGCCGCAAAACCTAGCAACGACGCAAGCTTAGCATCCGCAATAGAGCCTAACCACTCAGAAGGTTCGACATACCCGTCAGCCGGGGCCATACCAAGATGCATGAGGTCTTCCTTTTGGGCCTCCCCCAGGCTCGGGTCAGATACTTTCAGGGAGACGTATGTGCGCTGCCCAGCCTGTACCGCGACCGTTTCTTCAGCGATTATGGCCCCTGCAAGCATCAACTGCACACGGTAGACGCCGGGCGGTAGGGTCGGTAGAATAACCTGCTGAGTTCCGCCGCCCTGTTTCTCTCCTGTGGCAGCATCCCAGACCAAGATATATGCTCGTCGGTCAGGGCTAGTAACTTCAAGGCCGGATTGTGGTTGTGGGATGCTTTCTAAAATGGAGTTCACCCGAACCAATTGCAAGCTTAGAGTGGTATTCTTGACAAGGGGGATAAGAGGAGGATCCACCTGATAAGCATCTGCCTCCGCGCGTACGGAGTAATAGCCTGGTTCCAGAGGAGAGATCAGGGCCGGGTAGTCTACAGGTGGATTAGCGCCGCCTGCCACTCTGACTTCAGTTCCGTGCTGAGGTTGATAGACGCCCACCCGGCGGCAGGCCGCTCGACCTTCTGACGGCTCCACATAGACCCGCAGGGTCAATGGCGGGAGGTCGGCTCGATTGAGCGTAAGCAGTACCGGGTCAACTCCCCCTGTCTGTACCGGCCATGGATGTTGCTCTTTGGGGAGGTTGCGGATCAGATCCGCAACTCGAGTGCCGGTGTAAGAGGCCAAACTCGAAAAGGTCACCACATACTGCCCACGCGCCGCTGCCTGGTCCAGATCGAGCGCCCCTGGCGCGCCTTCTAATCCCTCGATGAGGCCTCGCGCAAGCATCCCGCGACCCAATTCAAGGGACTCTTCCCCTGGCAAGGCAGCGTAAAGGATGCACTGCTTGTTCGCACCCTCGCCCAGTTTGAAAGGGGTTCCCGTAGCCGCAGCCGGTTGCAATACCCCTTCGAGCGCGAAGTCCCGGCAGGCATCAACAAAGAAGAACTGCTCAGCAGGCGGATGGGCAGCAAAGCGATTGAAAGCCTCTTGTAGAGGAATAAGGAGATTGCGATCAAGCTCCTTGTCTTGAAGGTCAGTTGGCACGATGGCTGGTCCCTGAAGGCCCCCAGCCTTCACACCTGGAAGGGATACACCGTGGCCGGAATAGTAGAAAAAGAGCCGGTCAGCCCCTCTGGCCACGTTGCCCTCGAACTCCTGGATGACTATTTCAACCGCTCGATAGGTAGCCTCAGGTGGGGGCCATACTGGTAAACCTGTCAGCTCCGCAGGTTGTTGGGGCGGAAGCTTTCCAGGTGCTGGGCTGAGCAGCAGGCGCAGGTTCACCGCCGGTACACCTCCATATTGCAATGCCCATTGAGCAAACCGTATGGCGTCACCGACCGCCGCTTTTAGCGGCTGCTGAGGAGGCGCATAGTTATCTATGCCTATGACTATGGCAAAGTTAGCCATGAAAAGCTCCTTACATATGGCAACAGAATATCAACATGATAACTAAGGCCTGGCCGTCCTGTATTCCATTTGCGTGCTATTGGACGAAGTTCAGACCCGCTCCTAGCACGAGCGGGTCATTCAGATGCTTCCAGAGGGAAACGGCAGCGTTGTATTTCAGATACTCACCTTCGAAGTGGAGCCCGATGACCCGGTTCGTCTCCAGGTCTACGACGCAGGAGCCGGAGTTGCCGCCAAGGGTCGAACAGTCATGATAAAGAATACTATCTTGGTCATCGATATCCATGATAGTGCCAGGCTGAAGGCGCTTGACGTTGAAAATAGCATCGAAAAGCCGCCGCTGCTGGGATGGTGAGTTACGTGGGTCAAAGGCAGGGTAGCCTACGACGTACACAACTCTTCCTTGGGCGATGTTCTGTCCAGTGGATGTAAGTTGGAGTGGCGATGGGAGGAGCTTGAGGCCATCCCGGGAGCGAGAAGCGATGCGGAACAGAGCCAGATCGGGGCCCGGCTCGTCAAATATGCCTACTATTTCCGTTAGGTCGAAGTCGGCGGTCGCGGGGCTACCTTCTTCCTCGCTGAAGTTGACACTGGCCGACGCTCCAGGGATGAATTCCCACCTGTCAGGGCCCAGTTGGCGACAGAAGTGATCTTCGGCGACGTGGCGGTTAGTCATGAAAACTCCATCAGAGACAACGAAACCTGTGCCAAGCCAGCTGTAACGGGGATCGGGGTCACCCACAACATTTACGCGGCCTACACTCTGTAGGGACTGCTCAATACGAGGGCGATATGTTTCCAGGTCTTGCCATTCGGGAGGGGGGTTGTCGAAATGTCCAGCCCGGATCCGGATAGGCGGGCGTGCACTCAGTAGAACGATGGCCTCTCCTCCGAGCCTCTCGATATCGTCCACCAACTGTGCCTGAGGACCCTCCCGGCGAATCTTCTCGGCGGCGCGTCGCATGCCCTCAAGTATCTCTTCTCGCTCCGCATTGAGTGCAGCCACCTCTGCCTCAGTGGGTGCATTTCGAGCTGGCGGGAGCCCTCCAACGAGAGCATGTGACACAAGTTCGCCGGGGATGATCTGATCTGGATCATTGTTCAGGGTGTCTATCAGCTTCCCCAGGTCCGTTACCTTCTGCACCACCTGTTCAGCTATTGGGCGCGACTGTGACCGATATGCGTTAGCCATTAGTTACCTCCTTTTGTGTACTCCCTCCTACATCTTCCACCAGATGATCCGCCTCACAACACGGCCGGACTTCCTCGCGATTCTCACCTTTTGCCGTGTGTCATTTTCACCTCTGATGTAACGCCTCCACTTCTAACCGTCGACATTAAGGCCTCCAAGGCCGAGTGGCCCTGACTCAATATGCAGACCAATTCATGGTTATGGATCCAACGCTGCCCAAGCTCGTTGGATAGCGCGTGTATCGATATCTCGAGCATGATGAATGGCAGGGAGGAACTCCAGCCAGTTTACCATTCGTCAGTCCAAAGTTGTTCCACGCCCTTTCCGTCGGGCTTTATCATATGAATGCCACGTCCCCTGATTCTTTCCTTGTAATTCAGGAAATGTGGCTTGCTATTGAGTATAAACTGCATAAGAACGGTCCAGCTATCGGACCATTGGCTCCCCTATAACTCATCAAGTCCTTTGCCTGCGGACTTGATTCTACCAATTGCTACGTTTCCCCATTTTGAGTCTACTGTTACGGTGACGAACAATTACCCTCGCACTGAAGCCATGCGAGAGTTATTTGTCCAAGCCACCCAGACACTGTCCTTTACATCGTCAGCATTGAGGATATGTTCGTAGGTGCAGCCGCGGTAGTACGGTGCTTGAAGTGTAGCAGACAGAATTATGCCTTGTCAAGCTTCAGCTTCAACTCGCAGGCAGGGTATTCGAATGCATGGCCGAATAGGGGTAAACTCAACATTGATACCGTTGGGGAATGGTTGATAAGATTAGACTCAAGTCTCAGCGAATTTCGTGAGCGTCTCATTAGCGGACATTTGGAACAGCAACTCCTGGATACCTTGCTGATGCACTGCCAGGAGAGAGGTTGGGTAAAAGCACGTGGCACGCAACGCACTGACTCCACTCATGTACTGGGGGCGATCAGTGCCACGAACCGACTGGAGAGTATCGGAGAAACCTTACGGGCAGCCCTCAATGCTCTAGCCGCTACGGTTCCAAATTGGCTGTGCTCACTTGGCTTCATCACACCCGAATGGTTTGATTGCTACAGCCGCCGAGTTGAAGAATATCGCTTATCTAAAGGAGATACTGCCCGGCAGGCTTATGCCAGTACTATGGGAACAGCTGGAGCCGCCTTGTTACGCCCGATCTATGACGTCACAGCTTCCTGAAAGCGTCAGGGTAATCCATACAGGATACAGATGGCAGAGAGGCGTCTTGGTTTACCGAGGCGCCTCTCTAGCATTCCCTAGTAGCTGGCTGCCCGCTTCCCTCACCCTTTCACCATACAAAGTCTCTCCTCATTTAGTTCGTTACAATGAGCCTTGACATAGTACTTAAGTACTATATGCAAATGTAACCTGGAGGTGTATGATATTAGTAGTTGTTCCAACAACTACTAATATCATACACGATGGAGGGAAAGATGGCAGAGATAATACAGGTGTTGCAGGGGCTTGGGTTTGGGGACTACGAGGCACGCGCCTACGTGGCTTTGCTGCAACGCAATCCTCTGAACGGCTACGAACTGGCGAAGGCTTCGGGCCTGCCCCGCGCCAACGTCTACTCCGTCCTCGACAAGCTGGAGGAGCGAGGAGCGGTGGTGCGCCTCGACACCCCCTCCGGCACTCGCTACTCCCCCGTACCTCCATCGGAGCTTGTTACCCACATCGGCAGCAAGTTCTCCGAGAATCTGACTGCTGCCCGGCGCACGCTGGAAGAGATGGCAGCACCCCCTGAGTATGAATACGTCTGGAATGCTCGCGGCTACGAGTCGCTACTGGACCACGCCCGCACCCTCATAGACTCGGCACAGAAGAGATTGCTTGTGGCGACCTGGACGCAAGAGGCTCACGCTCTTGCGGGCAACCTTGCGGCTGCCGAAGAGCGTGGAGTGGAAGTCGTCACCCTCTGTCTAAGGGCCTGCGCCGCAGAGTGCGGAGGTTGCCGGGGGGCAATTTTCCGCTACAAGCTTGCGCCCGAATACGGCAGCCGCTGGTTGGTGCTGGTGCAGGATGAAACCGAGGCACTGGCCGGGGAGATCGGTCCTGGTGAGGAGGCCCTCACGGTACGCACCCGCCAGCGCCTGCTGGTGGAGCTATCCGCCTGGTACATACGCCACAGCATCGCGCTGGCAGGAGTGGTGAAAGACCTGGCAGAGCAACTCCCCGGTCTCCTGTCCCCTCAGACGCTGGCATCCCTTGCCTCCCTCGGCCCCGGCGGCTATGATCATACTCAGCAAGGCAAAGACGGCGAGGACGATACCGACGATGAAAGGCCTGGGGTCGGTTGGTTGGAGTACATGCAGAGGGCCATCAACCGCCGGTGAGCATTCACGTCACCGGCAACGAGAAAGGAGGTGGAAGATCGAGCAATTCAGATGAGACGCGAATACAAAAGGGCATAGCGGCGCTCGTAACACCACTATGCCCGGCGGAGAGCCGCAATCCCTGTCAAGGAAGCTCAACCCTGCCGCATCTATATCTTAACACAATCTTAGCACTTCCCTCGCACTATCCTCAAAGTCACCGCCCAGAATGGAAGTATGAGAACAGATGTGATGCGGCAACGATACACTAGAAATAACAACATGGAGGATACAACATGAAAACGACGCATCACAGAAGCATATATCGCGCACTGGTGGTCGCCCTTACGCTCATCATCTCAGGGCTGCTTACCACGCTCGCTCCAGCCACAACCACTGGAGCAACAGGCACTTCCCGGACCACTGCCAACGCTGCTCAGGCGACTCCGACCCCTGCCCTCGACTTCCGCAACGCAATGCGAAAGCTATGGGAGGACCACATCGGTTGGACCCGCCTCTACATTATCTCGGCCCTGGCCGACCTGCCTGATAAGGCGCTTGTGGCCGACCGTCTCCTGCGCAACCAGGACGACATAGGAGACGCCATCAAGCCATTCTACGGCGAGGCCGCAGGTGATCAGCTAACAGAACTCCTCCGCGAGCACATCCTGGGCGCTGATGAACTGCTGGCTGCGGCAAAGGTGGGCGACAACGCAAAGATCGAGGCCGGCAAAGCCAGATGGTACCGCAACGCCGACGATATAGCGGCTTTCCTTGAGTCGGCCAACCCCAAAGCCTGGAGCCGCGACCTGATAGCCTCGACCATGAAGATGCACCTCGACCTTACCCTGGAGGAGGCTGTAGCTCACCTCACAGGAGACTGGGCCGCTGACGTTGTCGCTTACGATAAGATACACGAGCACATCCTCGGTATGGCTGACGTGCTCAGCGCGGGCATCATGAGCCAGTTCCCTGACCGCTTCTCCGCTGCGCCTCCCGCCCAGGAGATGGACTTACACAATAATATGCGCGAAGCGTGGGAAGACCACATCATCTGGACGCGCCTCCTTATCGTAAGCGCCATATCAGATCTGCCCGATAAGGAAGCTGCCCTCACCCGCCTGTTGGATAACCAGGTAGACATCGGCAACCTGATCAAGCCCTACTATGACGAGGCTGCGGGCGAGCAACTGACCGTGCTGCTGAAGGAGCACATCACGGGTGCCGTTGACCTCCTTACCGCTGCCGCCAGCAACGACAGTGCCGCGGTGAAGGTGGCAAGCGAGCGATGGTACGCGAACGGCGACGACATAGCCACTTTCCTCAACAGCGCCAACCCCAATGCCTGGCCGCTTGATGCGCTGAAGGCGATGATGAAAGAGCACCTGGACCTCACCCTGGATGAGGCCGTAGCTCACCTCAAGGGAGACTATGCCAAGGACATCGCCGACTACGACAAAGTACACGAGCACATCCTCGGTATGGCCGACGCTCTCAGCACGGGCATCATGAGCCAGTTCCCGGAGAGGTTCGGCCAGTCTGCTGGGTCCACATCCACTGGCGCTATGCCCGGCGGCGAACATGGCCCTGAGCACGTAGGTATGCCCAGGACCGGCGAAGCCGCAGGCGAGGCACCCTACCTTATATGGCAACTCGCGTTCGCAGGCCTGCTGCTCGCGGGTGCCGGCTGGTTGGTTCTGAAGCGAGCAAGCCGCCGGAGTTAGTCTGTCTG
>DATEOC010000063.1:0-12697 GCA_035274425.1 Chloroflexia bacterium
CGAACTTTGAACTTTGAACTTTGAACTTTGAACTTTGAACTTTGAACTTTGAACTTTGAACTTTGAACTTTGAACTTTGAACTTTGAACTTTGAACTTTGAACTTTGAACTTTGAACTGCCGAGGACTAGATGAAGAACAATGGGACAACCGAGAGCGGGCAGAGCCAGGACGGCCACGCCTTGAAGGGCGAGGAGCTGCGGATTGGGTATGGCGAGCGTACTGTCGTAGAGAGGCTGTCAGTCACGGTGCGGCACGGGGAGATAACGGCTCTGGTAGGGCCGAACGGCTCTGGCAAGTCTACCCTGCTCAAGGCATTGGCGCGCCTCCTCAAGCCCCGTAGCGGAGTGGTATACCTCGATGGAAAGGCGATCTTCCAGATGCCGACTGCCGAGGTGGCGCGTGAGATTGCCATCCTCCCGCAAGGGCCAACGGGACCAGCCGGGCTGACCGTGGGCGACCTGGTCGAGCAGGGGCGCTACCCACATGCCGGACCCTTGCGGATGCTACGCCACCAAGACCACGAAGCCATCAGGGAAGCCCTCAGGCTCACCGGCATGGAGGAGTTCATCAATAGGGCGCTGGAGAGCCTGTCGGGAGGGGAGAGGCAGCGCGCCTGGATAGCTCTGGCCCTGGCGCAGGCTACCCCCGTGCTCCTCCTCGATGAGCCGACCACCTTCCTCGACATCCGCCACCAGCTAGAGGTGCTTGAGCTGGTGAAACGCCTCAACACCGAGCGCGAAATGACGATAATACTGGTCCTGCATGACCTCAACCAGGCGGCACGTTACGCTGACCGGATGATTGCTCTCAACGAAGGGAGTATCGTCGCCGATGGGCCGCCGAACAAGGTGATGACGCCGGAGCTATTGCTGGAGGTCTTTGGCGTCCATGCTCACATTATCCAGGACCCTGAGAGAGGCACGCCCGTATGCCTCCCGTATGCTTATGCAGAGGACGAACGGTAGAGGCGTAGAAAATATATCCGATGTATATAGGCTATCGAAAGGAGTGGAATCAGATGAAATGGGTAACACGCAAAGGGGTCAAGTTTGACCGCACGGCCTGCGCCTGGCTGATCAAGCGCTTCATTGATCCGGATGCCGAGTTTGGCTTCCTCACAGGCGAAGAGATGCCTGCGGCCCTTGAAGCAGGGGCCAGGCCATTCCACAATTATGCCTGGACGGGAAACGCAGAGGACTTGCCGCAAGATAGGATCAACTTCCCCAAGCTCATCTCCAACTACTCGCTGGAGGAGGCGCACCCTGGGCTGCCCCTCATGGCAGAGACGGTGCGCAAGGCCGAGAGGGTTGGCTGGGCGAAGGACGGCACCGAGCACTACAGCCTTTGGGCTATCGCAAATGGAATATACATGTTAGTGAACGGCGACGATGCCGGCATGGTGCAGGGCATGATGCCCGTGTACGATGCACTCTACGCGTATTGTAGACTCAGGGCAGAGGGCAAGTCGGGGTGGACTAGCGACGCGTCATAGGGTAGTCACGCCGCGCGTATCTCTACCATCAGCTGGTAAGGCCACTTACCTCTCCTGGGAGTGAGCATCTTCACCCGGTAGCAACAGACTAAGGCACACCCTCGTGGACAAAGTACCAAAGTAGATAGCATATCCAATACTCAGCATGCGAAAGCCAAACTTTCCTCGCACCCAGAGGATGTGCAAAACCGCCATAAATGAGCCTTGACTCGTAGAGCGTGACATGGTATACTCAGGGCACTTCGAGGTTACAGGTTCGCCTGTGGCAACGGAGGAACAGAAGCCCAGACGGTCCTCACGGATTGTTTGGGTCTTTTGTTTCCCCTGTTCAGCTGACCACCCGACGTGGATCAAAACATCTGCTTCCTGGCGTAGCTTGACCACAACCACAATCTGCTATACTATTGCGTAGACGGGCAATAGCCCCCTTACTCTTTTCCGAAAGGCGGCATCGCGTGGTCCAGCTTTACATGCCCTCCTCTGCACCTATCTCCGAGATCGAAAAGCGGCTGTGGGAGGCCGCCGACCAGCTTCGCGCTAACTCCAAGCTAAAGGCGTCGGAATACTCGGTACCGGTGCTCGGCCTGATCTTTCTGCGCTTTGCCGATGCCCGGTTCGAGGTGGCCGACGCCGAGATCAAGGCAAGTCAGCCCTCCTCCACCCGCCGCACCATCAGCAAGACCGACTACCACGCGCGCGGAGTGATGTACCTGCCCGATGCCGGGCGCTTTTCCTACCTGCTGAGCCTGCCGGAGAGTGCGGACATAGGCGGCGCTATCAACAACGCCATGCGCCTGATAGGGGAGGAGAACGAAGATTTGCGTGGGGTGCTGCCCACCGACTACAACGCGCTCGACAAGGATGTGTTGATTTCTCTGCTCAAGACCTTCTCGCGCATCCCGGTGAACATCGAGGGGGACGCTTTCGGCAGGATTTATGAGTATTTCCTGGGCAAGTTCGCGATGGCCGAGGGGCAGAAAGGGGGCGAGTTTTTCACGCCCACCTCTCTCGTCAAGCTGATCGTGGAGGTTATAGAGCCGTTCCACGGGCGCATCTTCGACCCGGCTTGCGGCTCCGGCGGTATGTTCGTGCAGTCTGCTGCTTTCGTGGAGCGACACAAGCGCAACCCCAGCGCCGAAATATCTATCTACGGCCAGGAAAAGACCTCAGAGACTGTCCGCCTCTGTAAAATGAACCTGGCGGTACACGGCCTCTCAGGGGACATCCGCCAGGGGAACACTTACTACGAAGACCTCCACCGTTCCCCCGGCAAGTTCGACTTCGTGATGGCAAACCCGCCCTTCAACGTGGACAAGGTGGATCGTGAGAAGATCAAGGACGATCCCCGCTTCCCCTTCGGCATGCCCCGCACCGACAATGCCAACTACCTATGGATACAGCACTTCTACTCGGCCCTCAACGACCAGGGACGCGCAGGCTTCGTGATGGCGAATTCTGCCGCGGACGCCCGCGCCTCCGAGCTTGACATCCGCCGCCGCCTCATCGAGGGTAAGGCTGTCGATGTGATGGTCGCTATCTCTTCCAACTTCTTCTACACCGTCACCCTCCCCTGCACCCTCTGGTTCCTCGACCGGGGCAAGGCAAGCACCCCACGCGAAGATACCGTCCTCTTCCTCGACGCCCGTCACACCTTTCGCCAGCTTGACCGCGCCCACCGCGAGTTCACGCCGGAGCAGATCGAGTACCTGGCTAACATCGTGCGCCTCTACAGGGGCGAGCAGCTTGAGACGGTGGAGGGGAGCGAGGGGATGCTGGGGGAGAAGTTCCCCGGCGGGGTGTACGCCGACGTGCCCGGCCTGTGCAAGGTCGCCACGCTGGAGGAGATCGAGGCGCAGGGCTGGAGCCTCAACCCTGGCCGCTACGTGGGTGTGGCCGACCGCCCCGCCGACGACTTCGACTTCAAGGTGCGGTTGGAGGAGTTGAACGAGGAGTTAGAAACCCTCAACCTCGAAGCGCGGGAGTTGGAGGAGAAGATAGCGGGTAATGTGGCGATGTTGTTGGAGGCACCTATCCATGCCTGATTATACACCTTCGGGTTGGAAACCTAAGAAGCTGAACGAGCTAGGATTTGTAGGCCGTGGCAGGTCGAAGCATCGGCCACGCAACGATCCATCGCTGTATGGGGGCCCATATCCCTTTGTCCAAACTGGTGATGTAAAGGAGGCTGAGTTCTATCTGACCCACTTTAGTCAGACCTATAACGATAAAGGTCTTGTTCAAAGCAAGCTGTGGGACGCCGGTACTTTGTGCATTACTATTGCAGCCAATATTGCAGAAACAGCCATCTTAGGTATTAGGGCTTGCTTTCCTGATAGTATTGTTGGCTTCCAAGCTTATCCGGACGTGGCGGATGTCCGCTTTGTAAAGTATTACATTGATACTATAAAGTTCAATATGCAAAACATTTCAAAGGGGACTACACAGGACAACTTGAGCGTGGATAAACTACTGAGATTCGACATTTGGACGCCACCCCTCCCCACCCAGCGCAAAATCGCCTCCATCCTCTCCGCCTACGACGACCTCATCGAGAACAACACCCGCCGCATCAAGCTCCTCGAAGAGATGGCCCAGTCCCTCTACCGCGAGTGGTTCGTCCACTTCCGCTTCCCAGGGCATGAGGGGGTGAGGTTGGTGGAGAGCGAGCTGGGGTTGGTGCCGGAGGGGTGGGGGGTGAAGAGACTCGGTGATGTACTAGAGCTAGCATACGGCAAAGCGCTCAAGACGGACACCCGGGTCAGTGGTCCTATCCCTGTGTATGGGTCGAGTGGCGTGGCTGGATGGCACCACACTCATCTTGTCCCAGGGCCTGGGATAATTGTCGGACGCAAGGGGAACGTAGGCACCGTATTCTGGTCGTCGTCTGATTTCTATCCCATTGACACAGTATTCTACGTTCGCACACAGATTCCATTACACTACATTTTCTACAATCTGCGAGAGCAGCACTTCATCAATAACGATGCTGCCGTACCGGGTCTGAACCGTAACCAAGCATATCTAAACCGATTTATTCTGCCTGATGTTACCGTGCTAAACATGTACCAACGCTTCATTAAACCTATCTTTGAGCAGCTTGATATCTTGCGAGATAAGAACGCCAACCTGCGCCGCACCCGCGACCTGCTGTTGCCTAAGCTGATCTCAGGGGAGGTGGAGGTCAGCCCGGTAGCACAACCACTTTCTGAAGGAGAGTTACTTAATTGAAAGACCTATTTGAACACATCACAAAGAAGTTCGAGGACGGACTCAGCGGCGCATGGGTTCTACAGGAAGATAAGTATGAAGCTGAATTTGCCAAGGCTTTGGACATGGAACTTGCGGGCAGTCGTCAGGGGGATTGCCTTTGGACCCAGCCAGCCACAGGAGATAAGCACATAATTGAGCTAAAGAAAGGCCAGCGACATTTCCATTTTGATCTAGTGCGGTACAGTGAATACCTCTTAAATCCTCAAGGCGTATCCATAATTACTGTTCTTGGTGTATACAAGAAAGACAAGAAAGACTCAGGCAGCCTTCTAGAGCTTCATGCCGTTAAGGTGTCCGACCTATTGGAGAGGCTTCACCTGAACCCTGATGATGCCCAGAATATCGTGAATATTGCGAAGAAGATACGCGAGGCTGGTAGTCGAAAGCTGGAGAACGGTGCGGAAAAAGCCGGCAGAAATGTCTTGATGCCATATTACCTAACCAAGAAAGAAGTAGCGCAGATTGAAGGCCTACACTGCTATAAGAAAGTTGTAAAGAAACAGCTTGAATAATCAATGGAAGCATAGGAAACCCTGGTATCGCAGATGAACACCTACACCGAAGACGCCCTAATCGAACAGCCCACGATAGCTCTCTTCCAGCAACTCGGCTGGCAGTATATGAACTGCTACCACGAGCGTTTCGGCGATTCCTCCGACCCCACCCGCTCCACCCTGGGCCGCGAGACCCCGCACGAGGTAGTGTTGGTGCGCCGCCTGCGCGATGCCCTCAACCGCCTGAACCCCGGCATGCCTCCCGAAGCTATAGAGGCTGCAATCACAGAGCTCAGCCGCGACCGCTCGGCACTCGGCTCAGCCTATGCCAACCGCGAGCTGTATGCCCTCCTCAAAGATGGCGTCAAAGTAACCGTTCACGACGCCGAGAGCCGCCCATCGGTACAGACGGTCGCCGTCATAGAGTGGGACCACCCGGAGGCCAACGACTACTTCCTCGCCTCGCAGTTCTGGGTGTTGGGCGACGTCTACAAGCGCCGGGCCGACCTGGTGGGGTTCGTCAACGGCATACCCCTCGTATTCATCGAGCTGAAAGCTTCCCACAAGAGCGTCAAGGACGCCTACAACCAGAACCTGCGCGACTACAAGCAGACCGTATCGCAGATATTCACCCCCAACGCCTTCATCATCCTCTCCAACGGCTCATACTCGCGCATCGGCTCGATGACCGCCTCCTGGGAGCACTTCGCCGAGTGGAAAAAGATCAACTCGGAGGGCGAAGAGGGGATCATCTCCCTCGATACGATGATACGCGGCACCTGCGACCCGGCGCGCCTGCTCGACATCGTGGAGAACTTCGTCGCATTTTCCGATGCGGGTGGAGCGCTGGTCAAGATTGTGGCCCGCAACCACCAGTACCTGGGCGTGAATAACACCATAGGCGCTGTGCGCGACATCGAAAAGAACAAGGGCCGCCTGGGTGTCTTCTGGCACACACAAGGGTCGGGTAAGAGCTACTCGATGGTCTTCTTCTCGCAAAAGATCCTGCGCAAGCTCCCCGGCAACTGGACCTTCCTGGTCGTCACCGACCGCCAGGAGCTGGACGACCAGATTTACAAGACCTTCGCCGCCACCGGCACTGTCATCGAGAAAGAGAACCAGGTACACGCCTCGTCTGGCGCGCACCTACAGCGCCTCCTGACGGAGGACCACCGTTACCTCTTTACCCTCATACATAAGTTCCACGCAGGCAAGGGTGAGACCTATCCGCTGCTCTCCGACCGCTCCGATATCATCGTCATAACGGACGAGGCCCACCGCTCCCAATACGATGCGCTGGCTCTCAACATGCGTAACGCCCTGCCCAGTGCCGCCTTCCTGGCATTCACGGGCACTCCCCTGATAGCCACCGAAGAGCGCACCCGCGAGGTGTTCGGTGACTATGTCTCCGTCTACAACTTCAAAGAGTCGATAGATGATGGGGCAACAGTCCCCCTCTACTATGAGAACCGCATCCCCGAGCTACAGATCACCAATGCGGACCTCGATACCGACATGGAAGACCTCATCGAAGAGGCTGACCTGGACGAGGCCCAGCAGGAGAAGTTGGAGCACGTCTTCGCCCGCCAGTACCATCTAATCACCCGCGATGATCGCCTGGAGAGTGTAGCGCAGGATATAGTGGAGCACTTCATGGGGCGCGGCTACATGGGCAAGGCGATGGTGGTATGCATAGACAAGGCCACCGCCGTCAAGATGTACGATAAGGTGCAGAAGCAGTGGGCCGAGTATCGAGCAGACCTTGAGGGGCAGCTTGCCGCCTCCAACGACGAAGGCGAGCAGGAGAGCTTGAGAGACCGCATAAAGCTCATGCGTAAAACTGATATGGCTGTAGTCGTATCGCCGCAACAAAACGAAGTGGAAGATCTCAAAGAGAAAGGAGTCGATATTGCCCCGCACCGTAAGCGGATGATAACCGAGGACCTCGATACCAGGTTCAAAGACCCAGCCGACCCGTTCCGCATAGTGTTCGTGTGCGCTATGTGGATGACCGGCTTCGATGCCCCCTCCGTGTCCACTATCTACCTCGACAAGCCAATGCGCAACCACACCCTCATGCAGACGATAGCACGTGCCAACCGCGTGCATGGTGACAAGCTCAACGGGGTAATCGTGGACTACGTGGGGGTGTTTCGCGACCTGCAAAAGGCGCTGGCAATCTACGGCTCCGCAAAGGACAGCGCAGGCGGCGATGGCGATACCCCGGTCAAAGATAAGAGCGCACTCGTCGAGACGCTACGCGACGCCCTAGCCGAGATGCGCGCGTTCTGCCGCGAGCGTGGCGTAGACCCTGAACAGATACTCAACCTATATGGTTTCGCTAAGGTCCAGCAGATGGATGCCCTGAAAGAAAGTGTGCTTGTAAATGACCAGGTGCGTGCGCGCTTCATCTCGCTGGCCGCAACCGTAGCGCGTTTATACAAGGCTATTCTGCCCGATCTACTTGCTAACGAATTCGCCCCCATGGTGAGTCTGTACGCAATCATCACTGCTAAGATTATTACCCAGCAGGACCCGCCCGATATTAGTAAAATCCTGCGAGATGTTGAAGCATTGCTCGATCTATCCATTGCACCCAAGGGATACGTTATACGCGAACATGGTGTCGGCGAGGACGGCACGGGAAATGGCCGTATAGACCTGGCCACCCTGGATCTTGCTGCACTACGTGCCCAGTTCGAGTCCGGGCAGAAATACGCGGCTACGCAGACGCTACGGGCAGCTCTTGCCACCAGGCTGCAACAGATGGTGCGTATGAATAAGAGCCGCACCGACTACCTGGAGAAGTTTCAACGCCTCATCGATGAGTACAACTCAGGCGCTGAACCTATAGACCTTGTATTCGCGCACTTCCACGCGTTCCGCCAGGAGCTAGATGCAGAAGAGCGCCGAACCATAACTGAAAACCTCACCGAAGAAGAGCTTGCGCTATATGATCTGCTTACCAGGCCCAATCTCAAACTCGCACCTACCGAAAGAGAGCAGGTAAAGCGGGCCGCGCTAGACCTTCTCGAAGTGCTCAAGGGCGAGAAGTTGGTGCTGGATTGGAGGCAAAGGCAGCAATCGCGCGCTCAGGTCCGCTCCACAATCGAGCATATTCTGGATAAAGAACTCCCTGCTCTTTATACACCGGACTTATATCAACAGAAGGTCGAAACTGTGTACCAGCACGTTTATGACTCATACTATGGTGCGGGCGTCAGTATCTACGCACAGGTAGCCTGACCTATTGGTGACTTTGATCGCTTCCATGGCGTAAGCGTTCAGGAACGTAAGCTAACTATTGAACAAACGACAAATAAAGGCCATGATTTCCACTGGTGGAAATCATGGCCTTTATTCATATATTTCTGGCCGATACAAGAACTTAGGGTAGTGTAATTATATCCGGCGCACGACACTTACAACTTACTAATCACAATCTTACTAATCGTCCTCAGCGTATCGAACACCCCTACACCCTTCGCGGCGACAGCTTCGTAGGCGGGGACTTTCATGGAGTTGAGGTACTTCTCCAGGATTTCTAGGGGGAGGGCGTCGGGCATATCGCGCTTGTTGTATTGCAGCACTATTGGGAAATCGAGGAAGCGCTTGCCTTGCTGGGTGAGGTTGCGGGCAAGCTCCTGGAGAGAGCGAACGTTCTCGCCTAGCTTGGAGCGTTGCGAGTCGGCCACGAACACTATGCCGTCTGCGCCGTTGAGCACGGCCACCCGCGTGCGCTCATACAGCACCTGGCCGGGCACGGTGTAGATGTGGAAGCGCACCTGGTAGCCGTGCACCCTTCCCAGGTCCAACGGTAAGAAGTCGAAGAAGAGAGTACGCTCGGTCTCAGTATCGATAGAGAGGAGGTCGCCACGCGCGCCGGTAGGCACCGCTGAGAAGATGTACTTCAGGTTGGTAGTCTTCCCAGACAGGCCAGGCCCGTAGTAGACCAGCTTGCAATGTATCTCTTTCGCTGCGACATTTATCAGTGCCATAGGTGCTCCTATTTGGACGACGGACGACGGACGACGGACGATAGTCAACTAATCCATAGAAATCTTGGCGGTATCTTGGCGCTCTTGGCGTCTTGGCGGTTCACGTCTCACGCATCATGTTTTACGCATCACGTTTCACCCGCTCTAGTCCTTGAACAACAGATCGATCGTATCCTCTATAGTGGTTCGGAATGACGGGTTGAGACCGCTCATCGTGCGGCTGCGGCGCTGCACCTGTAATAGTACAGCTTCCAATTCAGGCGTGATACGCCTGCACAGGTCCTTTATCAGGCCAATATGCGTGCTCTTGTCGAACATGACCACTACTATCCACGACTCTCCCACTAGCTCGGCCAGGGTGTTCTCCCGCATCCCTTGTTGCAATAGCGAGCGGAAGCTCGTGTCGTTCATCATCAGCGCCACTTCGCGGGAGGTTGCGAACGTGCCCGCCAATAGCGCGCCCAGGGTGTCGAGGTTGTGTGGCAGGCCCGCACCACGCGCGGATATTACCTCGCCGCTCTTGTCGAGGAGCAAAGTAGAATTCGCCCCGGCCTCCACGAGCATACGGTCAAGCTGCTGCTTGATGCGCTTGCCGTCGGCCTCGTTGACTATGAGGCTGCCGTTGGGCCTCGGCTCAACGTTACCCTGATTAAAATCGCTGTCGTTACTCATCTTTTACGTTGACGGTACGTCCCGTTACTTGCAGGCGGCCCTGGCTATATAACCTTATCGCTTCGACCAGGAGTCGATGTTCCTCTTTGTGTATTCGCTCGGCCAGGCTATCCTCCGTATCGCCGGGGAGGACCGGCACGGCGGCCTGCGAAATGATCGGCCCTTCGTCCACATCTTCTGTCACGAAATGTACCGTACACCCCGTTATCTTGACCCCGTACTCTAGCGCGTCCCTGATAGCGTGCAGGCCCCCTCCGAAGGTGGGGAGGAGAGAAGGGTGTATGTTGATTATATGGCCCGCAAGCTGCCTGACTACCTCTGCTTTCAGCACGCGGTCCCAGCCCGCGCATACTACCAGGTCCACTCCCACTTCCGCTATCCTTGCGGCGATTGCCTTCTGATTCGCCAACCTCGATGGGAAGCTCTCCCTCTCATATACCTCTACAGGCACTCCTGCCTTTCCCGCTCGCTCTATAGCTTGTGCGCCGGAGTGATTGCATATCACGAGCTTTACTTCGGCGTCCAACTCTCCGTTTGCTATTGCGTCGAGAATGGCCTGGAGGTTCGTACCTCGCCCCGACACCAGCACTCCTAGCTTGAGCGGCCCGGCCTCTCTCATCTAGGCGCTGCTGCCTATTGTTTTGCTACTTATGAAGATGACGCGCTCATCGCCCTCTTGCCGGACAACTTTGCCTACTTCCATCATCTCCGGCACCCGTGATTTTACTCCTCCCACGTGTCCCGGCGCGACAATTACCACCATCCCCAGGCCCATGTTGAATACCCTTGCCATCTCGCCTGATTTTATACCTCCACGCTCCTGGATCAGCTGAAAAATGGGCGGTACGCTCCACGTTGTGGTGTCGAGGCGAACCGCGCACCCTTCAGGTAGCACTCGCGGGATGTTGTCCAGGAGGCCGCCGCCCGTGATGTGCGCCATGCCTTTGATCGGCTGTCTCTCCATTTCGAGCAGGGGTACTATCTCGGCCAGGTAGGAGCGATGGGGCCTCGTTAGAGCTTCACCGAGCGTACAGCCCAGCACGCTTTCGTAGGCGTTGAGCTGCCTGCTTGCTTCCGCAAGCTCGCCATCCAGGCCCAGCACTTTGCGGGCCAGCGAGTAGCCGTTAGTGTGCAGGCCATTTGAGGGGAACGCGAGCACGACGTCGCCCGGCTCAATCGTCTTGCCCAGTATCAAACGATCTCGCCGGACGCCGCCCACTATGAAGCCGGCGACATCGTATTCCCCGTCTTGGTACATGCCCGGCATTTCGGCAGTCTCTCCACCCAGCAAGGCGCAGCCTGCGGCCTGGCAAGCCTCGGCCATCCCGGTCACTACCTCCGCGATTTGTTCAGGTACGATCTTCCCCGAAGCTATGTAATCGAGGAAGAAGAAGGGCCTCGCGCCGCACGCCAGGATGTCGTTGATGCAGTGATTGACTATATCGTGCCCGGCATTGCGGTGGGTGCCCAGGGCGAAAGCCAATTTCAGCTTGGTGCCCACACCATCCGCGCTTGCGACCAGCACCTGCCCATCGGGAGCCGATTCTAGAGCATAAAGTCCACCGAAATGCCCGATGTCGGCCAGCACCTTTGGACCGAATGTCGAGCGGACAGAGGAACGCATAAGCTCGATGGCGTGCGCTCCCGCGTCTATATCTACGCCAGCCTGCTTATAGGCGTCCGAAGCCACAGAAGCCACAGCTCCCAAGTCGAATCCCCCTCTCTCGCGTATTATACAATGGCAGACTCCCTTTGTATAGATTTGCACGCGCGTACTTTAGTCCCGCATTTGGCTAGGAATGCGGTGTGAGTGGTAGACGACAGACGACAGACGACAGACGATAGACCATAAGCGATGGATGGACCACCTTTCGCATTGGCTTGTCGTTCGGATTGGTTTGTGATACGATTCACAGGCTGAAAAGTAGTGTAGAATGCGCTTTTTGCGCTATAGGAGAATAGATAGATTGAATATAGTTGTGTGTATGAAATCGGTGCCGGACACGACTGCTGAGAAGCGGTTGCTCCCTGACGGCACGCTGGACCGGGCGAGTGTCCCTGCCATAATCAACCCCTGGGACGAGTACGCTATAGAAGAAGCGCTACGAATACGCGAAGCAGATGGCGGCTCCGGCGAGATTGTGCTCCTATGCATGGGGTTGGAGAGCAGCCCGGAGACTATTCGCAAGGGGCTGGCGATGGGCGCGGACAGGGCAATACTGGTCACGGACCCGGCGCTGCACGGCTCAGATATGTGGGCCACAGGTAAAGTGCTTGCCGAAGCCCTCAAGCAGACGCAATATGACCTCATCATGTTCGGGTCGCAGAGCACAGACGCCGGGGGCGGGATGATTTACAACGTGGTGGCCGAGATGCTGGGTATACCTGCCGTTACGTGGGTGAACGAGATCGAGGTCACTGGTGGCAAGGTGCGAGGCAAGCGAGGAAGCGACGTTGGGTATGATGTAGTAGAAGCGCCTCTGCCCGCTATCGCATCGGTCACGCAGACCGCGCACGAGCCGCGCTATCCGTCTCTTCCTGGTATCATGAAAGCCAAGAAGAAGGAGATCGCCACCCTCAATCTGGGCAGCCTGGGCATTGACGCCTCCCAGGTTGGATTAACGGGAAGCGGGACCACCGTCACCGGCACCGAGCGTCCTCAGACCGCCCGCGCCAAGCAGATCATCAAAGCCGAAGACCCCGCGACAACGGCTGCGGCGATAGCGGATTTCCTTGAGAGTAGAAAGCTGATTTAGGGGTTGGGGGTCG
>DATEOC010000064.1:0-31813 GCA_035274425.1 Chloroflexia bacterium
CCACTCCGCCCCAGCCCCCACAAGCTCCACAGGGTGACTATGGTGGGCAACAGCAACAGCCCAGCTATCCCCAGCAGGCCAACCCACAGCCGCCACCTTACGGATACCCACAACAGGTGCCGGACCAGTCCGCGTACGCCCAGCAACAACCCGCCTACCCATACCTGCCTCAGCAGGACCAGTATTACTCCTATCCCGCTGCCAGGTCGGGCTTCCCCACGTGGATATGGTTTGCCGGGGGCGGAGCATTGCTCGCCGTTATTGCGCTGGTAGTTGTGCTTATCATTGCGCTGGGCGGGAACAAAGGGTCAGGCTCGAATCTAACCCAGAATCCCAATCCAGGTGGCGGTCAGGCCAGCCCGCAGGCAGCCGTCGCAGCTTACTACGCTAATCTCCTCTCTCATAAATATGATGCAGCATTTGCCCTCTATACACCCGCCTCCCAGACGCAATTAGGCAGCGCTGCCGCATTGAAAACCTACTGGGAGCAAATCGAGGCAGCGGGTCAGGCCCAAGGCGCCAAAATCACTAATGTAGAGACCACCAGTGAAACTATTACAGGCGACACAGCTACTGTTGGTGTTAAGGTAACAAACAATTCAGGGCAGACTGCCACCACCACCGCCACTACACAAAAGATAGGTAACTCTTGGTTCATTGTGAACCCAGGTGTATGAACGCACCAGGACAGGTACGTGAGGGCGGTGCGTGAAACGTGATGCGTGATGCGTGATGCGTGAATCCTCAAAAAACCTCTGCGTCTCTGCGGTAAAATTCATCGTCTTTCGTCTTTCGTCCGTCGTCCGTAAAGGAATCCCCACACATGGAAGCACCCACACCGCCAGGCGGTAACAGGCCCCCGCCTCCACCTCCGCGCTCACCTCAGAGTGGAGGCGCTGCTACGCCTTCCGGTATCCCAGCTTCCTCGCCGCAATCTTCCCCACCCGCGCCCCCGGCCCCTCCGCCTCCCATGCAGGGAAGCTACCCCGGCCAACAACAATCAGCATACCCACAGCAACCGGGCCAACCGCTTCCACCCCCGCCCTATGGATACCCACCACAGGGGCCGGACCAGTACGCCCAACAGGCCCAAGCGCCCTACCCATACTCGCCTCAGGGCCAATATTACCCCTATGCCCCCGCCAGGACCGGGCTGCCGATGTGGGTTTGGCTTGCCGGTGGAGGGGCATTGATCGCTATTATTGGCATAGTTGTGATGCTAATTCTGGTGCTTGGAGGTAACAAGGGAGGGCAGAGCAGCGCGCGGCAAGCTGCCGTCTCATATTGGACCAACGTTAATGGCGGTAATTACGATGCGGCATATGCGCTTCTCACGCAAGAGGTCCGCGCCAGCATTACCCTGGAGCAGATGCGTCAGGTCTTACAACAGCAAGCAACGCAGATGAAGTTCATATCGGTAGAGGCCACAGGAGAGAACGTCACAGGAGATACAGCAACAGTGCCCCTGGTGATGAAGACTAATGACAATCGAACGGCCAATTTGACGGCTACCTTAGCGAAGATAGGTAATAGCTGGTTTGTCAGGAACGCCGGCCAGCCAAATATTCCGCAGGCCCCGTAAGGGCCTCGAACACAATGATAGGAGTGAGTAAAATGGACCCACAGGACCCGCAAGACCCTCAGAATAGCGGCTCGACGCCGCCCTCATCGGGCGATAGGCCGCCACCCCCACCCCCGCGCACGCAGGGGATGTCCCAGGGGCCGGCGCAGGAAGGGACCGGGAGCGAACCAACAGCGCCGTCAGCTCCTCAAGGAGAGTCCCCGCCTCCGCCCCCACCGCCAACGCCACCCAGCTACCCTTCTCAGCCGCCCACTCAGCCGTCCTCTCAACCCCAAGCACAGGGGTCGCAGCCTGTGTGGCCTAACTGGCCGCAAGGTAGCCAGCCGCCTCAGCCTCAAACGCAGGCATACCCGCCGGCTCAGCCCACACCCGACCAATCGCCGTCAGGTGGGTACCCCCAATATCCTGGCGGCGCTGGGAGCTACGGCCAGCCTCCACAACCTTACCCGCCACCCCAACCCGACTATCAGCCAACCCAGGGGTATCCAGGCTATCCTCCTCAGCAAGGTGGCTACAGCACACACGACCAACCTACCCAGGCGTACGGGCAGGGAGGCTACCCACCCAATTACCAGGGACAACAAGGGTACCAGGGCTATCAGCCAACCCAGGGGTATCAAGGCTATCCTCAGCAAGGCGGCCAATACAACGTCAACGCTCCTAAGAGAGGCACGCCTGCGTGGGTGTGGGGCGTCATAGGTCTGGTGGTAATCGCGCTGCTGGGGGTAGGGTCATACTTCTTATTTTTCAACAAACCAGCAAGCGGAGGGAGCACCCAGGCCACCAGCACGCCTTCCCAACCCCAGCCAACGACCCAACCTGGCCGTCCTACAATCACAGTTGTCCCTCCGACCCGCGAGGCCGGGCAGCCCACAGTCAGGCCGACGACTGGCGTGCCCACAGTAAGTAGGTCGACCACAGTCCCCACAGCTGAGGTGTCCAGACCTACGTCAATCCCTACATCCGATGTAAGCCTACCTACAACTGGACCCAGCGGCCCCGGGGGCTTCAGCGGCTCGCCAACCGATGCCGTGAATGCGTTCTTCAACCGCATGGATAGCGGTGATTTCGAAGGCGCTCAATCGCTCATTGCGCCGGAGCTTGCAATCGGATTCACTCCCGAGATCCTGGAACAAATCTGGCAAGCTCTCGATTTTGCGAGCGATATACGGATCGGAGATGCACACCAATCGGGCAATACAGCCTCTGTAGACATAACCCTCGTATACTTCGGAGACGTGACCCAGAATGCATCAGTAGACCTGCGCCGTGAGGGAGACAAGTGGTATATCACCAATCCACTGAGGATGAGCCTGGAGAATATACCAACTTTCGAGGTGCCCACGTTCGAGCCATTTGAATTCCCTACGCCTCTTCCCTAGCTGACGGGCCACACATCCCACGACTGTCAAGAATAAATCAACCGAGCAGAAATAGAGGTGTCTTATGTACCGACAAGACCGACCACAGAACGACCAGGCACCCTCCGAAGATCAGATAGCGGAAGGTCAGCGTAAATCGGAATTTGCGCCTGAAGCCAGTAGCGACGCTACGCCTTCACCTATCCCCGGTGCACCGGAGATGTCCAGCGCTCCGCTGACACCTGAACAATTTCACGAGCAGTTACAGCAGAGTCCACAAAAGGCAGACCAACCACAACCTCTATATGGACACCCTGAACAACCACAATACGTCCAACCCGACTACCACCCTATTCCAACGCGACCTGTAACACCACCCCAGTCAAGTGTGGGTGGAGATTACAAGCCAGGCGGCCAGGAGATGTATGATCACCCCGCGCAGCCTCCACAGTATGGCGGCGGGGACTATTATCCCCAACAGCAGCCTCCATCGCAGCCTTACTATACGGGCGGGCCGCCAATGGCCCCACCCCCACAGCCTCCCAAGAGGGACGGCATGCCCGTATGGGCCTGGGTGCTCCCCCTGCTGATCATATTGTTGGGTGCGGGAGGCTTTGGAGTGTGGGCTTATATCTCCTCCCAGGGCAAACCTACTCCAGAAGCGCAAGCTACGGCCACCGTTAGAAGTCAGGCAGGAGCTTCCGCCACTGCGATTGAGATACCCTTTGCCACTATAATCGCGGAACTGGCTACTCCGACGCTGCCTGCCGCGGTGATCATCGAACCTGTGCGTATGCCTGTCGAAGAGTTCATTGCCTTGTACGAAGACCCCGCGAAGCGCCCCATCATCGTTGATGTCAGAACCGCGCAGTCGTTTGCAGAGGGGCATATCGCTGGTGCGGTTAGCATCCCCGATGCCGACACCGAATCACGCCTCAGCGAGCTACCGAAGGATAAGCTTATAGTAGCTTACTGCCAATGACCATCCGAGAATGAAAGCGCCAGTGTGGCGCGTAGACTGATCAACCAGCACGGCTATAGCAAAGAGATGTTCAAGGTGCTGCTCGGCGGCTGGGGCCATTGGCAAGAGCTAAACGGCAAAGATCCAGCGAAGTACCCCATCGAGAGAGGACCATGAGGGCTTTGCGGACGAAAGACGACGGACGACGGTGTAGAAGGCACAAAGCAGAAAGCAGGAGGCAGTAGAAGCAAATAATTTCACGCATTACGTTTCATTCTATCGTCCGTCGTCTGTCGTCTATCGTCCGTCGTCCAGCGCCCCTACCTTGACACCTTACGCTATAATCATACCTAGACCCCTAATTAGAAGGAGAGAAAAGTCATGCAACAGCAGGCACAGTATACCAAGCGTTGGGCAGCGGACCAGCCAGGCTGCCTTATCATCATGCTCGACCAGTCAGGCTCGATGGAGGACCCTATGGGATCGGGTCTCATCGGCGCGGGCACGCGCAAGGCGGACGCGGCGGCCATGGTAGTCAACAATATGCTCAAGGAAGTCGTGAGCCGTAGCACGCAGGGCACCGACGTTCGCCCCCGCGTGGACCTGTCGGTGATCGGCTATGGTGGCCCCAACCAGACGGTGCATAACGCCCTGGGTGGCGCGCTGGCGGGGCAGGACACCGCACCCATCAGCATGGTGGCCGCCAATCCGATGCGCATCGAAAACCGCGTAGAGCAGGAGTTCAACGCGGAGACCGGCACTATGATCCAGATACCCACTGACGTGCCTATCTGGGTCGAGCCTGTAGCCGCCGGGGGCACTCCAATGTGCGCCGCACTCGACATGGCTTATTACGTCGCCTACAACTGGGTCATGGCCCACCCTGACAACTTCCCGCCCATCATAGTCAATATCAGCGACGGCGCGGCCACCGACGGCGACCCCGTAGTGAGCGCCCAGCAATTCAGCCAACTATACACCAACGACGGCTACTGCCTCCTGTTCAACTGCCACCTCTCCAGCACCCCAGGCTACCAGGTCAAGTACCCCTACGACGTAAGCCAGGTGCCGCCCGACCCGCTCGCCCAGGCGCTTTTTCAAATGAGTAGCATCCTCCCGGACCCCATGCTCAGCTTCGCTAATGCTAATTACGGCATGAATCTCTACCAGGGCTCTCGCGGCTTCATCTTCGGTGCCGACATCAAAGACCTCACCCAGTTCGTTGCAATAGCTTCGCTGCCAAAGGCTGACCGATAATGACGACGATAGACGATAGACGATAGACGATAGACGATAGACGACAGACGACGGACGACAGACGACGGACGATACGCTTACATAGACGAAGCTTTCATTGGTTGTTAGTAAAAGGAGAGCGGAATGTCGTTCAAGTTTGAGAAACTTGAGGTATGGCATGATGCCCTGGAATATGTTGACCAGATTTACCTGATTGCGGAGCAGTTGCCTCGGAGCGAGGAATATAACCTCAAGTCGCAGTTAATCAGGGCCGCAACCTCTGTCGCACTCAACATCGCTGAAGGTTCAACGAGTCAGACCAACATAGAACAGGCCCGTTTCGTTGGCCTCGCGCTTCGCTCGCTTATAGAAACGGTTGCGTGCCAGCACCTTATCAGCCGCCGCAAGCTCCTAGAAGACCCTGCCCCTTTGCGTAGAGCGTATACCGACGCTAATACTCTAGCCAGAAAGCTACAGGCGTTACGTGCCACACTCGTCCCTCAACACTCCTGGGTACGCGAAGAAGGAGAGGAATATGACGTTACCATCTCCACCTCCGATGCCGAGTAACGTGTAGTAAGAACAAAACATAACTCCCTCCTAGATTAACAGCCACCGGACCAACAACGATTCACCGTATATAGCTTATTGTCCGTCGTCTGTCGTCTGTCGTCTGTCGTCCAACCAGGAGCTTGCTATGAGCGAATCCACTATCGAGCAAAGCGCCAAAGAAGCAGCCACAATGGGTCCCCCTATCCGCACGCCGCGCTGGCTATGGGCGTGGATGTTCGCGGCGGCGGTTGTGGTGATGCTCATCCTGGCGCGGAAGATACTCGGCCCATTCATCTTCGCGGCCATATTCGCGTACATCTTCAGCCCGATAATAGACAACTTGCAGGAGCGACTGCGTTGGCCTCGCGGGTTGGTCGTCGGGCTGTTCTACCTGCTGGTGCTTGGGGCCATAGGAATTGGCCTCTACTTTGGCGCGGAGGCGCTGGTCAAGGAGACGCAGGCGCTTGCCAGGCAAGGTCCCAACATAGTCGAGAACGCGTTGGTGCAGTTCATGGGCAGCGAGCCGTTCGTATTTGCGGGGCAAACCTTTACACCTGCCGACCTGTCCGAGCGCATCAACGAGGGGCTATCCACCTACTTCGAAAATGGCGAGGCCATCCACTTCATAGGCGAAATGGTCATCCGGGTATTGGATACTATCCTGGTAATCATGGTCAGCCTCTACCTCCTGCTCGACGGCAAACGATTGGGAGCTTACCTACTCAAGTTCGTGCCCGCCGAGTCGCGCGCTCGCACAGGCTACGTCGCGGGGCGAATACACACCGTGCTGGGCATTTACCTGCGCGGACAACTCTTCCTCATCGGCATCATGTCGCTCGTATCGTTCCTGGTGCTGCAATTCGTCTTCAACGTACCGTTCGCCCTCCCACTCGGTATCATGACCGGCTTCCTGGAGATAATACCCCTGTTAGGCCCGGCAATCGCGGCGGGCATAGCCGGCCTCGTTGCCCTCTCAGCGCACGGCCTGGGAGCCGCAATCGGGGTGGTTATAGCCTTCACCATACTCCGCCAGCTTGAGGACCACCTGATAATGCCTTTCGTGGTGGGGCGCGCAGTCCATCTCCACCCGGTTATCACCATCTTCTCCGTGCTGGCAGGAGGCGCGATGGCGGGCATACTAGGTATGCTCCTGGCGATACCGGTTGCCGCCGCTATCAAGATCATAATAGACTTTCTCTACCCCGATAACCCCCAAGAGGCGTTGGCACACGCCTTGCCTGGCATGAAGAAGGCGGAGCAAGAAGCCGAAATCCGCCACGAAGGCCCTGCTCCGACCACGCCGACACCTGCTGAGGTAACGTAGCTGACGACGGACGACGGACGACGGACGATGGATGGTGAAACGTGAAACGTGAAACGTGAAACGTGATGCGTGAATCCTCAATAAACCTCCGCGTCTCTGCGTCTCTGCGGTAAAATCTAGCGTGTATCGTCTGTCGTCCGTCGTCCGTCGTCAAAAAAGGAACCCATGCCCGACCTAGCGCCTGAAGCTGCCGATTTCACAAACGCCACCTTCGCCCGCATCTTCACCGAGATCGGGGCGATGATGGAGTTGAAGGGGGAGTCCCCTTTCAAGTCGCGCGCCTACAGGACGGCAGCCAACACATTCGCCAACCTGCCGGAGGACATCAAGAGGGTGTGGCGCGAGGGGCGCGTGAACGACCTGCCAGGCATCGGCAAGGCCATCACCGACAAGGTGAATGAGCTTATGACCACCGGCAAGCTCCGCTTCTATGATCGCCTCCTCGAAGAGATACCCCCCTCTCTCATCGCCCTCACAGAGATACCGCATGTCGGCGCGAAGACCGCCATGCTCCTCTACCAGACCCTCGGCATCCAGGGCATAGCCGACCTCGAAAAGGCTATCGAAGATGGGCGCATCTTCACCGTCCCAGGCATCGGCAAAAAGAGCGTAGAGAGCATCAAGGAGGGGATAGAGGCCATCCAGCGCCGCAGCGCCGACAAGCGCGAGTTACTGGGCACCGCGCTCCCCATCCTGCGCCAGATGATAAGCCTCCTCAAGAGTAGCTGCCCGGGCATCGGCAAGATAGAGATTGCGGGATCGGCCCGCCGCTGGAAGCCGACCGTGGGCGACATAGACCTCCTTGCCACCGCCGACGAGCCGCACAAAGTCATAAATTGCTTCGTCAAGCTCCCAATGGTCGGCACAATCGACTCGCAAGGGGAAAATAAGTCTACTGTGCGCCTGCACAACGGCCTGCAAGTGGACTTGTACGTAATGTCGCCTGAGTACTACATCCCCCTCCTGCACCACTTCACCGGCTCGCGGGAGCACAATATCCATCTGCGCGACCGCGCAATCAAGATGGGCTATCACCAGAACGAATATGGCCTATACAAAGCGGATGGCACTCCCGTACCCATCCCCACAGAGGCCGACATCTACAAGACGCTCGGACTTCAATGGATGCCCCCTGAGATGCGCGAGAACCGGGGCGAGATCGAGCTTGCGGCACGAGGTCAGATACCCACACTGCTCGAACTGTCGGACATCAAGGGAGATTTACAGTCCCACTCGACCTGGAGCGACGGCGCGGAGAGCATCCTGGCGATGGCACGCGCCGCCAAGAAGCGCGGCTACCAGTACCTCGCCATAACGGACCACAGCCAGAGCCTCACCGTCACGGGCGGCCTGACGGTAGAGAGACTGCACAAACAGCGCAAGGAGATAGAGGAGGCCCAGGCAGCCATCGGCAGCAACTTCCGCATCCTGCATGGCACCGAGGTAGAGATAAAGCTCGACGGCACGCTCGACTTCCCCGATGAGGTGCTGGCCTGGCTCGACATAGTGGTGGCGTCAATCCACCTCGGCCTGCGAGGGTCTGCCGAGCAGGTCACGCAACGCGCCTTAGCGGCGGCTCGCAACCCCCACGTTGACATCATCGGCCACCCCACGGGCCGCCTTATCAACCAGCGTGAGCCGTCAGCCCTCGACGTGAGCGCGCTCATACGCGAAGCTGCAAAGACGGGCGTAGCGCTTGAGATAAACGCCGCCCCCGACCGCCTCGACCTCGACGACATCTACGTGAAAGAGGCGATGGAAGAAGGCTGCCTGCTCGCGGTCAGCACAGACGCTCACCACCACAGCAACTTCAACTTCATGGAGTACGGCGTCCACGTCGCCCGCCGGGGCTGGGCTACCCCCGACAGGGTGATAACGGCCTGGGATATAGGGAAGCTCGAAGCGTGGCTCAAGAGTAGAGGGTAATAAGAAGCAACAAACAAAGGGAGCACCTGATGAGTGCTCCCTTTGTTTGTTGCGCGCCAGATTATAGCTGCACTACCTGTGCTTACCCCCTGTAAGACCGGGCAGCACGCGTGTCACCAGGCCCTATCTTGTAACCATCCTGGTAGCTCTCGTGGTCTCCATTACCGTTACCGCCGGTGCTTCCGTTGCGGCCATAAGCGCCATACACACCACCGCCACCCAACGTGACCCGCGCTATCAGTCCCTCTTGCACGGCGTAGGCTGCGGCCTGCTGCCGGTTGCGCAATTGCAATTTGTCCAGGATGTTCCGCAGGTGGACCTTCACTGTGTTCTCGGTAATCACCAGCTCGTTAGCGATGTCACGGTTGGTCGCGCCCCTCGCTACCAGGCGCAACACGTCTTTCTCCCGCTCGGTGAGGGCATCTATCCCTTTGGCCTCCTGCAAATCGCGGCGGCGAGCGAGGTGGGTGAACTCCTGAAGCACCTTTGTGAACATACTGCTTGAGAAGTAAGCGCCGCCCTGGGAAAGGGCCTGTATCGCCCGCACCAGGTCATCCAGGCTGCTGTTCTTGAGGAGATAACCCCTGATGCCCAGCTTGCCCGCGGCCAGCACGTCGCTGTCGTCTTCAGAGGACGTAAGAACGGCCACGTGCGTCTCCGGGTAATCTTCGATAATGCGCAACACCGTCGGCAGCCCCTCGCTGCGGCGCATGTGGACCTCTATCAGGAGCACGTCAGGCTTGAGACTGCCCGTCATAGCGTGCGCCTCGTCGCCGTCGGTGGCCTCGCCCACGATTTCGATACTGGGCTGCCGGGTAAGCAGGCTTGCCAACCCCTGGCGGAACAGGTCGTGGCTATCTGCTATGAGCACCCGGATTTTATCTTTGGCCATAATCACCCCTACAGCTTCCCACAAGCAAGACGGACTCGTGCGCCATTCTTACTCTGGGTCGTATAGAGTGACTATAGCACAGGCACAAAAAGCGAGTCAACCAAAAGCGTTATTACATATGTACTACTTTCGGTTGGCAAAAGTCCGGTCATGTTGGGTATGACCATACGAGGATGGTTATGCCTATTGGGGTAGGACCATTGGAGAATTATGAATTATGAATTATGAATTCTAAATTTTGAATGGGTTAGGCATCTCTCAATTCAAAATTTAGAATTCATAATTCATAATTCGTCTAGCCTACCAGCTTTATGACCGCCAGCGCATCCGGACCGAGGAGGCCGTGCAGCTTAGATTCAAGGTGGGAGCTATAGCGTGCGCCCCTGGGGAGATGGCCGATAGTGACCGCTCCAGGTTCAGGGCTGTAAGGGATGCGCAGGGTCACGCTATCGGAGCCGGGGTGCTCCGATAGGATACTATTCAGCGAGATCATCATATCTATATCGGTGTGGTCATCGTCCGAGATAGGCAGAGTTATGATGATCTTGTAAGTAGGCGCACTCGTGGCCTGGGTCGCGACGGGCTGCGCCTGGCTAGCATGGCCGTTGCTATAACCGTTACCGTTACCGTTGATATGGCCGTTCCCATGTTGAGCGTGCGAACCGTTAGACGCTCCCGGTGCAGATTGGGGTTTAGGGGCAGCTATTACCTCGGTCTGAGCAAGGGCGTCTTTCGGCGTGATTGCCGGAGCATCTGCTGGCCGCGCCCCATTCTTCCCTATCTTCACTTTAAGGTTCAATTCTTCTTCCGCACCCTCCACCTGGAAAGGAGCAAGATGCTCGCAGAGGAGATAGAGTGCGCCATCCTCGTGGCAGCGGACGCGTGCAGTGATTATCACCAGGTTGTGCTCGGTCCATAAGTGGCGGTGGCGTTTGTAGTTGGGGGGGAAAGCAACAAGCTCAATCGCCCCTTCCATGTCCTCGACCTGCGCTACCGCGAGCGGCATTTCCCCCTGCGAGGCATGTCCATTATCTGAACCGTTGCTACTCTTGGGCGATGGCAACAAGCTGATGCCCGAAAGGATGCCTACCAGGAACACGCTCTGCCCGACGTGCTCAGGCGTCACCTGAGCGCTCGTCAGCAGCCGTGACTGGAGATCGCCTGCCTCCTTTAGCGCCTGGCGTAACGCATCTATTTCCCGCGCCTCGGTTAGAGCTACGCCTAGGTTGACCTCCTCCCATGCACGATAACTATAGCGCTCATGGGGCGAGGGTTGACTATCTGCCAGCGTGGACCTGTCGCTCACAGGGGTCTCATGCGCCTCCGGAGCAGTAAATAGATCAACCTGTCGCTGTGATTTCCGGCTCCCCCGCGCCCATTCCAGCATAGCAGGGAGCGCATTGAGCAGGGCCTGGCGGTCCCGCCGCTGCCCACCCAGGTGGTCGCACGCTCCCGAATAGACCAGGCTCTCCAACTGAGCGATAGATAGCCCCACGTCAGCCGCTGCCAGCGCCACCTCGCGCAACGAGGCGAACCCTTGCGCCGGGCGCATAGAGATGAATTGCTCCGCCTCCTCCGCCGTCCAGCCGGGGAGAAGGGCTAATCCCCACATAATGGCCCAACTTGCTCCTTCGCGCTCTAGATTGGGGTCGGGGTGACTCCTGTTCACGTCCGGGGGAAGGATGGTTATGCCAAGCCTGCGGGCCTCGGCGGTGATGGCCGCAACGTTAGCACGCGCCCCACGCTCCCATGCAACCGCGAGCGTGCCCGCGAGGAGCGCAGCAGGATGTGCTGTTTTAAGTAGAGATGCCCCTAATGCCACCCGCCCCCATTCGTGCATGGTCCACCGCGACACGAGATTGCCCGCCGAAGCAAGCAGAGCATTTTTCAGTAGACCCGTATCCTCCTCCGGCATCCCAGAGCGAATGCATCCCTCCATGAAACTAGACCACAAAGCATCGTCCGCAGCCGACTCAGGCTTGAGCAGAGCGCGGCGCAGTTGGTCCGCCTCTTCAGCTTCCACCCCGGCAACGTCCAGGAGAGTATCTAGCTGGTCGCGGTAGAGCAAATCTCCTTCTAGATTTTGGATTTTGGATTTTGGATTTTGGATTTTGTGGTTGGCTATGGAATGGGCAACCAGCGCGGCCATACCTTCAGGGGTATAGCCACCTGACCAGCCTTTCGCTGCCTTAGAAGTCAAGTAAGGGATGCCTGCGACCTCGCCCTTAGTGATGAGGGAGGTAATAGCCTCATTCGGCTCAGGTAAAGTAGAGAGATCAAGGCTTGAGGCCACCAGGCTCGGAACCGGATGCTTGCCTACGAGATGAAAGGCACTATCGAGCGCGGTCAGGGCTTGGGATGATGGCAGGGTTATAGCCGGGAGATCGAGGCGGCACACTGCTTCCTCCGTCCAGGGCACCCATTTACCTACTCCCTTGCCATTCGCAGAACCGTCGAGCGCCACAGGAAACAGTCCTTGCTGATCTGCTTCATCGTTACCAGCTTGAGAGCGAGGCATTAGCAGCAGGGTGTCATAGTCATGCTTGAAATATAGTGGCGCGCCCCGTAGCGACACAGCAAGAGCAGGGGTGCCAGGCGACAAATCATCCGCGTCAAAAGCGGCCCAGCCCTTCTCCATCGCCGCAAGCAGTATCTTTTTCGTTTCTTCACCTGGCGTGTCCAGGACGGCCCCTGCCGCTTTCGCCGCAGTGACAGGGGTGATGTCGACCGCGCAGGCAGCATGCGCGATTCGCGCGGTCCCATACTCCCTGGCAAGGGCAGAGATGAGCAAATCGCGTCGTGTCGCGGGCACTTCAACACCGGGCAAAGATACGGAAGCTTGCTCTTCCTTCTCCCTTAGCCACGCCGGGCGTGCGTAAGGCATAGGGTTGAGAGACGAGACTCCGAGCGCATAGGCGAGCAGAGCGCCGTCAGCCATACCCAGGGGAGCGCCCAGTGGCACCCTGTTGGCGCGAGCCGCTTCCACGATGGAGCCTAGCGCGAGCCAGGCTTGCGCCCTCCCGCAACGCTCTACGACGCGCAACTCCGCATCGAGCCTCTCTTGCACATCCCCAGGCAGCTCCTCGCTGCCAAGCAACTTGACTAGCCGCCTCTCCGCGACACTCCTCAGCGTTTTACTATCCCTATCTAACTCCTGTGCCTCATTCCGCACTCCGCACTCCGCACTCCGCACTCCAGAGCACATCTCCACCAGGCGGCCCACATTCTCTACCGCCTTAGGCCACTCGCTGAACATTGCCCCCACATCACCAGGGGCGCGCAGGTACTCCTGTTTTCTGCCTACTGCCTTCTGCTTTCCAATTCGAGGCCAACCTGCTTGCTCGCGTGCTGACCGCAGAGCCTCGTAGGAGAGCGCATCCTCCGGTTGTAAATAGCGGGCGGTTGGGAACGCGAGTGCAGGGAGTCCCATGTGCCCTGCGGCGGACGCCACCTGACCTGCAAGCGTGCTATCTTCAGGGCGACCAGTATGGGGCAGCCCGACGAACGCCGCGTCACCAAAATGCTCCTTGAGCGCGCCCCCCAGCTCCGCCAGCTTCTTTGGAGCTAGACCAAAGACAGGCGAGGTTGCGCCCGCATCGTCCAAACCAGACAACACAAGCACCAACCCACCTGAGTGCCTGACCAACGCCTCCCACTCGATAGGCCCCTCCGAGGCGGGCCACCCTGCGTATGCGAGCGCGCAAAGCTTCGATAGGTTCGCCATCCCCTCGCCATCGCGGGCGAACAGCACGGCAGGCGTAGAGATAGGCTCGGCAATACGCGGTCCGCTTGTTGGGAACAGCAGATCAAGCTCCACACCAATGATAGGTGTAAGCCCGTCGCGCCGGGCCGCCTCAATGAACGCTGGGAGTCCCGCGAGGGGCGCGCGGTCCGCCATCGCCAGAGCCTTGTAACCAAGCGCCGCAGCCTGGTGGCACCACTCCGCAGGTGAGCCAGGTCCGCCGCCCCTGCTGAAGTGCGTGTGCACGTGAAGATAAGCAAAGTCTTTCATACAGGGCCGATTATATACCTGTGTCGGCCCTGTGGATTGGTGGTGGATAGATGTTATAATTCCGGCTATAAAGAATCAGACTATTATCCCTATTGAACTCGGACTGCACTTTACGATCTGACCTGTTTCCTATATAATCTAGACAGACTAGACAGCAAGGCGGGAGTTTATGGCACGTAGCTGGCAACTTCAAGAGGCTAAGAACAAGTTAAGCGAGGTCATAGAGGATGCCTTGAAGCAGGGTCCGCAAGTTATTACGCGGCGCGGCGTCGAGACTGCGGTGGTCCTCTCCATCGCTGATTATAGGAAGATGCTACTTGGCCGCAAGAAGCTCTCACAGTTCTTCCGAGAATCCCCACTCGTCGATTCGGATATTGATTTAACGCGCGATACCAGTCCGCAGCGTGACGGCAGTACCATATAAACGACCTGTGAAATACCTGCTCGACACTAACGTTATCTCAGAACTTGTTACTAAACAACCAAACCAGCAGGTTGTCAGGTGGATTGATGCGGTAGACGCTGAAAGCGTTTACCTCAGCGCCATAACGATAGGTGAGCTAAGTAAGGGTATTGAGAGGCTACCGGACTCTTCACGAAAGGATACCCTGCGTACTTGGCTCATTGATGACTTGCTGGTGCGGTTCGATGGCCGACTGTTGACTCTCGATGTGGATGCAATGCTGACATGGGGCCGCTTGACAGCACAGATGGAGCGTATGGGTAGGCCCCTTCCGGCGATTGACTCCCTCATCGCGGCACTTGCTATCCACCACAACTGTAGCCTGGTCACACGCAATGAAGACGACTTCATGGGCACGGGTGCGACAATTATCAATCCGTGGAAGTAGAAAATGCAAGCATCCGCGCCCTGAGCTATACTATCGAAATCCCCCTATTCTTCCTGCCGGAAACGCTCGTAACTCAAGCGCAGCACTCTGTACCAGTGGTAGAGAATTCGGAGCAGTATGTGGATGAGCAGAAAAAGACATCTATAAATCCTCAACGCCTCAAAGGCTTCCGCGACCTCATGCCCGCCGCCATGTCGGTGCGCCAGCATGTCATCAATACTCTGCGGGGCATCTTCGAGCTACACGGCTTCGCGCCCCTGGAGACCCCTTCGCTTGAGTACGCCGCCACCCTCGAAGGTAAGTACGGCGACGAAGAGCGCCTCATCTACAAGTTCGAGGACAAGGGCGGGCGCAAAGTGGGTATGCGCTACGATCTCACCGTGCCCCTGGCGCGGGTGGTCGCCATGCACCTCAACGAGCTGCAGTTCCCCTGGAAGCGCTACCAGATCAGCCCCGTATGGCGCGGCGAGAACCCGCAGTACGGACGCTACCGCGAGTTCTACCAGTGTGACGTAGACATAGTCGGCTCGGCCTCCATGATTGCCGACGCCGAAATCCTCTCCATCTACGGCGAGGCGATGCGCAAGCTCGGTTTCACCGGCTATCGCGTGCTGCTCAACCACCGCAAGCTGATGTCCGGCCTGGCGCTGCACGCCGGCGTCCCCCCCGAAAATGCGGGCACCATATTCCGCGCTATCGACAAGCTCGATAAGATCGGCCCCGACGGTGTGCGCGCGGAGATGGTGCGCAACGGCATAGCCGAAGAGGTAGCTTCAAAGGCTCTCGATCTCTTCCTGAGCGGCGGGGGCGTGCGCTCCTTCAGCGACAATGCCGGCCTCCTGGGCGAGCTTGCCGGGCCGCTCAAGGGCGACCCCGAAGCCACACGCGGCCTGGAGGAGCTTGGGCAGATATTGAACGCCCTCTCCGGCATGGGTATAGCAGGCGACGACCTCGATAGGTACAAGGTAGACCTCACCCTGGCGCGGGGGCTGGATTACTACACCGGGGCTGTATATGAGATCGTGGTGGACGAGCCGAAGATAGGCTCCCTGGGCGGGGGTGGGCGCTACGATGAGCTTATGTCCATCTTCTCCGGGCGTAACCTCCCCACCACAGGCGGCTCGTTCGGCATGGAGCGCATAGTGGACGTGATAGTGGAGCTTGGCCTCTTCTCACCTACCGTGACGCCCAGCCGCGCCCTCATTACCGTCTTCGACGCCTCACCTGCAAGCGTGGGCGAGTCCCTCAAGCTCGCAGCCGATCTGCGCGCCCACGACATCCCATGCGAAGTCTACCTCAATCCAGGAGATAAGCTAGGCAAACAATTCGGATACGCGGACAAGTTAGGCATACCTTTTGCAGTAGTGTTGGGGCCGGACGAGATAGCCTCCGGCACAGCCACCGTAAAGGATATGAAAGCCCCCCCACCCAACCAGCGCACCGTCGGGCGTGATCAGTTGGTGAGAATACTGGGTGGTATGGAAGAACACCCTGGATAGGGTGTAGAGAAGACCTTCGTTTTCTTTGATTTTGTTATCGACGATAACAAAATCAAAGAAAACGAAAATGAAACATTGCTTGTGCGGAGCAAGGGGAGTGTGGGAGGGATATGGATAAGAAGAGAGCCAAAATCACGGTGATTGGCCGTTACGTCCCGCCCAGGGTCATGACCAATGACGACTGGGCGCGCATCGTCGATACTAACGACGAGTGGATAGTGTCTCGCACCGGCATCCGCGAGCGCCACATGGTGGACCCCGGCACCGCCACATCCGACCTTGCGGCGGAAGCCGTCCGCGATCTTATGGCAAAGCGGGGCATAACGGCTGGTGAGATCGAGCTTATCATCGTCGCTACCGTCACGCCCGACATGTTCTTCCCCGCGACCGCTTGCCTCGTGCAAGATAAAATTGGAGCCAACCGCGCATGGGGCTTCGACATCTCGGCTGCCTGCTCAGGCTTTACCTATGCGCTCACCGTCGGCGCGCAGTTCGTTGCGAGCGGGGCACATAGCAAGGTGGTGGTGGTAGGTGCCGACGTGATGTCGAGCATTATCAACCCCCAGGACCGCGCAAGCTGCGTCCTCTTCGGCGACGGTGCGGGCGCTGTGCTCCTCGAACCGTCAAATGACGATACAGGCATACTCGATTACCTGCACGAGATTGACGGCTCAGGGGGCCAGTACCTCTACATGCCCGCCGGGGGGAGCCTCAACCCCTCCACCCATGAGACAGTCGACAAACGCATGCATTACGTCCACCAGGATGGTCAACCGGTCTACAAATTCGCCGTGCGCAAGATGGAAGAAAGCAGCCGCACCCTCCTCGAAAGGAACGAGATAAGCACAGGCCAGCTCGACCTCCTCATCCCGCACCAGGCGAACATACGCATCATCAACGCGGCGGCTGAGCGTCTGGGGCTGAGCGCGAGCCAGGTGGTTACGAACATAGATAGATTCGGCAACACCACGGCGGCGACCATCCCCCTGGCCCTGGGAGAGGCCCTCGATGATGGCCGCCTGAAGCGCGGCAGCCTGGCTCTCCTCTCCGCAGTAGGAGCTGGCTTCACCGTGGGCGCAGTGCTCGTCCGGTGGGCGTACTAGCAAATACATAACACAACCTCGTAGGGGCGTGCCAGCGGCACACCTCTACAAAGCTAAGGACCACGTTCACATCTTTTCAAATAACAAGGATAAATCGAAATCTAACAGCGATTTTAGATATATATCTTATGAGCTATGTAGATGAGCGATACAGAAACTAGGGACGACAAGAGAACAACCGGCCTGGGCGCAAATGGGCGGCAAAATGGCAACGCCGTGCCCATCGGACCAACCTCCAAGGATGCTAGGAAGGCCGCGCAGGAGGTAGCAGAGGCTACAGACATGTTCATGATGGGCGGCATTTCGGTTGAGCCTGCGGCCCAGGCCGCGAAGGTAGCCGAAGACGCCGACCTTACCCCCGAAGAGCGTAAAGAGGTCGGGCGAAAGGTCTTCAGGCTCGCCTGGCCTGCCATCGCCGAGAACGCTTTGCAGACGCTCCTCGGTATCGTGGACACCGCCATCGTCGCCCGCCTCGGCAACGCTGCCCTTTCAGGGGTGGGTGCCTCGCAGATGCTCATCTGGGTGCTCACTACCGCGCTCATAGCCGTGAGCATGGGCACCACCGTGCTCATCGCGCGCTCGACCGGGGCGGGCGAAGTCGGCCAATCGAGCGTGGTGCTGAAGCAGTCGCTGCTGATGTCGGTGCTGGTAAGCCTGGTGCTGGCAGCTATAGCTCCCCTTTCAGAGCCGCTCCTTGCTATGTCGGGTCTCACGGGGGAGGCGGCGCGCGATGGGGCCACCTATTTGAGCATCACGCTCACCTTCGCCGTAATGCTCGTGGTGATGTTCGTGGTGGGCGCGGCCTTGCGGGGCGCAGGAGATACTCGCACTCCCATGCTCGTGACCGCCTTCATAAACGTAATCAACGCGCTGCTGGCTGTGGAGCTTGTCTTCGGCGGAGTGAAGGCAAGCGGCATCTTGAGCGGCTGGCTGAGTGGCGCAGCCTCCTGGATCGTCCCCGGCGCGAGAATTGACGTGCCCGGACTCGACTGGATACCGGAGATGGGGGTCGCGGGGTCGGCCTGGGCCACAGTTATCGCGAGAGGTCTGGGCACGCTGATATTGCTCGGCTTCCTCTTCCAGCGCAGGTCGCCCATCAAGCTATTGAGCCGTAGCGGGTGGCTGCCCAACCTGGACGTGGTGCGCCGCATCCTCAATATAGGCATACCTTCAGCCGTCGAGCAGATGTTCATGTCGCTCGGCATCCTTATCTATAGCTTCATCGTTATTGGGATGGGCGAGGTGATATTCGCCACCTCGAGGCTTGCGCTGAACGCGGTCTTCCTGTCGCAGATGCCCGGCTTCGGCTTCTCGATGGCGGCCACCACCCTGGTCGGGCAAAGCCTGGGCGCGGGCCACCCGAGGAGGGCTATACTCGGATCGCAACTCGCGACGCGCTCAGCCCTCATCTGGATGAGCATCATGGGCCTGGCTTTCTTCTTCGCGGGTGAGCCTATCTTACGCATATTCACCGACGACCCTGAGTTGCTGAGATTAGGTGGGGAGGCGATGAAAGTCATCGCGTTCAGCCAACCGCCGCTCGCCCTCGCGTTCGTGCTGGGTGGGTCTCTCAGGGGCGCGGGGGACGTGCGCTACCCGATGGTGATTACTACTGTAGCGGTGTGGCTGGTGCGCCTCCCCACGGGAGCGTTCCTGGGCCTGCAAACGGTGTACATCCCCTTTACCCCCTGGCATTTCCCCGGACTTGGCCTCGCTCTACCTGGCATCTACGCCGCGCTCATAATCGAAGCGTCATTCCGCGCAATCCTGATGTACCGTCGCTTCCGGGGCGGAAAGTGGCAGACGATGAAGGTGTAGGGGACGACGGACGACGGACGACGGACGACAGTAAACGATAGACGATAGACGATAGACGATAGACGATAGACGATAACTTTGAACTTTGAACTTTGAACTTTGAACTTTGAACTTTGAACTTTGAACTTTGAACTTTGGACAGAAGGCACAAGGAGGGAAACAAGAGATGGCACAGATAGACATGGTAGGCTTGACGGTACGTGACATGGCCTCAGCCCTCGCTTTCTACAGGCTGCTTGGGTTGGATATACCGGAGGGTGTGGAAGGGGAGGACTTCGTTGAGGTGATAACACCCAACGGCTACCGCATCTCCTGGAACAGCCTCGAAATGGTAAAGGGCATAGACCCCGACTGGGTTGAGCCGGTGGGGCAGCGCATCGGGCTGGCGTTCAAGTGCGATAGCCCGGGAGAGGTAGACGAGCTGTACAAGCGCGTCACCGAGAGCGGCTACGAGAGTCACAAAGAGCCGTGGGATGCCTTCTGGGGACAGCGCTACGCCGTCGTCAAGGACCCGGATGGGAACCTGGTAGACCTCTTCGCCCCGCTATAGATCAGCCAAGATAGAGGCATGTAGGGGCGACCCTTGTGGTCGCCCCTACGGCTCGCTTGCCCTTCCTAATTTGGACTGGTCACACCCGGCGAGCCACGACGCGCTCATAGACTCCTTCGATGCGTGCAATCGCACGTTCCCAGGAGAGCTCTTCCATACACCTGCGCCTTAGTTGTGCCCCTACTTCCTGGTAATGCTCCGGCTTATCCAACACTTCACACAACTTAGCCGCCAGCGACCGAGAGTTCCCTCTCTCGGCGTACACACCCAGACTCCCCAGGTACTCGCGGCTCACGGGGGTGTCGAAGGCGACTACGGGCAAACCCATCGCCATATAGTTCCCTATCTTCCCCGCGCCCTCGGTCATGGAGAGCTTAGGCGCGACCGCCACGTCGCCCAGCGCCAGGAAGCGTGGGGCATCGCTGTAAGGTATGCGCCCGGGGAAGCTGATATGGCGGCTGAGGCCGAGCTTATCAGCCTGCCCACGATAGCTGTCCACCCCTGGGAAGCCCATAATGAGGAAATGCACGTCGCTCCTGCCCCATTCGTGGACTACTATCGACGCCGCTTCGAGCAGGAGGTCCGTCCCCTGGTAAGGCGCGAGCAAGCCCAGGTAGGCCACAACTTTATCCTCTGTAGGTATCCCCAACGATTGCTTGAGGGCAGCACAGGCTGTGCGCCCCAGTCCGGTCGCAGGCGGCGCGAACACCGCAGTGTTCACGGCGTCTGCGACCGTGCAGATACGGTCGGAATAATCGGAGATGCGTGCGCGCAAGCTCCGCTCGGCGTTGTGCGACGATGTGATAACCGCGTCCGCCGCACGGTCTATACGCCTTTCAAGGCGCTTGAGCGTCCCCAATAAGGGAGATCGCCTCCTTATGAAGCCGTGATCGAGCATCTCGGCGGTGAGGCTCCCCTGGTAGTCGAAGACCAGGGGTGTGCCGCGCAGCTGGCGCACCATCCACCCCAGCAATGCCCCCTCGTGCAGATGTGCGTGGATGATGTCCGGCTTGAGCTGCGCGGCTGCGCGCTGGACGGTGAATGCCAGCGCCACGTCGAAGTAGAGTTTGTGCCGCGACGACCCCACCATTACACCCTGCTTCCAGGGCACGTCTATAGAGCGCCTGACGGGGATGCCGTGAACGTTATTGCCGGTGTGGTATGTGCAGAGGAGGATGCTATGTCCCCGCTCCTGGAGGTGTACCGTCTCTTCGAGGATGCGGACGTGCGCTCCGTAGTCGGAGAAAAAGGAGGTAGGCGCTATGGTCAGTATTCGGTAGGGCAATCGTTTCTCGCGTAGGCATTTTCTGCTCTATCTGGCATTATAGCATAGCAATCTGATCTTTAAGGCGTCCAGCAAGCGTTCAGATTAGAGGTAAGCGTGATGCAGATTTTCGACTTTGCATCAGCCCTGGTTACCTCCCGGTTTACTATTGACACGCTCCTCAGCCCTATGTATACTGCCTTTACGGTCACGCTTTACGTTTCATCACCCCTGACCTCTACTGTCCTGCGCCGGGGCACGGAGGGTAGTCTCATAAAGACCGCTCTCGCGCTCTCTGGCCTCTTCTGAAGAGGTCTATTGTTGTAGGTAATCTGGGTAACGACGCACGCATGAGGAGATGAAGATGGTAGATAGAGGCACATACACCACCAAGCAATCGCGCTGGCTACGGGCCGCAATAGGGGTCATCATGCTGCTGGCGCTGATGCCGCTCGGTGCGCTAGGAGGGGTACAGGCTACGGGCATGGAAGCAGCCCCTTTGTCTGTCGCTGCTCAAGCCACCCCTGTTCCAGACCCCGACCTGTGCGCGCTCCTTCGTGGCTACCTTCAAGGTGGGGTAGGCTGGAACATCACCTCCTCCAACCCTACTCAGGGGTGCCGAGCGGTCAACGGCGGGGACGGTTTCCCTGCGCCCATTAAGGATATTGAAATCACCAAGTATGCCAGCCCAGATGGTGCTCGCTCGGAGCTGAAGGCTAAATACAATGCCGCGACGGCAAACAATTTTGGGCGGTGGGACTCCGTCACCTACTTTGGAGACGAGGGATACGGCTATGAAATAATGGCGATCAACCTCAACGATCCGGGAGGGGCGTTCGCTCGCGGCTGTTACACGGTTATAGGCCACAGCAACCGCTACCCCGCATCAAATCAGCCGTTGATAGATGATTTTGTCCGCATGGACCAGTTCCTCAAGTCTGCCCCCTGCGGTGGCGGAACCCCCGACAAGGCACCTCCCGACGCCATAACAATCATAATTCCCGGCAAGAGCGCTCCATGCCCATACAATCAGGGCCTGGATACCCAAATCAAGCTCCGCGTATGGAGCGGCCCGGTACGTGCCGAGAATGATAAAGTGCCTTTCTTCGTCAAATCGTCTGACGGAACGACGCTCGGGAATACCCAGATAAAAGAATACGTGGAGTATCGCTATACTACCGCCGCTGTGGATACGATGTTTACCACTTTGCAGCCGGGCTACGTGGTCACACTGCCATCAACAGTCCCGAAGAATACGAAGGATAAGTGGAAGGTAAGCGCCGAGTTCCCGGATGGCACTATCGTTCAGCTAGGCCCAACTGGCAGCCTCAAGATACCGTGCAACCCCGCAGAGCCACTGCAAATGACTGGGGTGACGGAGATACTGACAAAGCAAAGCAGCACGATAAATACCTTCTCGGTGGGCAACGCTAACATCACGGCAGGCAGCGGTCGTTTCTTCAACGCTCTAGGCCCTACCAATCAAGCAGACTACGGCATCCGAATAGGAGTCAATGCGATTGACCCCGCGAAGACCGGCATCACCGTATACGCAGGCACGGCCCAGGTCAAGCCTAATAGCGGCGGCACCGGCGTCACCGTCATAGCAGGGCAGCACGTAGACGTAACGCAGAGCAGCGTCACCCCGCCCGTCGCTCAGTTGGACGTACCCGGAGTCGATACCTTCACTTTCCCTGAAACGGGCAAGGCAGCCGCAGGCATTTTCATGGACTACTGGCAGACGCATGGCGGGCTTGCCCAGCAGGGCTACCCTGTCTCCGGCCTCCTGCGTGAGAAGAGCGACCTCAACGGGCTGACGTACACTGTGCAGTACTTCGAGCGGGCCGTATTCGAGTTCCACCCTGAATACGCAGCTCCAAATGACGTGCTCCTGTCACAGCTCGGCACATTCATGTACAAGAAGAAATACCCCAACGGCGCAGCGAACCAGAAGCCCAACCAGACGGCAGGCAATAGCAACTTCTTCAAGGAGACGGGGCACTGGGTAGGCGGGAAGTTCTGGACGTACTGGCAGACGCACGGCGGCCTCGCTCAGCAGGGCTACCCTCTCTCGGACGAGTTTACCGAAGTCTCAGAGACGGATGGTAAGACCTACACGGTCCAGTACTTCGAGCGCGCCGTATTCGAGATGCACCCTGAGAATGCACCTCCCAACGACGTGCTCCTATCCCTACTGGGCAACTTCTTCTACAAGCAAAAGTATGGTGGCGGAGGCGGCCCTGGTCCGGTCCCAACGGCGACGCCGGGTGGAGGGGGCGGTGGGACAAACTGCTCTCAGACCACGAACATAGCCTCAGCCCCAAATGGGGGTAGCCTCACAGCGGCCTCTTCCAGCTACGGGGGCGACCTGGGGCCGGAGAAGATGATTGACGGCAATCCCGCCACCGGCTGGTCCAGCGCCAGTGGGGGGAAGACCAACCAGTACATCATCGTAGCCTTACCGCGTGGTCAAACGTACTCTATCAATAAAGTGCGCCTCAACCCTTATACGCCGAGCCATGTCAATTACGAAAACGACAGTATCCAGGACTTCGAGATACGGGTCTCGACCACGGATGCTAACCCTGCCAGCTTCACGACTGTGTACAAGGGCACTGCTCCCAAGCAAAATGCTTTCTTTGACTATACCTTCCCGACGGCGCAGGCGAAGTACGTGATGCTCTTCATAGTGCGCAACTACGGCGGAGATTGGACGGAAGCGCGGGAGTTCGAGGTCTACCAGGCCTGCGCGGGCGGAGGTGGGAACCCCACTCCGCCTCCGGTCCCTACCCCCACTACTGTCGTATCGGGCGAGTGCGCGGGCATACCCGCCAACCAGAACATGACCGTCACCCCCGCAAACTGCGCTAAGGCAGGAAGCACTTTCCACTTCGATGGGTTCAACTTCAATCCGGGTGAGGCGATAAAAGCGTACGCCACGGGGCCGAGCGGGCAGGTGGTAAACGCCGAAGGCAATATAGTCGCTGACCAGAATGGGGCGGTCAGTGGTCAGAACGGGGTGACGTTGAACACCTCCACAAACTCTCCAACGGGCATCTGGTCCCTCACGATGGAAGGAATGACGTCTCACAAGAAAGCCATTGGGTACATCAAGATACTGCCACCGTGATAGGTAGGAGTATAGCGCCATAATCGGTACGGCAGGCCAAACTTTCATTTCTTCCCAATGACGCACGCCAGGGTCTGTGCGGCTTTTGGTGCGGGTTTTGTGCAGAACGAATCTGCGCTATCTCAGCTATTATGGTAAGGGTGAAATAACACTAATTTACACGTCATGGCCCCTGGCAATCAGGTGCCATGTGAGGGCCACAAGTCAATATAAGGAGGAGAGAGAATAGATGGACAGGTATAAACACTTATACACCTACTTGATGGTAGTTATGGTGCTCGTGCTGGCAGGCGTGCTGGCTGCATGTGATTCATCATCGCCCGCACAGCCCACCGCCGTAGTCCAACCGACCGTCGGGACCCAGCCGACCGGCACGGTAGAGGTGCCCGCCAGCCCCGTACCCACCACGAGCAATTCGGACGCATCGCCCACTAGCGTGTCGGTCGTCGGGGTTGGTGACCCCTCGGCCAGCTTCGCCGAGGGGGTGCAAGCTTACAACAGCAACGATTACGATACCGCGATTGCGGCCTTCAACAAGGCTATCGAAGCCAGCCCTGAGTTCGAGGCAGCTTACGTGAATGGGGGCATCTCCTACTACGCCAAAGGGGACAACGAGACGGCTTACGCTTATTTGGCGCAGGCTCTCGCACTCGACCAGGAAGACGCGTTCGCCGTCTGGGTCTACGGCCTGATACTCTACCGTGCGAACGTCCCTGACCAGGCGTATGAAGCATTCGATTACCTGATCCAGATCAGGCCCAAAGACCCCACCGGCTATTACTGGCGCGGCTATTCAAGCATCGTCCTGGGTGACGCTGAAAGTGCCTACTCCGACTTCGAAGATGCTGCACGCTTAAGCCCCGACTCCGACATGGGTAAGGGTGCGGCAGCCGCCCTCGAAAAACTGAACAATGGTGAAGAAGTCGTTGCCGTAGAGGCCCCACTCCCCGCGATGAAGGATGCGCAAGCACCGGAGCCTCCCCAGGCCGGACCGCCGACCGAAGTGCCCGCCCAACCTGGCAGCCTGGTTGCCGACCTCGGTTTCCGCCCTCAGAAGGATGGTTTCAACTTCCCCAACTGGGGGGCAGCTCCTGACCGCGTAGATATGACCCCGGATGATATGCGTCGCATGTTCGGCGACCAGGTGTGCGCCAGCATCACCAATGGCTGCAACCTCACCGCTGCTGCCGAAGCGTGGATGAAGGAAGTAAACCAGGTCATACAGGGAGGCCACTGCGAGGGCTTCGCCGCGCTCAGCCTGATCTTCTACCAGGGGAAGCAAAACCCCAGCCAGTATGGTGCGGCGGGCACGTTTGACCTCAATATCGAGGGGAATACGGCGCTCCAGCGGGAGCTTGCCTACTACTGGACAACCCAGCTCACACCACCTACCAGGTCCAACAGGGTAGCCAGAAAGCCTTCTGAAATCCTCGACGTCTTGATCAACGTTTACAAGGATGGGCCGAATGCTGCTGAGACGTATGCCTTAGAGTTCTTTCAGCCAGGCTTCAAAGCAGGGCACGCCGTCACACCTTACGGCGTAGAGGACCGGGGCAACGGCCAATTCGCCATCCTCCTCTACGATAACAACCACCCTGGTATCGAGCGCGCCATGCTCATAGACCGTAACGCCGAGACGTGGCAGTACGAGGCCGCGACCAATCCGAACGAGCAGTCCGATCTATACCAGGGGGACGCCTCGACCGGCACCCTGATGCTCACTCCTACCAGCGTGCGGCTGGGGCAGCAAGTCTGCACCTTCTGCGAGAACCCTGGCGGTGGCACGGTAGGTGGCAGCACCCTTGCCGCGCCCGATGCGGCGCAGGCGACCGAGTACAACCAGCTCTGGCTGGAGGGCGAGGCCCACCTGCTGATTACAGACAAGGAAGGGCGGCGCACCGGCTTCGTTGACAATCAATTCGTGAATGAAATCCCCGGCGTGGAGATTGCGCCTATCACCTCCTCCAACCTCTGGGCGGACAGCCCTGAGCCTGTCTACTTCGTGCCGGTTGGCATCGAATTTACCCTCGTCGTGCATAACAGCGATTCGCCCGACCCCACCAACTCAAGCGTCAGCATGATTGGCCCAGGCTACGTCTTGAGCGTGGATGATGTCGTGCTCGACCCAGGCCAGTTGGACACTATCACCTTCTCACCCGACGGCAAGTCCATCTCCTACAAGACCGACTATAATGAGTCCCCCGACATATTCCTCGGCACCGCTATAGGGGACGCGGAGTACGCCTTCCTGGTGAAAGGGATGGATATCGAGAGCGGCGGCACGATGACCATCAACCTCGACCCGGAGAATGGCTGGCTGGCCCTTGACACCCTCGGCAACAAGGAGGAGGGTACTTACGCCCTCATAATGGTCCGCACGGACGCCCAAAGCGAGCAGGTATTCGGGCATGGCGGTATCACTCTACAGCCGGAGGACGTGGCCTACGTGCTATACGGCGAATGGAAGGGGAACGGCACCCCTCTCCCCATAGGGATAGACCACAACAACGACGGCACTATAGACGATACGATTGAGCTAACCGACGTCCGCGAGTAAGAGCATCTTTCTGGGGACACAACGCACCCAACCAAACGTCTTTATCACAAAAATCGACCCTTGCAGGGTCGATTTTTGTGATAAAGCAATATTCCTTCTCCCTCTCAGGGATTGACGGGTAAGCGTATCGTGAAGCTTGAGCCTACGCCAGGCTCACTCTCTACCTCGATGGTCCCTCCATGCTGGCGTACGGTATGCAATGAGCTTGCCAAGCCGATCCCTGCTCCGCTGATGCGCCCGGCGATGCTGCCCGCCCGCCTGAACCACTCGAAGATATGGGGCAGGTCTTCAGGCGAGATGCCGAGGCCAGCGTCGCGCACCGTTACCGTCATCCAGCCTCCAGGCGCGGAATCACTATCTAACTCCCGCCCTATCTCGACCACAACTTCGCCTCCCTGAGGGCTGTACTTTATGGCGTTCGATACCAAGTTGGAGATTGCGCGCTCCAGCCGCTCTGCATCCCAGCGCCCCTTGAATTCGGGTATGGCTGTTTTGATGAGAATATTGTGCCTGTCGGTAGTGTGCTGTTGCTCTTCCACTACCTCTCGGACGAGCGCGACTATATCGATGGGGCGGCGCTGAAGCGTGAGGGGGAGGTCCGCCTGGAGCCGCCCAAAGTCCATCAGCTCATTGATCAGCGCGTTCATCTTTCTCTGCGCCTCGTCAATCCTCGCCAGGGTGCTCGTGAGGCGACCCGACTCCGGCACGCTCGTCTGTTCGAGACGCCTCCTCATCAGCTGGGTATTTCCCTTGATCGCCGCGAGCGGGTTCTTGAGGTCATGGGAGACCACAGCCAGCAGTTCATCTCTGATCCGTAGAGCTTCCTCGGCTGCGGTGCGCGCTGCCTGCTCGCTAAGCAGGAGTTGGTTGCGCTCTTCCTCCGACCTCTTCCGCTCGGTGATGTCGCGAACAATCTGGCACAGCACCCGCTTGCCGCTGTAAAAGACGGGTGTGATGCCAACCTCGACGTTTACGAGGCTACCATCCTTCCGCCTGTAAAGCCGGTCGCTTACATGATAGTCACCCTCGCTCAGCGCGCGTTGAACGGCGCGATTTATGCGCTCGCGCTCGTAAGGCAATACGTCATAAATCGTCATGCTGAGAAGCTCTTCGGCTGTATAGCCCAATAAGCTCTGAAAAGCGGGGTTAGCGGCGACGAAGCGCATAGATTCGGGATCAACCAGGAATATCGCCTCGGAGACCTGCTCCAGCACGGCACGGTGGCGCTCCTCGCTCTCACGCAACGCCTCTTCTGCCCGCTTCCGCTCGGTAACGTCACGCGAAAAGCAGCGAGTATGCAGGAAACGCCCTTCTTCGTCCCACCGCACGTTGGAATTGATCAATATATGCTTGATGGAGCCATCCTTAGCCTTGAGTCGCGCCTCGTAGTTGTACAGCGTCTCTTTCGCGTTCAATCTCCTGAGAATGTCTTCAATTACATGGCGGTCAGCGTGGAACTCCGCGATGTTGTGACCGAGGTACTCTTCCTCGCTGTATCCAAGTAGCTCTAATTCAGCACGATTTACCCACAGGATTGTGCCATCCGGTCCCACCCAGTGCAGCCCAACGGTCCCGTTCTCGATAAAGTCACGTAGCTCGTCCTCTTTGCGGCGCAGGTCGGCTTCCGTTTCTTTGCTCTCGGTAATGTCGGTGATGGTCGCGACCAGCCCATGCACAACACCATGCTCGTCAATATCGGGCACGTAGGAAATAGCGAGATGGCGCAACCCTTTACCTTCGCAGGGGACCGTCGCTTCGAAGTTGACGTTGCGGCCCAATAGAGCGGCTTCGAGAGCGGGCTGAGCATTAATATAGGCTTTATCCCCTATGATCTCCGCTATATGCTTGCCAATGATCTCTTCGGGAGCGCGACCATACCATTGCGCATAAGCGCTATTGACGAAGGCAAAGCGCTCTTCTCTGTCTACATAAGCGAGAAGCACAGTCGTGGCATTCGCTATTGAGTGCAAGGGCATTGAGGCGCGCGCATCTTCCTGCGCGACACCCTCACGCATTACCCGATTCTGCTGTTCCTGGGAAGCAGCTTGCATAACCTGTTATGCTCCTGATGGCGGACGAAGGACGAAGGACGAAGGACGATAGATGATGTGAGACCAGCGCAAGCTGTTCGTATCAAGCTTATTGTACAACATCCGGGGAGCTTTTATGTTGCCCCTTTAGTCCTATGGGAATGACTAAAAGGTAAGAGGGAGATTCGTAGGGGCGTGGCGACGCCACGCTCCACAGCATCATCGTATCTCAGCCGACAGGCACATCCTCTATTTCAACAGGCGCGTTGACACTTCTCCTACGTGGTGCTATTCTCTCAATGCGTAATATTGCTGAACAGAGACCTTTCTGTTTGGTAGACGCTTGCAGCATGAGCGGGAGGACCGATAATGGCGACGAAAGTAGCTGCTATTGAAACAACGAGCCTGACCAAAAGCTACGGCCAGGCTCGCGGTATCGTTGACCTTGACTTGCATGTGGAAGATGGAGAGGTCTTTGGCTTCCTGGGCCCGAACGGCGCTGGCAAGACCACCACTATCCGCGTGCTTATGGACCTCATACGCCCTACGAAGGGTAGCGCGAGCATATATGGCAAAGACTGCCAGGCTGAGCCTGTGGCAATAAAAGCGATGGTTGGCTATCTGCCGGGCGAGTTGGCCCTCTGGAATAACCTCACCGGGTATCAGACCCTCACCTACCTGGGCAACCTGCGCGGTGGGGTCGAGCAGAAGGTGATTGAGGGGTATGCGGAGCGCCTCAAGCTGGACCTCAGCAAGAAGTTCCGCGAGTATTCCAGGGGTAACAAAGTGAAGGTGGGCATCATACAGGCGTTCATGCACCGCCCACGTCTCCTGATATTGGACGAACCGACGAGCGGCCTCGACCCCCTGAACCAGCAAGAGTTCTTCGATATGGTGGCCGAAGCGAGAGAGGGCGGCGCGACCATCTTTCTGTCATCGCACGTGCTGAGCGAAGTGGAGCATAGCTGCGACCGCGTCGGCATCATCCGCGAGGGGCGGCTGGTGCGAACAGGCTCGGTGCGCGAGGTCGTGGCCGAGCGCCTGTACCACATGACCCTTACTCTCGGCGTGCCCGCTACAGACGATGTACAGCAGGCGTTCGCCTCCCTCCCCAACGTCAGCGACGTAGCCGCGACCGACCACACCATCAAGTTCGTCGTACAAGGCGACGCAGACCCCGTGCTGAAGCAAGCTGCCTCCTACCCGGTCGTCTCCCTGACCAGCCACGAGCCAACGCTGGAGGAGGCGTTCCTGACATACTATCGTGATGCCTGATGCTTTTTCTTTAATCACGAAGAACACAAAGACACAAAGAACACGAAGGTTTTGATGGATTCACCGCAGAGGCGCAGAGGTCGTGGAGTTCTCCTATAGGTGCGTAAACCCCAAAATAATCTTTGTGTTCTTTGTGTCTTTGTGTTCTTCGTGATTAATATCCATGTCTAAGTAGAAGCCATGATGCTACGTAACATATTCACTAAGAGCCTGCGCGATACTCGGACGGGAACACTCGTCTGGGGGGTGGGGCTTGCGCTGGTTGTGGCTGTTGGAACGTCCCAGTACTCACAGATAATAACCGGCACAGGCGCGGACCGGGCCAGGCTCGTGGCCGAGGTGACTAAGGCGTTCCAGGCGTTCAGCTTCCTGATGGGAGAGATTACCTCCCTCGACAGCATCGGTGGCTTTCTTACCGTGCGCGTCCTGATATTCATCCCTGTGGCGCTGGGGCTGTGGACGGCAATCGTCGCGGCGGGCCTCATAAGGGGCGAGGAGCAGCAAGGGTCTCTCGATGTACTGCTATCGACGCCCCATAGCCGCGCATCGGTCTTTCGCCAGAAGGTTGCGGCGCTCTGGGTGTCGATAGCGATAGCCTTACTCCTGTTAGGAACAGGGATGGCGGTGGGCATCTTCGGCGCGGGCGAGCCTCTTGCGATAGGTGAAGTTGGGCTGACCCTGCTCAATATAGGCGCGATAACTGGCTTCTGGGCGGCTCTGGCCCTGCTCATCGGCCAGTTTGTGCTTATCAGGCGCACGGTCTCCTCCATCACGGGCGGGCTGCTATTCGGCACGTTCCTGTTGAACAACATGCTCGAAAGCCTGCCGTCGCTCCAGTGGCTTGCCTGGTTCCTCCCTTTCCATTACTACACCGTGAGTAAGCCTATCGTGCCGGGGCGAGAGATGGAGTGGGTCGCGTGGCTGGTGCTCGTGACGCTGACCGCCGGATTGACCCTTCTGGCCGGCGCGCTATTTTTGCGGCGTAGCATAGGTTCCGTCTTCCACTTCTTCACTTCGCGACCGAGAGCGGCCCAGGCAGACCGAGGCTCCACGCTCTTGCTTGGGCCGCTCTTCGGCAAGAGCATACGCGACCTCTTATGGCCTACGCTCTTCTGGGCGCTGGGGCTGGGCTTGTACGCCATAATGATTGTCACAAGCGTCAACAATGCCCTGGAACCGTTGCGGGAGATGGTGAAGAATATAGGGGGCGTGCTGGCGACGCTCATAGGCAACCTGTCGACGCCTGAAGCCTACATCTCCGTTTCTGTCTTCACCTATCTCCCTGTGCTGGTGGCCGTCTTCGCGATTACGCAGATAGAGGGCTGGTCGAGCGAGGAGGAAGAGGGGCGACTGGAGATACCGGCGTCAGCGCCTCTGCCGAGGTGGCGACTACTCGTTGCGCGCTATGTCGCCATCTCGCTCGCGCTCATAGCTATCCTGGTCGTCCTGGGTGGTTCGCTCATGCTGGGGGCAGCTATGGGCAATGTCTCCCTCGACGTGGGGCGGATATGGGAGAGCGCAATTGGGATTCTACCGCTGGGGCTGGTGGTGGCCGCATTCGGGCTGTGCGCAGCCACGTGGCTCAAGAGGCCCGGCGGAGCGATGCCAATAACGATTGGTCTGGTGGCCGTTATGTTCTTCCTGGAGCTATTCGCCCCCCTGCTCAACCTTCCAGGGGCAGTGCTGAACCTCTCGATATTCCACCTTTTTGGCAGACCTATGGCGGAAGGGGCCAATTGGGGCGGGCTGCTCGCGCTGGTCGTGGCGACTCTGGTGTTGGGTGCGGGGAGTCTGGTGGGGCTGAACAGGCGTGACATTGCCAAGTAGAGTTTTCCAAACACGCGTTCCTCTCCAAATAATAGGACTTTCGCTCAGCGAATGCCGCCGGCA
>DATEOC010000065.1:0-42181 GCA_035274425.1 Chloroflexia bacterium
TGTCATCTACTCGGCAAAACAACTCTGTGATAAAATCTGTGGTAGACATGGGGTTTCTCCTTTCGCTGTGGTTTTGAGCTACAACAGCTTCGGAAAACCCCTTGTTTTTGTCAACCCCTTAAACTAGCACCATTGGTTCTAGATTCCTCACTCCGTTCGGAATGACATGTAGAGGAGTCCTCTTCTTACACAGGCTCTAAGGCGTCTGGCAGCCAGGGTAGAAGGTATTAGCCACAATCTTCGATGCTTGTCCTCTTGTCACATTGTTGTATGGGCGGAAGTATGGCCTGCTCTCCTCGTCACACGGTTCTCCCACTCCACCGCATGGATACCCGCTCATCACTCCCACCTGCGTAAGACGCATGATCCACACGTAGAAGGGATGGTCCTCTGCAACATCTGTGTAGAACAGCCCTGTGGGGTCCCCCTCTAGCCCAGCCGCATTGGAGACTATCTTCGCCATCTGTCCCCTCGTAGCACTGGCATTGGGGCGGAAGTACGGGCGGTTATCAGGAGGCTCACATGTTTCCTCAGGCACCAGCCCGCATGGGTATCCTCCCATGTGTCCTCTCATGGACAACCTGTTTATCCAAGCATAGAAGGGGCTAGCCTCCGGTACATCCTCGTATATCTGTGGCCCTACATCCTCGGAGAAGCCTGCTGCATTCGACACCATCTTGGCTATCTGGCCCCTCGTTATCTCATTACCTGGCCTGAACGTGCCATCGGAATAGCCGGAGATAATACCCCGGCAGGCAAGGCATCTGATGAATGCATAGAAGGTATCCCCCACTGGTACATCTGAGAAGGTGATCGCGCAGGCCGTCGGCACAACCGTAGTCAAAGGCGTGGAAGTCGCTGTTTGAGTTGTGACGCTGGCTACTGATGTGGCATTAGCAGGTGTAGCAGTATTGGTAGCTTGGGCGGGGGTACCGCTAGCGATGGAGGTAGCAGTGCGTGTGGGAGTCCCAGCCGTCCCGCATGCCGGTTGGGAGAAAGTAATCATCATGCCATTGCTAATCGTCGCCCCCTGGTTGTAGCAGACGTATTGCGTATACAGTAAGCCCATCTCCTTTTGCACCGCAACCGTCACCTGCTGGTTGGAGCCGGAGGGGACCGAGCCGTAGATTACCTCGAACTTGCCGTCGGGCGCGCTCTCGAACAGGCGCACCTCGACGTTTACGACCGCAGTGTAGAAGTAGTCCCTCGCCCGCCACTCGATATTGAAGACGCGGTTAGGCGCGCTCCCCTGCACGAGAGTGTAAATGCCGCAGCCTGTGCACCCCCCTCCCGTCGGGTCGAGGTGCAGTTCCTGCCAGTAGGGGAGTATGGCGTAGTTGAAGTTCTGGCTCGGCATGCAGGTGACGTCCCACGAGTTGTTGTTCGCCACGAAGCCCATTGTGCCATTAGACCCTACCCGCACTGTATTGAACTGCATATCGTACAGCCTGAAGGGGAACGGCAGAGAAACGGTAGTGGCGCAATCATCGCAATGCAGGCCTACGTCCTGGGTAGCGGGTATCACCGTCGCCCCGGTTGACGTGGTAATCGTGTAGTTGGTCGTGCCGACGCTGCACGCGGTAGCGGTGGGAGTGCTGGTGCGTGTCGGCGTTATCGTGGCCGTCGGGGGCGTGCCGGTAGGGGTCGGCCCCGCGGGGCATAACTGGTGTATCGTCAGCGCGTCGCTGTACCGTTCGGGCGTGGTATAGTCGCTGGTTGTGCCCACCGCCCACACGTCCTCCGGCGAGATTATAGCTACCCCGGCCAGACCGTTCACTTCTCGAGGCCCGTCGGGGCTGTAGACATGTCGCCATTCGCTTCCATCGAAATGCATTACGAAGGTGTGCGTGAAGATGCAGAGGGAGCAATCGGCTTGCACCCCCACCGCCCAGATGTCATTGGGTCCGCGCGCCTCGACCCGCCTGAGTTGGTCATAGGTTCCCACCGTCTCCCCCATCACCTGCGACCAGCGCGTGCCGTCCCAATGCATGAAGAGAGGCTTGTAAGTCTCGCCGAAATTGTCCGAGTACGTGCCGACCGCCCATACGTCGTTGGCTGAGACCGCGTCTACTCCATAGAGGTGCGGCTGGTAATTGCCGGGGTTGGGGCTTGGCACTATCGTCCATTCGGTGCCGTCCCAATGCTCGATGAGTATCTGCGAGGTGCCAGTCTCCACAACGTTGCCCACGGCCCAGATGTCGTCCGGGGCGATCGCTGACACTCCATACAGCTCATAATCGGAGCTAAACGATACTGGTGGGCTGGGGACTATGGCCCAGTATGCTCCATTCCAGTGCTCTATGAGGGTGGAATGGAAGCCGTGATTGTACCCCACCGCCCACACGTCGTTAGAGGCGAGGGCGTCTACATCGGTGAGAGTGCTCAACCCTGGACGCGTCGGTGTGGGGAAGCGCGTCCAGCTTGTCCCATCCCAGTGCGCAGCGAACGTCTTGGTGTCGCTGCCGTTCGCGTAGTCTCCAACCATCCACGCGTCGTCAGGTGCGATAACGGTAATGGCCGATATAGCGCCGAACAGCGTGTTCGGGATGACGCTCCACTCTGTGCCATCCCAATGCATGGTGAGCGATATGTTGGGGTTAGGGCCTGGGAAGTTGTAATAGCCACCCACTGCCCACACGTCGTTCGGGGCCGCGCCGTCAACGTCCGACAGCCCGTTGTAATCGCGCTCGCGGGGGGCAACCACGTATTGCCAGTTGGGCTGGCAGCCTGGAGTGGGGGTGAGAGTCGGCCCGCCCGGCGTGATCGTGGGAGACGAGGTACGCGTTGGGGTGGCCGTGAGGGACGGTTGGTTCGCTAGCTTAGCCACAAAAGCGTCGCGGTAGCCGCCACCGTTGCCAGGTTGGAAGGCGTTATTGGTGGGAAAGTCGAGCGACTCGGTAGAGCCGGTGACATAGGCGTTCCCCTGCGCGTCGGCTGCGATACCGTAGCCAAAATCACGCCCTATACTCTCGTAATACTGGCTCCCCCCTAAATAGGTTGAGAAGACGTAAGCCGACCCCGCCGGGTTGATTTTGGTGATGAAGGCATCCTCCCGCCCGGCATAGTTAGGTTGTATCGCATCTACAACGGGGAAATTCGCTGAAGTGGTGTAGCCCGTAATAAAGGCGTTCCCTGGCCCGTCAACCGCTATACCGTAACCCGCCTCGTAGTACGTGCCTACGACGAAAGTAGAGTAAACTAGGGCTGAGCCTGCGGAGTTGAACTTGGTGACGAACACATCGTCACGTGAGATGCCGGACTGGATGGGATTGAGCAGTGGGAAGTCACCAGAAGCTGTCCACCCGGTGAGATAAGCGCTACCTGTGCCGTCAATAGCGATAGCCCGCCCCTCCTCATTGAGCGAGCCGCCGAGGTAGGTTGAATAAACGAGCGCGGAGCCTGTGGGGTTGATCTTCGTGAGAAATGCATCTTTCTGCATCGCGTTGTTCGGCTGGTAAGCATTGACTGTAGGGAAGTTCTCCGAGTAAGCTCCCCCCGTAACGTACGCATTATCCTGCGTATCCGCCGCGATGCCATAGCCATAATCTAAAGCAGTTCCACCGAGGTAAGTGGAGTAGATGAGCGCTGAGCCGCTGCTGTTCACCTTACTCACGAACACGTCGTATGACCCACCATTCGTCGCCTGGAAGGGGTTCATAGTTGGGTAATCGGTGGAGGGAGTGTGGCCCACGATGTGTGCGTTCCCCGACCCATCCACTGCGATGCTGAAGGCGCGATCATCGTCGCTCCCACCCAGGTAGGTTGAGTAGACGAGCGCTGAGCCTGATGAATTGAGCTTCGTCACAAACGCATCGTTAGAGCCGCGGTTGGTCGCCTGGATCGGGTTGGCTGTGGGGAAGTTGGACGAGTTGGTATACCCCGTTACGTATACATTGTTATTGCTATCGAAAGCGATACCCTGCCCGTAATCATTCCCGTTCCCTCCCAGGTAAGTGGAGAAGACGAGGGCAGAACCTGAAGGATTCAGTTTGGTGATAAAGGTGTCTATACCCCCGTGCCGGTTGCCCTGGTATGCGCCCTGAACGGGAAAATTATCCGATTGCGTATACCCCGCGACGTAAACGTTGCCCGCGGAGTCGACTGCGATACTGTTCCCCTGGTCGTATGCCCCGCCTCCAAGATACGTTGAGTAAGTGAGTACCGGGTCTATCGTGAGCGGATAGCTCTTATCGTAAGCTCCAAACGCGAACCCCACACTTCCATCGCCGCTCGTCACGTAGCCTGCCTGCACGGCGACCCGCTTGCCGCCAATCTCCTGCCAGGCGATGGGCGCACTCTCTACAAGTGCGGAATGCGGAATGCGGAATGCGGAGTCTAGCGCCACATTCAAATTACCTGCATCGTCTACTGATAATCTGGCATCGCATCCACTATTCCGCATTCCGCATTCCGCATTCCGCACTTGATAGCGCCAGCGAACCTGACCAGGGTCTGCGCCGGGTGCGAGCAGGTAGGTCCCCTTCAAGGTGCCCCCCGTACCCGAATAAGTGAGGTCAACGCCTGGGTAAATCTGGCTATAAGTGATCTGCTCATAGGTTGGCACTCCCGTCCGCCATTGGCTGGGATCGCTGCCAAGCAGGTAGTTGACCTTCCCTGGCAGCTCGCTCCCGCTCTCTACTCTAACTGCGGGACCGGCCCCCAGGAATTGCATCGTAACGGCGTCCTGCCTGGCATCTGCTCCATCCTGCGCGGGCGCTTTCAACCCAATCCGCAGATGGTCCTGGTAAAAAGCGAGGCTGGCCCCGGACGTATGCGCTATGAAACGGGTCGATGCATCTGCCTGTCCAGCGTTTAGCTCAAAGGCGATAGGGAGCCTATTGAAATCGGTCCGCGCATCTCCCACCGTGGAGCTTACAGGTGTAACCTGCCTGGGAAGGGATATAGGCATGGTCAGCGTGAAGAGGAATGCTGCCAGGGCGAGTACCCAGGAGAATAATGGGCGGAACTGCATGATTGCTTTCACGGGCATAATTACGATTCTCCTTCTTTATGCCTTGTGCCAGGGAGTCCGGTGAGCCTGAATGTGAAACCATAAGGCGTAATTGTAATTACTACCGGGTGCGGCTTTAGAGGATCTGCTTCAGGAATAATCATCTCAAGAGCATTATAGGGGCCGCTAGTACCTTTTCCGAGCATACAAGGGTATACAGGATGTATACAAAAAGGGTTTGGGTCTCCCCGTCCGATATGCTAAAATCAAGGGTGCGCACTCTGCCACGGAGCAATTGCTATGCGCCCTCACAGAGGCAAAGGCATGGGTTGTGATCAATAACTACACGGCATTTGGGGTATGGCTCAAGCAGCACCGCAAAGACCTCGGCCTTCCGCTCAAGGACCTTGCCCAGAGGGTAGGCTGCTCCCGGATGACGATCCTGAAGATAGAGTCTGGCGAGCGGCGACCTTCCGGGCAGATCGCTGAGTTGCTGGCCGCCGAGCTAGGCGTGCCCTCGGAGGAGTACCGCGCCTTCGTAGAGTTCGCGCGTGCCAACCTCCCCTCAGGCAAGCTCCATACGCTGGTGAGCGCGGACAAGCGCGCACCCTGGCGCGCCCTCCATGCAGCGCGGCGAGATGACTCGCAAGCTAATCCAGCTAACCCCAACAACCTCCCGTCCCCGCCTACGGTCTTTATTGGCCGTGAAGCGCAGATAGAGAAGGCGGCATCCTTGCTCAGCAGCGAGTCTGTGCGCCTGCTGACCCTGGTAGGCCCGCCGGGCATCGGCAAGACGCGGCTCAGCCTCCAAGTGGCAGCTGGTCTCCTCCCCGCTTTTGCAGACGGCATCTTCTTCGTCGCTCTAGCCCCGCTACGCGACCCCGGCCTCGTCGTAACGACCATAGCGCAAGCCCTCAAAGTGCGAGAGTCCGCCGGGCAATCTCTGTTGGATGGCGTCAAAGAATACCTGCGCGATAAGCGACTGCTCCTGCTATTGGACAACTTTGAGCAGGTAATCGACGCCGGGACGGTAGTAGCCGATCTGATTTCCTCCGCTACCCAGCTAAAGGTATTGGTGACAAGTAGAGAGGCGCTCCACATCTACGGCGAGTACCTTTTCCCGGTCCCTCCTCTATCCATGCCCGATATTGCAGACGTATCGCACGTGGTCCCAATAGATGGCCTGGCGCAGTACGAATCGATACGCCTCTTCGCTGAGAGAGCACGCGCAGCTGACATAGACTTCATGCTCAGCGAGGAGAACGCCTCCTCCGTCGCGCAGATATGCGCCCACCTGGACGGCCTTCCCCTCGCCATTGAGTTGGCTGCCGCCCGCACAGGCATATTGCCGCCCCGTGAGATTGCTCTGCGCTTAGCGAGCATGGTCGGGGAGGGCCTTAGCCTGCTATCCGGTGGCCCTCGCGACCTGCCAGCCCGCCAGCAGACCCTTCGTGGCGCAATCGATTGGAGCTATTCACTCCTCGCTCCCGAAGAGCAGGCCCTCTTCCGCCTCCTGTCGGTCTTTGTCGGCAACTGTACGATAGAAGCCATCGAAGCAGTGAATAATTTTGAATTCTCAATTTTGAATTCTGAATTGGGTGTCGAGGCGCGATCAATTCAAAATTCAAAATTGAAAATTGAGAATTCGCGCGAGCTGCTAAGTTCGCTCGTAGATAAAAGCCTGGTGTTGCGAGAGTCTGCGGGTGAGGACGGCACGCGCTTCAGGATGCTGGAAACTATCCGGGAGTGCTCAGGTGCGTTGCTCGCCGAGAGCGGCGATGAAGCAGCCATCATGCGCCGCCACACAGAATATTACCTCGCTATGGCCGAGGAAGCCGAGCCGCAGCTGAAGGGGCCTAAACAGTCAGAGTGGCTCGCGCTCCTGGAAGAGGCACACGACAACCTGCGCGCGGTTCTACGACGCTCACTTGACCAGGGGGAAGCGAGTGTCGCCCTCCGTATGGGGGCAGCGCTCTGGCGATTCTGGCTCGTGCGCGGCTACCTGAGCGAGGGGCGGAAGTGGCTGGAAGAAGCCATCTCGATTTCAGACTTGGCCCCTTCCGTCCTTCGTCTTTCGTCCTTCGTCCCGTCGCTGAAAGAGGCGAGGGCGCTGTCGAATGCGTTGAACGGCGCGGGTAACCTGGCGTACACAACCGGCGATATGGATAGGGCGCTGGCATTGCAAGAGAGGAATCTGGCTTTACGCTTGGAATTGGGTGATAAGCAGGGGATGGCGGGCGCGCTCAACAATCTCGCGGTGATTTGGCGGGACCGGGGAGATTACGAGAAGGCCTCCTCCCTCTTCGAGCAGAGCCTTGCCCTGAAGCGTGAATTGGGTGACCGGGCGGGCATCGCCTCCTCCCTCACCAACCTGGCTGTTGTAAAGGTACGTAGTGGCAATTACGAAGCGGCCCGCTCCTCCGATGAAGAGAGCCTGGCGATCTGGCGAGAGCTTGGCGACAAATACGGCGTGGCTACCGTGCTGACTAACCTTGGCGTAATCGCTCTATCACAGGGGGACCACACTGCAGCTCGCGATTTCCACGCGGAGAGTTTATCTATACGTAGAGAGTTGGGAGACAAGATTGGCATCGCCGTTTCTCTCTCCAACCTCGCGAATATAGCATTGGACCAGAAGGATTTAGAGTCAGCTCGCGCTTTATGCGAGGAAAGCCTGCAAATACACAGGGAACTGGGTGACAAGTCCGGTATAGCTCACCTGCTGCATGACCTGGGGAAATTGCTACTATACACCGGGGACTATGGCGGGGCTGCTACCCACTTCAAAGAGAGCCTGGAAATCCGCCGCGACATGGACGACAGGCGAGGCATAGCAGAGTCCCTGGCGTTATTAGCCCGCGCCACTTTGGGAGAATCGTCCGCTGTAGGGGCAGAGCGCGCCATGCCCCTACGTCGCGCTAGCACCCTTCTTGGTGCCACCGAGCGCCTGATGGCGGTAGGTGGCTTCGACTTCTACCCCTCAGACCGCGAGCAATACGAGCGTGCCCTGGAGATAGCGCGCTCCGGGTTGGCCGAAGCCGATTTCCAGGCAGCAAAGACGAAGGGAGAAGCCATGAGCCTGGGAGAAGTAATCGCCTACGCTCTTGAGCACTAATTACCTACTGCGTCAAAGTCACCTTGCGCAGCATCCGGGGTTGTTCGGTGTCGTACCCCTTGAAGCGGGTAAGGTGGTAGCAGAATAGTTGAGCAGGCACGATGGCCGCGATAGGGGTCAGCCATTCCGGCAGCATAGATGGCAGGGGGAGTCCTTCATGCGCCAGGGCCAGCGCCTCATCGCTATCTGATATAACTATTAGCTTGGCTTTGAACTCATCGCGTAGCCGCCTGAGCAGATTGATCTGGTCGGCGAAGACCGCTCCCTGAGGAGCAACGGCCAGTACGGGAAAACCCGGCTCAATAATAGCAATTGGACCGTGCTGGAAGTCTGCCGTCGAATAGACGTCGGTGAATACGTAAGCCAGCTCTTTTAGCTTCAAAGCCCATTCCTGGGCGGTAGCATAATTGTAGCCCCTCCCCAACACCACGCAATGGTGCATAGAGCGATACTCCTTAGCTATCCTCTCGGCTTCGCTTTCCAGCGTCAGCCCTGCCTCTACTGCACCCGGCACGCGCCCCAGGCACTCTACGTCTTCCTCTTTGCTCCCCGCGAGCGCCACCGACAGCGCGGCCAATGCCATCAGCTGCGCGGTGTAGGTCTTGGTCGCGGCCACAGCCCTTTCTGCGCCTGCATGGATGTGCAGCTTTAGCTCGGCTGCTTCGGCCAGAGGAGAATCGGGGTCGTTAGTAATGGACAGGGTGATCGCCCCCTGTCGTCTCCCTTCCGCCATCACACTTACGATGTCCGGCGACTGGCCCGATTGTGAAATGCCGATTACCAGCGCGTTGTGGAGCCTGGGCGAGTCAGGGTACATGGTGAAAAGGGAGGGCGCTGCCAGCGCCACCGGCAGGCGATTTCGCGACCCGAAGAGATATTGCGCATACACCCCGGCGTGATCTGAGCTGCCCCGCGCCGCCAGAAAGATGTACTCCACATCGCGCTGCCGGATAGCTTGCGCAATGCGCTCTACCCTCTCCATCTCTCTTTCCAGCCAGCGCCTCAACACCGCAGGCTGTTCCAATATCTCATCTCGAAGAGGCATGATTTCCTTCCGCTCGTAGTCGGTAGCTACGTCTTACATCTCACGTTTCACGCATCATGTTTCACGCCCTATCGAAAACAACCTCCCCACCCACTATCGTTGTGACCACATGCAGGTCGCTCGTCAGCAGCGTCATGTCGGCTACGTAGCCTGGTGCGATGCGCCCATGCGACTTGCTTAGCCCCAGGATGGATGCAGGCACGCTGGTCACAACAGCTATAGCCTCAGCTGCGTGACATCCTGTGAACTCCACCAGATTACGCACCGCCTGGTCCAGGCTGAGCACGCTACCGGCGAGCCGCCCATCAGGCAGACGTGCACTCCTCTCGTCCACAGTCACATCCTCGTTACCCAGCTTGTATACGCCCGGAGGCATACCGAGGCCCGCCATCGCATCCGTTACCATGTTGAGATGCGCAGGACCCTTGGCTCGCCAGATAAGGGCTACCACCGCCGGGTGCAGGTGTACGCCATCGGCAATTATCCCTACAGTCACGTTATCATCAGTAAGCATCGCACCCACCAGTCCCGGTTCCCTATGTTCCAGGGCAGGCATGGCATTGAACAGATGGGTGCCGTAACTGATCCCAGCCTCGATCCCGGCTCGTGCTTCCTCAAAGGTAGCCATGGAATGCCCCGCGCTTACTACCACGCCCCGTGCTACCAGCGCACTGACGACCGAGAGCGCGCCTGGAAGCTCAGGAGCCAGCGTTACCATGCGCACCCCCTCATCGGGCGACCATCTAGCAATAGCGGTGATGTCCGGCAGGCGCAAGTGCGTAGGGTCGTGAGCGCCGTGTTTGTCCCGATTCAGGAATGGCCCTTCCAGGTGCAGGCCCAGAGGTGTCGCACCTATAAAGCCTGAAGGTGGACCCTGGCTAATTACCTCTTGCGCGGCAGCCACCTGAGAGGGTGGCGAGGTGATAATGGTAGGGAGGAAGGCGGTCACTCCGTACCGTGGCAGCTTCGAAGCTACTTCCCAGATCGAGCCAGGATTGGCCGTAAAGTCCTCGCCGAACGCTCCATTGATTTGCAGGTCAATGAAGCCTGGCGCTAAAAGCAGCTCTCCTCCTTCGATTTGTTGCGCTCCCGGCGGACACTGCACCTCTCCCGAGGAGCCAACTGCGATTATGCGCCCCCCTTCCACAAGCACGGCGCTATCTTCCAGGAGCTTTTCAGGAGTTACAATCGTTGCTGACTTGACATAAAGCATGATTTAGAAGCCCGCAACCATCACGGGCAGTTGTCCCTGGAATGGTATGCTCCCCCATAGCGCATCGGCCAGCGCTTCCATAGGAGTCATGTGCAGGCTGTAAGTGCACACATAGGTAGGTACTATAGGATAGGAGGCGATATCGTAGGGCAAGCGCAGGGCTACCGCTATCACCCGCGTGCCCGACTCCAGCAGCGCGTTGACCAGTGATGCCTGTGCAGGGTGATCGCTCGCATTGATGGTGCCCACTATCGTAAGTGCGTAGCCCTTCGCCCGCTCGCGCAACGCCGCGGCATCAGCAGCCGCTACGTCGAGCGGCACGACAACCTCGTCCACCTGGGGATGGTACTTCTGGAGAGCCTCCGCCAGGCGCGGTGTGTCATAAGAGGAGGTATCCGCCGGGGTAAGGTCCGCCGGGCGCGGCACGATGACCAGTATGCGCTCCTCAGGCGATAGCCGGATCGGCAGAGAGCCTGTTTGGTCCCGAACAAGTGTCACTGAGCGTGCTGCTATCTCATACGCGAGAGCGCGATGCTCAGCGCACTGCACAACTTCCAGGCCTGGTTGGTGCTGCTTGCTTACCCATCTCTTCAACTCAAGCACCCTGCGTGCAGAGGCCGCGATTTCCTGGGGAGAGAGCGCGCCGCGCCTTGCCGCTCGGAGCAGAGCTTCGTATACACTCTCGTAGGTCCTGCCGCTATCCATGAGCAACAGCAAATCTATCCCTGCCGCTACTGCCTCCACCGCCGTCGATGCCCATTCTCTTCCCTGCCTGACGGCCCCCATATCCAGAGCATCGCTGACGATTACCCCTTCGAAGCCAAGCGTATTCCGTAGTAAACCAGTGATAATCGGCCGTGATAGCGTAGCCGGTATCGCCACCCCATTAGTCAGTCCAGGCAGCGCGATGTGTGCCGACATCACCAGCTTGGCACCCGCCTGTATCGCCTCAACGAAAGGGGGAAGCTCCACACGTCGTAACCGCTCCTCATCGAAGGGAAGCACGGGCGTCCCGTGGTGCGAGTCGGTAGATGTGTCACCGTGCCCTGGGAAGTGCTTGGCAGTGGCTGCCACTCCCGCCTCCTGCAACCCCTCTGTCATCGCGGCAGCCATACGCGCCACCTCAGCCGGGTCTTCGCCGAAGGAGCGTGGGCCTATCACAGGATTGCGCGGGTTGACGTTCACATCGCATACGGGCGCGTAGTTGACGTTGATGCCCATCGCCGCAAGCTCAAGCCCAATGGCCCGTCCAGCGCGGCGCGCAAGCTCAGGCGAGTGTGTGGCCCCCAACGCCATATTGCCTGGGAAGGGTGTGCTACCCGCCAGCGCCAGCAGAGTACCCCCCTCCTGGTCGGCAGCGATGAGCAAAGGTGGCTGGCCCGAAGCCGCAGCTGCCCTTTGCAGAGCGGCACTCAATTCGCGCACCTGCGCAGGGTTCTGCACGTTGAAGGCCCGAAACAGCGTCACTCCCGCTATATGCCTGCGCCGAAGCAACTCCTCAAAACTCACGGGGAGAGTATGCCCCTGGAAGCTAACGAGCAACTTCTGGCCGATAGCCTGCTCCAGGCTCAGCTCGCCCACTACTTCTTCATCGCCTTGTATCTGTTGGATCACCCTTTTGCTCCGCTCAAAGTTATGCTCTGGAGCAAGTATCGTTGTGCAAACAGGAATACAACTATCAAGGGGAGAGCCGTCAGCACAGATGCCGCCATAATAGTCGGCCAGGGCTGGGTGCTTTGCTGCGGGTTGACCAGGGACGAGACGTACACGGGTAATGTGTATAGCTCAGCCGATTGCAGGAAGATCACCGGGTTGAGCAGTGAGTTCCACAGCCCGACGAAGAGGAAAGTGGCGATAGTGGCGAGCGCGGGCTTGCAGAGCGGGAGGATGATGTGCCACCATATCTGTACCTGGCTCGCGCCGTCGATCTCGGCGGCCTCGTCCAGCTCGCGCGGTATCTGCGCCATAAACTGTCTCAACAGAAAGATCATCGCCGCTCCTCCTGCGAAGAAGCCCGGTATGGTGATAGGGTTGAAGGTGCCTATCCACCCGAAGAGATTGTAAAAGACGTACTGCGGCACAATCAACGCCTGCGCAGGGATCATCAAGGTTGAGAGCATCAGGAAGAATACCAGGTTCCTCCCAGGCCACTCAATGCGGCTGAATGCATAAGCGACCGCTGAGATAGAGACAAGCGTACCAACCAGTGCGATAAGAGTCACAAAGACCGTATTGAAATAGGCACGCTGAAATCCTGAGTCGGAGAGAATCGTCGAATAAGCATCGATCTGTGGGTGTGTAGGCAGCCACACTATCCTCGGAGAGTTAGCTTCGGCATTGCTCTTGAACGACGTAGCGAGCATCCAGAGGAGTGGGAAAGCCATGATAAAGCTCCCCACTAGCGCAACAACGTACAGCCCCCATCGCCACACCCACCCCATCATCGAGCGCAAGGTTATCGGGCGCGAATATGAAGCCGGAATACTTATTTTCGCAGAAGCAGAGCTCATAAGACCTCACCTCAAATCGTACTGCACCCACCTGTTCTGGAAGCGGAACTGGACGAGCGTAATCAACGCTATGATGATCAGCAACAGCCACGATATGGCTGACCCGTATCCCATGTCATTGAATCGGAAGGTGGCCCGCCACAGATAGTAGACGACGGAGTACGCCGATTGAGCCACGGTGGGGGTATCCCTGTACAGGACGTAAGTCTGCTCGAATATCTGTATGGTGGCAATCGTGCCTATTATCAAGTTGTAGAAGATCGCAGGCGTGATGAGGGGCAGTATAACGTAGCGGAACCGCTGCCACGGTGTTGCCCCGTCCACCGTAGCCGCCTCCTTTACCTCCGAAGGCACGTTGTAGAGAGAGGCAAGGAATATCAGCATCATCGCCCCGCAGCTCCACACCATGATGAGGATGATGGTAGTTTTGGTCCACAATGGACTTTGCAGCCACAGGGGCACCCGGTCCATAGAGGGGAAGCCCTGTCCCGTTACTATCTCTAGCTGCCTGAAGCTCCCTGTCTGTAAGCCCGCGAAGAAGGCGTTGACCGTTTCCGTGACGTATATAAATCCGCGCACGAGCCAGCCGAAAGGGGGAAACGCGTCGCTCATTGCGCGTATGCCGGAGTTGACTATCCCTGTATTCGCATTGAGCATCAGCCGCCAGCAGAGTAGGGCCGCCGCGTTGAGGCCGAGCACCACGGGCAAGTAAAAGGCCGCCCTGAATATCCGCTCTCCCCGCAGCTTCTGGCTGAGGAGCACGGCCAATCCGAGCGCCACGAGTAGCTGTAAAGGCAGCCCGACCACCGTCAGGAAGAGGGAGTTGATAAGGGCAGCCCTGAAGTCTTTATCATCGACAATCAGCTTGATAAAGTTGTCTGCCCCTATCCACTCCGGACTCGACGGCGGGCTGTACCTGGTGAAGCTCCAGTAGAGTGAGGCCAGCATCGGCGCGGCCACGAAGATGAAGAAGCCGATGATCCAGGGAGCAGCAAAGAGGTACCCTGCACGGGTCCTCTGCTGCTGCACCTGGTTCGCGCCGCGCCACCTGGCTATCCTCCCCGCCAGTCCACCCAGCGCCAGGCTCGACACGACGATAAATATCACCGTGCCCGCAACCCAGACTAACGTATCCAGATAGGGGTTGCCCATTCCTCTCCCTTCGGGAATTACGAATTACGAATTACGAATTACGAATTACGAGTTAGGTCTAAGCAACTCGTAATTCGTAATTCGTAATTCGTAATTCGTATTTACTGCACCATCTTAGCGTCTTTCAGCACCTGGGTATACTGCGTCTGGATGTTCTTCAGGGTGGTGTCGAGGTCCTGCACGTCGGTGAAGTAGGCGGGCATCTCTTTCTGGAGGATTTCGCGCAGCTTGGCCGACGAGCGGATGTCGGCGAAACCGATGCCGTGCTTCTCCATCAGGTCGCCCATCTTCAGCATCACGGCGTCCGACGCCACGTAGCCGGTCCACGCGTCCTTACGCGGAGGGAAGGAGCCGAAGTCCTTGTTGTAGCGGTTCTGGTTCTCCGCGCTGCCGAGGACCTTCAGGAACTCCGCTGCCATCTCGACGTTCTTCGAGTAGTTCGGGACCGCCAGCCAGTCGTTGAAGACCTGCACTACGGGCTTGCTGTTGGGGAACGCTGAATCGGTCGGTGACGCCGTAAGCTCGATCTTGCTCCAGAGGGCATCCCCTGTCGCGGGAGCGCCCCACAGGTTGCCCCACACGCACGCTGCCGAGCCATCCGCGAGGCGTGAGCCTGTCGCTTCGGGCAGGTCCGTCACCGTCTCGTTCGGATAGACGGCTCTGCGGCGGTCATACATGAACTTCAGCGCGGCCTTTACCTCAGCGGAGTCGAAGGTGGGATTGCCGTCAGCCTTATAAAGCTGTCCGCCCAACGCCCAGATAAGCTCCACGAACTCCTGCCAGTCGTCAAGTCGCCCCGTCGTTACCAGGCCCGCTTGCTTCACAGCGTTCCCCTCGACCTTGGTAGCTTTCTTGGCCTCCGCGACCGAGTCGCTGAATGTAGTGGTATTCTTGGCGAGGTCGGTGCGGCACATATAGGCACGGGGGGCCGTCAGCCAGGGGAGGCCGCGTAGCTCACCCTTCCAGGTAACTGTGTCGAGCGTGGACTTCAAGTACTGCTTTATGTCGGGCCACGCCTGCTCGCCCAGGTACTTGTTGAGTGGAGCAAGCCTGTCGCCGTAGTCGCCTATGTACTCGGACCCCAGGTTGATAATGTCTGCTCCGCTTCCGGCGGCGAAGTAGCCCTGTATCGTCTCGTCCAGCGTACCCCAGGTCACGTAAATTGGCTCCACCGTGACGTTGGCGTGGGCCTTCTTGAAGGCGGGTATGATTTCATCCGCCAGCCACTTGTCCGTCTTATCCTTGACGTAGTCCACCAGCATGACCTTCAGCGTGACCGCCTGATTGCTGTTGTCAGCTGCCCCACCGCAGGCGCTGAGGATGCTAGTTAGCACCATCGTGAGCACCACCAGTACAGGCAAACGACGCATCTTATTCCTTACGCGCATTTTAGGTTCCTCCTTGGGAGTCTACACGGTTCTTTCGAAAACCAAATGTGTGCGAAGCATAGCGCGGTGGGTAAAGCGTAGGAGCATGACGTAGGCTACGGTCAAACGGTTCAGATGACATATATACTCTGTAGTTCCTCACCTCCTTCTCTTATTTCCGGCAGCGGAGGGTGGACGCGCGCTAAGCTTCCGCTAGCGAGGACCACAGCTCCCCATGTACCGGCATCGTAATCCAACGGCAGAAGACCAATCATGTCGGGTTGTAGCGTTTCACCTGCTAGCATCGAGTCCTGCCATAATCGTTCAAGCTCAGTGAGGATCGGCTGCAAGAAAGCATCTCTGTCGCGGGCCACCCCCCCACCGAGTACAATGCGCTCAACGTCGTAAGTGACGATCAAGTGCTGGAGCGCCAGCGCCAGGTAGCGGCTCACCTGTCTGACAATTGCCCGGGCTGCGGCATCGCCAGCCGTAGCAGCTTCGTATACGGCTTTAGCCGTCATGGGCAGATAATTACGCAGCAGCGTATCCCCTTCAGCTTTGGCGGCTTCCTCTCCCAGTCGGGCTATAGCAGGCCCCGCTGCCAGCGCTTCGAGGCAACCATGCGCCCCACACAAGCAGAGAGGCCCGTTTGGGTCGACTATCATGTGCCCGATTTCCCCCGCCATGCCGTGAGCGCCGCGATAGATGCGCCCGTTCAATACCAGCCCGGCGGCGATTCCGGTACCAATACTTACGTAGGCCATGTTCTGAGAAGAGGCGGTACCGAGGTGCCGCTGCACGCCGAGCGCCGCCAGCCTCACGTCATTCTCAAGCAGGCACGGGACGCCCAGTTGGGCCGAGAGCATTTCACCCGCCTGTAGCTCCTCCCAGCCGAGGTTGACGGCCTGCCGCACCAGCCCCGTTTTTGGGTCAACCCTGCCAGGCACTCCCAGTCCAACGGCGGACACGTCGCTCATGCTAGCCCCCGCCAGCTCAACCCCCCGTCTGATTGCCCCGGCTATGCCCGCCAGAGTCTTCTGTGGCCCATCCAGCAAAGTAGCCACATTGGTATAGCCACACACCTGGTAGCCAGCATCCACCACCAGGACAGCGACCTTGGTCCCGCCCACATCAACCCCTACAAACAAACCCTTCGGAGCCTTGTGACTCTTCATCACTTCCCTTTCCCTTAGACCCATACATGAATAACCAGCCCGATCGAGGAGCAAAAATCTTTATCGTCTATCGTCCGTCGTCCTTCGTCCTTCGTCCGCTCAACGCACCAGCGCCCCATACTGGCGGGCCAGGCTCAACCCCAGCTCATGGGTCAGCAGGAGCGCGGAGGCCCCCAGGATCACGGCGTCAGGGTGCAACTCGGCCAGCTCGATCTGCGTATCCTGAGCGAGTGTAGGCAGGGCACGCCTGAGCATCTCCTGGCGTATGACCTCCAGCAGCGGCGTGCTGAAGCGTGCTATATCCCCCATCAATACGACCCGGCGGATGTTGAGCGTGCCCACGAGATTTGCCAGGGCCACCCCCAGATAGCGGCCAGTCTCAAGGACGACCTGCCTCGCTACGACGTCCCCCACTTGAAAAGCCCTGGCAATGTCATCTACCGAGATTTCGTGGGAGGGGTCTGCTGGCGTATTCAAAAGGGACTTCGTATCTGATAAGGCGAGCGTGCGGGCGCGCCTGTTGATGGCCGGGTTGCTCACTACCGTTTCCAGGCAGCCGAAGTTGCCGCAGCGACACTGCGGTCCGTTCTCCAGGGCAGTTATATGTCCAATCTCCCCCGCCCCGAATCCATCTCCCTGGAAGAGGTGCCCGTCAAGCACGATACCCGCGCCGACGCCATGCCCTATCTTGATGACGATCATATTGCCGCCATACTCTTTACCGCCGAACATATACTGCGCAAGCGCCGCGAGCTGGCTGTCGTTGGCGACGTACACGGGCAGATCGTACCGCTCGTTGAGCAGGTTGCCGAGGGGAAGGTCTCTCCAATCGAGATTGACTGCCCGGACGACGACCCCATTGGTGGTATCGACGAGGCCCGGTGTGCCGATGCCGATACCGAGTATCGGCTTGCCTGCGTTCGAAATCAGCCCATCTATCAGCTCATAAACGAGCGCCAGCGCCTCGCCACCACCCCGGCCCTGCACCGGAACGCTGCTTGTGATGACAACCTCGTTACGCAGGTTGACCACCGCCCCCCGGAACTCGTCGTTCGCGAGGTCTACGCTGATCAAATGCCGTGCGTCGTCAACAACACTCAATAGAATAGGGGAGCGCCCACCTATCGACTGACCGTAGCCCACTTCCTCAACCAGCCCTTTCTCTTGCAGCTCGACAACTATGTCGGAGACAGTAGTCCTGGTAAGATCTGTTAGGCGTGCCACCTCCGCACGGCTGATCCGCCCCTGGTCATAGATCGTTTTCAGGACGAGGCGGCTATTATACGATTTGGTTTGCTGCTGGGTGGCCTTCTGCATGTAGGCCATAAGGCATCTCCAAAACTGATAAACTTTGTTAGTCCACTGGACTAACAAAGTTTATCACGGAATTGCCCTCCTGTCAATCCCTTAAACCACCAATTTTCGAGCTATTTTCACCTCACATGTTAAGGAACTCCTATGTGAGGTTAGCTTTAGGCCAGGGGCAGGGATTCTTCTTTCTCTCAATTGTCGGCCCTTGCAGGGCCGACAATTGAGAGAAAGAAAGTTTGAGCGCTATCTTTGAGCACTTCAGTGGGAATCCCAGGGTTGACGTCGCCACGCATTAGTGCTATTTTCATAGCTGTGCGTGACGCATGATGGTAAGGGAGGGCAGGCAGGACGATGGCCTATCCTGAGTTTCATTACAGATGGCAGTGGAGGCTCAAGGCCGACCCAAAGGCGTTCTGGCCCTTCATCGCGGACACCAACCGCTTCAACAGAGAGACCGACGTGCCGCCCGTCGAGCACCTTCCAGAGGATGGCAAGCCTGCCACTAACGGACGACAGCGATTACGCCTCTTCAGGTTCGGCGTGCGCATAGAATGGGAGGAGGAGCCTTTTGAGTGGGTCCGCCCGTATCGCTTTGGGGTTGTACGGCGCTACAAGTCGGGTCCGGTAGCCACTCTGCGTGTGCTGGCCGAATTGACACCTCTGAAGGGTGGCGGCAGCAGGCTCCTCTACCAGGTGTGGGCGCGGCCCAGCATGGCGTTTGGCCTGGTCGCGATACCCGCGCAGATAGGGGTGCTTGGCCGCCGTCCGATTGACGAGGCAGTTCGCAGGTATGACCGCCTTGCTGTACGGCAACAATTGCCCCTTGATCTCCCTGCTCATGTTCGCTTCGCGTCCGGGGGCAGGCAGCGCCTTGCGAACTTGCGCGAAAAGCTCCTATCCCAGGGCGAGTCGCCCGCGCTGGTGGAGCATCTGGTGTCGACCATCGAGAAGGCCGACGACCTCGCGGTATCGAGGCTGCGCCCCTACGTGCTGGCGGACCACTGGGGCGCACCTCGCAAGGATGCGCTCAAGCTCTTCCTGGTGGCGACGCGGGCCGGGCTGCTCAGTATGAGGTGGGACTTGCTCTGCCCGCTCTGCCGTGGAGCTAAAGAGGTCAGCCCCACCCTGGGCGGTGTCAACCCCCAGGTCCACTGCGACCACTGCAAGATTGACTTTACCGTAAACTTCGAGCGTTCGGTTGAGGTAACGTTCCGCCCGAACGAGGCGGTGCGCGAGGTCAACGTGGGAGAATACTGCGTGGGCGGGCCGCAGGTGACGCCCCACATCGCTCTACAGCAGCTCCTTCCACCGGGCACCAAGCGGACAGTAACGCTCCCTCTTGAGCCTGGGAGCTACCGTCTGCGGACGATGCTAATGCCGGGCACATTGCCAGTATCAGTTGTTGCGAAGGGAGAGGTCAGTGAGGCCACGCTACGAGCTTCCAGCGAAGGTTGGCCTGATAAAGAGATGGCACTTAGCACGAAAACGACACTCCATCTTGATAATGCCACCGGCAGCCAGCAGCTTTTCATCTTAGAGCGCACCGCGTGGAGCGATCAGGCCGCGACAGCCGCCGAGGTGACCGCGCTACAACTCTTCCGCGACCTCTTCGCCAACGAAGTGTTGCGCTCAGGCGAGCAGATTTCCGTAGGGAGCCTAGCTATCCTCTTTACCGACCTGCGCGGCTCCACCCACCTCTACCGTGAGATTGGGGACGCACCTGCCTTCGGGCTGGTGCTGGACCATTTCTCAGTACTCCGCGAAGCTATAGAGGCCGAAGACGGCAGCATAGTCAAGAATATCGGGGACGCGATTATGGCCGTATTCACCCGGCCCGTGAACGCCCTGCGAGCCGCCTTTCAAGCGCAACAGAGGCTTGCCTCGCCACCTGCCGGACAGATTCCCCTCTACCTCAAGTCGGGGATACACTACGGGCCGTGTCTGGCCGTCACCCTTAACGACCGCCTCGACTACTTCGGCTCGACGGTGAACATGGCGGCGCGCCTGCAAGACTTATCTTCGGGGGAAGACGTTATTATCACCCTCGCCGTGCGAGACGACCCCGAAGTTGCTGACCTCCTGGCCGATGGTAGCGCAGGTCTCACCACCGAGCCGCTAGAGACCACCCTGAAAGGCTTCGCCACAGAGCGGTTCGCGCTATGGCGCGCAAAACAGGGCATGCACACCGAACAGTAAGCATTTATCTGCCATCTTGGCTACATACTAACGAAGAATTGAGGGGGCATTATACATCGATGTATGCCCCCTCTGAACGCTCACGCGCGGTAGGGCTGACACAAAGTCCGAAAGAACAAGATCTATTACCCTGTCATTCCGAACGGAGTGAGGAATCTAGGTCTCTATCCACCTGGCAAGCTCGGAGATTCCTCACTTCGTTCGGAATGACAATCAAACCTTCCTCCCTCTTTTCGACCTTGCATCAGCCCTGACACGTGCGGTGCGACTCTTGCCATACCCCCAACTTCTGTGCTATTATTGACACATTAACAGGTTATTAAGCGCCAGGTTTGTACGGCGCTTCGATAGTGCATTTGGCTTGGTTGGTCGCCCATTACCTGGGCCTTGAGATATACCTATGGAGACTGATACCTTCAAGAATGATCTCCTACCCGCGATTGAGCGGTGGCGAGGCACAGGAGAGCGCGTAGCGATTGCCACGGTGGTGCGCGTAGTTGGCACCGCTCCCAGGCGCGAAGGGGCGAAGCTCGCCGTATCGGAGAGCGGCGAAATGGCAGGGTCGGTGAGCGGCGGCTGTGTAGAGGGCGCTGTAGTCGAAGAGGCGCTCAGAGTGCTACACTCCGGCCAGCCCGCTCTACTCCAGTATGGCATCACCGCCGACATGCTCACCGATGTTGGCCTCTCGTGCGGCGGCACGATCAGCGTCTACGTAGAGCCACTGGACTGGTGAAACGTGATGCGTGATGCGTGATGTGTGAGCTTATTCCGTAACTTTGAACTTTGAACCGGGAAAGAGAGGTGAGAGTGTCGGGGGCTTATTCGCTTCTGGCTGAGCTTATTACGCACAATAAGCCTGCGGCCCTGGCGACGGCTATATCAGGCGGAGTGATTGGGGCAAAGCTGGTCGTGTCCGGCGGCAACTCGGTTGGTAGTATCCACCCAACCATCGACGCACAGGTGGTGGCCGGCGCGCTAGAATTGCTGAACGCCGAGCGGAATGAGACCCGAAGCTACGAGCTACAGGGGGAGCAAGTAGAGGTCTTTATTGAGGTCTTCCCCCCTCCGCAGCACCTCTTCATTGTGGGCGCTGTGCACGTCGCTATACCGCTGCACCGTATAGCCAAGATGCTTGGTTACCATGTGACGGTGATCGATGCTCGTGGGGCGTTGGCGAGCAAGGAGCGCTTTCCTTTGGCGGATGCGATAGTGGTCGAATGGCCGGATGATGCCTTGAGTGCTGCGAGCCTGGACAGGGGAGCTTCCGTAGTGGTACTTACGCATGATCCGAAGTTCGATATACCGGCCCTGCTGGTAGCGGTGCAATCGGGGGCGCGTTACGTAGGCGCGATAGGGAGCCGCACCACCAACGCCGAGCGCAGGAGGGCATTAAGCGAGCAGGGAGTTAGCGACGAGCAGATTGCTCGAATCTACGCCCCCGTCGGCCTCGATATCGGGGCGCGGACCCCATCTGAGATAGCCCTGGCGATTATGTCTGAGATAGTGGCTGTGCGTTATAATCGGGCGGGCGAGCACATGCGGTCTCGCGGGATGGCGGGTACAGGTTAGACTGCGTCTTCCTCCGCCTCCTCTGCATGCTCGACAATATCTCCCTCCTTGAATAAAATATCATGCTTTCCCTAAAATGAGCACCAAATGGACACTTTTCGGCCTGGATTATGACTATCTACGTGGCGCATAGTATAAGTGCTCCAATAGCGCCTTATTGTCATCACTAAGAGTAGAGGTTTGCCCTATGAAATGTGCCAATTGCCAGACAGATAACCCGCAGGGTGCGAAGTTCTGCTTCAACTGCGGCAGCGCGATGCCCATAGCGTGTGCCAGCTGTGGTGTTCCACTTGCGCAGGGTGCCAGGTTCTGCTCCAATTGCGGCCACCCGGTAGCAGGTGTCGCAACGGCCCCTCCACCGCAACCTGTTGCCGCCAGCCCCCGACCCCCGACCCCCGACCCCCACTCCACCACAGACTCCGCAGATGCGCGCCTACAGCAGTACATCCCCAAGGAATTGCTGGGTAAGCTCCAGGCAGCACGCGCAAACCGCAGCATGGCCGGGGAGAGGCGCATCGTGACGGTCCTCTTCTGCGACGTGAAAGGCTCTACGGCAATTGCCGAACAGCTTGACCCGGAGGAGTGGGCCGAGATAATGAATGGCGTATTCCAGTACCTCATCGAGCCTGTGTATCGCTATGAGGGAACGCTTGCCCGCCTCATGGGGGACGCGATACTGGCCTTCTTCGGCGCGCCCATCGCCCACGAGGACGACCCGCAACGAGCGGTGCTGGCCGGACTCGGCATCCTTGAGGGGATACGCCCCTACCGCGAGAAGATAAAGCGCGAGCGCGGCTTCGATTTCGACGTGCGAGTTGGCATAAACACCGGCCTGGTAGTCGTGGGCGAGGTTGGCTCCGACCTGCGCGTTGAATACACAGCCATGGGTGATGCGGTGAACCTCGCCTCGCGTATGGAGCAGTCCGCCCAGCCTGGCTCGGTGCAGATTTCCGGTAACACTTACAAGTCGGTGTCGAACCTCTTCGAGTTCGAATCGCTCGGTGGCATCGAGGTCAAGGGGAAGGCCGAGCCTGTTGATGCCTACAGAGTATTGGCCGTGCGCGAGGGCGCGGTGCCCACTCGCGGCATCGAAGGTCTCACCTCTCCCCTGGTCGGGCGCGAGCGCGAGCTAGATACGTTGCGCTCCCGCGTAGAAGATTTAGTGGCGGGGCGTGGTCAGGTGGTGTCCCTTACGGGCGAGGCGGGCCTGGGGAAATCGCGCTTGATCGCGGAGCTACAGAAGTGGTCAGGGTCTACGCCTGTCCGGTGGCACGAGGGACGCTCACTTTCGTATGAGTCCAGCACACCTTATGCGCCATTCATCGATATGTTTGAAGGGATGTTTGGTTTGCGGGGCGACGATACGGACGCTCAGAAGTACGAGAAGATATTGGCAGGCGTCGCCACATCGATGCCTGGGCACGAGCACGAAATAGCCCCCTTCATAGCAACACTCTCCGGTATCAAGCTGGCCGGCGACGATGCCGAGAGTGTCAAGTACCTTGAGCCGCCTTCCCTGCGCGGGCGCACCTTCCACGCTGTTGGCGCGCTGGTAGAGGCGATGTCGAGCCGAGAGCCTTTAGTGCTGATGTTCGAGGACCTGCACTGGGTAGACCCCACCTCCCTTGAGCTTATTGAGCAACTCCTCCCTCTCACGGAGCAGGGGAGGTTGATGGTCCTTGCCCTCTTCCGCCCCCAGGCCCAGGAGCCGTCGTGGCGCTTCCACGAGATTGCGTCGCGGGACTACTCCCACCGTTACACGCAAGTCGCCCTTGAGCCTCTGGACGAGACGAAATCGAGAGAGCTTGTCGCCAACCTCCTTGAGATAGAGGACCTCCCTGAGAAGGTGCGTGCCCTCATACTGAGGAAGGCTGAGGGCAACCCCTTCTTCGTGGAAGAGGTGATTCGCTCCCTCCTGGACGCGAAGCTGGTGATACGCGAAGAGGACCACTGGCGCGCCACACGCGAGATCGAGAATATCGCCGTGCCCGACACCCTGGCGGGGGTTATCACCGCCCGCCTTGACCGCCTGGACGATGAGGCCAAGCACGTCGCGCAGACCGCCTCCGTGATTGGCCGCGAGTTCGGGTACGATGTGCTAGGCGACGTATACGAGATGCCCCAGGTGCTCGGCCCTTCTATGTCCAGCTTGCAGAGGCGCGAGCTTGTGCGCGAGAAGAGCCACGTGCCCAGCCGCGTCTACCTCTTCAAGCATGTCCTCACGCAGGAGACCGCGTATGCTTCAGTGCTCCTCAGCAAGCGACGTGAGCTGCACCTGCGGGTGGGAGAATGCCTTGAAAGACGCGAGCCGGAGCGTGTGAACGACCTGGCGCGCCACTTCCTGGAGGCGAGAGTCGAAACTCGCGCTCTTCCCTTCCTGATCGAAGCTGGAGACCGCGCAGCGCGGGCTGGTTCGAGGGATGAGGCTATCGGCTATTACCGCAAGGCGCTCGACATAGCGCGAAGCGCAGCCAACCTGGAGATGGTCCGGCGCGCCTACGAAGGCCTGGGTAAGGCACTTGAATTCGCTATGGATGTGCCGGGAGCTCTGCAAACTTATGACGAGATGCGGCGATACGCGGAAGAGCAAGGCGACGTGCAGATGCAGGTGTCTGCCTTGAACAAGGCGTCATATGTCAACGCCTTTATGCTGGGGCAGCTAGACCTCGCCAAAGAGCAACTGGATACCTCTGAGCGCCTGGCGAACGAGCACCAGGATGATGCCGGGCTGACCGAGATGTTTACCATGCGTTGTGGCATCTGTACTATGGTCGCCGACTTCAGCAACGCCGAGATGTACTTGACCGAGGCGGTACGGATGGGGCGCCATCTAGGTGCGACCCCCGTAGTCGCCTTCGGGCTGGCCCACAAATCGAATACCCTCATGTTGATGACCGAGTATGAGAAGAGCTGGGAGACGGCGCAAGAGGGGCTGCGCTTCGCGGAAGAAGTGGGCGACCTGCATCATAAGGCAGACATTATGGTTGAGGCTATGCCTCTCTATCTCATGCGAAATGGTGATATGGACGAGGCGAGGAGGATCGGAGAGGAAGGGTATTGGATTGGCATGAGGATTGGAGCTCCGATCCCTCCCCCTACGGGAGCGTATATACTTGGCACGATTTACCAGATGCTGGGCGATTACGAGCAGGCGATAGAGTGGTTCGAGCGAGGGGTGGCGACGGCCCGGCCTATACAGGCAATGCTGGCGTTTGCGGTCGCGATGGAACTTGCCGGATTGACGTGCGCGCACATTGAGGTGAGCGAGAAGCTGGCGGATAAGGTGGCCGAGCATAGCGCTGAGGCCTTTGCCATCCTCTCTACGCCGGAAGGGTCGGTCGGCGGTGGGACGGGCTGGCCGGACCTGGGTTTTTCGGCCCTGGCCCTCGGTGATGTTGACAAAGCAGGCGGGTGCTTCCAGAACGGCCTCAACATGCCATCTATGTTGATGTATCTGCTTCGCCCTCGCTCTATGATTGGCGCTGCTCTCGTCGCTCTGGCTCGTGGCCATGTCGAGGAAGCCACCAGGTTGGTAGGAGAGGCTCACGAATACGTGCAGCAGCGCGAGATGAAGCACTTCTACCCGATGGTCGAGCTTGCGGGTGGGGATGTGAAAACGGCTTGCGGCGACCTCCCTGGGGCGCTTGAGCACTACAGGCGCGCCGAGTCTATCGCTGCTGAGATTGGTTTGCGCCCTGCCGTCCTTGAAGCGCGTATCGGTGCAGCGCGTGTACTGTCCATGATGGGTCGCCCAGCCGAGGCACAGACGAAGCTCGATGAAGCTCATGCGATGGCCGAAGAGATAGCTTCTCTCTTCAAGACCGAGAGCTATAGGGAGATGTACCTGGAGAGTGCCAGGGCAAAGATAGGTAACTCTCAATCGACGGTTGGCGCTGGCAGCCAGTAGAGTATAATCATTAACGGCTACCGACTCCTCATCATCAGAAAGGGACAATCTCATGGCAAAGCCAGTTATCGTTGCCGTTGACGACGAGGCTGCCGTGCTAGGCGCGGTTGTAACCGACTTACGGAAAAAGTATGGAAAGGAGTACCGGGTCGTGCAGGCCGGTTCGGGCAGCGCCGCGCTTGATGCGCTCCGCCAATTGAAGATGCGCGATGACCCTGTGGCCCTCTTCCTCGTAGACCAGAGGATGCCCCAGATGTCGGGCGTGGAGTTTCTGACGGAGGCGATAACTATCTTCCCCGACGCCAAGCGTGCCCTCCTCACTGCCTACGCCGACACCGAGGCCGCGATACGCGCCATCAACGAAGTGCGCCTCGACTATTACCTTCAGAAGCCCTGGCACCCACCCGAAGATAATCTCTACCCCGTGCTGGACGACCTCCTCAACGACTGGCAGGGATCGTACCAGCCGCCCTTCGAGGGGATGCGAGTGATAGGGCACAGGTGGTCGCCGCAGACGCACGGGGTGAAAGACTTCCTCGCCAGGAATCAGGTGCCCTATCACTGGCTGGATATAGAGATGGGAGAAGAGCCACGACGTTTGCTTGAGACCGCAGGGTTGGACCCGCTGAAGCTCCCGGTGGTGCTCTTCCAGGATGGCTCGTACCTGGTGCAGCCAACCAACTCCCAGGTAGCGGAGAAGGTGGGGCGGCGGATCCATGCTACCCTCCCATTTTACGACCTGATTATCATAGGAGCGGGACCCGCGGGGCTGGCGGCGGCGGTTTATGGCTCATCTGAGGGGCTGAAGACCCTCCTGGTGGAGCGCGTGGCCCCCGGTGGGCAGGCGGGCACAAGCTCGCGCATCGAGAACTATCTTGGCTTCCCTTCGGGGTTGAGTGGTGGCGACCTGGCGCGCCGCGCCGTGGCCCAGGCTACCCGTCTCGGGGCCGAAATCCTCACCCCGCAACAGGTGGAGAGTGTGCGCGTGGAAGGCCCCTATCGCTACATCAAGCTGGGCGACGGCACTGAGTTGAGTTGCCACGCCCTCCTCATCTCGACGGGCGTTAGCTATCGCAAGCTCGCCGTGCCTGGAGCCGAGGCCCTGACGGGCGCGGGCATATACTATGGCGCTTCCCAGTCCGAAGCCATCAACTATAAGGGAGAGGATGTATACCTCGTCGGGGGGGCGAACTCCGCGGGGCAGGCAGCCATGCACTTCGCCAAATACGCAGCCAATAAAGTCACTATGCTGGTCCGAGGGGACTCGCTCTCAAAGAGCATGTCGCAGTACCTTATTGACCAGATAGAGGCAACGCCGAACATAGAAGTGGTGCTTAACAGCAGCGTGAGCGAGGTGTCGGGCGAAGGGAAGCTGGAGTCGATTTGCATCGCGCACGCCGACACGGGCGAGGTAGAGCGAGTGCCAACGGGCGCGCTCTTCGTCTTTATAGGGGCCAAACCCCGCACAGAGTGGGTGGCGGACCTGCTTGAGCGCGACGAGATGGGTTTCATCATGTCAGGCCCTGACCTCATCACGGATGGGAAGCCGCCGAAGGGGTGGCCTCTAAAACGCGCTCCCTTCTGGCTCGAAACGAGCGTCCCCGGCATCTTCGTCGCGGGCGACGTGCGCCATAAGTCCGTCAAGCGCATGGCAACCGCCGTCGGCGAAGGCTCTATGGCGGTGCAGTTTATCCACCAATATTTATCTACCTTGTAGTGACCCCACCAATGCCTGACGAATGCACTCATCTTGGGCAGATACGGGAAGTTACGCCTGGCGCTGAGGGGTGCGAGGAGTGCCTCCAGTCCGGCGATGAGTGGGTGCACCTTCGCATGTGCCTGGTATGCGGGCACATTGGGTGCTGCGACGAGTCGAAGAACCGCCACGCTACTGCCCATTTCCACGAGACCACCCACCCGGTCATGTGCTCTTTTGAGCCGGACGAGGACTGGGTCTGGTGCTACGAAGACCGCATCGTCATGTTCCCTGAGCGGAGTGCCCCTCAGGGTTACGATACCGTTGCGACCCCGGAGTTCCTCCGCCGCCTCCCCCTCTTCGCGGACCTCTCTGAAGACGACCTCACTCGCATCTACGGCATGGCCCGCCCCGCCCAACTCGCAGAGGGACAGATGCTCATGCGAGAGGGTGAAATGGGTGACGCTGTTTACGTGGTGCTTGAAGGGGAGTTCGAGGTTACCAAGCAATCGGCGCAGGGAGAAGTCGTGCTATCGCGGCGCGTTCCGGGCGATGTAGTAGGGGAGATGTCGCTTATCATAAAGGCCCCGCGCTCGGCGTCGGTGCGCGCTCTAAGCGACAGCCGAGTGCTTGTCATCAGCCAGAACGCCTTCGAGCAGTTGCTGGCCTGTAGCCCCGCCGCCGGATTGTCGGTGTTGCGGACGATGGCTGCTCGACTCGAAAGCACCCAGGCATTACTGGCCCAGCAGGAGAAGTTGGCGGGCCTCGGTAGGCTCTCCGCCGGGCTAGCGCACGAGCTGAACAACCCGGCGGCGGCGATACATCGCAGCTCGGACCAGCTACGCGACGTTTTCGCCCGGTGGCAGCGCCTCGCCGTGCAACTCGATACCCTCACATTCACCCAGGAGCAGGCGGACGAGCTAAACGTACTGCGTGGGGATATGGAGGCAAGGTCAAGCAAACCCCTGCTACTCGACCCCCTTGCCCGTAGCGACCGGGAAAGCGACTTGCAAGAGTGGCTTGAGGAGAGGGGTGTAGAGGAAGCGTGGGAAGTATCTCCTGTGCTGGTATCGTTCGGCTGGGATGTGGAGGGGTTGGAGAACTTGACTGCACCCTTCTCGGACGAGCAGCTCCCTGTGATTGTCCCCTGGCTGGCGACCGGCTGTTCAGCTTACTCTTTATTGAATGAGGTCAGTACCAGCGCATCGCATATCTCTCAGATTGTGAAGGCAGTCAAAACCTACTCGTACCTGGACCAGGCACCTGTGCAGCAGATTGACGTGCATGAGGGCCTGGAGAATACCCTGATCATACTCAAGCACAAGCTGAAAGCGGGCGTCACAGTGAAGCGAGATTACGCCCCTGACCTCCCCCGTATCGAGGCATACGCGAGCGAGCTGAACCAGGTGTGGACCAACCTCATAGACAACGCTATAGACGCGATGGAAGGGCGTGGCGAGATAGTGGTACATACCTACTCGACACACTCGAAGGGGCGCGATGCGGTAGTCGTAGAGATAACAGACAATGGGCCAGGTATGCCCGAAGATGTGCAGGCCCGCATCTTCCAACCTTTCTTCACCACCAAACCCGTCGGTGTCGGCACCGGCCTGGGGCTGCATATCGCCTACAACATCATTGTCGACAAGCACCACGGCCAGATAAGTGTCACATCTAAGCCGGGCGAGACGCGCTTCTCGGTAACGCTCCCTGTGGAGCTTGCCAGGGAATAATTATCCGTTACAAGAAAATACTCATAGATCGAAAAGGAGAGAGGGCCACGTGGCCCTCTCTCCTTTTTCACATACTCTTCCGATACTCCCTGATTTACCTCCCAGGAAGGATAGGGGGAATGCCGGGGGTGCAGTCTACAGGGAAGAATGTGTTCGACACTATCTTAGCTGCCTGTCCCCTCGTGATGTTCGTGTATGGTCTGAAGTAAGGCCTGTTCTCACTATCACACGGCTCGTGCGGGTCTATACCGCAATCGTAACCATTGATGATACCCCTGCGCGACAGCCGCTCGATCCATATATAGAACGGGTGCGCCGGTGGCACGTCGGTGAAGGTGAGTGTGCCTGGAGGTGGAGTATCTGAGAAGCCGGCAGCGTTGGAGTCTATCTTCGCCATCTGCCCTCTCGTCAGACTGTTCTCCGGCCTGAAGCACGGCACTCCCGTAGGACACTGGGCAGCTGTGTTATAACCCGTAGCTATCCCACGGTTGCTCAGTCGCATGATCCACACGTAGAAGGGGTGTGCTGGTGGCACGTCTGTATAAGTCTGCCCGCTCACTGCCTCGTTGAAGCCTGCAGCGTTAGAGACAGCCTTAGACATCTGCCCTCTCGTGATCTCAGCGTATGGCCTGAAAGTATTGTCGGCATAACCGGACATCACTCCTCTACAGTAGAGGCACTTGATGAAGACGTAGAACGGGTTGTACTGGTCTACATCGGTGAACGGAAGCACACACACTGTAGATGTGGCCGTCGCCGTATTGGTAGGAATGGCAGGCGTGTTCGTGCGAGTAGCGGTGCTCGAAGCAGGTACGGTTGTGTTGGTAGATGTGCTTGTGGGCGCAGCCGTATTAGTGCGCGTGCTGGTAGGCACCGGAGTGACTGTCCCCGTGCTGGTTGGCGGCACCGTGTTCGTTGGTGGCACCGTGTTCGTGCTGGTAGCGGTACTAGAAGCAGCTACAGTTGTGTTGGTAGATGTGCTTGTGGGCGCAGCCGTATTAGTGCGCGTGCTGGTAGGCACGGGCGTGACGGTTCCTGTGCTGGTAGGCAGAGGTGTATTGGTTTGAGTACTGGTAGATGTATTCGTCCCGGTGGCTGTTCTGGTGGCGGTATTGCTGGCTGTGCTGGTAGCGGTGCCAGTCGCGGTATTGGTCGCCGTGTTTGTCGCCGTGGTAGTAGCAGTACGAGTGGCTGTGTTGGTAGCCGTACTTGTATTGGTAGCGGTGCTGGTAGCAGTGGCGGTATTGGTAGCGGTGTTAGTTGCCGTCGCGGGCACAGTATTAGTCGCTGTGCTGGTGGCCGTGCTGGTCGATGTATTCGTGGCGGTACTAGTCGCCGTTGACGTGGCGGTAGAGGTAGCTGTGTTAGTAGCAGTGCTTGTGGCAGTTGCGGTGTTGGTAGCCGTGTTGGTATTAGTCGCAGTGGCGGTATTGGTAGCGGTGTTAGTTGCCGTCGCGGGCACAGTGTTAGTCGCTGTGCTGGTAGCCGTACTGGTCGATGTATTCGTGGCGGTACTGGTCGCAGTTGACGTGGCGGTAGAGGTAGATGTGTTAGTAGCAGTGCTTGTGGCGGTGGATGTATTGGTAGCGGTGTTGGTATTAGTCGCTGTTGGCGTGTTGGTAGCGGTGTTGGTTGCCGTCGCGGTAGGCGTGGCCGTCGGCACGGACACAGAAGTTGTATCGGTGCTACAGTTATTGCCCGTGTTCGGGTCGGGGCCGTTGGCGTTGTCATCACCGATGCATGCTGTATTGCTCACAAACTGCTTGCCGGGTGGTAGAGGGCCGCTGGCGATTACGGAGTAGATGATGCTTCCACCGGCCCCACCACCTGCAAGCCCTCCTCTAGGGTTCGTACAGGTGCTTCCCGCGTTGTTATTGGGCACGCACGTCCAGCCGGGGCTGCTTGGTGGCCCAGGATTGAAGGTCGTGCCTGCCGGTACGGTGTCGGTGATTATCACACCCGTAGCGCCTTGCGTGCCTGAGTTGGAGTAGGTGAGAGTGTAGCTTATCGTGCCGCCATACGCCACTATCTGGCCGTCGTCAGCCTTGATGATGCCGAGGTCCGGTGCGGCATCGAGCGGTGAAAGTGTGGGATCGTTAGGGGCACCCGTGTCTGGGTCGTCGGTGAGGACAGTAAATGACGGACTGCCTCCGGTTACCGTGCCCTGGTTGGATATATTGTGCACTCCAGCCGGTATTGGCGGACTGGCTATGAGCGCGTTGAAGACGATGATGAGGCGCTTACCTGCGGGCAGCGTGCCTATGGTGATCGACACGGTGTCGAGCGGTGCAGTGGGCGCAGCGGATGTCTGTGACTGCATGGTGCTAAACGGTGCTCTAACAGCGTTGGCAGTAGAGTCGAGCGCACCTCTGAAGACCGCCAGAGTGGCCGCGTGATCACTCTGCCCGACGGAGACGCTTGACTTGCTTGCAGCGAGCCATACCATCTTGTCCGCGTGCGATTCACGTATTTCGGAGTTCCTAGCTGCCTCGGTGACAGTGCTTGCGCTGGTTGGATTTACCTGCTTCGCAGACTCAACTACAGGGCCGCTGATAGGGCCTGTCGGGATGGTATTGCACGTGCCATTCGCAACAGTAGTGATCACGCCCGCGAAGCCTGTCGTGTCAGCCTGCGGGTTGTTGGCGGCGAGGTTGGCAGTGCCGCCCTCCAGGTTAAAGACGGCGCTGTTGGCCTGGCGCACGAACAAACCGACGAAGCCCGTGCCGCCCGTGCCCGTGTCGTTCCCTGTTACTCTAGCGCAGATAGAGTTGAAGTTGCGGGCCTGGAGACGGATGTCGTCTATGGCATTTGAGCCTACTCGGACGTCATTGTTTGTCACTCCAATTGCCAATAGCCCACGGCCAGCAGGTGGGGCTGCCACCGTCCCCGATGACTCCAACAGCATCCCATAGTCCGTGTTTATTCCACGCACCCTATTCCCCGTTGCGTTGACAGCCATGGAGGCGAGGTTCGAGTTGAACACACGGATGCCGAATCCGTTGCTGGTACCCGATGGTATGCTGACGTCATCGTTTTGCACTTTATTGTTGCTGATCTTGCCGGTCATATTAGAGGTGGCTGCCGAGCCGTCGAAGACGTTGATGCCGGTGTTCATGAGCGGCGACTTATTGCCAGCAGTCATGGCGTTGTCTTTCGTCCCGACCCGGTTGTTGTCAACAAGGAACGTCACCTGCGCCGAGGCCGAGGCCGTGACATCGATGCCAAGATTGCCCTGGTTGTTCCCCACAGTGCCCGCCACGATTGTGTTATTTATGATCGAGGTATTGAGCGTGGAGCTATCGGCTGCATCGGTGTTGATGGTGTCTGTCCGGTTACCCTGGAGCCAGGAATTCTGGAGCGTGACGGTCATGTTGGCGCTGCTCCTCGACATCACGTGATACCCTATGTTTCCATCAGTCGAGGTGCTGTTGTTTTGGATCTGGCTGTTCGTGATGGTGCACGAGGTGAGCGTGCCGGTGGTGTTCTCTATGTGAACATTATCCTGGCGGCCACCGCTTACGGTGATCCTCGTCATCGAGTTGCTACCTGTCAACTCAAGGAAGTAGATGCTCGCCTCCTGGAATGGAGTAGCGCCGTTGGTCCCGTTGGTCCCGTTTACAACCGAATCGTTCAGCGTGAAGCCAGAGACGCCGACGCCGAGGATCGCATAGTTCGGGTGGTCATGAATCCACATGCGGGTGAGAGAGACGCCCGAAGCGTTGTTAAGCCGGACGCCGGTGCCAGCGGGGTTCAGGGTGGGGTCTGTGTCTGAGCCAGTGGTGTTCTGAATCTGCCCTCCCGTGCAGTCCGCCGTGTTTGGTGCGGTGATAGTGAAAGGATCTGTACCGGTATTTACATTACCACCACAGAACCCACTCGTAGTGCCCAGCACCGCAAAAGTGCCATTGGTATTTTGCAGGAAAATGCCGTGTGGCCCTCCATTCGCTGATACGGAGGTCAACTGCATAGCGAGTGGCGTCCTGCTTGCAGAGCTCACGCCCGCAATTTCCACAGCGGTATTGCTCGTGGTGCTGATAGTGCCACTGGTCGAGGTGAGAGTGCCCGTATTGCTCGTCGCGTGTAAGGCGCGTTCGCCGCTATCGGGTGTGATGTCAAGATCAGCGAAGGTGATGCCGCCAGTGTTGGACGTGAGGCTCACACCTGTATCGCCTGAGCCGGATACGCTGGTATTAGCGAAGCTGAGCGTAGCGCTCGAACTGCCTACCGAAATGCCCATGCCCGTAGGATTGGTTACAGTAGTGCCACCTGAGGTCAGGGAGCCGGTAACAGTGCTCAGGCTCACACCTGTCGTCGGACTGTTAGTTGAGGAAAGTGTAGCGAAGGTCATACTGACCGTCACTCCACTCAGGTCCATCGCTTTACCTGCTGTCGCTGTGATGGAGTTGCTGCTGCCCGATACGTTGATCGTGCCCCCACCCGATGCTAAGATACCCGTGCCACTGGTGGTATCTATATCGAGTCCACCGTTGCTGAAGGTGATGGTCGCACCTGTGTTGCTGGTGAGCGTCACAGCCGTGGCAGTGCCGGTATTCAGCGTCTTAGTCCCATTGCTGAAGGTAGTGGTGTGGCCTCCGCTGTTGCCGGTCACCGATATACCTGTGCCCGTATCGGTGATGCTGCCGCTGAATGTGGCGCTTCCACCCGTCCTGTTAGTCACTTCAACGGAAAGGTTCGAACTGTTGTTGATGGTGCCTGCGTATGTTACGGCAGCTGTGCCCGCGTTTACGCGAATGTCACTCCCCGTGATACCGGCGAGTGAGCCTCCGTTGGCGGTGAATGTGCCCGTCACTGCGTCGAGGTTGATACCACGGTTGTTACTGCTGGTGGTCGAGATGCTATCAATAGTGACGGTGAGCGCGCCGCCATTGGTGATGTCCACTGCCTGGCCCGCGCCACTGATAGAAAGGTTATCTATCGCGAGGTTGCCTACGCTCGATGCCAGGCTCTTGATACCGAAGAGGGCCGCGCCGCCTGTGAGGACGTTCAGACCGCGTATCGTGTTGTTCGAATTGAGGGTGATTGCATCCCCGCCAGAGTTGGTGATCGTTGGCCGGGAGCCTGCGGTGTTGAGGGTGAAGGTATTCACCACGAGGGCCACGCCCTGGCCTATAAGTGTCTGGCCGCTCTCCAACGGGAGGCCACCCGTGTAGTTGCCGGAGCCGGTGTGGAGGTAGATGTAGTCGTTTGCCGCATCCGCATCGCCAGCGCCGCCCGCGCCGTTGACGTTCGTTAGCGTATTGAAGGGAGAGGTGGAGCGCCCATCGCCGTTGACTCCAGCCGCGTTATTCACGTACCATACGCGGCTGGCGACGGTGATGCTGACGATACCTGGTGAGCTAGTTAGCCCGCCGGAGTCGACCAGGGTGTAGGTGAAAGTGTCTGTTCCGGTGAAGCCAACAGGAGGGAGATAGGTGAAGTTACCAGCTGCGTTGACGCTGACAGTACCACCGTTGGCGCTGGTAGCGCTGAACGATTGGATGGTGCAGCAGGTATCACCGAGGAAGTCCGCGTCATTGCTGAGGACAGATCCGGGCACTACCACGGCCGGGATGCCGGCTCCAGGTGAAATGCCCACCGCAAGCAGGGTGTTGCCCACTGTGGTGAAAGCGTCATCGAAGGCGAGAGGGGAGACGTTTACTGAGCCTGCCACCAGGGTAGTGAGAGGATCGAGGGTGTCATTGTAGTTGACGCCGGTGGCGTCGGAGCCTGTGTTCGTGATGCCCACGGTGTACTTGATAGTATCGCCTGGGTCGAATTTCATGTCGCCATCAACATCCACCTGCAAGGCGTCGCGTTTGGTGGCGCTGATTACGGGCGCGAATGGTATCGCAGGCTGGCTCTGTCCCTGGCTCTGTCCTAGAACGGGTTGCCCCTGGACCGGCAGGCCGGCTACAGGCGCGCCAGGCGCTGTATGGACCTGCGTAACGCTTGAGGAAGCCGGTGAGGCCCCAATTAGCGGAGTGAGCACCAGGCTAACTATGGCTGCCATAAATAGTGCCACTGCTAAAAGTGCCGAACGCCTCTTTTGTATCCAATGTGTCTTCTTATTCATCTAATATCTCCATCTAGGTTCCTAATAAGGCCAGACTAACCGTGGTGGGAAAGTGGAGTAACCGAACGCCGAGCGTGCTAATGTGCCTGGTGGTCAATGACCGCGAACATGCTGGAGATAGAGGCTATAAATACCCCTAGCTATTGAGAATTATAGCACTTGCACTATTATGGAGTCAATAGGTCTTTTGGGAGGTACTTTTGGGGGAAAGCAGGGCACGGCATCGGTCTACACTTCAATTATGATGGTAGCAAACTTTTCCGGTTAGCACATCGCCAGAATTGGTTAATTTGTGCGGCAGAGGGCCACAAAAGCATCTGCCAGGTGAAGGGATATGCGTCCTGAGCGCCAGGCAGCGAAGGCCTTTATGTGACGCTACCGTTATTTTAGGAAGCCTGGGATAGTCCTCGAATCATATTATAGCTGTCAGGATGTTAAGTTTTTGTTAAGTTCGACCGCGAATAGGGCAGGGAAGATGTAGTGGGTTGTACAGTACTATGCATTGCGCTCACCGATTATTGAATTCTCCTGATAATTAGCCTTAACAACGTCTTGACACAGGTCCGTTCCGGTGATATAGTATTCCCGTCAGATATAGATCTTCCGTTCAGGGGGAGCCATTCAGGTCTTCTCTCTGGACGTAGGATGTTTCCTATATCTGCAAATCAGGTGTCAGAGCTGTCTGCCGTGAGATCCATATCTCAGAGTTGAAGCAATGGCATTATCCTCCAGGGGACCATTGTTTTGACCTCGGCATCTGACAGTTAGCACACCGTAACATACTCGATGGCTTCATAGAAGCCAGTAGTTCTACCTTTAAAGGGGGATTCTTATGGGTGAACCGTTTCTAAGTGAGATCAGAATATTCGGCTTCAACTATGCTCCACGATCCTGGGCTTTCTGCAATGGGCAGCTACTGCCTATCAATCAGAACCAGGCCCTCTTCTCCCTGCTTGGCACCACATACGGAGGCAACGGACAGACCAACTTCGCACTACCTGATCTGCGTGGGCAGGTCCCTATACACTCAGGCTCAGGGTTCACCCTGGGGCAGAAGAGCGGGCAGCAATCACATACTCTCACCCAGAGTGAGATGCCGGCGCATAACCACTTCGCCAACGCTTCTTCCGCTGTGGGCAACGACATCAATCCTGCCGCGCATCTACTGGCAAGCCCCCTCAATCTGAGCTATCGCCCACCCGATAATGCGCTCACCACTTTTCTTCCCGGCACTATAACGAACGTGGGAGGCTCGCAGGCGCACCAGAACATGCAGCCATTTCTCGTACTGAACTTTTGCATAGCCCTTCAGGGCATATTCCCATCACCAAACTAAAGGAGGGCTGAAATGTCAAATCCATTCATAGGAGAGATAAGGATGTTTGGGGGTAGCTTCGCCCCGGCGGGCTGGGCATTTTGCGACGGCCAACTGTTGCCCATATCCGAGAACGATGCGCTATTCGTATTGCTCGGCACCACGTACGGGGGCGACGGCCAAGAAACGTTCGCTCTGCCTAACCTTCAGAGCAGGGTCCCCATGCACATGGGTAACGGCTTTACGCTCGGGGAGACGGGAGGTGTCGAGAGTGTCACACTCACCACCCAGCAGATGCCCAGCCATAACCACGCCTTTCTGGCTTCCACCAATAACGCCTCTGTCGCCAATGCCGCGGGCAACATCCTCGCTCAAATCCCTACTTACACCCCCTATATCACCGGCTTCAATCCAAACCAGGCCTTTGCCCAAAACATCTCGCAAGTTGGCGGCAACCAACCTCACGAGAACCTCCAACCCTACCTCTGTATCAGCTTCATCATCTCCCTGTTTGGCATTTTTCCACCGCCGAACTAAGATTACATTGTCCGTCGCAATAAGAGCACATCGACATAAGATCACCTAAGGAGGCAAACATGGCCGATCCATTCGTAGCGGAAATACGTATTTTCCCGTTCAATTTCGCCCCTCGCGGCTGGGCGTTCTGCAATGGGCAGATTCTCCCTATCAGCCAGAATACCGCCCTCTTCTCCTTGCTAGGCACGTTCTACGGGGGTAACGGGCAGTCGACCTTCGCTCTCCCCAACCTCCAGGGAAGTGTCCCTATCCACCAGGGCCAGGGGCAAGGCCTATCTGAGTACTTTCTTGGGCAGCAGGGCGGCTCCGAGTTTGTGACGCTGATTCAGAGCGAAATGCCCTTTCATAACCATACAATGATGGGCTCGAACCAGCCTGGCGAAGACCCTGCGCCAAGCCCCACCGAGGCTATTACCAGGTCGGTCGGCGCGTCTCTGTACCAGACCGACACCAGCAATAACATCGTGCAGCTCAATTTTCAGGCTCTCAGTATCGCCGGGGGCAGCCTGCCTCACAACAATATGATGCCGTACCTGACGCTCAACTTCAACATTGCGATGCAGGGCGTCTTCCCTCCGCGAAGCTAGGTAAGAGCGCTTCAGACCCTGACCCCAGACCTCTCCTTACTATCAGAGAGTTTGTAAAGGGATAAAAATGTAGGTCCGGCGCAGCCGGACCTACATTTTTATCCCTTTTAAGAAAAAGGAAAGAACTAACTTGAACACCGCAACCGAGATAACTTTTCGCCCTATCACGCCTGATGACGAGGCCCTCCTCTATCGCATCTACGCGAGCACTCGCGAGGAGGAGCTGGCCCAGGTACCCTGGGACGACACACAGAAGTCGGCGTTCTTACTCATGCAATTTACTGCACAGCATAGCCACTACCAGAAATACTATCCTGACGCCGCTTTCGAAATCATACTGGTCAACGGGCAGCCTGCGGGCCGCCTGTACGTGGACCGCTGGTCGAAGGAGATTCGCATTGTTGACATTGCTTTGCTGCCTGAGTACCGCAACGCCGGAATCGGCACTACCCTATTGAAGGGGATATTGGAGGAGGCAGCGCAGGCAGCAAAGCCGGTAAGTATCCATGTCGAACGCTTGAACCCGGCCATGCGCTTGTACGAACGCCTGGGCTTCTCGACGGTGGGCGAGCATGGGGTTTATTACTTGATGGAATGGTCGCCGGGGAACTCAACGAGGAGCGATAAGCCTTAATTGAAGATAACCTCGTATCGCATCCCCCCGGCGACGGGGCCAAGAGGGACCAGGAACAGGTCCATCGCGCCTAGCTGCTCGTGCTCAAAATGGTAGATGCGTTGTGGGAGGTAAGCGCTCGGGTGGTCATGTTCCAGAAAGAGCAGCGAGAAAGACATACGTCGAAGTGGGTCCACCGTTCCTCTCGCGGCAGCAGGGAAATTCGTCTCAGTTACCGAGACCAACTCCATATTTACCTGAGGCTCTCCATCGAGAATAAGGCGGAATGTCTCACCTACGTAGGGAGAAAATGTCTGCGCTGTCAAAGTCTCCAGCATAAGTAGCTATCTCCTTCTGGTAGCACTCTTCATGGGTGCAAAGGTAAATGTGGCAATGGGCAGGCCCGGCTCAAAATCGTACGGCCTGCCCGCCTGAGCGATACCTGGATGCCTATACAGATAAATAAGCGTTCAACCACCCTGTCTTTGGGCTGTCACGTAGCGCCTCCACTTGCGCGTCCTTGACGGCAACCGCGTTTAGCTCGGCCACCGTCACGTTGCGTAACGCTCCACCCTGTCGCTGGACTTCGCGGAGATATATTGGCCCGCCGGCAGTAGAGTGGGTGGTGGGGTCTATGGCGATAGGCCCGCGCGGCCCCGTGAAGTTGACTCTCTTCAGCCGCTCACCCAGTAGAGCATTCTTACCCACCGGGTTCAGCGCTTCAGCCACCAATTGGGCCGTTTCATATCCTAGCAGCGCAAAGGCATCAGGTGCTTGTGTGCTCTCCTTACGGTAAGCGGCGATGAAGGCCTGGCTTTCGTGGCTCTCTAAGGCTGGCGAGCTAAACGCGGTCGTGACGCCCAGGGCCGCCGCTCCCTGTACGGAGAGTAGACTTTCGTCCACCAGGAAGGCTGAGCCAACCAGCGGTATGCGTCCTGAGAGGCTGCTGTGCGCATACGCTTTCACGAAGTCGCTGGCTCTCTCCCCGCAGAATGCTCCATACACCATGTCGGGTTGCGCCTGCACCATCGCTTCCACCACCGCGTTCATGCCGCTGGTGTCGCCAGGCAGTCCTGAAACGTATGTCTGCGTGACTGTGCCACCGCCGCGCTCGAAACCGAGTCGGAAGGCGTAAAGAGAATCGTACCCGCTGTCATAGAATGAGGTCGCAACAAAGGCTCTGCGCCCCAGTTTACCCGCAGCCCATTCTCCCAGGGCATAGTTGCTCTGCCAGGTAGCAAGGGTGTGATAAAAGGTGAAGGGGTGCTGTTCGCTACGTCTGGGCAGATTCTCGCCCACGCTGGCGGCGATGAGGTACGTCTTGTTGGCCTCTAACATGCCGTGGAGTGTAGTAGCCACGCTGGGGGTCAGAAGCCCTACCAGCAAGTTGGCCCCATCCTCCCGTAACAGCTTCTCAGCTTTTTGTACTATCCGCTGTGGCCCGAAGCCGGTCTTTTCAGCTATGACCGTTACCTGCCGGCCTGGAGCGTTATCGCTACCCAAGCCCAGATATGCCCTCATGCCTGCCAGGAAATTGCTCCCCAGCTCGGGATAGAGATGCGACTCCGGCAGCAGAACTCCCAACCTTGTTGCCGTGCCAGAGTGCGGCGATTTCGCTCCCACCTTTTCCGCCAGTGCGGCAGCGCCAGCCTCCTTGGGGTCTGACAGCAGCGGGGCAGCAACTAATGCGCCGGCAGCTAGAACTGCCGTTTTCAAGAACCCTCGACGGGTGTAAATTAGACGCCTATCCTTGTCTATATCGGACATTAAGCACTCCTCTTGTCCTTATGTTAGATGAACGCACAAAAACACGAGGAGACATGCATGACACGCCGCCTCAGGTTACAGTGAAGCACCATGATTCTAGCACAGTGACGTGTGTGCGTCAATAGGCTTATCCTCCTATTATTGCGTAATTATATAGCCTATTTCTTGTACAGAAAGGGCAGACTACTTGATTGGCAAGAGGAGAGGGGACCCATCGGGTCCCCTCTCCTCTTCGTGTTGTACTTCTAACCTTTGCCGGCAGAGTTTAGTTCCTAGTGAGTGCCCTCTTTAGCAGGGGCTACCGGTCTCACGGGAGTCTGACAGTTAGGATAGAAGGTGTTGGCAACTATCTTGGAGGTCTGTGCCCTCGTGATCTCAGCAAACGGCCTGAAGTATGGTCGGTTGCCTGGTGGTACACAAGGTTCGAACGCTCCTCCACATGGGTACCCACTCATCACACCCAGCGCGGTCAGGCGCTCGATGTATACCCAGAACGGGTTCGAGGAGGGTACGTCCTCGTATGTCTGGGTACCAGCAGGTATCGGAGTGGTTATGCCTGCTGCGTTAGCCACTATCTTGGAGACTTGTCCACGAGTAGCGTTAGCACCAGGTCTGAAGTACGGCCTGTTACCAGGTGGTACGCATGGCTCGAATGCTCCACCGCACGTATAGCCTCCCATGTGCCCTCTCATCGTCAGACGGTTGATGAAGGCATAGAATGGGTTAGAAGGTGGCACGTCTTCGAAGATTTGAGGACCAGGGTCCTCTCCGAAGCCGGCAGCATTGGAGACCATCTTGGCTATCTGCCCTCTGGTGATAGACATGAAGGGACGGAAGTAGCCGGTGTTGTTACCATCACAAGGCTCACCAGGACCACCGCAGGCGTAGCCGTTGGCTATCTTGCGGCAAGCCAGGCACCTTATGTAGGGGTAGAACTCCGAGCCAGGAGGCACGTCCACGTACTGGATCGGGCATGCTGTCGGTCCTACCGTGGCTGTCGGCTCCACAGCTGTGGCTGTAGAAGATGCGACTGCGGTAGAGGTGGGTGGCTCCGTGGTGGCCGTAGCCTCTGGCGTTGCCGTCGCGCACTGGCCTGCTACGCTGGTCATCTGCTGCGTGAAGTCGTAGAAGGTAGAACCTAGCTGGTCCGCTCCTCCGATCACGTAGATCGATCCATCCGTACCATAACCCTTGGCATAGTTACGTGTTGCATGCAGCGTGGGTACTCCGGCGCTCCATGCTCCCGCAACAGGGTCATACACCCACGTGTTTGTGTCGTGGTTCTCAGGGTCTATACCGCCGCTTGGCATGACGAACTTGCCACCAACGTTGTAGCCCTGGGCGTTGCTCTTAGGCTGTAGTAGGGTTGGGCCTGCTGTTATCGCACCCGTTCCTGGATTGAAGATGTCGAAGGCAGAGGTGTCCGCCAGCGCGTCGTCGAATCCACCTGCCAGGTAGATCATGCCGTCTGGCAGTAGCTCCGTCGCTATGTAGCCACGAGCCAGGGTCAGGTCTGCGGACAGTTCGGTCCAGGCGTCAGTCGTCGGGTTATACTCCCAGATATCTGCCAGCACCTCAGGCACGGCAGGGTTGTAGCCACCGAAGATGTAGAACTTGTTATTGGCTACCGCCCACCCTCCAGGGATACGTGTCGGTGCTGCGGGCCAGCTAGCTTTCGGTGTCAGCGTCCCGGCCGAAGGGTTGTATGCCAGCGTCCGGCTTATCACGGCACTCGATGGTCCTGAGCCTCCCGCGATGAAGATGCGATCTCCCTCTGGGAAGGTCAGTACTCCCGCTGCCATGTTAGATGTACGGTCGTCCGGTAGCGTCTCCGTCATCAACGTCCACGTGTTGGTGTTTGTGTTGTATCGGTAGATTGTGTTCGTGTAGGTGGTACCGGCAGGTCTGCCGCCGAAGACGTAGATTTCGTTGCCCATTGTCGCGCCTACGGCTCGTCCACGCAGTTCCGTTAGCGGTGCGCGGTCGACCCAGCTAGTGACGACACAAGCGGTAGGAGTAGGAGTGCCAACGACCACGGTAGGGGAAGGACAACCGCCACCACCGGATACCTGGGTATCACCACTGGCGCGGATAGCCCAGTTGCCTGGCAAGAAGTCGTCGATTATCACCAGGTTGTCGTTGAGACCGAGGTTGTCGTAGTCGGGAGAGCGGTCATCGTCCTGCGCTGCTACCCAACTGCGCACCTGCGACGCTGTCGTGTCCTGTGGCGCAGGGAAGTTGCGTGGCGGGTTGGTCCCTCCCATGTTGAAGGTGTCGGTGAACCCGATGTAGATGTCTCCCGGTGTGGAAGCCAGCACGTTCACCGCGTAGTCACTGAAGGTCGTGCCG
>DATEOC010000066.1:0-5296 GCA_035274425.1 Chloroflexia bacterium
AAAATGGGGCGGCTGCGCCGCCCCATTTTCATGCTTTTAATGATTTTTGAAAGCCCCTCCCCACGCGTATGGGGAGGGGTTGGGGTGGGGCGGTGATATGATTGTAAGCATGACACAGCACGAATATAAAATTCGGGATGACTAATGTTTCTTGTATATCAGATGGGATTTAGCGCGTCGTGATCGAGCTGAATGCTATGAGCAGGCCCAGGCACGATACCGCGAGGGCCGACGCCATCGGCAACCTGCCGAGTATTGCACCCGTGCGGAGCTTCGCGCCATCTAGCTTGATACGCCTCAGCAGCCCCTTGCCGTAAACGACGGCCAGGCCAAGCGCTGTCAGCACGGAAGCCAGCCCCAGGCTAAACGCCACAATCAGCATCAGACCAAGCGCTACCTGGTTAGTGTTTATCGCTACGAGCAGGACCACGAGCGCCGACGGGCAAGGGATGATGCCGCCCGTTATCCCCAGCGTGAGCAGGCTCCCCATCGTCACCTTCTGCCCATCTGCAGGAAGGTGTGTGTGCGGCTTGCCGAATAGACCGTGCTTATGCGGAACCGAAGCATCATGGGAATGGTCATGTTTATGGTCGTGATCGTGACCATGCTCGTCGTGGCTGTGTGAGTGGGCAACATCATGCGAATGATGGTGATGCTCATGCCCGTGCTCGTGACCATGTGAGTGGTCGTGATCATGGTCATGCGTATGCCCTGCCGCGTGTGTATGACCATTTGCAAGCGCCAATACCCTGGTGCTTCTCCAATAGCGAAGCCTCTGGAAGAATAGGAGCACCCCCACCGCTGTTATCAACAGCCCGGATACGAGGCTCAGGATAGGGAAGATAGTCTCCGGCAATATGTACTGCGAGAAGGAGAGGACGACTATCCCCAGCATGAAGACGCCAATCGTGTGGCTGATAGTCACGGTGAGACCGAGGATGCCCGCGTGCAGCGCCGTGCCCCTCGTCCCCACCAGGTAGGCAGCCACGACAGTCTTGCCGTGCCCCGGCGACATGGCGTGGGCCGCTCCCATAGCGAAAGCGATCCCCAGCATGAATACGATAGGGATATTCTTCTCGTTGAGAAGATAAGCGAAGGGGTCATTTCGCTGCTGCGCCCAAGTCACGGCAGGCACTTCACTGTCGGGCGCTTGCAGCGTTCCACATGGACCTTCTACCATCTCCTCCGATACGCTTGTGCCTGGACCAGGGGAGAATGTTAGCGATGCCTCATGCACTTCAGGCGGGCTGCTTGTAACGTCAAGCCTGTAGACAGTGAGAGCGTTGGTAGCGTCCACAGCGGGCACCGTCGAGCTATCAAACTTCACCCCCGAAGCAGGTCGAGCGATTAGCTCGTTCCACCCTTTACGACCCTCGAAATTACGAACAGTGTAATGGAGGGACCCGCTCTGCCTGCCTCCCAGGCTCGCGGAGATACACATCTCGAACCTGAGCGTGGACAATCCACCGTTGCCTGGCGGGAAGCTTATCGTCACTTTGCCGACCGATAGAGGCAGTTGAGCGCTATCTACTGTTAACGAAAGCCCCTTAACCAACTCCGCTGACTTCCTTGATGTGTAGGCGTCACGTTCTTGCTTTGTGAGGTCAGTGCTGCGGTCAGATCGTATACTGCCTAGCTCCTGGAAGGCAGGTATCTCGGCCATATCCACAACGTAGCGGATGTCCACGCGCCCACCTCCGACCGTGAGCGCGCTGTACTGGCTTATGGTAGCCTCGCCGAGCGGGTGGGCGCTCGCCTGCTGGGGAGGTGCTGCCAGACAGGTCAAACAGAGGAGAATTGCCAGGAGGGGCGCGATGCGCCAAGCTTTCTTCTTCATAGCTTACTTCTTCACAAACGCCTGAGCTGCCTGGGCGTGCAGGATACTGAAATGTGGGTTGAGGTCGAGAGCCTTCTGGACGTTCGTCCGGGCGCTTTGGGCGTCGCCCAGCCTGTCATATATCATGCCGAGGTGGTAATAAAATGTCGGGTTCTGTGTATCCAGGCGCATAGCCTCTTTCTGCTTCGCCAGCGCCTCCTGGTAGCGCCCCGACTTGTAGAGCACCCACGCATATGCATCGAGAGTATGCACATCCCGTCGCGTTTGGGCCGCCTTCTCAGCGAGGGCCAGAGCCTCCGGCAGGTCCATGTCGTGGTCGGCCATGAAGAGGGCCTTCTCGATGCCGACATCTACCCCGCCATTCTCCTGCGTCTTATAAACAAACATCGTTAGCTCATACTGTTTCTTCGCGTTTTCCATATCACCCATGCTTGCATACAGGTCGCCCAGCGCCGCGACGTATTGAGGCAAAGGCACATCGTTTACTGCTTGCAAATACAGCTTCAGGGCCACGTCCATCTTACCCTCCGCCCATCTTAACTGCGCCAGGGCGGCAAGGCCATGTAAATAGTTAGGATAGTCATTGAGGGTCTGCTTGTAGGCGCGCTCAGCCTCTTCTAGCCTGTTACTATTGAAATATAAATTGCCAAGTTGCACTCTACACCACGCAGTGTTCTCAGCCGCGGGACTGCCTGCGGTGATTGCTTTCTCCATCGCCTCGATAGCGCCGGGCACGTCTCCGTGCAATTCGCGCGCATAAGAGACGCGGGAGTAAGATGCCTGGTCGGGCCGCAAGTCCACCATTTGTTGAAAAGTATCAACCGCTTCCGTGTACCGTCCAAGCTCTGTATAAGCGTCACCCATGACCCCATAAGCAAAGGGTTTCTGCGGGCGCACAGCCTGGGCCTTCTTACCCCACTCCAGCGCCTCATCGAAGCGATGGCGCGAGAGGTCGAGCGAGCCGATACCCGCCAGCGCGTTGTAGTCTTTCGGCTCTAGCTCAAGCGCTCTCTTGAAAGCTGCCTCGGCCTGGCTGTAATAGGTAGGATCGTTAGTCTCGCGGCTCTTTTGCAAGTAAGCGAGGCCAAGCCGGGAGAGCGCGTCATAGTCAGCCGGGTCCTTCTTCGCACGCTCCTGGTTTGCAACGATCTGCCTGTCGGTGTAGCCGCTCGACCCCGACCCTCCGGTGGTAAGCATCACGATAGGGTCAGATAGAACGGCGAGAGGCGGCGCGCTCGGCTGTGCCATGGCGGGTCCAAACACCATGCTCAATCCCGTGAAGAGAAGAGCTACCGCCAGCATCAGTGTTGAGTTACTCTTTAGAAAGCTCATTGTTACCCCTTTTCGATTTGGGATTTGGGAATTCGGATTTCGGATTTAGAGTGCTTTACCCAAATCCGAAATCCGAATTCCGCAATGCTACTGCTTCTCGTCAGCGCGGCGACGGATCGCCCAACCGCCGAGGAGCGTCAGGCCGCCAACGACGGCTATGCCGCCGAGGACGTACCCGTAGATGTCACCGAGGTGGTCGATGTTGAACAGACCGCTTGAGCCTGTCGTAGGCATGCCACCCGGCATCTGTCCACCACTTGTTGGAGGATTGCCTCCACCTGCCGGCGGGCACGGCTCCGCGGGCGGGCAGATGGGTGCTTCCACGCCATGCGGGACCGACTCCAGGCCGGACCAGGGCAGAGCAACATACGGGAATGAAGTGCGGAAAGGAGCATCGTTCGCGTCCACGCCGTCACCCAGTTGGGCAGCCAGCGGGTCAGCCTTGAAGTCGGGGTGGAAGAGGGGGTAAGCCGCCCCTGCTACTGCCTTCAGCGCCACATCCGTCACGTCGTCCGCCAGGCGGCGGCCATTCGGGAAGCCACCCAGGTCGCCCGCTACCACACCCAGGCTGTTAGGCTGAGCCGAAGGGGGCACCCCCATGTTCAGCCTGAGCTGCTCCGAGGGCTTGAGTGTAGCCGTAGGAGGCTGGGTCGCGCCGGGGATGCCGGTCAGGAAGATAGCCACGAGGTCATCGCGAGGCGCGGGTGGCACCTGCACCTTGTAGATGGCGTTCAGCAGCTTCGCCGTCTCAGGGTCGAGCACCGCGGGAAGGAACTGAGCATCATTCTCCGGCTTGGAGCTGTTGAAGAGGTCCTTCGCGGCCAGGGGAGCCACGACTTCGTTCACCAACGGGCTGCCGAGGCGGCTGATCTGCACGAAGTCGCCACTGCCGGTCATCGTGCCGTCGCCCTTCAGGACGCGGGTAGCCTGGCGGCTCGTAGTTGACCATACACCTATAACGGCGCTGGCGTCACCAGGGCCGGATGGCTTCGCCCCGCTCTTCGAGAGGCGAGACATTGGCACCTGGAGCGCGATTGTCTGTACGTTGTACCCTTTCAGACCGTCAACGCCGCCACCGGTGTTGCCGGGGAGCTTGCGGACCTGTAGGAGGTTGAAGACGTTGAGGTCAACGAAGAAGGGATCATCGCTCTGGCCCGCGAAGACCATGCTGCCGTCGCTCAGGCTAGATATAGCCGCATTCGATAGGGCCTCATAGTTGGGGGTCGAAGGGGGGCCGATATTTACGGGCGGGGTCTTCAGGTTCTCGCCCAGGACAGTGGCCTTGCCATCGTCCATGCGGGTGACGCTATAAAACTGCTTGACGTTCCAGTTGGCCGAATCGATGCTCTCGATGGGGCCGGTATTGTACAGGAAGGTGTTGCCATTGCCCACCTTCGTGTTGAAGCGGAATTGATACGTGATGTGGGGCTTCGCATCACCCACGTTGTCTATGTGTAGCTCGTAGAGCACGCTGGGGTCGAACTTGAAGTAGTTCGGGCCGCCCACCGGCTCTTCAAAGGGCCAGAAGCTGAGGACGAAGGTGACGGTGTCCGGCTTGTCGGGGCTGACGAAAGCGTATACGTCAGTGTTATCCGCAGAGGGGTCGTCACTTATCATCGGCGCTTCGCGGTGGCTGGATGCGCCTACCTGCCCGGAGCGCGCTCCGAAGGCGGCGAGACCCAGCACCAGCATTATTGCAAGCAGCGAGCTTGCTATTCTTCCGAGTTTCATCTCTTTATTTCTCCTCTTATGCTCCTCCTCGTCCGAGTGGAGCGTACTGGTTGTCCAACATGTCACAAGCTGGTGCCTATTGGGCTATTTGGAACTCACAACAAAACCGATTGACAATCCCATTCGTCTTTCGTCTTTCGTCCCGTGTATCGTTTCCTCCCTCGGTAGCCTCAGCCCAAATCTTCCAGCTTGTCGCGGTCCTGGCTTTCGAAAGTTGTCATTGATGCTCAGGTTGTAGCCTGGCGGCGATCACCTCCTTGTCTGTGATTGCATCTCGCGCTGGCCAGAATCAATTGCCTGTATGGTCTACGACTGACCCCGCAGAACGGATTGTTGGAACAATTCGAGCACAACAATTCAAGAATCTAAGAAGCGGGAAAATGGTCGGCGTAGCCG
>DATEOC010000067.1:0-11224 GCA_035274425.1 Chloroflexia bacterium
GCCGATGTTTCTCCCGGTGCATCGTGGCGCTACGGCGGACGTTACGCTTGTTCGTTTGGCACTACAACCGTCGCCAGCGTGCTATCTTTGCTAATCCTCGTCTCAAGAATAATCTGTGTCTTCTCTTTTAGTCACTCCCCATTCACAAAATCGTTGCGCTTGGCCTATAGTTGTGTTATAATTACCTTCGTGCCTAAAATCAGGGAGCAATAAATCTTAGGAGAAAAGTTAGCAATGAAACCTACCCAGGCGATTACGGCTGTGACAGCCTCCATGCTGAAAAGCTCGGTGCCGGAGTTCGGCGTCGGAGACACCGTCCGCGTTAGTGTAAAGGTAGTTGAAGGGAACCGCGAGCGCACCCAGGTGTTCGAGGGTGTCGTGATGCGCAAGCGTGGGGGTGGCATCAACGCGAGCTTTACCGTACGCCGCATCGCCTCCCATGGTATCGGCGTCGAGCGTACCTTCCTGCTGAATTCGCCTCGCGTCGAGAAGATCGAGGTCGTGCGCCGTGGCGTCGTCCGCCGCGCCCAGCTCTACTATTTGCGAGGGCTAACCGGTAAGGCTGCGCGCATCAAGGAGCGCCGCTATCGCCCGGGCGTAGACGCTACTAAAGGTGCTACGCAAGCGGCAGTTATGCCCGTTGAGGAGCTGGAAGAGCCTGAAGACGTAGAAGACGAAGAGGATATGGAAGCGATCGAGGATGAGGATGTCGAAGAGATCGAAGAAGTAGAAGAGGATGTAGAGAACGAGGATCAGGATGAAACCGACGAGGAAGATTCCAAGGCGCGATAATCTCTCTTGCTCTAAGTCGTATCACTCTTACCGAACCACCGTTGGTTGCATCTAGCAATCGCGGTGGTTTTCTTTTTGCATCTACCTTTTCCTCTACCCCTGAAGTCGAAATCTGCTAAAATGGCCCCATGAGAGCCACCTCGCCGGAAGCTAACGTACTCCCAGGCACCGAATCGTCCTCTACTGCCGACCCCCGAACGTTGGTCCCTACCTGGGACCACGAGCTTGAGTTGCACTCCCGAGGCATTTCCTTAATAGCTGGTGTTGACGAGGCGGGGCGCGGGGCATGGGCGGGACCTCTCGTCTCTGCCGCTGTAATCTTCCCCCATCCCGATATGCTCGCAGCTATGGCACCTGTAGATGCATTTGCCGCTGAGCTATCCATGCTCCGCGACAGCAAAATGCTCTCCCATGTAGTGCGCGAGAAGCTATTGGAAGCAGTGCAGGCGACGGCATGCGCGGTTGGGGTAGGTGTAGTCTCATCTGCTCTTATTGACGTGATAGGAGTTGGGCCTGCCAACAGGCTTGCCATGGCGCGTGCGGTGCGCGACCTGGGCATCTGGCCTGATTTCCTCCTCGTCGACGCCTTCAAAATACATTCAATGCCCATCCCGCAGCGTCCCATCATAAAGGGAGACGCCACCTGCATGACGATAGCCGCCGCCTCCGTTGTCGCGAAAGTGACACGTGACCACATGATGGAGGCGCTGGATGCCGAATACCCCGGCTACGACTTCTCCCAGCATAAGGGTTATGGCACCCACCTGCACGTAGAGGCCCTGTTGCGGTTGGGAGTCTCCCCCATCCACAGGCGCTGCTTCGCACCCATTGGGGCGATGATGGGTGAAACGTGATACGTGATACGTGATACGTGATACGTGATACGTGATACGTGGGATTAGTGTGTAATTCGTAATTCCCAAGAGCCTCTGCATCTCTGCGGGGAATATTCGGGGTAGCTGCTATGCCAGGTGATGAGGACAAGATAACGACGGGACGTGCCGGGGAAGAGGCTGCTACCAGGTACCTGGCAAGTCGGGGCTGTATTATCCTGGCTCGCAACTGGCAGGCGCACCCTGGAGAAGTTGACATAATAGCACGATGCCCGCCAGGGCGTTTTGCATTTCGTGAGATGGATAGTGGCTACCTCGATGAGAGGAGCACTCAGCCTGTGCTTGCGTTCGTAGAGGTCCGCACCAGGCATGGGCGTGATGGGCTTGCCGAGGAGTCTATCTCCAGGCGAAAGGCTACCAGCATGGCCGCCGCCGCTTTTTCCTACATGGCTGCTAACAACCTCGACCCAACTACAACTCACTGGCGGATAGACCTGGTAGCAATCGCTATGTCGGGTGACGATCTGCTTGGCATCAACTGGGTGCAGGGGGCAATCGGGGAGGACATGGTCGGTGATGCGTGAGTCCAAAGTACAAGTCTAAGTCCGACTTCCGGCGTATTGACAGGCTTTGCCGCCCGCCTTATACTGGCGCTACGCCTTCCCGACTGGGAGGCGTCCACCCATATTCTTGAAAGGGGGTCAGATGGAAACTACCGTAATCATGCTGCACGAAGCTCATTGTCACCTGGCCCGCCGCCACAACACCCTCTTGTAGACCTCACGGCGACGGCTCCGGTCGCGTTTTGCTGCATGCAACTGGCGAGTATAGCTCGGCCAGTTTTTCTTTACCCAGATGCTGAGAAATGTCACGACCACAGGAGCCACACCATGCCTAAAACACAGCAACTTTCCTTCGAGAAGAGAAAACCAAATGTAAGCGCCTTGCCGGCCGACTTCATTGAGGGCACCGTGATGGACGGCAGCCGGGGCCTGTATCGCGTTGCGACCGATTCCGGCGACTTGCTTTGTAGCCTGCGCGGCAGGCTGCGTAAGGAGCTGTTTTACCCCGATAGCCTGAACCTGCGCCAGAAAGCGCGTCGCGCAAGTGTCAAGCGCCATGACCCGCTCGCCGTCGGTGATCGCGTGCGCCTCCTCCCAACCGGGGCGGGCATCGGTGCGATCGAAGAGATTCTCGCCCGCAGCGCCGCCTCGATCACCCGTGACGACGCCAATGCTGACCGCGCTCATGGCCGGCTCACCTCGGTCGCAGGCATCGACCAGCTTGTCGTTGTGCTCGCCACCCGCGATCCGGTGCCCCACCTGGGGGTGCTAGACCGCTTCATCGTACTGGCTGAAGCACAAGACCTGGAATGCTTCGTCTGCCTGAATAAGATAGACCTCGGCCTCGACCCGGCCCTGGCCGCGCGCTTCGCGGTCTATAGCACGCTTGGTTACCCAATAGTGCGCACCTCGGTCGCGACGTCCGCCGGACTGGACGAGCTGCGGGACCGCCTGGCGGGGCGTACCTCGGCATTGCTTGGCCCCTCAGGCGTAGGTAAGTCGAGTCTGCTCAACGCCCTCGACCCCGGTCTGGCTCTGCGCGTCGGACACATCAGCGATGCTACAGGTAAAGGGCGACACACAACCAGCAGCACTCGCCTCATCCCTCTGGCCGGGCCTCGTGGTGGCTTCCTGGCAGATACGGCGGGCATCCGCGCGTTGGCCCTGGGCGCTGTCGCTCCCGGTCGGCTCGACTCCTGCTTCCGGGAGTTTCGTCCATATTTGGGAGCCTGCCGTTACCGCGATTGTAGCCACCGAGAGGAGCCGGGTTGCGCTATCCACGATGCAGTCGAGGCAGGCAAGCTGGACTGGTTGCGTTACGCCAACTACTGCCAGTTGCACGAGGAGGGCGCGTCCTCCACAGGCCGCCACTGGTTCGATGCCGTCGTTACGCGCTCTCTCGCCGGGCCTGGAGAGTTTCGCATGTAGGTATGGATATGCCTAACGTACTCCTCTAGACCTATTGACAGGCGGGTGGCCGGCTGATATATTAGGTTTGCAATATTACTTCAGTGAAAGGAGCAGGCATGATGGCAAAGTGCATACTTGTCACCCCCAGTGTGTCCACTATGGACTGCCAGAGAAGCGTGCCTGTTCGCAGGTAGGTTTGTAGGTTGTAATACCGCAAAACCTGCCGTGGGCGCTTCTCTTGCGCCCACGGCTTTTTGTTTGCATTCTCTCCACGCATGGAGGGAGGACGTTTGAGCCGTGGACTATGTTAGTCTACGGCTTTTCTGTTGTACGTATATGACCATCACCAAGGAGCAAACCTACCAATGAAGAATTACTCGGATGATTTCGAGGACTTTGACGAGATCGAATTATCGGATGTCTGGACACCCCCTGCGCGTGCCAAAGTGCCGCGCAAGCCGAAGCAAACACGCTCTGGAATGATAGCGCAAATGGTGGAGCGGGCAATCCTGGAACGGCCTTCTCCTGGAGCCGCAAAGCGTGAGCCTAAGCCGAAACCGGGCCGCAAAGAGACCTTCTACTCCCTCGTGGAGGAAAACAGGGCCAAGAGCAGCTTTAGCCCCACCTTCGGCGGGCTATCCACCGCCAAGAACCACGTATCCAAGCACGAGAGTGAGTGGATATTCACCTATCTCGGCCGCTTCTATGAAGAGCACTTGATCACAGATGTGCTGCGTCGGGTGAAGAGTGGGAAAGAGGCAACCGTCTACTGTTGCGCCGCAGACCCGCGCACCGGTGTGGACCTCCTCGCTGGGAAGGTATACCACGAGCGTATGTTCCGCAGCCTCAAGAACGACTCCCTCTATCGCGAGGGGCGCGAGCTGCTCGATGACGAAGGTAAGGAGATGCGCGGCAGGCGTATCAAGGTCGCCATGGCGAAGAAAACGAGCTTTGGGCAGCAATTACGCCATGTCACCTGGCTGACCAACGAGTTTGAGGCGCTGAAGCGACTCCACGCCGCCGGAGCTGACGTGCCTAGACCTCTTATCCATAGCGAGAATGCCATACTGATGGGGTACGTGGGGGATAGAGAAAGAGCCGGCGACGCGCTAATCAACGTCAGACTGTCACGAAATGAAGCACGTCCCCTGTTCGACCGTCTGATGTGGAACATCGATCTGATGTTCGCCAACAATCTGGTACACGGCGACCTGTCGGCACACAACATCCTCTATTGGGAGGGTGCCGCCACGATCATAGATTTCCCGCAGGCGGTAGTTCCCTTCGTCAACCCGAATGCCTACGCTCTCCTGACGCGAGACATAAAGCGCGTGTGTGATTACTTCTTCCGCTACGGTATCGAGGCAGACGCAGAGCTGCTGACTAGAGAGCTATGGTCGAAGTATGTGCCTTCCTAGACGACAGACGACAGACGACAGACGACGGACGACAGACGACGGACGACGGACGACAGACGACGGAATAAACATAAAGACACAGAGACGCAGAGGACGCACAGAGATTATTAAAGGACAAAGGTAACCAAAAATAATCTCTGCGTTACCTTTGTGCTCTCTGCGTCTCTGTGTTTTTATTCCTTCGTCCTTGACGCTCCCCAGACCTTACGATAAACTATCTTGTTGTATGCCATATTATGGCGCTTCTTCGGAGAGCCTGGCATAATAGTTGTATAGATTGGTCGCATGCATCATGCATGACGTTTCACTGGGAGGCATCTTTTGGCGCAGACCTTAGAGCGAATTGAGACGGAGCCGCAGTCACCTGTCGGTGTGCAAGGCAACAGAGTACAGGGGAAGATTTCCCTGGTGCTGCCTGCCCATAATGAGGAGCCTAACATTCGCACGGTGGTAGAGGAAGCCGCCCAGGTACTCCCTAGGGCCTTCACCGACTACGAGATTGTCGTGGTCAATGACGGGTCGAAGGACCGCACGCTTGAGATCGCTCAAGAGTTGGAACGCGAGAATAGCCACGTTCGCGTGGTGAACCACCCTGTGAACCGGGGCTACGGTGCGGCGCTGACCAGCGGCTTCAACGCAACCACAGGCGACTTCGTCATGTTCATGGACTCGGATCGCCAGTTCGACATCAATGATATACATCTCCTCACTCCCTACACCGAGGATTACGACATAGTCGCCGGCTACCGCATCAAGCGCAATGACCCCGCCCACCGCTTGCTCAATGCCAAGATATTCGGTACAGCGGTGAAGATACTCTTCGACATACAAGTCCGGGACATAGACTGTGCCTTCAAGATAATGCGTGCCGAGGTGCTACGGGGCATAAACCTTGAGTCGCCCGGCGCGCTCATCAATACCGAGATACTGGCGAAGGCCAAAGTTCAGGGGTGCAACCTCACCCAGGTGGGTGTAAACCATTATCCACGCGTGGCGGGCGAGCAGTCCGGTGCTAGTGTCAAGGTGGTGCTTCGGGCCTTCTGGGAGATGGTGCGCTTGTGGTGGCGCATGAAGAGCTACGTGCCACCAAGCGGTGTGGTAGTCGAACGGCCCCCGACGTGGAGGGGATACGCGCTCTTTGGTGGCGGAGCGCTGATTGGATTGACGTTCCTGCGGGGACTCGTCAGGCTTTTCAAGAGATAGTCCGCTAGAGGGATACCCTGCGGTCACTCATTGTCCGTCGTTGCGCACTAAGAAGTGCTAACAAAACCTCTGTAGGGGTGGTTCGCGAACCGCCCTGATGGGGACAATGTCTGCTCAACTAGGGCGGCTCGCGAACCGCCCCTACAGAGCCATCACAGGTTTTGTTAGGAGTTCTAAATATAAATCAGTTCGTTCTGCGCCTCGTCTGAAGCTACGTTGTTGAGAATGAACAATAGCCGCTCGACAAGATCGTGTTCTGGACGCTGTACTGCTATAATAATGCCGAAGTGCGGTTGCCCCTTCTCAAAATAGTGGAGAGCAAGTGCCTCGAAGTCGACTCGGTTGTGCGTAAGCAGGGCTCTGGATTGATTTACGGCATGAGCTAACTGCTCTTCGTCGCTCTTCTCCAGTTGACCCGCATCTCGTGCTGTTACTGCATCGAAGCCGCGAATACGCAGCAACTCTGCTACCAATACACTCACATCTTCATCGAGATAGAGCCGGATGAAGATACTATCCACGACCTTTAAGTAAAGGATGAATAAGCTCTTCAGGGATGCGATTACGCTCGATGTGAGTATTGATTTCAGCCTGATGATCGCTATAATAACTCAGAGCGTCGAAAACTTGTGCCAGGGTCAGATGAGGTAGATGTCTGGGTATCTCCTCTGGACTAATCCCCTGTCTCCATAGCCCTACAATAGCGCGAACCGGGGTTCGAGTCCCTTTGATGATTGGCTCGCCGCTCAGAATCTGGTCATTAGTAACTATATAAAGGTGTTCGGTTGCCTTCATCATATCTTTGCTCTCCTCACTTGTCTGAATTATAGAGCATTTAGGTAATTCCTACTAATAGGTCTTGCAATTTTATGAGCCAGTACACTGAACAAGAAGCGGCAGCTACTTCGAACCTGAACTCCCACGCCCTATACGAGCGTGCCTTGAAAGTCTTTCCAAGCGGCGTGACGCATGACAATCGCTACTTTGGTGAGATTGAGCCTATCTATATCGAGCGTGCACAAGGCTCACGCAAGTGGGACGTTGAAGGCCACGAGTATATAGATTACTGGATGGGGCACGGCGCGCTCCTGCTCGGACACGGCCACCCGGCTATTGTAGATGCGGTCCAGCAGCAGATAATGCGGGGCACGCATTATGGCGGCTCTCACCCTCTTGAGGTGGAGTGGGGTGAGCTTATCCAGCGACTCGTCCCCTCCGCTGAGCGCGTGAAGTTCACAGGCTCCGGCACGGAAGCCACAATGATGGCGGTACGTCTCGCTCGCGCCTGCACCGGACGGCAGAAGTTCCTCAAGTTCGAGGGGCACTTCCATGGTTGGTCCGACGCGATGACCGCCGGGTTCCACGCACCCTTCAACGTCCCTTCGTCGGTCGGCGTTTCGCAGTCTGTACTGGAGAGCGTGATCGTCGCGCCAAATGACCTGGTGGAAGTAGAGCGCATCTTCTCCGAGAACCCGGACGACATCGCGTGCGCTATACTTGAGCCTACGGGCGCGTCCTACGGCACCATACCCCTGCCCGAAGGTTTCCTTGCTGGCCTGCGCGATATAGTGCATCGTTACGGCGCGCTCCTCGTGTTTGACGAGATAGTCACGGGTTTCCGCTACACGCCTGGCGGGGTGCAGCAGATGGTGGGCGTCACGCCGGACCTGACTGCCCTTGCCAAAATAGTGGCGGGTGGACTGCCCGGTGGCGCGGTGGTGGGCAAAGCAGAGGCGATGTCCGCTCTTGAGTTCCACCCTGGCGACCCAAATTGGAATCGCTATAAGCGCATCAACCATCCTGGAACATTCAACGCGAATCCACTGAGCGCCGCGGCAGGCATAGCCATGCTAAATATCGCATCCACTGGTGACGCCCAGGAGTATATTTCGCAATTGGGGTATAAGTTAGTCGCTGAAATGAACAAAGCAATTTCGCAGTTAGGGATAGAAGGTAGCTGTGTTTATGGTGACGGTCCGATATTCCACGTTCTGCTCGGCAAGGGCGCTAGCGTGAACTCCAATGGCACGCTGGTGCCGGGGTGCGTAGACATTCTTACGTTGCGGCAAGGAAATGCACCCGACGTGAAAGCAGCTATGCAGCGCGGTATGATGCGCCGGGGGGTAGACCTGATGTCAGGCTACGCCGGTATCATGGCGACGGCACATACTGGTGAAGATGTTGCGCTGACTGCGACCGCATTTTACGAGACGCTGAAGGAGATGCGCGAGAGCAGACTGCTAGTTTAGTACGGATGATAGTTGGAGATGTGAATCCCGGAACTATTATGGAGCAGGCTCACTTAAGTTGGAGCCTTTGGGTGCGCTGGTTGGTTGCCACTTCTATCAGCGGGGCAGTAGGCTGGGTGGTAACTGCTGTAGCCGCCTGGGCTTCGCTTGGCATTGGTGCGCTTTTCGCGGGACTATTGGTGGGGTTTTCAATCGGAGCAGCACAAGCTCGTGTCTTGAATTGGTATAGTTTTCGAGCGGGGAGACCTCTCTATTCTGGCGATTGGCCGCTTATTACTATGGCGGGCGGCTCCTTAGGTATCGGCGTCATCGGCCAAACGCTATACAACATTGGTGTAAATCTGGAAAGAGGTAATCCTTCTCAATGGGGTTTCGTGGGCCTTTTCCTTTATCTATTGATCGTCTTATCAATGCTGTCCATTCTAGCTGGCTGGCAATGGTTACTGTTACGAAGGCACATCCGGCCAGCGTTATGGTGGATACCGGGCAGCCTTGTCGCCTGGAGTCTGGGAGTTGCTGCCGGGATACCTGTTGCACTCTTACTATCAGGACCTACCGATATTCCTACTCTATGGTCAGGTGCTTTGGCTCTATTCTGCGCGGGAACTGTCGTTACTTTGATCTATGGGATCGTTACCGGTTTTGTACTGAACTTGCTCATACAATAACCTGGAAAAGCCTAACTATCAGCCAGATAGATAAGTTTATGAAACGTAGCTTGCTCTATTTGCTTATTTGCATGGTCTTCATAATCACACTGAATGCTTGTGCCAAGAATGAAGTAGATAATTATGTTACAGTAGGCGACCAGGCTCCGTTCAATGAGCACAGGGTTCCTAACTATCCTGGCGCTCAAGGTATGCATGTTCGGGGTGATGGCGCAACATCAGGAGGTGGATCCAGGTTCATTTACTTCACGACGGGCGATCCTCCGACCTCCGTACTGTCGTTTTACAGCGAAATGCTGCCGAAAGAAGGTTGGTTGTTGCCAAAGGAACCAGAAGCGATGCCTGGAGACTTGTACTTCTATTGCTGCGAAGAATCTTCCTCTAGCCCCGAGTATCAGGTAACAGTTTCGACCTTGACCCTGGATATGGCAGCGACGCATGTAACTGTGGCATTGACTTTTATTCCCCGGTGAAATAGAGGAGCTTATTGTCTCCGGTCGCCAGGAGTATTACACTATCGAGGCCGAGTTTTAGCTTTCGGCCGCAAGCTTCTCAAAGGCTTCAGCTGCGCTCACTCCCATAACCCTGACAAGCTTATGGCGCGAAGTCTCGCCTGAAATAAGGCTCACGGCGCTCTTCGGCACGCTCAGCATCTTAGCCATGAACTCCAGCAGGGCCTTGTTTGCAGCACCGTCCACAGGTGGAGCGGTCAGAGCCACCTTTATCTCGCCCTCGTGCACTCCAGTCACGCTATTGGTGGATGAGCGTGGAGCTACATATACTTTAATGGTCACTCCTGCCGGGCCTTCGCTGATGCCATTCATCAGTGCTTGCGCTTCTTCTTTGGAGGGTTGGTGGCGGGTGCAGTTGGTGGCCGGACGCTTGCTTTGCGTATCGCGGCCAGGAAGCCTTGTGGGTCGGCAGGGGTAACGATTATATTCTTGCCCCCCTCGATGGAGAAGAGCACGGAGTTCTTCGGGTTAGCGCCGTACACGTAAGCTACCATCGAGTTTATGTCCATAGGCTTGCGGACATTGGCCCTGCCTCCCCAACCAAACAGGCCGCCTGAACTGAGCATACTCATATTGAAGAAGCTTCCAATATCCGGTTTGGACTCTGCCGACTTCACCATCTCCAGGGGCACGCTCACGCCCTTCATCGCCGCTCGATCTATATTAAGCTCACCTTCACTCACCCTGTAGCTCTTGGCGGAGCGTGCCCACCCATAAATGATGCAGATTAGAAGGATGAACGCGCCGCCCACATCATACAGGTCTGGCGACACGCCCGCTGAAGCGGCAAGCACGATGCGCACCGCAAAGAAGGCGAAACCCCCAATGAATCCCAGGGTCCATATAATCGCCACCGCGCCCGGCGGAGCGGGCTTAAAGGTCTGGCTCAATTGCTTACCCCCATTTGTGTGCGATAATAGACGAAAGACGAAAGACGAAAGACGAAAGACGAAAAACGAAAGATGATAGAGTAACCTGTATTGCGTGAATTCTAATTTCTAGCTTCTGATTTCTATAGAACCTCTGCGAACTCTGCGCCTCTGCGGTGAAAATAGAGGCCAGTTTGCTTGACAGCGCCGAATCTCTTCCAGTATAATACCAGAGCCGAGAGGCAATGGATTAATAATCGAACACTCAGGAGCGCAAATTGCGGAGATAAGGGCACAACGTAACCTGCTGGTTATAGGTCTGCTTCTCCGCGCCGGCGCATAGTGCCGGTTTTTGTTTGCTCGAATGGGAAAGAAAGAGGAAAAATGGTCCCAAAAGGTGCCTGAATTCCTTGACAACAGCCGTGAGAGTTTGCTATAATCTATTTTGCGCGTCGGAAACGGCCCGCGAAAAGAACCTTAACAACTGAAGAGTGGAAAGAAAGACAGAAAGAGGAAACAGTCAGTTCCTTCGAACGATAGTGAGGGCAGAGAAAGCTCTCGCAATCTCAGTTTGGAGAGTTTGATCCTGGCTCAGGACAAACGCTGGCGGCGTGCTTAACACATGCAAGTCGAACGGTCACTCTTCGGAGTGATAGTGGCGGACGGGTGAGTAACACGTAGTTGACCTACCCTGAAGTGGGGAATAA
>DATEOC010000068.1:0-49149 GCA_035274425.1 Chloroflexia bacterium
AGCTGGCATGGCTTGCAACCTGATCAAGATGGTAGAACTCATCTTTCTATTGCTCAATTCTCCTTGTGAACTAGCACCATTGGTTCTAGAAATCTCTCCACCTGGCAAGCTCGGAGATTCCTCACTTCGTTCGGAATGACATGGAAAAGGATGCTTCGTAATTTCAGGTTATCAATTTCGGAATACTTTCCGTAAATAGCTTCTTGGGAATGATAAGAGATGAAGTGCGATTTATCCTCTATCCCTTATCATTCCAAAAGAGGAGGGAGTAAAGAGTGAGATATTTACGATGGATAGGCGTCATGGTGGGCGCGTTCGCTCTTATTGCTACGAGCATCACTATTGAGACAGGCAATCGTGCGAGCGCTGAAGCACCTGTGCAGCAGCCTCGCGAGCCGGGCAAGCCGCACATGACCACGCGAGGTGGCGAACCCACGTCGTGGTACGTGCCGTCGAGTCCTGCCGTGGTGCTCTACGACCAGTACGATAACGCCGACCCGTTCGGCAGCGCCACATCCTCGCAGATATTTGGCGCGGGCTTCGAGGAGCTTGACAACCAACTGGCCGACGACTTCATCGTGCCTGCTAACCAGAGTTGGTCGGTGAACCAGGTAGATGTGGCAGGGTATTACAATGCTGAAGGTGCCGGCCCGCCCCAATCGATCAACGTCTACTTCTACCAGGATGACAATTCGCTTCCCGGCACACCCGTTATCACCGAGACGGCAAGGCCGTTCAGTGGAGGTCCAACCCAGGGGTCGTTCACCATACCTCTGGACCCGGTGACGCTCCCGCCCGGGCACTACTGGGTGTCTGTGCAGGTCAACATGGAGTACGAGACGAACGGCCAGTGGCTATGGGCGGACCGGACGGTGCAGTCGAACAGTCCGGCGGCCTGGCGCAATCCGGGTGACGGCTTCGAGACCGGCTGCACAGACTGGGACATCAAGGGGACCAATTGCGGTGGGAATGAGGACGCGCCCGACCAGCTGTTCCGCTTGAATGGCACCAGCGGAGTTGTAACGCCGACCCCTACTATCACGGGAACGCCACCGACGGCCACACCCACCGCTTGCGCAACAGGCAACTATACATTCACTGTCACATCGGGCGCGACCATCGTCCCCGGCACAGTTGATACCTTGAACCACTGCGTAGACTGCACGACCCTCGTGAACTTCCCATTTGCCTATTCTTTTTACGACCAGACGTATACAAGGGCCAGGGTCGCGTCTAATGGCACCCTGCAATTTGTGAGCAATATCGCACCCTTCACATTTGTCTGCCTGCCGGATGACCGCTACTCGTATGCGATCTTTGCTCTTGAAGATGACCTTGACACCGGCTTTATCTGCGAGACAGGTTGTGGAGTATACACATCTATCAGTGGCAGCGCGCCGAATCGCATCTTCAACATCGAGTGGAGGGCTGACTTCTCTGACGGCAGCGGCCACGTCAATTTTGAGGTCCGGCTGTATGAGGGACAGAAGAGATTCGACCTGGTTTACGGCCAGGTAGATGAAGCAGGCGCGGGCAGCGTAGTGGGCGTGCAGCGGGACCTCGGGAGTCTTTACACTCAATACGAGTGCATGACGGGGGGCATCACATCCGGGTTGCAGGTCTCTTTCAGCTTACCGGGGTGCTTGACTTCTACTGTAACGCCAGCCGTCACAAGCACCCCTACGTCGAGCGTCGCTACCCAGACTTCTACGCCAATCTCTACTCAGATTACCGGCACGGTGACACCCGGTGCATCGCCTGCACTCACAGGCACTGCTGTTCAGCCGACTGCGACAACAGGAGCTTCTTCCACTCCTACGCAATGCACGATTGCCTTCAGCGACGTGGATGTAGACAATACCTTCTATGCATTCATTAGGTGCCTTGCGTGCAGAGGCATTATCTCCGGCTACACTGATGGCACCTTTCAACCAGGTAACGACATAACGAGGGGGCAGATAGCCAAGATGGTCAGTAATGCTGCCGGCTTCTCGGAAGACCCAGGTCCCCAGTTGTACGAGGACGTGCCTCCTGCCAGTCCATTCTATGCCTGGATAAACAGGCTGTCGATGAGAGGACACATGGGAGGATACCCTTGTGGGTTAGTGCCTGAAGAGACTTGTGAGCCTCCTGATAACCGCCCATACTTCAGACCAAACGCCAGTGCCACTAGAGGGCAGCTAGCCAAGATTGTCTCCAATGCAGCTGGGCTAGGTGGAGACCCCACAGGTCTGTTCTACAATGATGTACAGGAGGACCACACCTTCTACGTATGGATCATGCGTCTAACCCAACTGGGAGTGATGAGTGGGTATCCATGCGGCGGGGAGAGCGAGCCATGTGACGAGGAGAGCAGGCCCTATTTCCGACCTTTTAACGATGTGACCAGGGGGCAGGCTTCCAAGATAGTAGCTAACACCTTCTACCCCAACTGTGAAACGCCTGATGGAAGATAAGGGATATGTCCTGGGCTGTAATCTGTAAGGGGTGTCATTCCGAACGCAGTGAGGAATATAGAAATCTATCCACACATCCAAGCTCGGAGATTCCTCACTGCGTTCGGAATGACAGGGGAAGATCTGCTTCGTCCAGCGAAACTTCCATCTTCCCATCTGAGAAAGTATTGGATGTTCATAGAATGATTTAGCAGCTTTCTACGGGTCTAGAGCAAAACGGCTGACATTGGCAAAGCCCATCTCTTTGCCATGCTGCCATGCATGTTGCCAATCTGTGCCTCTGAGTTGAGATTGTACATCTGCTAAGGTGGTCTCGTAATCGTGACGCTCGTGCGGGTACATTTGCGACCCGATTTCTTCGAGCAGAGCGTTCGCAGCGCCTAGTAGGGTTGCTGCCCTCGCCAACTGACCCGTAGAGCCTGCGACCGCTGCCATACCTACGAGGCTCAGGGCCATGGTCCGCCTGTCGCCTGCCTCTTGCAATGTTTCCACGCTTTCACGGAAATAATCTTCAGCCTTGTTTAGATCGCCGCGCTTGTGCGCCAGGTGGCCCAGGTTGACCAATGCATTACAGATGCCGGGCTTGTCGCCAAGCTCACGGCAAATGCTCAGACAGTCATGAGATAAACGCTCGGCTTCAGCAGCATCGCCCCGGTAGCGCGCCAATTCGCCCAGGTTCAATAGAGAGTTAGCGATGCCATGCCTGTCTCCGATCTCTCTGCGTATTACCAGACTCTCTTGCTGGAGGGTAGAAGCGCTCCTATCCTCTCCGAGAGCGAAGAGCACAATAGCCAGGTTGCCGAGCGAGGAAGCAAGTCCGGCCTTGTCGCCCATCTCCCTCCGCAAATCAACACTCTTTTCAGCGCTAGCTCTAGCCGCCTCGTAGTCCCCCTGCGCGAGGTCTACAGCCATCATATTGTTTAGCGAGAGAGCGGTCCCTGCCCTGTCACCCAGGTCGTGCCAGATTTCCAGGCTATTACCATACAGAGAGCGGGCCGCAGCATAATCACCCTGGTTGCTGGCGATGAGGCCCAGGTTATTGAGCGCCCTCGCGATAGCTTTCTGGTCCCCGACTGCCCGGTGAGCCGCCAGGCTCTCAGTATAGAGGGACTTTGCTTCGTCGTAATCGCCCTGGGCATAGGCGAGAGTACCCGCGCCATTCAAAGCTTTGCCGCGAATAGCCACCGATGCGGATGCTCCGCGCTCCAGGGCTGAAACCAGGTAATATCGCCCCTCGCTCAGGTGCCCACGCCTGTACCAGAACATAGTAAGTGCGCTGCCCAGGCGTAGGGCTGCCTCCGCATCTTTCAGGAGGAGCACGTTCAGGGCCGCCCGCAAATTGCCGTGCTCCTGAGACAGCCGGTCCAGCCAACTGGCCTGATCAGGTCCGGCCAACAGCGGCTCGGCTGCCTCGGCCAGATTGAGATAGAAGCGCGCGTGATGTTCCTGAACGGCCTCAGTCTCGCCGCTCTCTGCTAGTAGCTCCGAGGCATATTCGCGGACAGTCTCAAGCATGCGGAAGCGCTCTCTCATGGTAGAATCACTTTCCTGCCGTACGAGACTCTTGTTGCACAACGATATTAGCTCGGCGCTCGCATTATCTCCCTGCCCGATGGTGCCGTCATTTATGGCTGAGACACCTTCAAGGGTGAAGCCGCCCACAAATACGGAGAGCCTCTTGAAGACTCTTTTCTCCTCTTCGCTGAGCAGGTCATGGCTCCACTCGATAGCTCCCCGCAGCGTCCTCTGGCGTGCGGGCAGGTCACGCGGGCCAGCGACAAGCAGTTCCAATCTGGGCTTCAACCTGGAGAGCATCTCCTGTACGGAGAAGTGCGTCACACGTACCGCCGCCAGCTCGATAGCCAGGGGGAGGCCATCAAGCTCTCTGCATATCTCTACCACCGCCGGAACGCTCTGTTCTGAGACAGTGAAGCTATGCTTCGCGGCGGTCGCACGCTCGACAAAGAGGCGCACGGCTTCATACTCAAGGGCGAATTGGAGTGAAGGCCGTTCGAACTCGCCAGGAGATGTGAAGTCAGTGCCCGGTACTTCGAGCGGCGGGACAGCATAGTTATGCTCACCGTAAAGGTGGAGGGCTTCGCGGCTGGTGACGAGCACTTTCAGCCTAGGAGCGGCGGAGAGAAGCTCGGTTACGAGGGGCGCGGCTTCGACAACCTGCTCAAAGTTGTCGAGCACCAGCAGCATCTCTTTCTCCTTCAGGTAAGCCTTCAGCGCTTCTACTAAGGTGCGGCCACCGCTCTCACGCACTCCCAACTCCACAGCGATTGACGAGACGACCAGGCCCGTATCTCGCACAGCCGACAGGGGAACGAAGAAGACACCATCCGCAAAATCGGCCAGGGATGACGAGGCTAGCTGGAGACTCAAGCGCGTCTTGCCTATACCTGGCGGGCCGGTCAGCGTGACCAACCGCACGCTCGGATTTCGCAGCAGCGCGCGTATTTCGTCCAGCACGCCGCTGCGCCCGATAAAGGAAGTGAGAGGTGCGGGCAGGTTGTTGGGCGCGGTGGAGGGGCGAGCTATGGTATGTATAGATGGGGTTGAGGCTGGCCTGCCGTCTGCGGCGGAATCGGTTCGCGCCTGCAAGAGTAAATCGGGCCACTCCTCATCTGGCACCTGAAGGCAGCGCAGGAGCAGTTCACCTATCTGCCGCGAGGGACGGCGCTCGCCCGCCTCTATTTTCTCGATCGTCTTGGCCGAGCAACCGACGCACTCCGCCAGCCCCTTCTGGGTCAGGTCGAGCATCTTGCGCCGCTGTTTTAGCCATTGGCCGAAGCTTGTTTGCGAGGAAATCATCAAAGGTTCCGTTCTTCTTTGTTTCTATCATAACATCAAACGACGATAAGCTTCCGATTAGAGGGAAGTCCTAAAAGGATGAAAAAGAAGGTTCGGCTGCGCCGAACCTTCTTTTTCATAGGCAGATGTATGCCACCGCGCTTGTTGAAAATCGGGATGCCTCATGTTTCCTCACTGTACGACCACTTGGTTAATACTTGAGGGTGTGGTAAAGTTAGGGGCATAAATCGGTCTCTTGTCGACGTGGAGCAGGTTATTGTCGTGGAAGGCGAGGACGAGAGCGATGAAGTACCTTGTCACTTTGTGTGGGGCCGCGCTCCTATTCGTGGGAGTGCTTTGCTGTGCCGATAACTCGCGAATGACCGCCAATGCAGCCGCGCCTGTAGTGACGAACCAGGAAGCGAGCGAGAAGGATGCGGGGGGCGGGACTGCGACTGCTACCGCCGCTGCCACTGCAACCTGCCTGCCAAATCCTAATCCTAATTACGTTCTTGGAACAGGCACAGGCACAATCGTCCCAGGCACTGTAGACATAGGGAGCCACTGCGACGATTGTACCACTTACCTTACTTTGCCATTCGCGTATCAGCTATACGACACCACCTTCACAGGTGTAAATATCAGCTCTAACGGCAACTTGCAGTTCGATAGCAATATCACAGGGATAAATGACTACTTGAACGCCTGTCTCCCCGTCACCGACCGCCCTTATAGCTATACCATCTTCGCGTACTGGGACGACCAGGTCACAAGTTTTTCGGACAAAGGCATTTATACATCTATCTCAGGGACTTCTCCCAATCGCATATTCAATATCGAATTCAGAACCTGCACACAGAACACACTCATGGATTGTTCGGCAATGTATCAAAATTATTATGAGGTGCGCCTGTACGAAGGTCAGCGTCGCTTCGATGTCATCTACGGTCCGATGGGCAATCACGGCGCGAGCGCCACAATAGGTGTACAGAGAAGCACTTCTAAGCTCACGCAGTACTCCTGCAACACGGTAGGTATCAATAATGGACTGATGCTAATTTTTACGCAACCTTACTGCGCTACGAGCACTCCCACACCCACCCAGACAGCCACAGCTACAAATACACCCTCGCCCTCACCTACTCCCACTATTTGCTCCTCCAATTACGTCATTGCCACCGCAACAGCCGCGCTTGTGCCTGGCACGTTCGACATAGGGAGCCACTGCGACGATTGCAACACTCACGTGACGTTACCATTCCCATACCAGCTGTATGACACTATCTTCACAGGTGTGAACATCAGCTCTAATGGTAACTTACAGTTCAACAGCAATATCACAGGGATAAACGATTACATAAACGCCTGTCTCCCCGTTACGGACAGGGCTTATAGCTATACCATCTTCGCCTTCTGGGATGACCAGTTTACGTCACCTGCTGGTAAGGGTATCTTCACCTCTATAACGGGAGTAGCCCCAAATCGCATATTCAACATTGAGTTCAGGACGTGCCTTTTCTCCACTGCTACCTGTGGGGGGGACGCCAACTACGAGGTGCGCCTGTACGAAGGTCAAACGCGCTTCGATATAGTCTACGGCGCTATGACTCAGAATGGGAGCACAGGCACAGCGGGCGTGCAGAAAGACGTCTCGGACCCCAGGTACACCCAATATTCGTGCAATGCTCCTAACCTTACTTATACCCGGATGCTAATCTTTACCCTGCCCCCCGCCTGCCCCACGAGCACCCCTACGGTTACCCAAACATCAACACCTATAAGCACCCCCTCACCTACTCCCACGACTTGCATTCCCAATTACGTCGTTGCCACCGCGACAGGCACAATTGTGCCTGGAACTGTAGACATAGGGAACCACTGCGACGATTGCACTACGCACGTGACGTTGCCATTCCCATACCAGCTGTATGAGGCCACATTCACAGGTGTGAACATTAGCTCCAATGGTAACCTACAGTTCAACAGCAATATCACAGGGCTAGACGACTGGCTCAATAGCTGTCTGCCTGTGACGGACCGGGCTTATAGCTATACTATTTTCCCCTTCTGGGATGACCAGAGCACGGCTGCAAATGCTGGGGGTATTTTCACATCTGTTTCAGGTACAGCCCCCAACCGTATTTTCAACATCGAGTGGCGAACTTGTGCAATTGGTATTGGTTCTGGCTGCCCAAACCATATTAATTGGAACTATGAGGTACGCTTGTACGAAGCCAAGAAACGCTTCGATGTCGTCTACGGCATAATGGAAAGCACAGGCAGCGCGACGATAGGTGTGCTAGCCGATGCTTCCAGGTACACACAATATGCTTGCTTCACACCTGGCATCGTCTATGATGGGCGAATGCTAGTCTTCACAGCGTCAGCTGCGTGTAGCACGGCCACGCCCTCACCTACGCCAGTCCCGCCAACGATCACAGCTACCCGAACTTCCACCTCCACGCCAACCATTACCCCAACCCCCACCCTGATGCAGCCGACGAGCACAGCTACCCGTACCCCTACAGGTACACCAATTATTACTCCCACATCTATCCCCTGCGGCGTAGGCAACTATACCGTAGCCACAGCCACAGGTACAATCGTGCCGGGTACGGCGGATATAGGCAATCACTGCGAGGACTGCGTGACCTTTATCAACCTTCCCTTCCCTGTCCAACTGTACGACCGCACCTTTACGGGAGCAAACATCTCTTCCAACGGCGTGGTGGAGTTACAGGGCAGCTTCAATGACTACCTCAACAGATGTCTGCCTAGTTTAATAGCCCCTTCCACCTACGCCATATTCGCATACTGGGATGACCAAATCACCCTTCAGAATGATAACGGCATTTACACTTCCATCACGGGCACAGCGCCCAACCTCATATTCAACATCGAATTCAGGACGTGCCAGTGGTTAATTGATAATTGCACGTATGAACTTTATTACGAAGTCCGCCTGTATGAGGCTGCCGGTCCTGGGGGACAGAGTCACTTCGATATCGTATATGGGACGATGCAAGGGACGGGCAGCAGCGCCACCATAGGAGTGGAACGCGACAACACTTATTACACGCAGTTCTCATGTAACACCCAGATGAGCCTGACCGGCCTCCTGCTTACCTTTACTCTCCCCCCTTGTGCCACTGCGACCCCAACCCCTATGCAACCGGCAAACACAGCTACCCGCGTCCCTACCTCTACACCCACAATAGCGGCCACTTCGGCTGCCAGTGCGACCACGCAAGCAGCCTCACCAAGCCCCAGCCCGGAGACAACAGTTATAGCTACTTCTACTTCTACCTCCACTACTCCCATACCCTGCATGATAGTCTTCACGGACGTACCTCCCACCGGCACCTTCTACCCGTACATCAGATGCCTGGCTTGTAGAGGCATACTCTCCGGGTACCCATGCGGAGGAGAGGGAGAGCCGTGTGATAGCCGAGGCAACCCTTACTTCCGCCCCAACAACGACATAACGCGTGGACAGATAGCTAAGGTCGTCTCCAATGCGGCGGGGTTCAGCGAAGACCCAGGTCCGCAGGTGTATGAGGATGTGGGTGCCACAAGCACCTTTTACACGTGGATAAACAGATTGTCTAACAGAGGGCACATGGGTGGCTATACGTGTGGGACTATACCTGAGGAGCCATGTGTTCCACCTGATAACCGACCATATTTCCGCCCCTTCGCTAACGCGACGAGAGGGCAGCTGGCGAAGATAGTGTCCAATGCTGCGGGCGTCGTAGGAGACCCCGCCAACCATTTCTACACAGACGTGCCTCTCGACCACCCATTCTATGTATGGATAATGCGCCTCACCAATTTAGGAGTGATGTCAGGCTACCTATGTGGAGGAGAGGGAGAGCCTTGTGACGAGGAGAACAGACCGTACTTCCGACCCTTCGCGAACGTGACACGAGGGCAAGCGTCGAAGATCGTCGCTAATACTTTCTACCCTAACTGTGAGACGCAAGACGGGAGATAGAGATAGCGCCCCCATAGGCGCTCTTGAAAAGTACAAAAAGGGTTCGGTTGCGCCGAACCCTTTTTGTACTTTTCGATAAGTTAGATCTGAAGCTTAGATCGCGTGGATTAGTTGATTGTGATGGTGAACTGCTGGGAAGCCTGCTGGCCACCGTTGTCCGTTACTCTCGCGGTGAAGGTGAAGGTCCCTGCCGCAGTGGGGGTGCCGGAGACGACGTTGCCGCTCAGCCTCAGCCCAGGTGGGAGTTGTCCCGCCACTATGGACCATCTGTAGGGCTGCGTCCCGCCATCCGCAGTGAAACTGGTGGCGTATGACGACCCGACGGTTCCGGGCCAGAGGGTCGAGCTATCGTTGGTGATGACTAGGGGGCGGGTCGGGTTGATGGTAATGGTAAAAGTTCGTGTCGCAGTGTGGCCGGTCTGGTCCTGGACCCTCACGGTGAAGGTAGTAGTCTGGACGCGAGTGGGCGTGCCTGTAATGACGGTGGACTGCATCCCATACGAGTCTGCCATTCGCAGCCCATCGGGGAGCTTACCAGATATGACCTTGAACCTGTGCGGAGTGCCTTGACCGCCGCTTGATGTGATGAAGTTGACGTAGCTTGTGCCGACGTTGCCATCGCCAAGTGAGGTCGTGGTGATCACCAGTGGTTCGGCTGCTGCAACGTTGGCCGCAGGTGACAGGCCGACACCGAGCGCGAGGGTAGTTACGAGTGTGACGAGAATTGAGATGCCAAGTTTCTTCATACGAGTTTCCTTTCAGTAGATAGATGTAATATTGAGACAAAAAAATGCTGTTTGCTGTGATACAGCATCTAATTTATCTGTACGAAAGGGGATACACCTGAGATGACAAAAATGAAGGGTTGGCTGAGCCAACCCTTCATTTTTGTCATCTCAGGCAGTTATTGACTTAAGGTCTTGTAGGCGTTTGGCAATTGGGGAAGAATGTGTTAGCCACAATCTTGGAGGCTTGCCCTCTCGTCACGTTGTTGAATGGCCGGAAGTAAGGGTGGTTGCCGCCGTCACACGGTTCCCCCTCGCTGCCACATGGGTAGCCTGACATCACACCCAGGGTGGTGAGGCGCATTATCCATACATAGAAGGGATGGTCTTCTGCAACATCCGTGTAGAACAGTCCTGTAGGGTTCCCCACTAGCCCTGCTGCATTGGAGACTATCTTTGCTAGCTGTCCACGAGTAGCGCTGGCGTTGGGTCGGAAGTACGGACGGTTGTCTGGTGGGATACAAGGCTCTTCTGGGATTAGCCCGCACAGGTATCCGCCCATATATCCACGATTGGACAGGCGGTTGATCCATACATAGAAGGGGCTGCCGATTGGCACATCTTCGTACACCTGCGGGCCGGGGTCGTCGGAGAAGCCAGCAGAGTTAGAGACTATCTTGGCTATCTGGCCCCGCGTGATGTCGTTGTTGGGGCGGAAGGTACCGTCAGAGTAGCCTGAGATGATGCCTCTGCAAGCCAGGCATCTGACGAATGAGTAGAACGTGTTATCCGCTGGCACGTCGCTGAAATTGATTGCGCATGGCGTGGAGGTGGTTGCTATGGTTGGGGTAGAAGTAGTTGAACTGCCCGCCGTGCCTGTAGCGGTAGATGTAGATTGTGGAGGTAAAGTCGCTGTGCGGGTCGCCGTAGCCCCTGTCGCGATAGGTGTTGGGGTGCCGCATTGCACATAGCCAATCGACTCCATGCTCGATAGGTGATTGTAGGGGTAGCTATTGCTCTCAAGATCGACGCCCCCCACAACGTAGCCGCGCCCGTTGATAACTCCAGCAGCAGTGCTGAAATAACGGGGAGTGTTGAAAGCCGGTCCGAAGCGCCAGCTATTGGTGACGGGATTGTAGATTTGCACTTCCTGGCTGGGAGGGTAGCCATGCCGGCTAGGATTGTCGTACCCACCCTCGACCCATAGCTCCCCGTTCAGCACGAAGACGCCTGGGTGAGAGAAGCTGGGTGTCGGAGGCATGGCTATCGTAGTCCAGCTATTCCCGATGGGGTCGTAAGCGTAGTGTACGTACTGGTAGCCACCAACTACGTAGATACGGTTGCCTATTGTACCCGCGCCAATCTCGGCCTGGCCTGTGGGCATGGACGCTTTCTGAGTGAAAGTGTCGGTCGCCGGGTTGTATTCGTAAACATGGGTGGTTGGGGGCTGGACGGGCGGCTGGCCGCCGAAGATATAGATTTTGTTGTTGTACTCAGCCAGCGCACCGCTTAGCAACGGCTCCGGCAACGTAGCACCTCGACTCCACGTACTGGTAGCAATATCGTAGATTTGCATGAAAACCTCTGAAGGCTGGTAAGTGCTACCCATGACATATATCTTGTCGCCAATAGTGACAGCTCCATTGTCAGTCACCCCGTTCGGGACTGGAGGGTGGTTGGTCCAGCTGTTGCTGGCAGGGTCAAATTTCTGAGTAAAGGGTACGGGGGTTGGGGAGTTGGAGGCCCCGCCAATTACGTAGAGCTGGTTGTTGTGAACCGCCACCACCGAACGGCTGTAGGGGGTGAGCATGGGCGTTTCGGTGCGCCAGGGCGTGACATTATTGCATGGGTTTGGAGTAGCGGTGGCAGTGCGCGTGATGGTCGCGGTGGGCGGAGTGCCGACTGGCGTGGCGGTAGTTATAGCACAGGTGCCGCGAGTAAACTCTATCTTCATGCCGACTTCTAGCTCATCGGCATTGCATGAGAACTCTTTGTAGTGCGTGCCAGTGCTCTCCTGTAACGCCACAACCGCGGGGATGCCTCCGAAACTATCGACTTGAGCGTAGATGAAATCTATCTGCTCGGTTGGAGAGTTTTCGTAAAGGCGTGCCTCGAAGTTGACATTCTCATCACACGTAAATTTGAGGGGGTCGTACACACATGCACGCCACTCTACGTTGAAGATGCGGTTGGGGGCGGTGCCGCTTATAGAGGTGTATACCCCGCCTCCTTCGGTGTTCAGGTCGGCCTGGTACGGCATGATGGCGTAGTTGAAGAAAGCGAAAGGCCCGCACTCTGTCAATCCTGTCTCGTCGTTGCTGAGGAACTGGATATTCCCATTGGAGGAGATATTGGCAGTAGTGTAGGTCTGCCCATAGAAGTGGACAGGGAAGGGGAGGATGACGCTGGTCAAGCAGTCCTCGCAGTGGTTGCCGATGTCAAGCGTGCCCGGCACCAGGGTGGCTCCAAAGAAGCGGTGGAATACGTAGTCCGGGCTGGGTGCGCAGGCCGTAGGCGAGGAGCTTGGCGTCGCGGTGGGTGGGGTGCCCGTCCTGGTGGGTGTGGGCGAGACGGCACCTTGCGGGTCGCTTATTTTGATTATGAACGCGTCACCATCGCCATGATTGGTAGGCTGCACCGCGTTGACTACGGGGAAGTTGGTGGAGGAAGTCCCACCCACCACGTACATATTGCCCGATGTATCCACCACGATACTGTCTGCTACATCCCCTCCCGTGCCCCCCAAGAAGGTGGAGAAATCGAGGGCCGAGCCGGCAGGATTGAACTTGGTTATGAACGCGTCATAAGGCCCATTCATTGTGGCTTGCAGCGGATTAGAGACCGGAAATCCGGGCGAGCTTGTGTAGCCAACGACGTAGGCGCTACCTGCGCCGTTCACTCGGATGGCGAAGCCGTAGTCCTCGGGGTCGAAATTGAAATCATCGTCGCCGAGGAATGTGGAGTAGACAAGGTCTGAGCCGGCGGGGTTGAGCTTAGTCACGAACGCGATTCGGGGGTCCCCCTTTACGGTCTGAAATGCCCCCGGAGTGGTCGGATAATCTGCAGAGCTTGTGTTGCCGGTAATATAGGCATTGCCTGCTCCGTCTACGGTGATGTCATCCATGTATTCGCTGACGCCGCCGTTGATGAAAGTGGAGTATAGAATGGTCTGCCCCGTGGGATTTAGCTTGGTCACGAAACCATCTTCAAATGCCTGTAGTGAAGTCCGGTAAGCGCCGGGCGTCACAGGAAAGTCTGCCGCTCGTGTGTAACCTGTCAGGTAAATATTCCCGGCAGAGTCAAGCGCGATGCCGCCACCCGCGCTGTTCGCATTTTCATTGCCTGGCCCGGGTATCTGGCCGCCGATCATGCGCGCGAAGAGGAGCTGCGAGCCGTCGGCGCTTATTCCACCGACGATCACATAGCTGCTGAAGCCGGGGAAAGTGTAGCCGGTAAAGTATGTATTGCCTGCTCCATCTACCACGAAACCGCCTGGCTCTTCAACCCCGGCATCACCGTAGTATGTAGAGAAGATCAGGTCGGACCCTGTAGAGTTGAGCTTGGTAATGAAGAGGTCTCCGGTGCCAGCGTAAATGATCTGGTATGCGTCGGGTGTCGTGGGAAAATCGTCGGAGTCGGTTGAGCCGGCTATGATGACGTTTCCGCTCGCATCAACTGATATGAAGCGCGGGAACTCTCCCCCATTTATCTCACCACTCCCTCCCAGGAAGGTGGAATAGATGATCGTGGAACCATCGGGGCTCAGCTTGGTCACAAACGCATCGTGCGCGCCCCCCCATACGGGCTGGAAGGGGTTTCCCGCCGTTGGGAAGTCGCTCGACATTGTGGACCCCGTTACATACATGTTGCCCTGGGCATCTACCGCAATGTCTGCCGCGCCGTCGCCGTAGAAGCCTCCCAGGTAGGTCGAGTATGTCAATGTGGGGTCTATGGTAAGGGGCCGAGTAGCGTCGTAGCTTCCTACAACAAAGCCGATGGTCCCAGCATCTAGCGCGTAGCGCACGCTTACGGGTACGCGCTGCCCGTCGATTTCCTGCCAGGCGATAGGGGCCTGCTCTGTTATGGTCAGGGCTGAGGACTGAGGATCGAGGACCGAGTTGAGTGTGATTTGCAGGTTGCCCTGGGCGTCTACGGATAGTTGCTTTGCTCCGTCGTAGCGCCACCGTATTAGGCTGGGGTCTGCTCCCGCCGCCAGAGAATAAGTTCCCTTGAGAAGACCGTCACTGCCCGAATAAGTAAGGTCAACGCCTGGATAGAGACCTCTATAGCTTATGCCTGTATAGGTTGGAAGGTCTGTATGCCATGCGCTGGGATCGTTGCCGAGCAGGTAATTTACCTTACCTGGCAGCATTTCCTGACTCACGATTTCTGGGGAAGACTCAGCACCTACGAAGTTCAGGCTTACCAGGGCCGACGCCGCAGACTTCCTTCTTGGTTGATTTGCGGCTATTGGGTGCTTCTCCCTTTGGACTCCCTTTTCGCCGGGCACCGGGAGGGCCAGCACGACCCTGGACTGAGTAAAGAGAAGCGTGTTGCCGGAGCTATGTACGAGGTAACGGGCCTCCGGGTCTGCCTGCCCCACGTTAGGCTCGAAGGCGAGGGCTAATCTAGCAGGGTTGATAGTCCTGTCTGCGGGCAAGACCTTATCGCCACTCCAGAACTTGAGCGGGAAGGAAATCCCCAGGAGAAGCCCGGCTAGAGCCACGACCAGTACAATCCGCTTGTAGGTGGCCGGGTGAGGTGTCTGTAATAACATGGTCTTTCCAGTCCTTTCGGTTGCATCGATTTGGTATATCGCGTTGGCGCTGCACCGCGCCGCAGTTATGGGGCCGGGATTGGTTGTTCCGAGGCGACAGCGCCCGGTGCGTTCTCGAACTGAGATAACATCATCTCCATCTGGGCTATGAGGCCCGCCCAGTCGTGAAAATGGTGTGCTTCACCACTCAACACATGTAGAACCTTACCTCGCCGGGCATTGTCGCTCCGCTCATTGCCATCGCTCCCACCATCGCGCTCCGCCCACAGCCTGACGAGGAAGAGAGACGAGTCTTTTGATAAGCTCTCTGTACTCACCTTAGCACCTCCGCTCCCTGAGACCTACCTATATCTGACAATAAACTGGATATTGCAACCCTGGTGTCTGCTCGGACTAGACTTGTGGGGTGCATAATGATTAAAGCAGAAAGTGTTGGGAGACGGAACCGGGTGACAGGTACACGATCTGTACATTTTCTGGTACAGAGCCTGGCACGGCTTACGCTGGCACTAATGGTGAAGAGCGTGTTACAACTTACGTATGATACTTAACGCCGATAACGCGAAATATTCACGCACCTCTCGTAAAGGCCATTGCGTGGAAACGCGTCCTTTGGGCAGGAGGTAATCGCGCAATAATGTTCGCAACAGGCTCATTTGGCTCCTGGCTCAAGGAGTACCGGAAGACGCACGACCTGACGCGGGGAGACCTGGCCCAGGCAATTGGCTGCTCGCCTGAAACGATCCACAAAATCGAAGTTGGAGCGCGGCGGCCCTCAAAGCAAATAGCCGACCTCTTGGCGGATTACCTGCATATTTCGCCTGATGAGCGCGCGGACTTCATTGAGTTCGCCAGGAATATGAATAGAGCTTCCGAAGCTCCAGAGAAGGAGACAATCACCACCAGGCCATCCGCCCCGGAGCACGGTCCCTATCCCACCAACCTGAGAACGCCCCTCACCAGGTTGATCGGGCGGGAAAAGGAGCTAAAGGAAATCGGCGACTACCTGGCTCAACCAGGCGTCCGTTTGCTCACGCTCGTCGGACCACCGGGCATCGGCAAAACGCGCCTGAGCTTGCAGGTGGGAGCCTGGAGCGTAGCGACTCTGCCTGGTTCTTTCCCGGATGGCGTATTCTTTATCATGCTCTCCTCCATAGCGGATGTGGACCTATTCCCTGATGCCATAGCAAGGGCGCTAGGACTGGAAGATATGAGCTATGGTGCCATGTTGCCGTGGCTGATAGAACGCCTGAGAGAAAAGAAGATGTTGTTATTGCTCGACAATTTTGAGCAGATAGTAAAAGCAGGTCCGGCAGTGGTAGAGCTCCTGGAGAGTTGTCCAGGCTTGAAGGTTATCATCACAAGTCGAGAAGTGTTGCATGTGCGTGGCGAGCAGCAGTACCCCGTATCACCTCTGCACGTACCGGACCTCAACGGCGCGCCCACAGCCAAACTCCTGGCGAATTCAGAGTCTGTTACGCTCTTCGTGGAGCGCGCCAGGGCCATCAAGCCTGATTTTGCCCTCACAGATGAGAACGCTGCGGCGGTGGGTGCTATCTGCGCGCAGTTGGGTGGTATTCCTCTATCTATAGAGCTTATCGCCGCACGGGTCAAGCTGCTTACTCCCCAGGCGTTACTGGCCCTCATGGTTGGGGAAGAGGGGTCCAAACAGTTGCATCTGCTCACCGGGGGCGCGCAGGACCTGCCGGTAAGGCATAGAACGCTATACGATGCCATAGAGTGGAGTTACAATCTGCTCGACAGGGATGAGCAACTTTTCCTCAACAGGTTGAGTGTCTTCGCGGGAGGCTGCACGCTTGCCGCGATAGAAGGGGTCTGCAATGCCAAAGGCGACCTGCCGATGAGCGCCTTCGAAGGTATAAGCTCTCTCCTGGACAAGAGCCTGGCAGATCAAGAGCAAAGCTCGAAGGGAGAATGTGAGCCTCGCGTCAGTATGTTAGAGGTAATCCGAGAGTTCGCTAAGGAGCGATTGGTAGCCAGCTCCGAGGAGAATAGTATCAGGCGCTGGCACGCCGAATACTATCTTGCCCTGGCGGAGGCTGCCGACCCGCAGCTGACCACAGCCGAGCAGGACGTCTGGTTTGACCGCCTGGAGTGCGACCATGATAATCTGCTCTCGGCCCTCACCTGGAGCGTGGAGCATGGAGAAGTAGAGATAGCGGCACGTCTCAGCACGGCTTTAGTACGCTTCTGGGACCTGCACGCTCACCTGGTAGAGGGGCGGTACTGGTTAGAGCGTGTGCTCGCGCAATTTGACGCGCAAATGGCTCCTAAGATAAAGGCCGCGGTATTACGAGGCGCAGGCTCACTGGCCCAGGCCCAGGGCGACCTCACGTGGGCGACCAAACGCCTTGAGGAGAGCCTGGCGCTCCACAGGCAAATAGGGGACGAGTCGGGTAGTGCGCGCTCGCTCAACAACCTCGGCATCGTTTACATGGACCAGGGCGATTTTGAGCGGGCGGCGCTCTTATTCGAAGAGAGCCTGGTGTTGCGCAGGCGTGCGAATGACAGGTGGGGTATCGCTGCCGGAGTCAGCAACTTTGGGCTGCTTGAGCTTTACCGCGGCAATTATGAGCGCGCTGTGCAGCTGTTTGAAGAGAGTCTCGCGGTGCGTAAAGAGCTTGGAGACACGCTGGGCTGCGCCATTTCGCTCGTAAACCTGGGTGAAGCCGCCCGCCAGATGGGTGATTATGACCAGGCAAGTAACTTCTTCACTGAAGCGCTAACGTCTCTCCGAGACCTGGGCAACAAGGACCTGATCCTGGGTAGCCTCGGGGGCCTGGCGACTATTGCGTCTGCACAAGGGTTGCCAAGACGTGCAGCCCGGCTATTTGGCGCAGAGGAAGTGCTGCGTGAAGAGTTAGGCAGTCCATTACCGCCTGTAGACCAGGAGGAGTATGATCGCTACGTGGAGAATGCACGCAGTATGATGGATGAGGCTGCGTTCAAGAAGCTGTGGATGGAAGGTCGAGAGACGCCACTTGAAAGAATTCTTGAAGACGTATTCCATGCGTCTGCTATCCAATCTCCAGGTCAGTTGCGACAGCCTTTAGCTTAGCATTGCCGGAATTTGCTTTTCTGGCTGCGCGGACAAGATCGAGCAGTCGGTCGTTAGCAACAGCCCATTCGATGAGATTGAAGGTGATGGCAGCTAAATTGCTCCCACCCGCAATGGTATCAAGATTTATCCCAAGGCCAAACAGTGCCATTTGTTTCAGGTTGGATTTATCGGGAAAGGCACTGAGGAGAGCTGCCTGAATATCTTGCGCCTTTGCAGCCGGGTTCGAAGATTGAGAGGATGGAGGCGCGGGTGCAGTCGCACCAGTGGTCGATGCGTTGGTGAGGATCAACCGCGAGGCATCCACACCCTCTCGAACTAAGAGCCTTGGAGTATCTTCTTTGCCCAGGCCTTCCAGGTCTATCTGGCTGCACCCTACATCGAAGGCAGTTTGCACGCTCCGGTCATAACCAAGCGCCTCATAGAAACCGCCCGCGAACTTGATAGCCGCTTTGTCTCCGATTGCACGGGACATACCTACGACACAACCAACCTCTTCTACTATTGCCTGGGCCTGAATAGCAGAGAAACACGCATTCAGCACCACGCAACGTGTATTATCTTTCAGGGCTCGGAACAATCTGCCCAGAGCCTGAGGCGAAACTGGTTTACGGTTTCCGCTATCGTCTTCAAGAATAATCCCTCCCTGAAGACTACTTGCACGTAATCTCTCACGCGCTTCATCTTCTATTAATTTATCAACGAGTTTATCAAAAAGCTCGGCAGATTTGATTTCCTCAGGAGTACCGAAGCGCGGGACATATTTACGTACATCAAAATAATACGGTTGTCTAGCTGGCAAGCTGTCGCCCGTCGTTTCCTGAACGGCCTCGGACCCATGACCCGAGAAGTGAACTACATGCGGCTGGTAGCGCAAAAGATAGCCCGAAAGGTCGCCTGGCCGAACTGCCCAACCCTGGACAAGATTGAATTTTTTACGCGACTCAGCAGCCCGCAGGCGCTGGTCAATCGTCCGTATCTCCTCATCCAACCGCAGGCGGTTAGTGTCTACCGGGTTCGCCGCCAGGAATAGAATGTTCATCAAGAGACTCCTCATCATATGCCACTATTGTGGCCGTGTCATGGAATCTTATTAGAAGCTATCTCAAAAAGAGCAGTAGTGGGCCATAGGGCGGGTTCTGCATCCTGTTGAGGCGGTATATCCTTACGTATGGCTACCGCTCTCGTGACCTGCCCTAATCTAAAGCACGGAATTAACCCATATTGGTGATGCGGTAGCCGGACAACTGTGATACCATCCATATTGCTACTACTCTAATCAAAGTTCGGCCTGATGCCTCACCAGAGGAAAGATTGCATAAGATTAGCGTAAGCAGATGCCAGATGCTATTTTTGAGATAGCTTCTAGTGAGGTTACGGGTAATACAGCTTAGCTACAGCGAGTTTAGCTCACGTTCTCTAGAGAATGATGCAAGCTACCGGAGTCTCGTTCACGCCGACGCTGACATGTCCAGAGTTGATAAGTTATCGCCGGATATATAATACTATGATATTGGGCGAATTCTAAAGGATGGTAATCGGGATGTCAAGCCAATCATGGTGCGGTCACGCTTGAGTGAGCATGACTACACCTTGTGAGCTTAGTGGGGTATAGCGCGCGGCTAAAGTCTATGCTATAATAGTCATACTAAGCGAGTGTTCGCATTAACCGACCGATTTGTTCTCGGGAGGTTGATTATGTCTTGGACTAATAGGCAGACCAAGAAACTCCATATGGCGCTACAGGAGGCCTTTCCCCGCCGCGAGGACCTCGCTCGCATGGTCCGCTTTGGCCTGAATGTGCGTCTTGCTGACGTGGCCGGCGGTGAAACTCTACAAGACCTGGTCTTCAGCCTGATCGAGTGGGCCGATGCCCAGGAGAAATTAGAAGATCTCTACACCGCAGCGTGCCAGGCCAATCCTAACAACCAGGAGCTGCGCGAATTGGCGGCTGAGGTGGCGTCGCATCCAAAGAGCACACGTCTACGCCTCTTCCTAAGCTATCTACGGAATGGCAAACAGGATGAGGCAGCACAAGTGGCCGCAGACGCGCTTGGGAAGGAACATGAGGTCTTCTTCGATGAGGCCGTGTCCACTGATACGGCCTGGGCGGCGCGAGTATCCGCTAAGCTCAGCCAGGCTGATGTGGTAATCCCTTTTCTAACTGCCCAGGCGGCACATAACGAATTGCTGATAGAGCAAATCTACCAGGCAACTCAATCGTCACGAGCTGGAGGCCGCCCGAATATCATACCAGTGCGCGTTGCGTATACCGAACCTTTCAGCTATCCCCTTAACATTTACCTGGCCGACCGTCCCGCTGCCGTCTGGCGAAATAACGGTGATACGTCCCGTTTGATAGCTGACCTCCAAGAGGTCCTACGTACCGGGCAGTTACCACCTCAGCCTTCTCTACCGTCACCCGCCCCAGGCCCACCTCTGCCTCCCCCATCCCCATTCGCACAGCCTCCTGGCATAAGCGAGTCACACCTGGAGCGGCCCGACGGTACGATGCAGGCTCATTCAGTTTTCTACATCGAACGCCAGGCTGACCGGGTGGCGCAGGCCACCATCCGGTGTCCGGGTGTTACCATGACTATCAAAGGGCCACGCCAGATGGGCAAGAGCTCCTTATTGATTCGCGTCATGCGTACCGCAGGAGACGTCGGCAAGCATGTGGCCTTTCTTGATTTCCAGCAATTTGACCAGGCGGACATGGCCGACCTCAGCACCTTTCTTCAGCAATTTTGCGCTATGGTGACTGATCGCCTTAAACTGGAAGATCGAGTAGCCGAGTTCTGGGCCAGGCGAGGCAGCAACATCCGCCGCTGCTCGCGCTATATGGAAGAGCACATCCTGCCGGCGGTAGATGGCTCGCTCTTACTGGCGATGGATGAGGTCGACCGGGTATTCGATACCGAATTTCGTACCGACTTCTTTGGTATGCTTCGTGGCTGGCACAACGAGCGCGCTGCTCTAGAGATATGGCAACAGGTAGACCTGGCCCTGGTAACATCCACTGAGCCTTACCAACTTATCGAAAACCTGAACCAGTCGCCCTTCAATGTCGGTGAGAATTTGGACCTGGAAGATTTCACGCGCGCGCAGGTCGCCGATTTGAATGGGCGTCACAACGGCCCTCTGCGTCACGATGAGGAACTCCGGTTAGTGGACTTACTGAGCGGCCAACCCTATCTGACCCGCCGGGCTCTCTATTTGGTAGCGAGTGGGCGAGTAACTGCCTCAGACCTGTTCGCCACGGCTACGAAAGATCGTGGGCCATTTGGCGATCACCTGCGCTATCACCTGTTCCGTCTCCACGACAAGCCGGCGCTAGTGGCTGCTCTGCAGAGTGTGCTCCAGGGGAAGCCGGTCATGGATGAATTGCTCTTCTTCCGGCTGCGCGGGGCCGGATTAGTGAAACGCGAAGGGGCCGCAGTCGTGCCACGCTGCCAGCTATACGCAGATTATTTCCGGGACCACCTCAATGTCTGAGAAATCTACTCAGATTTATACAGTGGGCGGAACGGTCCAGGCGGGAGAGGGTGTATACCTCCCCCGGTCGGTCGATGCTGAACTGCTCAAGCTCTGCCAGGAGGGCACCTTCGCCTACATCCTGTCGCCCCGTCAATCAGGCAAATCCAGTTTGATGATCCACACCGCTCGCCAACTGGAAGCGGATGGGGTCCGTACTGCCACGCTCGACCTGACCCTTATTGGTACCCAGTCTACCCACGAAGAATGGTACTATGGCGTAGTCGAAGAAATCCACCGGCGGTTGCAGTTGCGCACCCGGCTTGATCCCTGGTGGGATACCCATGAAGGCGTAGGGGCCACTCAGCGCTTGGTGCGCTACTTTGAAGAGGTTGTGCTCGCTGAGATTCCCGGGCGCACCGTCATTTTTGTGGATGAGATCGATACCACCCTCAATCTCACTTTCACGGACGATTTCTTTATTGCGATTCGGGGCATGCACGAGGCGCGGGCGGCGAAACCAGCGTTCAGCAGGCTATCGTTTGTGTTGATTGGGGTAGCGACGCCTGGAGATTTGATTCGCGATCCCAAGCGTACGCCATTCAATATCGGGCGTCGCGTAGATATGCCGGACTTCACATTGGAGGGGGCCCTCCCGCTAGCCGCCGGACTACGGCTACCAGATGGGGTGGCAGAACGCGTGCTGGGCTGGGCGCTGACGTGGACGGGTGGGCACCCATACCTGACTCAGCGCCTTTGCCAGGCGCTCGCCCAAAAGGCGCACCCAACGTGGAGTGCCAAGGCAGTAGCCGACGTCGTAGCAGATACCTTTTTCGGGCTACATAGCGAGCGGGACAACAACTTGCAGTTCGTGCGGAATATGCTTACCATACGAGCTCCAAACCGGACGGCAGTACTGGAAACATATCAAGCGATCCGGCGAGGAAGGAAGGTTGCGGACGAGGAGAAGTCACTCATCCAGGCCCATCTAAAGCTGTCAGGTGTGGTCCGTCGGGAGGGTAAAGTCCTGCGCGTGCGAAACAGGATTTACGAGACGGTTTTTGATGGGACCTGGCTGAAGGAACAGCTACCTCGTGTTGGTCTCTGGGCTTTGATGGCAAACCCGAGGGTTCGGGTGGGTGCGGCGGCGGTACTTATCTACCTCGTGTCAGTAACGATTCTAGCTGTGGTAGCTTTAAATAATGCCAACATAGCTGAAACTCGGCGGCAGGAAGCTGAACAGGCGCACGTGAACGCCAAAGCTCTCGAAGCTGTGCAAGCGACCGCGACGGCTCAGCAGCTGACTATTGATCGCGGTGAAGCGACGGCGACGGCTGAGGCTCAAAAAGGCCACGTAGAAGACGCTCTGAGATTGGCAACCAACGCCGAAAATCTGCTAGATGCGGACCCTGAACTCAGCATACTCTTGGCTATGAATGCCATTTCGACAACCTATCGTGTAGGTGAGCCTGTTGTGCCAGAGGCTGAGGATGCACTACATCATGCGCTCTTGAGTTCTGCGCTTCGCCGTACTTTCGATGCTGCTCACGACGATGCTTACTCTGGGTATAATACCGTAGCATGGAATCGAGATGGTGATTTCATTGTTGCTGACAATATGGTTTTGGATACGATGACGGGAATGGAACCTATGTTCCTGAGCGGGACGACTGGAACTGTGAGAAGTGCTATATGGAGCCCAGTTGGGCGAAAAGTTCTGACCATCAGCGATCCCCCTGGATCGATCTATAACCCCAAATCAAAGGTTCAGATTTGGGATGTGGCGATTGAGTACATCTATACCTCGGAACCCTACAAGATAATTGGAACCCTAATCGGAACCTTAGATGGGCATGCTGGCCGTGTCAACGTCGCAATTTGGAGTCCAGACGGCAGTAGAATTGCCACGACAGGCCTGGACGGAAAGGCCAGGATCTGGGATGCAGCCAGTACGAAGCAAATTGGCGCGACCATGGAGCATGCCGGAGATGTGTACAGTGCAGCGTGGAGTCCTGACGGAGCATACCTCGTTACCTCCAGCTATGATGAGTTGGCGAAGATATGGGATGGGAAAAGCGGTCAACTACTGAGAACTCTAAAAGGTCACACGGAGCCGATAGGGAGTGTAGACTGGAGCCCAGATGGTATGTATATAGCGACTGCCAGCAATGATGGGTTGGTGAAGATTTGGAACGCGAGGGGAAAAAGCGGCGAAGCGGAGTGGCAGACCCTCAACGTTGTGAGCCAGGTTAGACCAGGTGTCCTGGGCCGCCCAGTCAACCATGTAGCCTGGTCTCCAAATAGGTCTCCGGATAGATGGGATTTAGTTACCGCAAGCAGTGATGGAACGACCACGATCTGGTCTTTAGAAAAGCCAAGCGACAAGTTTACACCTAACATCCAATTGAGTTATGCAGGACCTTTGAGGCTTATCACATGGAGCCCTAATGGCCGGAGTATTCTGGGTATTAGCGAGGGCCCATCCCCTGAAGTGAACGTGTGGGATGTCCATCGCCGTGAGGGAGTTTCTATTGGGCGCAGCATAGGTAAAGAGGTGAGGGCAGTATCATGGAGCCCTAATAGCGAGCAAATCGTTACCGCAAACGGCGATGGAACGGTAAGAATCTGGGCATCTGAGCAACAGGAGCTACCAATTGTGCGGATAAACGAGGAGAGCACTCCGGTTTTGAGCCCGGATGGAGAGCGCGTTGCCTTTATCACAGACAAAACGATAAGGATCCTGGATGCGATGAGCGGGCAACAACAGAGCGGCATCCTGGAAGATAACGTGGCGAATATAGCTTGGAGCCTGGATGGGCAGCGCATCATCAGTTCATCCCATGGGGGTACATTAAAGCTGTGGGATGCGAGTACCGGTCTTCTTAGGAAGACCTTTCAGGACTACGCAAAGGAGACGATAATTTGGGCCCGGAGTCCGGACGATATGCATATTGCTTCTGTCAGCGCGGATGGAAGCGTCTTGGCGTGGAACTTAGAGACTGGTCAGGCACAAGATACATCTATAAAAGTAGCTAGCATAGAACAATCTATAAAGGACCAAATCGTGTTAGCATGGAGCCCAGATAGTCGTCGGCTTGTCATCAGCGAGTCATTTCGCCCGATTATCTGGAATGTTGCTGAGAGCCGTGTAGAAGCTACCCCAGATTTCTCCATTGGGACTGGTTCATTCGCCCCGAAAACAAAAATCTCTTGGAGCCCTAATGGGCTAAGCCTGATTAGCAATAACCGGAGGCAAGGTACAGTAGTCTGGGATACTACTACGTGGCGCAAGCGCGCCATCCTCGACATGGGAGAAGGGTCCGTAATAACCAAACCGCTTGGCATAAAGGATGTAGCCTGGAGTCCCGATGGGCTGAGTGTAGCAACTGTACAACAAATAGCTGGGGAAGAGATTGGAACCATAAGAGTATGGAATGCGGACAACTGGAGTGATGTGCCAAAAGTCCTGGCCGATAACAGTGAAGTAGGTGCGATAGTATGGAGTCCCGATGGCCTAGAAATCGCCAGCATGAACAAGGAAGGGCTAATCCGAATATGGGATGTAGCAACAGGGCGCACACGGATAACACTGCAGGGTCCTCGCGGATCCAGTCTGGCCTGGAGCCAAGATGACCAAACCCTTTCTGCTCTCAGTAGCCAGGGCTTATACCACTACGCCCTCACTATTCCAAAGCTGATGAAGTTAGCGGAGGAGCGAGACATTCGCGAACTTACTACAGCAGAGCGAGAGGTTTATCTAAGAGAACAGGTGCCTACCCCGTGATCTTACCCATCAAATCATATCTCATCTCTCTTCAATAGCTTTCCGAGGCGTAATTGACCGAACTGCACCTCCTCACGTAGAATCGTGCATGGTCCATTCTTCTTTCGGCCTGCCGTGGCCGGGAGCGGGGGATGAATTCTTACTCCGCCCCGGCGTGGCCTTCCTGAACCATGGCAGCTTTGGCGCGTGTCCGAAGCCGGTTTTCGATGCCTACCAGGCCTGGCAGAGAGAGCTTGAGGAGCAGCCTGTCGAGTTCCTCGCCCGGCGCATCAACACTCTACTCGCCGAGGCGCGCTCCAGGCTGGGTAGCTTCATCGGAGCCGACTCGGACAACCTCGTGTTTGTGCCTAACGCCACTTATGGCGTGAATATCGCCGCGAGGTCATTTGACCTGGCCCCTGGCGACGAGGTGTTGGCTACCGACCACGAATATGGCGCTACGGACCGGATCTGGCGTTTCATCTGCGGACAGCGAGGCGCGAATTACGTAAGGAGGCCGATCCCACTACCTCTCCCAGGCGATGCGGAGATAGTGGAAGAGTTGTGGCGCGGAGTGACCGGGCGCACGAAGGTGATATTCATGAGCCACATCACTTCTCCAACCGCGGTGATCTTTCCGGTCGCCGAGATATGCAAGCGAGCACGCGACGCGGGCATAATCACCGTTATCGATGGCGCACATGCGCCGGGCCAGGTCGAGCTGGCGTTGGAGGAGCTTGGAGCCGACTTCTACACGGGGAATTGCCACAAGTGGTTGTGCGCTCCCAAAGGGGCAGGTTTCTTGTACGCCCCTCGGGACCGCCAGGCGCTACTTCAGCCCCTGGTGGTGAGCTGGGGCTGGGAAAGCGAGACTCCTGGTCCCTCGCGCTTTATAGATTATTTCTCCTGGGCGGGTACCAGCGACCCCTCTGCATATTTCAGCGTGAGCGCGGCTATAGAGTACCAGAATGAGCATAACTGGGCTGAGGTGCGCGAGGCATGTCACAAGCTGGCGGTCTGGGCGCGCAGGCGGCTCGCGGCTGTGATAGGTATGCCGCTGATCTGCGTCGAGGATAGCTTCGTTCAGATGTTCTCCATCGAACTCCCGCCGGGCAGCATCGAAAGGTTAGGGATGCGGCTTTGGGATGAATATCAGGTCGAAGTGCCAATGGTGCGCTGGAATGGCCGAGAGCTTATGCGGGTTTCGATACAGGCCTACAACAGAGTAGGAGACGTGGAGAGGCTAGAGGCCGCGCTCAGAGCGATACTCTGACTTCGGATGCAGGGAAAACTAGACCTGTAATCAGCGGCACCAGGCGGTGCGGCGAGCGACAAAGAGTGTGGATAACAACCATCGGGTGGGTTCGCACCGATATAATCAATAGTATCCAGGTCATATTCGGCATAATCAATAGTATCCAGGTCATATTCGGCTTAAGAGTAATAATTCAGAAGGATACCTAACATGTTACGCCAAACTAATCCCACGAATGAGAGCTACTCGCGCTGGTTCTTAATTGTGGCAGCGGTCTTCGTCGTATGCCTCGTCATCGCCAATATCATCGCTGTCAAGCTGATAGATGTTTTCGGCCAGGTCTTGCCGGCAGGCGTCATAATCTTCCCAATCAGCTACATCTTTGGAGATGTGCTCACAGAAGTATACGGCTACCGGCGAGCACGCCAGGTGATCTGGCTCGGCTTCTTCTGTAACTTGATCGCGGTTGTAGCCATTTGGGCTGCCCAGGTGTTGCCATCAGCCTCTTTTTGGGACGGCCAGGAGTCCTACGAACGGATACTTGGATACACCCCACGCCTCCTGGTTGCCTCCTTCGCCGCATACCTGGTGGGCGAGTTTGCTAATTCCTTCATCCTTGCCAAGATGAAAATCGCTACCAATGGGCGCTGGCTCTGGACGCGCACCATAGGCTCCACCATCGTCGGCCAGGCATTGGACTCTCTTATATTCGTGCTGATTGCCTTTACGGGCACCATCCCGGCGGCAGGTCTTACCTCGGCAATCCTCAGCCAGTGGGTCGCCAAATCGGTGTACGAGACAGCGGTCACTCCTCTCACCTACGCGGTGGTCTCATTCCTCAAGAAGAAGGAAGGCCTCGACGTTTATGACCGGGGCACTAACTTCAATCCGCTCCTTGTCGCAGAATAGAGCTTCTCCACCAACAATTGGACGGCTGCTCATCAGCCACATTACGCTACGTGGCCCGGAGATCAAGCAGCTCCATTCCTTTATCACCGCTACCTCCGGCGTAGCATACCACGAGCTTGCAGAGTGGTTCGTTCCGGGCTGGCGACCAGATAGCGCGTTCAGTTTGGAAGAGGCTACCCTGCGCGAGGCTCTCAATTTCCTCCTCCTTGCTGGTCTGGTGAGGCAGCAAGGAGAGAGCAGGCGCAAAGCTAACTTTCGCGCTGTTGCACTATATGAGGGCGCTCCCTTCGAGCTGAAGCTGCTGTGGGCAGTGCGCTGCCAGGCCGATGAGCGCCAGCAGGCGATATGGCTTGTACATAGACAACTTGTCACACGGGATGTGCTCGCAATCTCAGCGGCGGAGCTTCGAGATGAATTAGAGCGGGGGCCTTATGCCCGGCTCTTTACCTGGACGGGTGAGAAAATCAACTTCTGGTCGCAGCTTTCGTCATTCCTGGGTCTGATTCATCGTCCAGACCGCTCACCTGAACTGCTCATAGCGCCCACGCCCTCGTTGCTCTGCCAGGCGCTATCGTGGGCACTGGACGGGTCTCCACAACGTCACTCGCTGGCTACCCCTCTCCATCGCGTGAATGAGTCTCTCTTTTCCTGCTTTACCGAGCGAGGGCGCGTACATACCGGGCTATCCAATTCCCTTATCGCGCTCCACAGGCTGGGCACGATACGCCTCTCCCATAGCGCCGATGCTGCCAACTCACTCCTCCTGGGCGCATGGCGCGTAAGCGACATCGAGCTTTCGCCAGCCTTGCCCGTGTCGGGGGGTACGCGGTGACCGCCACAACTTACCCTATCTCCTGGAATTGTGAGCGTGCCCGCGAGGTATTCATTACTGAGAGCCGCCAGAAGGCACGCGACCTTTTCTTACAGTTGCACAGGCCCTTTCGCCAGATTCGGGTCGATTTTTGTAAGGACGCAAGCACCGGCACTTTTACGGATGAGGCTGAACTGCGTGCCATCGTGCAGTCGGGACAACTGAGGGCCGATAACCGGCTTTTCTTCGTCGTCGGAGAGGCGGGAAGTGGCAAGAGCGAACTCTGCCAATGGCTGGAGTATACGGCGGATAGACGATCAGCGCTGCCGATGCATATTCCGCGTAGCATGACAAGCGCGGCCCACGTTGCTTCTCTCCTCCGGCAGAAGCTCGCTGACCACTTGCCACGCTCGGCCTTGAGTCGCACGCCTCTCTCGACCCAGGCCCGGTATATCGCCCTGTCCGCGATAGTGCTACTCTACGAACGTGGTTCTAAACAACTCGCCCCTGCGGCTGCCTGGGAGCGCCTACTCGCCGGTGAGCAGATCGCGGCGCTACTCGAAGCATACCTGCAATCCCTGGCACCCGGCCCTTCAAGCTTGCCAACGGTAGACGCTTTAGTTGCCGACAGCCAGATAGCTGAGCTGTGTAAGATGTATCGTATCGATTTCGAGCCCGACCGGCTTTACCTGGTGGCCGGCGAGTTACGGAGCATACTCGCGAAAGCCCTTGACCAGACTGTATGGTTGGGTGATCTGCGCGCGCTGCTGTCAACTCTTTCCGAGCAAACAGTGACGACAGCCCGCCGCCCGTTGCTCCTGATAGAGGACATCACTGCCTTCCAGCTACTCGGGGACCTGCTCCTCGACTACTTACTCGATCTGACGAGTGGGCACTTTGATGTAGTCATAGGTGTGACTACCGGCTTTGAGCGCACACAGCTGGCAAGAGCTACCCTTGAGGGCGATCTGACCCATATTCATCAGCGCCTCCGCGCTCGCTTCGTGCTGACTGATACAACCGGCAGGTCCTACGGTCTCGAAGAGGACCTGGTGGGGTTTGCACGAGCTTACTTGCACGCCGTCAAGCAGGAGACAACCGATACGGTATTGCTGGACGAAATCTTCGGGCCGGGTCTCTACCCTTTTACCGAGACAGCTCTCTACCGAGCATTCCATGCCCTTCATGAGGAAGGCAATCCTCGCCAAACGCCGCGCCTTTTCATCGAGCACGTTCTCGGCGCAACACTCCTCTCTGAAGAGCTTCCACCGCTCGCCCTCGATAGATCGCCGTATCTAGAAGCGCCGCCCACCCACTTCCGAAGTGACGAGGTGCCCGATGAACGCTTGCAGAGCCTACTGCGCTGGTATGGTCAAGTGGAAGACGAAGTTGTTACTCTAGATATTCGCATACCTCCTCTTTGGGGCATCCCGGTCCCCGATTCAATCGTCAAGGGGCGGAGTATACGTGTATCACGCACCTATGTCTCGACGGGGCACGATATGGCTCCGGTCCATGACAGCTGGCAGCAAGAGTTACGCGAATTACAGACCTGGCTTGCTACGGGCGGTCTCTACCCAAGCCGAGAGACCCTAAAGCGCGGCATCGAGCGCATCTTGCTGGAGCTGGGAGACCCACGCTCCCTCGCTAATCCGCACTCTCTCTCTGTCACAAAATCGGAAATCTATTACGCGCGAGGCGACGAGAGGTTACCGATTTTTCTTGATGGAGATAGTGGTGACCAGCCGAGCGGCCCGGCTTATCTCAAGGTGCAAATTACCCATCTGCCTGAAGAGCGTACTCTCCTGGAGGAGCTTGCTTATCTCTCGCTCAGCGGCCTCGAGCCTTCGCGAGTGTGCCAGAATCCTATACTCACCTTTGCCTGGGCTAAGAGGCACTGGGACAACTATCACTCGAACGTCTGCAACTTACTGACCGAACGTCTTAACGGGCTGACTGCCGAGGAATTGGCTCTGCTCGCCTGGCAACTAGTCTCGCACCTCGTGGGGGACACTCGACATTTGCCGGCTACTGCCATACACAACCATATTACTTTGCCGTACGCCTCCTTTACCCCGTGGTCGGCCAGCGCACATAGAGGCGTGTATGCTACGGGTGAAGCACTCCTTGCGCATTATGAGACTTATCGAAGGCTCTTCATCGGCCTTTTAACACTACGCGATACGTTCATCGATAGCGAGCGCTATTACCCATTGGCGAGCAATTCCAGGTCGAATGAGCTACTCGCTAAGCTCGCCCAAATAGAGCCAAATGCACTTCGCTCCCTACCGTACAAGATACGTCCTGGCAACCAATACCTGCACGAGGTCCTCGCCCCTCTCCAACGCTACGCTCAATCGTTGTGCGACCTGGATGTGTCGCAGGCAATTAGCAGCGATGCTGATGATCTCGCTCGACGCGCTCACCATCTTGAGAGGCAACTTGCGCTCGACCACAGGGTGTTGCGCCAACAGCTAGAGCAACTCCGCCAAAAGTGCGGGGAAGTGGGCGTTACCTGGGCCGAGGGCTGGGACCCGGCCATGGAGACGCTCAGGTCGCTCTCCTCTGTAGATATACACAGCTTGCTTGATCTCACCAGGTCAGCGCACGATATAGCCAGCAAGCAACTCTCCAATGGTGGAACAGACGTCTGGGAGTACCAACGGTTGCGACATAACATCAGGCCGATCATGGCGCACCCCTACTGGGAAGCGGTCTCGACGCTAACCAATTTGCGCCAACTGCTCCTGTCCACCGCTAGGTCCCGGTACCGGCGGGATGGACGCCTGCTCATCGGTACAAAAGGGTATAAGGAGTTATTGGAAACCGTTCGTTTCGTCCAGGGGGAAATATAGCATGGGGGCTAATTCTCTTTCGGAGGATTTATCGGATACGCTAAATCAATTGGCGGAGCTTCAGGAGATGCACACCCAGGCGCAAGCATATCACGCTGCTCAAGAGCGTACATCCTACCTGCGCACACGGTTCAAGCAACTCGCGCTTGAACTGCAACTGTTCGCGCTTTTGGCTGATCTCACCGGGCAAGTCCATCGCTTTGCGCAGGATGAGGGACCTGCTTATACAAATCTGCCTGATCATAGCGAAGTAGCTGAGTTACACCGGCTCACACTTTCGGACATAAAGAGATTGAGGCCGGGCGCGATGGAGCATCTTGGGAGAGCGCTGATCAATAACGACCTGGAGCTTCTGGCAATCGCAGAGTACGTTGCAGCCTCAGTTTCGCTGCTTCAGGAACGACGCGCCAATGCAGTAGCTAACATGTTGCGAGCTTTGGAGCAAGCGGGGGCGAAGGAGGGAGATACGGTTTCGAGAGACTCGCCTCTCGTGCTCGCGCTACGTTTCATGGCGACACATAGGGAGCTTGGGCAAGAGCAACTTCAGGAACTGCAAGCGCTTACGGGGTTGGCTGTGACGCCAGCTCCCTAGCGATATGGTAACAATTATGCAGAGCGCGCAAGTTTACGTATCGTTTACCGTCCTGTCGCATAATGGCGCTGCTGTCGTCCTGGCAGACGGGGCAATCGCAGGGCAAGGGCTCCTTGAGCAGTTCAGCGAAACCGTAGGTCCGGCTCCATTCCTTGAAGTGAGCGTTGCTTATCTTGAACCTCCTGAATGGCCGGCTATAGAAAACGCCGCCCGTCCAGGCTTCGCGAATTGGCGCCCCGGAGTCGACCGACTTTACGCCGAGACTCGCCAATTGAGGCAGTATCCTCACCGAACTCACACCCAGTACGTGTATATTCGAGCCGACGGCCTCCATAGCGGCCTCTACCCTGCGAAGTAACTCCTGGCTAGAATGGGCTACCATTCCGGCGAGAGAGCCTAGCGCAAACCAGTTGTAACCCATATCTTCCAACACTAAAGCCGCATCGTAGACGCTCTCTACGCTGTAGCCTTGTATCACTCCAATCGGCTGCACGTTTTCGGGAAGGCCCCGCTCCTTGACGTTATTTTTCAACCAATGGGCGTTTGCCAGGCTCGCACGTACTCTGCGCTGCAACTCTGCCGGGTCGCGAGTGCCGAGCATCGGGATATCGAGGTGGCAAATGCCTGTAGGCAGAGGGAGACCGCTTTGCCTGCTCCCTTCACCACTCCCTTGCAATATACGAAGCTGGCGGTCCAAAACCTCCTGGGCGGTCGGATTGCGGCCCTCTCGGTGGTACTGAAAGGCTCCACTGTCTATAATAAGTTGCCGAGGCATGGCGGGCCAGTCCGTTACCCGCCAGGCAAGGCTGACATTAGGAGGACTCACCAGCACACTGATGTCGTGCAAAAATTGTTGATAAACCAAATCGCTGTGCGTCCAGGAGATATAGTATTGCATGGCTATACGTTACTTCATACCGGACTGGGATGACCGTGTTGACCCTACCTACAACTTCAGTGCTGACCTCCATACAGAGGGACGGGACCCTTATCGTGATGACACATATGCCCATGAGATTTTTGATACGGCTCCATACGACGGCATTCTCATGTCATTAGCGACCCTGGACCAGCGTCTATCGAAGCGTCGTAGCATTTTAGACGCAGGCTCCGTCCATAGATACCTCCGATTGCCTATAGATGGCAAGCATGAGGTGCTGGGAGACTGCGGGGCGTTCACTTACTGGCGCGATGAGATGCCGCCTTACAAGAGCGAGCAAGTGCTCGAATACTACCAGAAATTGGGCTTTAACCTCGGGGTCTCTATAGATCACCTCATCTTTGCTGAGATCGCATCGGATAAAGAGCGGCGCTGGCAAATAACGATCGACAATGCCGAGGAGTTCTTGAAGCTCCACAGAAGCGGACGCTATACCTTCACTCCTATTGGCGTCGCCCAGGGTTGGGACCCTCCCTCCTACCGGCGTGCGGTGCAGGCGCTCGTGAAGATGGGTTACAACTATATCGCAATCGGCGGCATTGTGCGTACTCCCACTCCCGATATTATCAGGATGCTAAGCGCGGTCAAGCCTGAATTGCCGGCTGGTATGGGTGTCCATTTATTCGGGGTGAGCCGTCCCGAATACGCTCACGTGTTCGCAGGCCTCGGTGTCACCAGTTTTGACAGCGCCTCCCGGTTGCGGCGGGCATGGCTAGATGGCCGCCGAAATTACTTTATTGGTGAAACGGCATATACAGCTGTCCGCATCCCATACGCGGGTACAATAGCCAAGAAACGCAGCCTAAGCGAAGGAGAAACTATAGAGCTAGAGCGCCGCGCCCTCGTGGCGGTACGCGCTTATGACGCGGGCGAAGCGTCACTTGCTGAGGCCTTACGCGCGGTTGAGGAATATGATGCTATCGCCCTCGATCTGAGCTTACCGACCAAGCGAGACTACGCACGCACCCTGCGAGAGGCCCCCTGGAAGCAATGCCCCTGCGCGATCTGTAAATCAATTGGGGTTGAAGTAATAATCTTCCGTGGGAATAACCGTAACCGGCGTCGCGGGTTCCACAATATCTGGCAACTCAACCAGCAGTTGCAATCGGGCAGGCAGAGGCTCGCATCTGAGGCCGAGCTAGCCACCCAGCTTGCATTCAGCCCATAAATGACACGCTTCCGTAGAAGTTTCAGCGCGTGACATGCTCTATATCAACCCCAAGCTGAAGCAGTACCCGCCTGGCGTCGCCGGCATCGAACCGGCTCGTGGGCTGTCCACTGATAACGCTCACCAGCCACTTAGGAGCCACACGCTCACCATCCACGAGCACATACCAATCTCTGAAGCCTCTTGATTGCGCGTCTCCATCGCTGAGATTCTGGCGCGCTATAGCCAGCACTTCATCTCGCGTCATCTCAATCCGCACGCCTGCAACGCGCGTCCAACCTTGAGCATCTTGCGGCGCTTCCAGCCGCCCTTGAAAGTGACCTTTTGGCACCCATTGCTCGCCGCGTAGCCATGCCTTGAATTGGGCCAACTTCACACCGGCGGGACCATCCGTCCGAGTTAGCCGCGCGTTTGACGGGATAAGTGGTTCCCATCCTGCAATAGCCTGCGTATACTGCTTACTGAAGGCCAGGCAGATGTCCGTGTGCTCAGCACTCAACGATTCTTGGAGACGTTGCACCACGCAGGGCCGCAATTCAACTGCCCGTTCAGGAGTCATCTTCCTTTCGTAAAGAGGAATCAGGTTGCTGCCCGTGATCAGTCCAAATTCAGCTGAAAGGGCGAGTATATCTATGCCTCGTAAAAGAAGAGGCTCACTCTGCGCGAAGTTGCGCAATATCTTCCACATCGGCCCATCGTACCGCTCGATTGCCGGTATCGGCTCCGGCCCGCCCTTCTTACGCGCCGAGCAGCCGAGGATCAGTAGCCTATGCCCCATGAGCGGACGGCACCTTAGCCATTTGCGGAACCGGTACTCCAAGCTCATGTAGGATCGGAGGTAGCTCTGTCAGCGCGGAGATAGTATAGTCGGGCTTCTCATCCTCCTCCTGGGGTGTTTCATGTCCCTTGAAACGGGAGGGTTTATAGACGGTCATAAAGTCTGCCTGGTTTGCGAGCTTGATGTCGCGGTGGAGAGAATCGCCAACCATCATAACCAGGGTGCGTACCTGATCAGGAGGTTCGGGTAGAAGTTTAATGCCGACTGCTTTGATCTCCTCGAAAGCTTGCTTGCTCTTGCGGGCAATGACTATTTCATCAAAGTATCTCTCGTCGCGTATTCTGTGTGCCTGGAGGATCATTTCCAGCCGTTCCTCGTTTCCCTCCGATAAAACGGCAGTTACAAGGGGGTCTCGCTTAGAAGAACACGTGCCTATATAAGCTAGAACATCCTTCGTCCCAGGGAATAGAGGCGGGATTTGCATCAGCGCTTCGGAATAGCTGGCGAATGAACTGTCGATGACTTCGGGTGGCAGATCGGCAGCAGAGGGATCATCGGACAATACCTGACTTGCAGCTTCCTCCTTGCTCACTCCGGTAGAGGCAATGAGCATCATAGCCATGACGAGCAACCTGAAGTCATATTCAGCGCGTTCAAGTATGCTGCCCAGAAGCATATCTGTCGATCTCAAAGTAGCAAGGTCTTCGGCAGGATCGATTTTGAGGCCAGCATCTTGAAGACTGGTGAGGAGGGCGAGCTGGGCATCGGTGAACACCTTATTAGCGTCCCATAGCGTATTATCTGCATCAAAAACGATCAAGCTTTGCATATCTTATCTCCATCAAGCGCCGTTGGGGTGCCGCAGAACCATATTCTAACTGAAGAGGGACCAAAAGGACAAGATTATAAGCAGTAAGGAGATAACTACACCGAGCCAGAACAGTGTAGGGAGCTTATGAGAGTTGGTACAGGTCGGGAGGTTAATGCCTTTAGATCGCGCTATGGGCCACCAATAATTGGACCTTCTCTTGTTATCCTCTGGAACCACGCTCCAACATTCATCAGGCGCGCTAAGCTTCCTAGACCGAAACGTACCAGCGAGCGACAACCCACCGGCAAAGAAGAGGAGCATAAATAGCTCTATAGATTCCAAACCCAAGTTAAAGTTCGTTCTTCCGAACGTCCAAGCCCAAGAGCTTATGACCAGATTCAAAAGTAGCATTACTGCACCGACTACAGCGAAAGTCCTACCCCAATACTTGACTATCTGCGGCTTACCTACCGACTCAATGAAGAAGGCGAGGAAGAGGAGAAAGTAGCTGCCCACAGCCGCCAGGAGGAACCAACCAGGGTCTGTGGAGAACATGCTTACAACCAGGGGAGCAAGCAGAGGCAACGCCCATTTGAACATTCGACTGCCGAAGACCAAAAGATTGGCTTTGGTTATCGTTTTCTCGGAAATCTTCTTGGCTTCAAATATATAGTCGTCAGCCATTCGTTGACTCAACTCTTGAGTTTTGAGCTTGCTACTGTCGGCAATGGCCTGGCTATCTACCCCGACAAAGGCAGAAAAGTCAGCCTTCTCTAACGCCTGGCGCTTCTCTTTATCAAGCGAACTGAATTCTTTCGCCTGGATTTTCGTGATCTCGTCCTGGCTCAGGCTGAATCCCAGTTTCTGTGCCACACGTTCTAGATCATTTTTACTGAGGGCAGCAAGTGTAGCTTCCGATACCGTTGGCCGCCAGAATTTCTTCCACACCTCATCGCTTGTAATACCAATGAATTGGAAAAAGAGCACTGATTTTACTTTGTCCGGGGCAGAATGAAATGCACCTCCGATATTGAAACTGGGGCCGATAGCGATGAGATAAAGGACCGCGCCACCAACTACCAGGAACAGGTATGCGGAGAAGGCCAACAGTGGCCCGTTCAGCCCCGCTATTTCGACGGGACTCCCCAGGATAGCCTTCTTAAGATCTGCCACTGCCGCGCTAAGACTCTCGCCTTGCGATATATATGAGCCTAGTGTATCTGTAGACTTCTGGACAAATTCGCTTGACGGTGGGGTAAAGGCAAACGCCTTCGCAAAAATAGCCGCAGCAGCAGAAGTCAAGAAAGCCATACCGCCCAAAATCCGGCTGGCCTTGTTGTCCTGGTGGACATCAGCATCCAGAACGCTTTTGAAACTTGCCTCGGCTAACTTCAAGCGATCACTATCGGGAGCGACTATAGCCTGGGTAGCAGGACTTTGGGCCTCGGTTCCCTGACCGGCAAGATTCTGCAGGTCGGTTTCGACAGACTCGATCTTGCCGCCTTTGACGTTGAGTGTCAGTTTGAAATCGCTCAATGCTGGCCTCCGACTTCTGCTAACTTACTGCCTATACCGCCTATATTGCTTATACAGCCCGCACTTTGCAGCGTGCAAGCCATATATCCTCCATTTCAGCCGTGTAACGCTCAAGGAGTGTGGCGGCAAAGGCCTGTGGTTCGACACCTAGTTCTCGCAGCCCTACCGTTGGCACCGGTGTGCCTTCCGTATCGATATTGAAGCCCGTGTGTATCAGGGTTGAAGTGCTGCTCGCAGTCGCAATCGAGACGGATAACTTACCCAACGAGCCATCACCCCTGGGGAGGTAAAGGTCATCGCCGCGCCGCGTGACTGCATGACTACCGGTAGATTCGAGCAGCTCTTTGGCAGTGACTATCAAGAGCCGCTGCCTGTAGACCGTGGTATGCAAATCAACCCCGAAGAATTCGGCAATAACGTGCAGCATCAAAGGACTATAGATCGGCGCGCTTGCCTTGACATCCTCTATATCTACCATCTCGGCCAACTCGACCCGGCAGGGGCCGGTGAAGGCCACCACCGCGTTGCCAAGAAGGTCGAACTGCCTGTAGATCCAGTGCGGTGATAACTGCCTGCCATCATACTCTATTTCGTGATCGGCAACAAACAGGTTATGCATATCTACTTCCCACCATAGCAGATTATCGAAATCGTTCACGTTTAACGGATGGGATAGCATGGACGCATATCAGCGGTGATATATACACCCTCTATGCGCTGTAACCCAGCTAGCTTTCCAATCTTCGTGGACACGAGAAATATAACAAATCCGCGATACATTGAAAAGATGGGAAACAATACTACAAAAGGGGCAATGGACTTTTCATCCAAAAGACCATACGTGCCCCCTGTGCGCACATGTGCGAGACACAGAGCTATGCTTGTATCAATGAGAGCCGAGAGATCAAAAGGAGACATAGATGGCTAGCGGTAGCGGCGTAAAACGATCAATGACCACACCAAGACGGCGGACATTAGCAGTCGAGTGCTACCAGACCGCGCAGAGGTGTCAGGAGGTAGTGGCTTTCCTGGGAACCCAGTGCAGTTCCTTGTTCTGGCAATGCCAGGCACCGGCCTCTTTCAAGGAGCACCTGGCCGAGTCGATGTCGAAGGTAAGGCAGTTACGGTCCGACTTTTCAGAGCTGGGCCAGGAGATAGAGCGCCGTGCGGCTGCCTTCGAACGCGCAGGCGGAATCTAAGTCTAAGTGCCGAGACGGCGACGGCAGGTGCAAGAGGGCAATCAGATGATAAGAATGAGCGCGTCCGAGCTGCGAAAGTTGAGCAGCGACACGCAGAGGCAGCTTGATAGTCTCGGCCAGGTTATCCAGCAGATAGAGCGTGTGGTCAGCAGTGCCGACTCCCAAGACCCGATAGTTCGAAGCATGAGGACTCGCTGGCCTGCTGACAAAGATGCGCTGGACCAGTTGGCGGCAGACCTGATGGAGTGGAGCGCCCGGTGCAACCAGCTTGCGGTGGTAGCCAACGAGATCAACCTGCCGACGTGTGATAGTAAACAATCTCGCAGGGCGAACAAAGTAGCATTGAGGAGGAGCAATCATGAATGAGAACCGTATTGGGCGCATTTATACCGTCCCATCATCCACAGTTACAGTTCAATCACCTACAGTAGAAAGAGGACACTCTATGGCATGCCAATTTTGTGGTAGTCACGCACCTACCAAGTATGTGGCCTTCTATTCGAACATCGGCTTCTTCCTTGCGCGACGAGAGCGCGAGGTGAAGGGGGAGCTATGCAAGCAGTGTATCAACAAACACTTCTGGGAGTTCACCCTGGTCAACCTGCTCCTCGGTTGGTGGGGTATCGCATCCTTTTTCTTCACGATCTTCTTCTTGATAAACAACACGGTCCGCTATATAGGCGCACGGCGCTTGCCTGCTGTCGCTAGAGCGCGTCAGCCAGCTGATTACCGGCCTCCCTGGGCTATTACCCGCACGCTGGTGTTCCTGGTGCTTGCCCTGGCAGTTGGGTGTGTGGTCATGGCCGCGGTAATGCGCAAGCCTGGCAAGTCTCTATCACCCATTGAGGTGCAGGCTACGGCTCAAGCGTTAGCTGCGGTCACCGCCCCTGCGCAGATCCAGACCAGGACCGCAGCATTGGCACAGGCAGCTAAGAGTGTATATGGCCCAGCTTCGGATACGCTGACAGGCCATAAGGACGAAATGCTGGAGCTGAGTTCTCCGGTCTTGAAGCAACGCAACTTTATTGCGGAAGTGCGTTTCTATAACCCCGCCATAACTTCCGAGTCGGGCTGGAGCTACGGATTCGTCTTTCGTAGCACACGCGATACAGATTACCGCTTATATGTCACCTCCGAAGGTTACTGGTTCTTTTCCCTGGTTACCGGCCCGGGTTTCAATCCAAAGTTCAACGACCTGGCGGATGGGAAGGTGGCAGGGCTTGATGTATCACGCACCGGCTCGAACCAGTTGCGTTTGGTCGTGAGCAATACGGAGGCCTTTTTCTTCGCCAACGGTAAATATGTCGGCACGCTGGATGTATCGGGCAACAGCGATTCCGGAGGGATAAGGGCAGGGATTGAATTTGAGATCGATGATGAGCGAGAAGGTACGACGACGCGCTACGAAGATTTCACGGTGTGGGAGTTGCCCTAGTTGCCAACCTCCCCGGCAACCTGGTGAGAGGTCTAATACGATCTAGCGAATCATTACAGAATGTGGTATACTTGGCAGCCACCAGGTCCACATCCACACTAGATCGTCACAAAAGACGTATCTCGGCTTCACAAGCTGTGACCTTGAGCCTCATCGGAGGGAGGCGTCGTGCTCGACCCTCTGTTGGCTACCCAGCAAACCATGCGAAAGTCTTAGCAACGACAACCAGTCTCGCCAGTTCTTGAGAGGAGCTACAAGATGAAACGAAAACTGTTCTTAGTCGCCCCGACTACATTGTTATTCATGTTAATAGTGATGATGGGGGTTGAGCCCCAGAATAGCAATGCAACTAAGATAACCAACAGCACCCAAGTCGTGTCTGCCGAGCCTAATAGTCCTCTAGTTCCAGTAGGTAGCGGTTTCACCTATCAGGGTCACCTTCTTGATAATGGCAATCCTGCTAATGGGCAATATGACTTTGTCTTCACCCTGTTTGATGCCCTCAGCGGGGGCAATCAGGTGGGTACAGTTACCCTTACTAGCCAGACGGTAAGCGATGGTCTATATACTGCGACGTTGGATTTCGGCGCAGGTACTTTCCAGGGTGAGGCTCGGTGGTTACAGATAAGCGTGCGACGTGTAGGTGCCCCTAGCTACACCACCCTATCTCCCCGCGTGGCACTGACCGCTACGCCTTATGCACTGAGCCTGCAGCCGGGGGCGGTTATCAGTGGGACAACCCCTTATATAACATTGAATGTGTTCAACAACACCGCCAGTGACGTGCCTACCATATACGCTAGCGCCATTGGCGGCACTGCCGTATATGCCTTTAGCTCAAACCGCATCGGCGTGTATGCGATTAGCCCAAACAGTGTCGGCGTGTATGCTAACGGTGGCTATGCTGCTGTGCAGGCCATCAGCGGTGGCGGATACGGTGTATCGGCCAATAGCAACAGTAGCGTGGGCGTGTATAGCGAAAGCCAGGGTAGCAATGGCGTTTTTGGTGTGAGCAGGTGTGGCGATGACGCTAATAGATGCATTGGCGTGCATGGCACCGACGCTACTGGTGGCGGTAGCCATGGCGTGTTTGGTTCAGCGCTAGCATTTGGTATAGGTGTAGGTGGAGGCAATCTTGATACTACCAATGGCTGGGCGGGGTTCTTTACGGGCCGTGTTCGCATCACAGGCGGCTGCTGCAACGGCCCACAACTTACAACACAAGTTGATCACCCTCAGGACCCCGCTAACAAATACCTAAATCACTACTCTGTCCAGAGTTCCGAATCGCTGGACTTCTACAGAGGTCACGCTATCCTTGATGCTCAGGGCGAAGCCTGGGTGAATTTACCGGATTGGTTCGAGTCCCTCAACGAGGACTTTGAGTATCAACTCACTGCTATAGGCGGGCCAGGACGAGATTTATATATCGCGCAGGAGATAAAGGATAGTCGCTTCCAGATAGCTGGAGGCAAAGCTGGTATGAAGGTATCTTGGCAGATCACAGCCACTCGAAAGAACTCAGACACCAGTAGATCCCATCTGCCTGTTGAGCAAGATAAGCCTGAACGGGAGCGTGGCTACTATCTACAGCCCGAACTTTACGGGCAACCCGATAGTAAGCTTCTTATCAGTGGACCGGTTGATCCGACACTTAATTTCCCCGCCACTCCAGAAGTCGGCAAGTAGTATAGCCCTCTACACTGCCTGCGGGTTGGACCGTACACAGGAGAGACCGCTATGAAAAAAGAGAAGAAGGGACTTTGGCGGAAGATCGCAACTAGCCGCCCCAGCCTTTTGCTAGGGACTACACTCTTGCTTACCCTACTTGCACTTCCTGTGGTTGCACAGGTAGGAGGTGGCTTCAACTTAAGCTGGTTCAGTGTGGATGGCGGAAGCATCACCACTACCTCTGGAGGGAACTTCAGCATGGGTGGTACGGTCGGTCAACCGGATGCTGGAATAGCAAATGGTGGTCAATATACATGGACAGGCGGTTTCTGGGGAGTAACTGGCAGCACAGCAACCAGTACGCCATCAAACACGCCCACAGGCACATTTATCCCACCGACCGCCACAAGTACGACGACACCCACAGGCACGTTCATACCCCCCACCTCTACGAATACATCTACGAGCAGTGTAGGCAGCACGGCTACAGCGACTTTCGCCAACACCAACACCCCAACTTATACACCCGCTACGACTGCCACACGCACAGCTACTCTCACCACCACCGGCACAGCCACTGGTGTATATACACCCGCACCTGCGCCAATCATAGACGGCGATGGAGACCAGCAGTCGGCACAAATAGACGGAGACATTGTCGTGTGGGAGGACAACGGCGCCGGCAATTGGGATGTCAAGGCGAAGGACCTGGCTGGGTTTGTGGCTTTCCCAATCATCACCGCTACCGCCGATCAGCGCTATCCTGCGATCAGTGGCAACCTGGTAGTCTGGCAAGACAATCGCAACGGGGATTGGGATATCCTCGCTGCTTACGTCACGAATCATGTCGCAGGCACTCCCTTCAACGTCCTCGTTGGCGCGGACGACCAGATAAACCCTGCAGTGAGTGGGAACGTGGTGGTGTGGCAGAGTAACCAGGGTGGGCGCTCCGATATCGTGGCTAAGAACCTCCTCACCAGCAGTGTGATTACCCTCACCACTATGACCACGACCAATGAGAATCCGGTAATAGACGGCAATATAGTGGTGTGGCAAAGCAAGCCCGTTGCCGGAGGTCCCTGGCATATCGACGGCTACAACCTCTCTACCAGCACACTTTTCACTGTCAGCCAGGCAGCATTCGACAAGACCAACCCTGACATTAGTGGGCACTTGATTGTGTGGGAGGAATTAGATTCCGGTAGTGGAAATTGGCACATCATGGGAGCAAACATCGCGCAGCAAACGCCTACGGTCTTTCCCATACCCTTAGGGGACGACAGCAACCAAAGAAGTCCTGCTATTCATGGCGATAGGTTAGTCTATCAGGACTCGCATCCCACAATAACATCCGTACCCGGCTCAATACCTGATGTACATGGTCGGTGGACCGTCTTCGAATATGAGTTCACTCCTGTTCCTGTTGCTATACGTGAGATATCAAATGATAGAGCGTACCATGCGATAAACCCAGCGCTGTCCAGCAACTACATTGTTTGGGAACAACGGCGTACCGTCGTGGCTGCGGGCCCATATGGAGCTACTGAGGATAGCGATATATACGGGACTATATGCACCACTTCGTTTACCGACGTGCCGCCGGAGCAGACGTTCTTCCAATACGTGCAGTGGATGTCCTGCCGGGGCTATGTTGGCGGCTATGCCTGCGGCGGGGAGGGGGAGCCGTGCCCTGGCACCTACTTCCGCCCCAACACCAACGTGACGCGGGGGCAACTCGCCAAGATCATCTCCAACGCCGCGAGCTTCCAGGAGGCTGTGCCCCCAAGCCAGCAGACCTTCGCCGACGTGCCTGTAGGCCACACCTTCTGGGAATGGATAGAGCGGCTTGCCTCTAGGGGCGTCATCAGTGGCTACCCATGTGGTGACGAAGGAGAGCCTTGCGACGAGCATAACAGGCCATACTTCCGTTGGGGCAATAACGCTACCAGGGGGCAAATCTCCAAAATGGTTTCCAGTGCGGCAAGCTTCGATGATGAGATACCACCTACTCAGCAAAGCTTCGCTGACGTGCCCCCCAACAACACCTTCTGGCTATGGATTGAGCGACTGTATGCGCATGGGGCCATCGGGGGTTACTCATGTGGAGGGGAGGGAGAGCCTTGCGACGAGCAGAACAGGCCATACTTCCGTCCAGGCAACAACACCACCCGAGGGCAGCTTACCAAGATCGCTACAGTTGCATTTGGTGGCCCCTGAGAGAGCAGTAAGGGTTATACAAGAACTATGAGCTGAAAAGTTCGAAGCTGAGCCAACCTATCTGTGGGTTGGCTCAGCTTTTTGTCGTCCAGAGTGTGCCAGGGGTGTGCGCACCTGTGCGTCTGTGCATGTTTGAATGGAAGTAGAAAGAGGTTGGGCCGGGGAGCTGCACAAAGAGCGCAAGTCGTGAAGTTGCCTGCTTCCCTACCTCACGAGCAACCACGAGCGGCCATTGAGCCATACCAGAGAGGAGCAAAAAAATGCGTTCGGTAATCATTTTCTTCGTATTGGGCATGATATTCTTGTCTGCCTGCGACACCGGTGAAAATCTGTCCACACCTACACCTATACCTACAGCTACAGCTACAGCTACAGCTACAGCCACCCTCACTCACACTCCTACTTCCACATCGACCTCTACTCCTACCTCTACAGCGACCTCCACTTCTACACCTACAGCGACACCAATTTGCGACATACCCTGCCTGGTGGAGAAGTTGCGTCCCTCGGTTGTGCTGGTAGAGGCACAACTTCCAGCAACCGCCCTCGATGAGGATAGTTGGGGCTATGGGACGGGGGTCGTCTATGATGCTTTGAATGGCTACATTATTACCGCTGAGCACATAGTAGAAGGGGCTTCCAGCGTCACTATCTGGACTTCTGGAAGCAGCAAGCCTCGGTCGGCAAGAATAGTGGGGCGCGCCTCATGCGACGACCTGGCCGTGCTCAAGGTGGAGATGACCGACGGCCTCGTAGCCGCAAAGCTGGTGACAGGTAGCGATTTACGTAGTGGCAGCGACGTAATAGCCCTGGGCTACCCCTATACAGGCGCTCCTGATTCTGAGCTATCTGTCTCTACGGGCGTGGTATCCAAGCTGCACGTACAGATAGGTGAATACAACGACCTCATCGAGATGACCGCGCCCATAGCACCTGGAAGCTCAGGAGGTCCGTTGCTCAATCGCCGTGGCGAGGTGGTGGGCATCAACGTAGGAGGACTTGGAACTGGATATAACTTTGCCATCTCCATGTCATATGTGCTTCCTATCCTCCCAGACCTGGAGAATGGTGTGAATCACGACTATCTGGGCTTGAACCTTTATCCCAATCTCTATAAGCAATACTTCGGTACAGACGAAGGGGTAGTAGTGATAGGTGTAGCCACGGGTAGTCCAGGTGACCAGGTGGGATTCAAGCCGGAAGATTTGCTCCTGGAGGTAGAGGGTAGTAAGGTCAACAGCCGCTATGACGTCTGCTCTATCGTCCGCTCGCATACCAGCGGTGACCGTCTCAAGGTCAAGGTACGCCGCATCAGCAACGGCGGCGTCCAGACCTGCGAAGGCCAGATAGTACTCGGACAGAACGGCGGGCCATCGGGCAACCTCCTGTGCATAGGGGCTGGGAAAGACGGGAGCAATTCGCCCGGAGGTGAAGAGCAGGTTATACTCCTCAATTCCGATTTCGAGAGCGGCCGGGTATCCCCCTGGCTGCTCGACCAGCATGACGGCATCTCCTGGACGGCAGGTGATGGGTACTACACGATAAGCATCAACGCGAACAGCCCGGCGTACTCCTTCCCCGACCAGGGCAACATCTCCAACCTGCATAATGGCGCTGTAGTCGCTGTCGCAAAAGCTACAGGGATGGGCCGCTTTGGACTTTCAGCCCGATACAGTCTTACCGGCAACCAGGAGTCGAAGTACGCCTGCTGGATAGATAACGCGCGCCGCGTGGGATGCTTCAAGACCGTGGCGGGTGGAGATACCCAACTCATAGCCGAATACAAGTCGAGCGCGGTAAAGCCTTACCAGCCCAATGAACTGGTTATGGCGATTGTCGAGAACGAACTGGTTTTTGCGGTGAACGGTGAGATCGTCGCGCGGGTTACCGATGACTCTTTGAGTTCCGGGACCTGGGGTATGTATGCGGCAACAGACAGAGGGGGGTTTGCCGCTCACTATGACGGAATCGCCATAGTTGAATACCGGTATACGGATTGATGACGTTTCCACAGATGTGATATGCCATATTAGCTCTATATGCAGTAGAGCTAATATGGCATATCACATCTGTCTTCCATAGCCACTGTTGGAAATATAGATTAATCCTGGTTATCAGATTCGGCGTAGTACTTTATCGTAAGTTCTAGTACCTGGTCTAAAGGGGTGGTCCTCCCTTCACCCCAGGCAGCTCCCCAGGCGAGGGGATCAAGCTGCTCCCGCGCTTTCGCTACGACACGATCGTATGCCTCCCGGTAGGCAGGCTCCATATAGGAACCCATGGCTTCGCGCAAAGCTTCTGCGGACCCAAGTAGGAGGGCGGCTCTCGTGGGCTGTCTCTGTTCCGCGGCAACTCCCCCAAGTCGCTCCAGGCATAGGGCTACGCCCATCTTGTCCCCGATGTCCTGGCATAAAGCCAGGCTCTCCCCGTAGCGCGCTAGAGCCTGTCGATAATCGCCCCGGTCCAGAGCCACCTGCCCCAGCCCGTTGAGCGCCCAGGCTGCGCCCTCCTTGTCCCCCATCTTGCGCGCGAGCAGCAAGCTTTCCTCGTAGAGCGGCTCGGCCTGCGCATACTCACCCTGATCTTCGGCCATCATCCCCAGGTTGTGCAACACAGCCGCAACGCCATAGTTGTTACCCAAAGCCCTTTGCAGCGCCAGACTCTCTTCGAAGTATAGTTGCGCATGGGGGTCGTCCTGATGGCACGCTATCAGGCCGAGGCTATTTAGCGCATCGGCCACACCCTGCGGCTCCCGCACTTCGCGATAGAGAGCCACAGCCTCCTCCATGAGGTTGCGTGCCTGCGCATGTTCCCCCTGGTTAGCGGTTAGCACCCCTAGCCCATGCAGCGCTTTGGCTCGAACTCTTGGGGACAAAGCTATGTCAGGAGCAGTTGCCCTTTCGAGCCAGCGACGCCCCTCGCTGAGGTAGCCGTGGCTCAGCCAGAAGCGCCAAAGCGCACCGGCCAGCCGCGCCGCCGTCTCCTCCCCAACGATATTACTCTCACCTCGCTGCAATGCTCCATCCAACACCGCTCGGAGGTTATCCTGCTCCATCTCCAGGCGCTTCGCCACCTCTTCCTGTTCCGGCCCTTTCAGCTTTGCTTCCGCGTCTTCCCCCATGAGGAGATAATAGTCTGCATACTTCTTTCCGATCTCAGCTCCCTCACCACTCGCGCTCAGTCGCTCCAGCGCGTATTCATGGATGGTTTGCAACATCCAGAAGTATATCTCACCCCCCAGGGTATCTTGCTGCCGTAACAGGCTCTTATCCACAAGAGATGCCAGGTTATTTAGAGTGGCTAAGTGAGGAGGAGTGGCATGATCTGTCGCTGGGGTCGCGGGTCTGCAGATGGCTTCCGCCGCCTCAAGAGTGCAACTCCCCGCAAAGACACCCAGCCTGCGGAAGAGTACCTGCTCTTCGCCATTGAGGAGGTTGTAACTCCAGTCAAGCGCCCCACGTAACGTTTGCTGGCGGGTGGGCAGGTCGTGCGCGCCTCCGGTCAGCAGATCGAGTCGGCTCTGCAAACGGCGCAGCATGACCCCTGGTGGTAGTGTCTTGATGCGCGACGCGGCAAGCTCGATAGCGAGTGGCAAGCCATCTAGACGTGCACAGATTTCGGCTACCGCGGCGGCGTTCGCACCTGTGAGCGTGAAGTCGGGCTTGGCATCCCGTGCCCGTGCGACAAAGAGCCGGATAGCCTCGTACTCCAATAGCTGCTCGACAGGGGGGAGATGCGCAATATCGGGTAGAGCAAGGGGGAGGAGTGTATACTCTCTCTCGCCTCTCAGTCGAAGGCGTGTGATGCTGGTGACGAGCACCTTGATCCTGGGGGCGACGGCTAACAGATCAGTTATCAGGCGTGCCGATTCTATCACGTGCTCGAAGTTGTCCAGCACCATGAGCAATTCTCTATCGCGCACGTAGCCGGAGAGCGTAGCGATCAAAGGCTCTCCAGGCTCCTCTTTTACACCCAAAGCTGCGGCTATCGCCTGGGGGAGCAATTCTGGGTGGGTGACCGCAGCCAGTTCCACAAGCCAAATGCCGTCCGAATAACTCCCCAGCAGGTCGGCGGCGAGTTCGAGCGCGAGGCGGGTCTTACCACTCCCCCCCACGCCGGTTAGAGTTACCAACCGCGCCGATGCGAGCAGCTGTTTGACTTCGCTGCGCTCACGCTCTCGACCGACAAAGTTCGTGAGGGGGAAAGGCCAGTTGGCTCGCCCTATACGCTCTTCTTCTGCCGGCGCAAGCGCAATCTTATGAGGGTCGTGAATAGGTGGGGGCTTGCTTGAAGTTTCTGTGCGTCGCTTCTCAACCTCAGCCAGGTATCTATCCGCCGCCCGCACCACATCCACCCAACTCTCGAAAGGGAACTCCTCACGGTAGAAGGTGGCACGCACCTTATTCAGCTCCTGCACAAGCCTACCCCGAAGCGTATCAAGCTCCTGCCCCGATACCGCTGCACGATCAGCTATCGCCCTGCAAAGAGCCGCCAGGTAGCCCAGGCTCGCGGCGATGTCGCCGTTCTCATATCGAAGGACAGTCGAGCGGTTGACGCCGAGATGTTGCGCGGCCTGTACCTGTGAGCCAAAAACGCGAGCGCGCAGCTTCCAGGCGACATCCGCCAATGAATCGTCAATACGAAACTCTCGGAGGCGTGGTTCATCCGCCATAAACACAACTCATCATAGGGAGCAACATTGCACCTACGTGTACCTGTGTATGAGCACATCTGCTTGTGCAGCCCCAGGCCAATGATCAGGTAAAACCAGGTCAGGTGCAGTTACGTAGATGATACGGTATTAGCGGCTGTAACGCAACAACCCTCTCTGCAGGCAAAGGCAATAAACTCGGTCTTGCTGTTCCGCAGTCGAAGCCCAGCCAGATAGAGGTCCCCACTACCGACCAACCAGAAAAGCTGGTCTACCTCGTAGGGCGTTACCCCTACGTTTCGCGCTACCCTCCCTACTGCCTTGAATATTTCAACGTCATCCTTCGACTGGCTTAACCCTAACTGCGAGAATATATCCTTGATGTGGACGTCGGGCTTGCTGAAATTAGTAAAGCCTACCTCTTTTAGGAAATCACACGCCAGCGCAAATCCTATACCGTCCACCTGCTGCGCTATCATTTTCGCCAATTGCACGCGCCTATCCTCAACGGCGTCGAATGTCTCCGCCCACCTGTAAAACGCCTGGGCATCAGGAAACGATGCAAGAAAGGCTGCGCCAGACGTAACCGTCCTGCAAAAGCGGTTCCACAGGCTGCGCGGGTTGTAGTTCAGCTTGCCTCTGGGCGATAACTGCTCCCTGATATCGTTGAATAGGCTCACGCAGCCTTCCTCACTCCTGGGGTATATCTTAGCAACCGCCGCTGGATCGAACCCAAAAAGAATCGCGCTCAACTTCTCTATACCGCCAAGCGAGCCGCCGATCACATTTGGCATACTTTGCGCACTTTGTGCAGACCTGAGCAATTGCTCATAAATCGCAGAGCGCAATGCCAGCTTCCGGCCAACCAGAGGCGGAGACAGATGCCGCTCAAGAAGTTCCATAGATATCCCCTCCTGACGAACTAGATAGCTCATAGCCAGGGCGTATGCTCGTCTATCGACTTCTTGCTCTTCCTGCATATCTGGCAAACTCTCCACAGCCGACCAAACTTGATCGCTCACACGGTGGTTGGTGCCTGCTATGGCATTGAACATTAGCACATCACCGTGCTCCTATTTTATTGCTTCTCTACTCTTTTTGTCACTCCTCAATATAGGGGAGTGACTAAAAGAGAAGACACAGATTATTCTTGAGACGAGGATTAGCAAAGATAGCACGCTGGCGACGGTTGTAGTGCCAAACGAACAAGCGTAACGTCCGCCGTAGCGCCACGATGCACCGGGAGAAACATCGGCT
>DATEOC010000069.1:0-66975 GCA_035274425.1 Chloroflexia bacterium
GCCGATGTTTCTCCCGGTGCATCGTGGCGCTACGGCGGACGTTACGCTTGTTCGTTTGGCACTACAACCGTCGCCAGCGTGCTATCTTTGCTAATCCTCGTCTCAAGAATAATCTGTGTCTTCTCTTTTAGTCACTCCCCAATCCCCTAATCATTGACAAAGCCAGGAGCTCTTTATATAATAGAGAGTAAACAAACGCTTGTTAGGTAAGTTAGACGTTAATTTTATGGCGCTAGACCGCAAAGAGCAGATATATTCAACCGCACGCTCCCTCTTCAGCGAGCGTGGCTACCCGGCCACGACCGTGCGCGACATCGCCCGCGAGATGAACATGCAGGCAGGCTCCCTTTACGCGCACATCGACTCTAAAGAGGATGTGTTGTGGGAGATAGTCAGCCGCGCAGCCTCCCAGTTCATCGCTGCTGTTGAGCCTATCGCTACGTCAAACAACAGGCCCGCCGAGAAACTGCGCCACATGGTGCGCGCTCATGTAGACGTCCTTGCCGACAACCTGGACGATGCCACCGTCTTCCTCCAGGAGTGGAAGTTCCTCGGGAGTGAGCGGCGTGATGCTATCGCCGAAATGCGCAATCGTTACGAAAACCTTTACCGCCACGTAATCGAAGAAGGAATTCAGTCTGGCGAATTTGCCTCCACTGACCCCAAGATGGCGGCCCTGCTCGTGCTCTCCGCTGTCAATTGGATGCCCCAATGGTACAACCCTTCCGGCCCCCTATCCCCGGAAGAGGTCGCAGATACGTTTGTCGAGCTTATTTTGACTGGACTTGAACCAAAGGATAAAGGATAAAGGATAAAGGATAAAAATGGCACTCTTATCCTTTTCCCTTCATAATTTCTTAAGGAGGCCCACATGGAAGACCAGGACCGCATAGACGAGTTTACCCGCTTCGTGCAGAAGGGCGGCAAGGTGGAGGCGGGCGATTGGATGCCCGACGAGTATCGCCGCGCCGTCCTCAAGTTCGTGGAGATGCACGCCAACTCCGAGCTTATGGGCGTCCTCCCTGAGCGCGAGTGGATCAACAAGGCCCCCACCCTCAAGCGCAAGCTGGCCCTCACCGCCAAGGTGCAAGACGAGGTAGGCCACGCCCAGCTACTCTACCGCGTGGCTGAAGACCTGGGCAAGTCCCGCGAGTCGATGCTCCAGGACCTCCTCGATGGCAAAACCAAGTTCCACAACGTCTTCCATTACCCCACCTACTCGTGGGGCGACGTGGCGATTATTGCCTGGCTGGTGGACGCCGCCGCTATACAGTCACAAAAAGCTCTCCTCGACTCCTCATACGCGCCCTACGCCCGCACCATGCAGAAGATATGCTGGGAGGAGAGTTTCCACATCAAGCACGGCTACGACATGATCGTGACGATGATGAATGGCACCCGCGTGCAGAAAGATATGGTGCAGGAAGCCCTCGACAGGTGGTGGTGGCCCCTGGTGATGTTCCACGGCCCGCCCACCCCCATCGAAAAGGACCGCGACCTCCACTACCGCATCAAAGCCAAGCACAACGGCGTCCTGCGCCAGGAGTTCTTCGCAAAGTACATACCGAAGATATTTGAATTGGGTCTAACCCTCCCCGACTCCGACCTCCACTTCGACACCGAAGAGAACCTCTGGAAGTACACCGAGCCGGACTGGAACGAACTGCGGACGGTCGTCACAGGGCATGGCCCCAAGACCGAAGACCGCCTCAACCTCCGCCGTATAGCCTACGCCGACACCCAGTGGGTGCGCGACGTAGTGATGGGTGAGCGCACCGCGGTGGCGTGACAGGTGAGCAGATGTGATGCGTGAAACGTGATGCGTGAGATTAGGTGGCAATTCGTAATTCGTAATTCCCTAAAAACCTCTGCGCCTCTGCGTCTCTGCGGTGAAATCTATCGTCCATTGTCCATCGTCTGTTTTGGACTTTCTAATTACCGAGAGCTAATGACATGAAACTAGGACTGCAAATAACGTACTTCACCTATCCTGGTGGCCCCGTGAAGATCGGCGAGGACTTCAAGCGCATCGTACAGGGAGCCGAGGCCGCCGGGTTCGACAGCATTTGGGTGATGGACCACTTCTTCCAGATACCTTCTTGGGGCACCCCTGACCTTGATATGCTGGAATCTTATTCAGTGCTCTCGTACGCCGCAGCAGTGACGAGCAAGGTGAAGCTCGGCGTGCTGGTTACGGGGATAACGTACCGGCGGCCTGGGATACTGGTGAAAACTGCCACCACGCTTGACGTGCTGAGTGGCGGGCGTGCGTACTGCGGCATTGGCGCGGCTTGGTACGAAGGGGAGCATAAAGGGCTTGGTATCCCATACCCGCCTCAGCGGGAGCGGTTCGAGATGCTTGAGGAGACGCTGCAAGTGGCCCACCAGATGTGGTCGGATGAGATTGGACCTTTTGAGGGGAAGCACGTAAATATGCAAGAGACGCTGAACGTGCCCAACTCTATACAGCGGCCACACCCACCGATTTTGATCGGCGGCGAGGGCGAGCAGAGGACTTTCCGCCTGATCGCCCGCTACGGAGACGCCTGCAACCTGATAATCATCCCGAACGAGCCGGAGAACTACATGCGCGGGGTGCCTTACGCCGAGCGGAAGTACGCCGTGCTGAGAGAGCGGTGCGACGAAATTGGCCGTCCCTACAGCGACATCGAGAAGACCACTCTGAGCGGCACCATATTAAGCCGGGACGGTACTAAGCCGGAGGGCGCATACGAGTCGCCGGAGCGCGCCTCGGTGATCGAGCCGAACGCGGCGATTGACTACTTCGCCCGGCTGGCCGAGATAGGCACTGACCATGCTATAGTCAACATGGGCACCTTGCATCTACCGGGCGCATTCGATCTCTGGGCCGAGCAGGTGATACCCGCCGTCAATCAGATGGTGCCTGCGGGCAGATAGCCAGGTCAAGAGGGTCTGACTCCTGATCCCTGGCTCCTCGGAGAATACAATGAAGATTGGCCTACAAATACCATACTTCACTTACCCTGGCGGACATGCCGCCATCCGGGAAACATTTGGGCGTATTGTGCGCGAGGCAGAGGCAGCGGGCTTCCACAGCCTATGGGTGATGGACCACTATTTCCAGCTTGACGGCTGGGGTCCCCCCGACTTTGAGATGCTGGAGTGCTACACCGCTCTCTCCTATGCAGCAGCCCTAACGGAGCGCATAAAGCTAGGTCCTTTGGTGGCAGGCGTCACCTACCGCCGTCCCGGCATCCTGGTGAAGACCGCTACCACACTCGATGTGTTGAGCGGTGGTCGCTCGTACTTCGGCATCGGTGCAGCCTGGTACGAGGAGGAGCATAAGGGCCTGGGCGTGCCTTTCCCGCCCCGTAAAGAGCGCTTTGAAATGCTTGAGGAGACTTTGCGGATAGCCCAGCAGATGTGGTCGGGAGAAGCCAAGCCCTTCCAGGGGAAGCATTATGAGCTGGCTGAAACGCTCAATTCCCCCAACTCACTCCAGAGGCCGCACCCTCCAATCATGATTGGGGGCGTGGGTGAGGAGAAGACCTTTCGCTTGATCGCCAGGTACGCGGACGCCTGCAACATCTTCACCTGGCGTGGTGTGGACTACGTCAAAGGAAAGTATGACGTGCTGCGCCGGCGTTGCGAAGAGGCCAATCGCCCTTACGCCGACATCGAAAAGACCACCCTTAGCGAGATGATAGTGACCCCGGATGGCACAACGCCGGAGGGAGTACACCCCGCGCCCGACATGCCCTCCAACTTCACTACAGCCCAGGCGATAGAGCACTTCCACCAGCTAGCCGAGATAGGCACCGATCACGCTATCTTCAACTCGCCCATCACGCACATACCGGGCGCGCTTGACGTTTGGGGAAGTGAAATCATACCTGCCGTGGAGAAATTCGTGCCCGCAGGTCGCTAATGCTGCCAAAAGCAGCTTACGGTAAAGGTTACAGATATGACAGATGACAAGACAACACAGGGCGATATACCGGAATCGGAAGTGAAGCACCCGTGGCAGGGCGAAAGCCCTCCTGGGCGGACCTTCGAGGTCTTCCAGCAGCCGCGAGAGGGCAAAGCCTTCGAGCATGGCGGCAGCGTCATCGCGCCCGACGCGGAGATGGCGCTCCTGTATGCCCGCGAGTTCTACGGCAGGCGGCAGGAAAGCTATGCTCTGTGGGTCGTGCCCCGTGACGCTATCCTTGAGATAACTGACCAGGACATCCTTCACCCCCCAGCCGTAGACCGCTCCTACCGCAGCGTCGCAGGCTACTCCGTACGAGACACTCTACGCTCAGTGCGCGGCTCGGTAGCGGGTGTAGGCAGCCCCCAGCCCGATTGACGGACGAAAGACGAAGGACGATAGACAACTGATCCATAAAAAATCTTGGCGGTTCCTTGGCGCTCTTGGCGTCTTGGCGGTTAAATAATCACGTTTCACGTTTCACGCATCATGATAGAAACCCTCACCACCAACCCCCTCAACACCCTACTCCTCTCCCTCGCGGACGACGAGTTTATACTTGGCTACCGCAACTCCGAGTGGACAGGCATCGCGCCCCTTCTGGAGGAGGATGTGGCTTTCTCCTCGATGGCGCAGGATGAGATCGGGCACGCTCGCCTCATGTACGAGATGCTGGCCGAGCGCACCGGAGTCCCCGCCGACAAGATTGCCTACGCCCGCCAACCTCACGAGTTCCTGCACTGCCAGATGATGGAGCGGCGCAAGCTAGATTGGGCGCATGCCCTCGCCCGCCAGTTCCTCTACGACACCGCAGACCACGTTCGCCTCGACGCACTCTCCCACTGCCAGTACGAACCCCTGGCGAACGCCACGCAGAAGATCATCCGCGAAGAGAAATATCACCTTATGCACGGCGACATGTGGCTGAACCGCCTCGCCACATGGAGCGAGGAGTCGAAGGGAAGATTGGAAGCTGTGCTGACCGCCTTGTGGCCCGACGCGCTAGGCATCTTTGAGGAGCTTCCGGGCGAGGCCCAACTCCTTGAAGAAGGCATCCTGCCCTCCTCGATGGCCTCTCTCCAATCCGCGTGGCTTGAGCAGGTAGCCCCTTACTTCTACAATCTCGACCTCCCCTTCCCCGCCGAGAAGGACGAGCGCACCGGCCTTTATATCTCCAGCGTGCAACCCGCATATGGCGGCAGGCAGGGCACGCACACGGAGGAGTTCACCACCTTATGGGAGGAGATGACCTCTGTCTACAGGCTGGAACCGGAGGCCGTTTGGTAGAGTCGTTATGAAGAAGTGGACATCTTCACATATGAAAACATCTCGACAAATAACCGAACAACAAATCCGCGACGCCCTCCTGGACGTGATGGACCCGGAGATACCCAACCTCTCTATCGTGGACCTGGGCGTGGTCCGCAACATTGACGTGCGCGACGACGCTATAGAGGTAGAGCTAATGCCCACCTTCGTAGGGTGTCCCGCGCTTGAGGTGATGAAAGAGGGGGTGCGCGAGCGACTGGGCTTATTAGCTCCAGACCGCGCCATTAACGTCAAAGTGACGCTGGACGAGCCGTGGACGACAGAGCGCATCACCGAGCGAGGCCGCCAGGTGCTGAAAAGCTCCGGCTTCGCGCCCCCACCCCCCAGGCGAGAGATGCCCACTCGCGCCAACCTTATCCAACTGATGCCCGTCGCCGAGTGCCCTTACTGCAACTCGCGCAACACCGTCATGGACAACGCTTTCGGCCCCACCCTCTGCCGCGCCATCTACTACTGCCGCAACTGCCGCCAACCCTTCGAGCAATTCAAGCAAGTCTAAAGTTCAAGGTTCAAGGTTCAAGGTTCAAAGTGAACAACTAGACCTTGAACCTTGAACTTTGAACTCGTCTATGGGCGGATGACGAGCGACATACCGTCGAAGTAGCCCCAGCGGCGGATGAACGATCCCCAATCGGTGTAGTAATAACCGCCATCGCTTACATCCATCGAGTAAACCCCACCGCCGTCATAGCCATACACTACGATGGCATGTTCGCCGGGCACGAGCTTGAAGGTATTCCCCTTGTACGTCTCCCAATAGGCAGGGCGGTAGGCGGTGCGGTCCGTAGTTATCCACGTCACCACCGGGTAGCCGACCTCTAGATTGGCCCTCAATCTCGCCACATCGGTCCCGTAGAAGACCGTCGCCCTATATCCGCGCTGCTCAAGTACCGGCACTAAAGGCTCTGCATAGATGCCGTAATCATAAATACCGCCGTGCGGGCCGTTTATATCTCCTCGGAAGCCCTTGTGGGGATTTGGAGACAGGGGAACTTCCCTGATGAAATCATTCTGAGATACAAGATTGCCCCAGAAGAGGGTAACAGCCGCAGCCGCAGCGTACTCGCAGCTCAGGTTGTACCACTGGGCCACAGAGGGCACTCCTTCGATTATCACCGCATCATACTGCGCCTGCGATGGGGTGGGCCTTAGCAAAAGCGCCGATAATAACAATGGGACAATCAGCAGCAGATGCCTTCGCCTGGTGCTCATTTTCCTCCTCTGAACCGCCCCCAAAGACACCCACATGGCGATACCTCCTGTGACCCCATAATACCACGTGGAACCACGCCGCGCGAAGATTATGACAAGTTAAAAGGCAAGAGTCGTGCCAAATAGTGGACGAAGGACGAAAGAAAGTAATAGGTCCGCAATCAGACCGTTCGCTTATATATGCAAGAACCTAATTGTCTTCGTCCAATAGGGCATTACGTGTTTTGAGATGACCTCTAATTTGGTCTGAGCACTAATGGGCATTCTCGGCTGGCTCTGTCTGACCCGCCGAGTCGCTGTGCCGCGACAGAAAGTCCATTATGAGGGGCTGGAGGAGCTCGACCTTCGCAGGTGAGAATATGAAATCGTTGTGTTCAGCGCCGGGAATCACTGCAAACTCGGCATTGGGTAGCAGGCGATACATTGAGACTCCTTCTTCGACGGGGACAAAGCCGTCTCGGTCGCCGAGCAGCACCAGAGTGGGAGCTACGACCCTGGCGAAATCGTCCTGGGAGTAGTTCAGCGTGGCGTTCCACATCGGTTTTATTTGTTTCAATAACGTTTTCCAGTCTTCAGGCCCATGGTCCTGCTGGAGGCCTGCCGCGAAAGTTGGGTTGTCGCGCTCGAACTGCTCGATATCAACATCGGGCGACTGTTCATCACCTAGTATGGAGCGGACCCACTTGCGAGACGCCTCGGTAAGCTCGACGTAGGCTCCACCGATGATGAGCGCCTGGGGAAGGTCGGGATAGCGCATACCTATCTCAAGCGCAACCTGTCCGCCATCACTGTAGCCGCAGATCAATGGCTTCTGAAGATCAAGCGCCTGTATGAGCGCCGCCATATCATCCGCCAGCAACTCAAAGCTCAGACTTCCCGCTGGATTGGCGGTCCGGCCATGGCCGCGGCTATCCGGCGTAATAACACGGTAGTGCTTGGCAAAAACCGCGAGATACGGCTGCCATGAGCCGCCCGTGAGGATGCCACCGTGGATCAAGAGCAGAGGTTTGCCCTGACCATGCTCCTCGTAATAAATGTCCAGACCGTTGGCCTGAATGTAGCGCCCCTGCTCGCTTTCAGTCTGCTGTAGCGGTGCCGTTGCCATAGTGACCTCCTGCTGGTTGATGGGTTCGAAGGAAGGGTGGGAGAAGAGTGTTGGCAGCATAACTATAGCCACCCTTCCAAATGTTAGCGATAATTATGATTTAGGACTTCCCATACCTGACCACCAATTTGCCTCACAGCAAATATATTATAGAACATAAGTTCGTGTCAAGGAGTTTATACACAGATGTTTGATTATCATTTTGTCGTCTGTCGTCTGACGTCACAACGCTTGACGTAACATTACGCTCTTCTTATAATTATGGTGCGCCCGGTGGGGCACTTTACGCTTGCACTGAAGGTATTTTCCAGAATGGCCGATTTTCTAACCTCTCCATATTTCCTCCTATTCGCTCGTTTGTGCGTAGGAGGGGTCTTCCTGGCCTCGGCTGTCACCAAGATGATAGACCGGGAGGGCACGGCAGTGAGCATGAGCCGTTACCCCTTCCTACCCTCCGGGTTCGGCAGGTTTATCGCCTACACATTCCCCTACCTGGAATTGGCGGTAGGGGTCATGCTCGTGCTTGGGTTCTTCACGCGCTACGCTGCTGTCGCCTCCGTAGCGATGTACATCCTTTTCACAGGCCTCATCACATACGATCTGACAAGGGGGCAGAATACCTCATGTCACTGCTTCGGGCGGCTCTCCTCCGAGAAGCTGACACCTGTAGCTGTAGTGCGTAACCTCATGCTGCTGGCTATGTCGGTGCTCGTCTTCCTCAGCTTCGATGGTTGGGTGGCACTGGACATGGCCCTCAATAGCACGTTACCCGGCCTGGGCCTTATAGCGCGTGATGTCCCCCTGCCTACAGGAGGCAGCGCGGTGCCCGTCATCATGCTCGCCCTGGCAACCATAGTAGCAATCGTGCTGGGCGGTCAGGCCGTCGCCACAGTCCGCAAGACCCTCCAGGGCCTGAGTTTGCGGTAGGCAGAAGGTAGATGGCAGAAGTTAATCAGTACTCTCACGGTTCACTTTATCGTCTATCGTCTATCGTCTATCGTCTATCGTCTATCGTCTATCGTCTATCGTCTATCGTCTATCGTCTATCGTCTATCGTCTATCGTCAAAGGATCAAAAATGGCAAACACAATCACCGAGCATGTAGAGGAAGCACATTCGCACAAGGCGCTCAGGACATGGGTGCTGGGCTTTTCCTTTACCGCCGCGCTCATGGTCGCGGGGGGTCTGGTACTGGCTGGCCTTATGCCTGGTATAGCTCGGCCCTGGAGCGGTGTGGCCTTCGTCATAGCGATGGGCCTCGCAATCGTCGTGGGAGCGTCTAAAACTTCCTCTGCCTGAGGCCTAAATATGATCTGCGTGATCTTGCCCCTCGGGAAGGAGGCAAAGGACACAGCGAACTGGGTGGTGCGCGTCATCATGTACACCGCCGGTTCCATCGTGGGTGCCACCGCGCTCGCATTCGTGCTCGGCTTTGTCGGCCAGGGACTGCATGCGCTCCTTCCAGGCATCGGAGTTGAATGGGCTGTGGCGGTGCTGGGCGTAGCTTCTCTCCTGTACGCCCTCCATGAGATCAACTTCATAAAGCTGCCCAACCCCCAGCTTGGTTGGCTAGTCCCCAAAGTTTGGCAGAAGCATAGCTACCTGCTGGGCCATACCCTCTACGGCATAGTGCTTGGGATGGGGATATGGACCTTCATCCCCTTCACGGGCTTTTACATATTGATGGCGTGGGAGATCGTGGCGGGTGCCGTCTCCCTCAAGGCCGCCGTGCTGCTGGGTGTGCTCTACGGCGCTTTCCGGGGTCTCCCTGCCATCCTCGGCGGCATCTCGATGCTACGAGGCGTCTACCCCATGCCGGTGAGCAACTGGCTCCTCGCTCGCCTCGGCTGGTGGCACGCAGCCAATGGCCTCGTCCTCCTTTTCACAGCCTCATTCCTACTCGGCTCCCTCTTCTTATAACTCAACATAAGATAGATCGTTGTCTCATCAAAATGAGCGCCCGCGGGCGCTCATTTTGATGAGACAAGAGAGATTCGTTCTCTCCCCTCAATATTTCCACTCCCAGATGTCTGTGGTAGCGCCATCGGCAGTCCCACCGCCGAAGATGAGGACGCGTCCGGTTGTTGGGTCATTGGCAGTGGCCTGGCTGCTACGGGCCTTTGGACCATTGGCGCTCTGCAACTTAGCCCACGCATTGCTCACCAGGTCGTAACTCCACACCTCTGCGCTAGCGCCGTTAGATGTGCTTCCACCGAACAGGAATATCTTCTTCCCGGCAGCGTCATAAGCAAGAGAGGGATTGCTGCGTGGAGAGGGCTTATCTCCCGCAGGTGTCAACTCTTTCCAGCTGTTGCTCTTCAGATCGAACGCCCACATGTCCCCCTGGGGGCAAGGCCCAAATGGAGATGAGCAGCCGCCGAACATGATCATCCTGTCGGATGCGGCATCATAAGCCAGCTCATGCAGGCAGCGCTTGAGCGGCTTCGCACCGCTCGCGGGAGTAAGGTTGACCCACTTGTTTGCGGTCAGGTCGAACGCCCACGTGTCATCGAAGCGTCCCTGGTCCGAAAAACCGTGCGAGATAAAGACGCGCCCCTTACCGTCCAGCGCCGCCGACTGCCCGTAGCGCGTTCGAGGCACGTCTGCACCGTTGCTACTTGGCATCAGCTGCTCCCAAGTCTCTTTGTCCAGATCGAAAGTCCACACGTCGTTGAAGAAACCAGAGCCTTCTCCCATCACGACGATCATCCGGCGGTTCGCTCCATCATATACGGCCCCATGTCCGAAGCGTGCGGCTGGGCTTTGCCCTTTTACCTCTCGCCACATCCGCGTTGTGAGTTCAAACACCCATGTATCTCCGAAGGTACCACTCCCCCGCCCGCCGAAGACCACCAGGTTCTTTCGTACAGGGTCAACGATGGCAGTGTGATCTGTCCGCGCCTTGGGGCCACTATTCGCGGCTGCTATCGGCGACCACCCTGCCTTTGTAGGCAAAGTGGTAGGGGTCGAAACGGGAGGTCCCCCGCCCGACGCATACTTTGCTCGATACCTGAACGTGCCTAGCTGGGAGAGCAGCACTTCATACTGGGTGCCTGCGTTCTCAGGATGCATCTCGAAGACGGCGCGCTCAAAATACTGCACGCGATAGGTCTTGCCATCCAGATCGTTCTTCTCCATAAACTCGTCCGAGATAGGTAGACCCTGCTGGGCCAGTCCCCCGTTCTTGTTCCAGTAGTCGAGGAACATCCCACCGACTCGCTTTCCGGTCTCCTTGAAGGCCACCGAACCTGTGCTCGTATTCGGCTGCTGGCTCGAAGCGCCGTTGGGGTACTTTTGCTTATACAGGAAGTTGCCTAGCAGGGAGAGGAGGACATCATAAGTGGGCTTGTTCTCAGGGTGCATCTCAAAGACGGCACGCTCGAAGTACTGGACCGTATATGTCTTACCGTCAGTATCACTCTTCTCCTGCATCTCCTCTGAAATGGGGTAGCCTTGCTGTGGCAGCCCGCCGTTTTGCTCCCAGTATTCCAGGAACCGGCCCTTGACCGTCTTATCTGTCTCTGGGAAAGTACGGGAAGCGCCCTGTGCAGCGCTCAACACCGAAGGTAGCACCGCTATACCCAGCACAATCATCATCCATATTGATAACCACGTGATACCTTTCCTAGCCATTCTTCCTCTCCTGTATAGCATTCTGGTTGTGTATAAGCATTATATCCGCCAAGTCTTACGTAGATATTACAATCGTTGCGAACTCATTTTCCGCCAGGGCGCACACACCTAAACGAGGGGAACGCTCGCTAAGCCCCGGAGGGGCGGTAGAATGTAGCCCCACGGCGCTAGCCTGGGGTAAGTCATTCATTTATTCCTCAAGCCCCGGAGGGGTGACAGAATGCCTATGCATCGTTCCCCTATTCTATGTTGTGTCGCCCCTCCGGGGCTAACGCTTCTTATCTTCGCTGAATCCCCAGGCTTGCGCCAGGGGCTACGTTCTACCGCCCCTCCGGGGCTTTTCTAGCTTCGCTTTCGCGTTGGCCCTGTATTTCATGCTCACACCTGTTGCCCACCAACAGGCGCTGTGGTATAATGCGCGCCAAGTAATAACCCTTCGTACAGGGCGGATTTCAGCCCTGCTCAACGCCAATCAAAGGAGAGGCTGCCATGCTAGAAACGGTTGAACAGCGCAACGCTCTCCTCACCACTATCGAGAAGATGCGCGACTCTACGGTACTGGCGTACATCCTGCACGACAACGCCATGGTCGCCGATGACGCCCTCCCCCAGCTTTACGACAAGCTCCAGTCCGTAGGCAAGAAGGACCGTATTGACCTCCTACTCAACGCCCGCAACGGCATTATCGAAGTAAGCTGGCGCGTGCTGAACCTCTTGCGCGAGTACTGCGATCACCTCGGCGTAATAGTCGGCAGCCGGGTGCAGGGCGCGGCCTCTCTCCTCGCGCTTGGAGCCGACGAGATCATCATGGGTCCCCTCTCCGAGCTAGGCGGCATGGAGCCTGTGCGCCGCCACCCCCTCCTACCCCACGACGAGTCGGGCCAGCCTATCCCCCTTTCCTTCGGCGAGCTAAAGGGGCTGCTCGAATTCCTGTCGGAACAGAGCGGCGATAGTGAGATGGTAATTGACGACGAAGGACGAAAGACGAAAGACGAAGATAATCAGGCAAATCCGCACTCCGCACTCCGCACTCCGCACTCCGAAGTCGTCCGGGTCCTCCTCCATCACATCAACCCTCTAGTCATCGCGCACCTGAAGCAGGCCGACACGTTGAGCCGTGACATTACGAGGAAGGCGTTGAGCCTCCACATGCACCCCGAAGATAATGAGAAGGTAGACCGCCTGGTAGACCTCTTCAACGGGGGTTTCCACTCGCCTATCTACACGCCGAGTCGCGCCGAGCTGCTAGGTGCCGGGCTTCCCCTCACCGACCCCGACAAGGAGCTATGGGCAGCGATCTGGGGCCTGGTGCAGCTTTACCAGGCAACAGTCTACAACGACCGCCCTGAGAATACGGCCCCCGGCGCGTTCTACAGGTACGTCTGCCTAATGGAGACCGTTGGACGCCTAACGGGATTGCGCCAGAGCTTCACCCAGGTAGAAGGGCAGGAGCGAGTGCTGCAAATCCGCTGGGACACCGCAATCCGCAGTTCCGGCCCTGGCCCATCCTACGGGCCGGGAGGAAGGTCGAACAATTAAATTTTGAATTATGAATTCTCAATTTTGAATTGTAGATGACACTTCGTAATTCAAAATTGAGAATTCATAATTCAAAATTCCCCGGAGGGTGATTGCACGATAGCCGCATACAATCTATTGGCGAAGAGTTGATCCGTGTGCTTGAGGCGAAGAACCAGGCGCGGGAGCGCGCTCTAGCCAACAGCCGCACCACCATACGGCACTGCGCCCACTCCATACGTGCCTCACACCGGCGCGAGCTGGACGCGGCACGTGACCTCCTCAAGCAAGCGGGCGACCTCGTGGCGGTCACACAGCAGGAGATACTCTCCACGCACCCCGACATCTACTGGGCCGGGTACGTCCAGGACGCGCAGAAGGAGTACGCCGAGGCCAGTATCGTCTACTCAGTTATAGCAGACGAGGCTATGCCGGACGCTGTAGCTTTACGGGTTGAGCCTGCGGCCTATCTGAACGGCCTGGGGGAAGCAGCAGGGGAGATGCGGCGCTACGTGCTGGACCGCATCCGGCACGGCGAAGTCGAGCGTTGCGAGCAGGCGCTGGGCATCATGGAGGAGATTTACTCGTTGCTCGTCACAGTGGACTTCCCGGATGCCATCACGGATGGCTTGCGCCGCACCACCGACATGGTGCGAGGCGTCCTTGAGCGCACCAGGGGAGATGTAACGTTCGCAATTCAACAGCGCCAGTTGACGGAAGCCCTGACCCTTGCGAGGTCGGTTGGGTGATGCGTGATGCGTGAGGACGGACGAAAGACGATGGACGATAATGCATGATGCGTAGGGGCGTAATTTATCGCGCCCTGGGGAATAATGGTGATGGTTGAGGAGCGGCGAGTCATTCGCGCCAGTGAGATAGGGGAGTACGGCTACTGCTCGCGGGCGTGGTGGTACAGGCACATTGTAAAGCTTCCCGCGCCGGGCAGTGCAGAGCAGCGTGGCAGGCTCGCAATGGGTAGGGAGGCACATGCGCGACATGGCCGGTCGGTGGCGCTATCCGGTATGCTACGAGCGGTGGGGATAGGGTTACTGCTATGTGGCCTGGCAATCCTGTCAATTATTTTGCTCCTGAACATAGCCAGGTAATCAGCGGTTAGTTGGGCATGGTGCCGCCATGCCCCTACGATATCACCAGCGTCACCAAAACCCAAAGTCCAAGATCCAAAATTGAAAAGGGGGTAGAGAGATGGGTAGAATAGCTTTTGTTACCGATAGCACGGCAGCGGTGCCTGATAATCAGAAGAAGGAGCACGACATAACGGTGGTGCCCCTACAGGTCATATTCGGCACCGAGTCGTTCCGCGATGGGGTAGACCTCACCCAAAAAGAGTTCTTCGACCGCCTCAAGGCGTCCAAAAGCCTCCCTACAACCTCTCAGCCCTCGGTGGCCGATTTCGAGCAAGCTTATAAGAAGCTCCTCGATGATCCTAACGTTGACAGCATCATCTCTATTCACCTTTCCTCAAGGCTCCCAAGCGGTACGTACAGCTCCGCTACCCAGGCTGCTGAGCGTCTGAGCGCGGGCACCCAGAAGAAGATCACCGTCATAGACAGCCACAGCGCCTACATGGGCGAGGGAGTGATGGTGATAAATGCCTCGCGTGCTTCAAAAGAGGGCAAAAGCCACGATGAAGTCGTGAAGATGGTTGAAGATATGAGGCCGAAGGTGCGGGTGCTGCTCCTGGTGGATACCCTGGAGTATTTGCAAAAGGGTGGGCGCATAGGCGGCGCGCAGGCGTTCCTGGGTGGATTGCTCAATATCAAGCCTATTTTGCAGGTGAAGGAAGGTCGCGTCGAGCCGCTGGAGAGGGTGCGGTCGCGCCGCAAAGCGATGGAGCGCCTGGTGGAGATAGCCGCCGAAGAGACCAGGGGCAAGCGCTGCCAGGTAGCCGTCGGCCACGCAGAGGCTCCTGAAGACGCCGAGACCTTGAGCAAGATGATCCGCGAGAAGATGGACGTGGCCGAGGAGTTCAACAGCGAATTAGGCCCCGTCATCTCCACCCACACGGGTCCGGGTGTGCTGGGTTTTGTCTACTATCCTCTCGACTAGCGGTCTGTACGCAACAACATGAGACGCGTTGAATGTGGCGAGCCGTTATCCATGGTACTCGCCACTTCCACGTTGTCCTTGGGGTCGAGCCCACAGATCTCCTCGGTGCCGTCTAGTTCCAGTGTATTACTTATTCGAGTATACCTCCTATGGTTAATGGCTTATGATCCAGTGATTTTGTTGAAACCAAGTCTGTGAACAATGTAGCACAGACGTTTCGCTTCCCCCACCTCGGATGCTATACTAACTCCAGCCTACTACGAAGGAGCCAATGACCATGACCGAAACACTCTGGGCAGCAGTAATCGGCGTCCTGGGCGCACTAGCTGGCACGGCACTCTCGCAACTCTTCACTTTACTCAATAAGCGCGAGGAGAGTGCTAGTCTGCGGGACCAGCGTCTGATTGATATTGAGATTTCCACCTTACGTGATCTGCAACTAGTAATCCGAGATGCATCCCTACCAATACCTCACTCCAACATTTCAAGCCCAGAATCTGTCCAAGACTTTGTAGATGCAGTCTCCACAAGACTGCCCACTATCAAACAGATGGGTCCCTTGTTATTACTCAGTTCAACATACTTTACCAAGGACGAATTCAACACACTTTTGAGCAATTACAGTCTAATAAACGAGGAACAGGAACTCTATAACCAAGTGCTACAGGCTATTATGGACGAAGATACACAGAAGCTGGAAGAACTAACAGCCCAACTAAACGATATCAAAAGCAAGTTGTCTGAGAGCCAAACACAATGTCTTGCCCTCATAAATAAACTGCTACTCCCCCGCTTTTCCCGAAAAGAACTTGCAAAAGATCTAAAAGCATACTCATAACAAAGGAGCTCTTATCATGCCTCAACTATCTGAATCAAGCTGGATTGCAATCATAGTCATCTCTGCGTCACTATTCACCTCTGCTGTCACACTAATTGTCACACTAAACTTCCAAGCGAGGCAATCCGCTATAGCCAGACACCAATGGTTCGCTGAGTTTGCAATCAAACGACGATATGAGATCGTGCACAATTTGCACGCAGCAACCCTGAATCTCTATAGCGCGACTCTCGTGGCCGTAACTTTCATCAAAGATAAAAGCCCCTCTTCCCAAGATAAGCAAGACAAGATGATAGAATCCAGCCTCGCACTCGACGAAGCTAACAATCTCGCCTCTGTGTATCTGGATGCACATACACAGGAACTACTAGAAGACTACCACACTCGCCTAAGCAAAACGTACAGTACCGCCGCTACCCACGATCGAACTTACAATGAGGAACAGTTTCGTTTGGCAAGGTCTCTACTTGACCAAATAGGGCAACAACTACAACCAATCTTAAACCCACCTGTTGTCCAGAAATTCATTACCAAGATCGAAGAGTAGCTCTAGCAAAAGCTTTCTTTGCCACAGACCGCCCCGACCACCCGCCCCTCTAAGCGGTAAGCCTGCGGTGCGTCTCCAAAATGCTCCCGTGAACACGTGCAGTTCACGCGAATCCCGCCGCCAAGCCTCTGTCGCTCCGGGGACGACCTCGATCCCTCGTCCGCGCCCCTACGCTCTGTCGGCATCGCGGCTCCCACAGTCCAAAACGAGACGAAGAGAGACCACCCGAAGCCGTCGCGGCACCGCCCCACGGCTTCGGGCAATCAAAGCCTGCCGGCAGCATCTGCTTGCAGAGCGTGGGACTCATGTTATATAGCGTAACTAAATCTTGGTCTTGCGCTCGGTTTCACTCACGACGGTGCCGGTGGTGCGGTTGGTCCCAAGCATCAGCTCGGCTATCTTGGTGACGAGTAGCCCTATCAGCAGATAGACCACTATCGCCACCAACACTTCAGGAGCGAAGCGTCCGCCACCCTCTACGGGCGGGTTTACCCCAAAGAGACCGTCGAATGGAGCGGTCATCCACCCTGTGAGGCCGTAGATAAGGTTGGCGAAGCCTGCCCTGGGATCAGCACCGCCAAGTATCAACGCAAAGCGTATAAATAGCAAGACGGCCATCACACCAACGATGAACCAGATGAGCTTATTTACCCAGCCCACAGTGGCAGCTTTCTCGGCTGCGGGGTCTATCACTCGCTCGGCGTAGTTGTGGGCTACCACGCGGTCGCTGGAGCTTGTGGTAGCTGATGTGGTCTGCACGGTAGCTGCCTGGCCCACGGCCGGGACTACCGGAGCACCCGTAGTTGTCCCCGTGCTGGTACTGGTCTGGCTGACCGTAGTCTTCTCAGGCTGTCCCGCCACGACCGTCTCATCACTACGCACGACCTGGCGCGTATTATCATCCATTGTTGTACCTCCCTTACTTTTCCTGATACGGCGCGGCAGTTGTAGACCGCACCCTCTGGTGACTTTTCTACGTCGAGCCGCCATGCCATCATCACGTTGCAGCGACCCTCAGCTACATTAACGCCATCGCCACCTACTTCGTTATGATTACGGCTTCCTTGACTCACGATGCGTGATGAATTAATCACGAAGAACACAAAGGCCACAAAGGCCACGAAGATTTCTTAAGGTTTATGAAGAGCCATCATTATATAGTTCCCATAATCTGGTCAGGTCTAAGACAAGTTAAACCAATAAAAGTCTTTGTGTTCTTCGTGTCTTTGTGGCCTTTGTGATTAAGGAATCACGCATCACGTTTCTTCGTCCGTCGTCCCCTGATGGACTCTACCTTGCTATGTGTAAAGGTATGCACGGAGGGTCTTATGAGCCGTAGCGTCAGCATGAGCCAGAATAAGCAGGGGCAGTGGGCGAAGGAACTCGATGACCTCGCGGAGGCCTTCAGCGGGGCGTTTCTCTTTGGTACGCCTCTCCTCTTCACCATGGAGATGTGGTGGATAGGCACATACTCGGAGCTTTGGCGTCTCCTGATCTTCCTGGGCCTGGCCCTGATGGTCAACACTGTGCTAGCCTACATGGCGGGCTTCAAGCAAGAGAATACCTTCTTCGCCGCGATCATGCAGGCTATCGAGGCGGTGGCAGTGGGGGCGATTGCCTCTACAATCGTGCTGCTTGTGCTGAACCGTATAGCCCTCGACGATCCACTTGACAGCATATTGGGTAAGATAGTCATTCAGACCATACCCCTGAGCATCGGCGCTTCCGCCGCAAACGCTATGCTCAACAGGGGCGGCGGAGGCCAGCAGGGTAATAACGGTGGCGGTAACGGTAGTAGTGGCGGGGCGCAAGGTGGGCAGAGTAGCAACCGCAAGATAGGGCGCTTGCAAGCCATATTGCTTACGCTTGGCGCGGGGGTAAGCGGCGGCATCCTTATCGGATTCAGCATCGCTCCTACCGAGGAGGTGCCAACGCTCGCCAATGAGCTGGATTACTTCCACGAGCTGGCCTTGATTGCATTGACCCTGGCGATCACTTACCTGATTGTCTTCGAGAGTGGCTTCAGCCAGAATTCAGGAAGTGGCGGAAACGCGCAAGAGCATTGGCCTTTCCGCAATCCGATCACCGAGACTGTACTGGGCTACATCATAGCTCTGCTTGTAGCGTTCGTCGCGCTCTACCTCTTCTCCCAGATAAAGTCTGGTGATCCTTTCCCCGACATCGTCTCCAAGGTGCTAGTTCTGGGGACGCCTACGGCCATAGGTGGGGCGGCTGGGAGGGCATTGATAGGGGTTAGGTTGATGCGTGAAACGTGATGCGTGAGGGTTGGTAAGTTAGGGGAATAATATGAGTGGGAAGGACGACCGCAAGAATAAGGGAGGAGACAAGCAGGGGAAGGAGCGTACCGCTGCCGAGTGGGTGACATTCGGCGTGAGCGTGCTGATACTGCTGGCGCTTGTTAGCCTGGTTATATTCCAGGCTCTTACGAGAGGCAACAGACCGTCCACGATCAAAATAGAGCCGATGTTGCAAGCGGTACGGCAATCGGAAGGCGCATATTACCTCCCCATCAGCATCACAAACGAGGGGGATGAAGCAGTAGGGGACGTAGAGGTACAGATGTCCCTGGAGTCGGAAGGGAGCGAGCCTGAGACTATCGCCTTCACCGTCCAGTTCCTTGCCGGCGGCGAGTCCCAGGAGGAAACGGTGGTCTTCAGCAAAGACCCCTCGCAGGGGGAGTTGAGCCATGTGGTGGGGTTTCACGTGCCTTGAGGCGTGAAGTAGACCGGCTATGCAGATATACCCGCAAAACAACTGACCTGTTGCACTATATTCACCAAATAAATTAACCCCGTAACGCTCCAACGGTGTATAATAAACCTTAAAAGGCGGATACGAACCTCCCAGCAAGGAGCAAAGACCATGGTCGATACAATCTCCAAACCCACGAAGCAAGCAGGCACGAGCAGCACCAATGGCCGCGCCAGGTATCGCAACGGCGTAGGTCGCAAGCTGCGCTCAACCCAACTCACTCCAGAGCAGCAGAAGGCCGCTAGCGAAAGGCGGCGGTGGGAAGAGAAGACGGTAGCAGGCTCCCTCACCAGGCTGCCGGAGCGATATGCGTCCGAAGAGTACACCACTATTTCCGGCGTGCCTATACAGAGGGTCTACACCCCAGCCGACCTGCCGGGCTTCGATTACATGGAGGACCTCGGCCTCCCAGGCGAGTACCCTTACACGCGTGGAGTCCACCCCACCATGTACCGCTCCCGTTACTGGACCATGCGCATGTTCGCGGGCTTCGGCTCGGTCGAGGAGACTAACGCGCGCTTTCGCTACCTTCTCGATCACGGCCAGACTGGCCTCTCTACAGCCTTCGACTTCCCCACCCTCTACGGCGTCGACGCGGACGACCCGCTCGCTTATGGCGAGTACGGCAAGGTAGGAGTAGGAGTCTCCTCCCGCCAGGACATGGACAAGCTCTTCGAGGGGATACCGATTGACCAGGTAACGACCTCCATGACCATCAACGGTCCGGCTGCCGTGGTATGGGCCTTCTATATCGCCTCAGCCGAGCGGCGCGGTATACCCAGAAGCGCGCTGGGCGGCACCACCCAGAACGACATCCTGAAGGAATACATCGCCCAGAACACCTTCATCTACCCGCCTGAGCCTTCGATGCGCCTGGTGGTAGACACTATAGAGTTTGCCGCGAAAGAGATGCCCAAGTGGAACCCTGTCTCCATATCGGGCTACCACATACGCGAGGCAGGCTCTACCGCCGCACAGGAGCTGGCTTTCACCCTCGCCGACGGGCTGACGTACGTGCAGTGGTGCGTGGACCGAGGGCTGGACGTAGACGATTTCGCCCAGCGCCTCTCCTTCTTCTTCAACGCCCATAACGACTTCTTCGAGGAGATAGCCAAGTACCGCGCCGCCCGCCGCATCTGGGCGCGTGAACTTAAAGAGCGGTTCGGGGCCAAGAAGGAGCGCTCGTTATGGATGCGCTTCCACACGCAGACGGCGGGCGCATCCCTCACAGCCCAGCAGCCGGAGATAAACATCGTCCGCACGACTATCCAGGCCCTGGCGGGCGTGCTCGGCGGCACGCAGTCTCTACATACCAACTCTATGGATGAGGCGCTGGCTCTCCCCTCCGACAAGGCCGTGCGCATAGCTCTGCGGACGCAGCAAGTCATCGCTGAGGAGTCGGGCGTGACGAACACGGCAGATCCGCTGGGCGGCTCCTACTTCGTGGAAGCCCTCACCAACGAGATGGAGCGCCAGGCTTACGAATACTTCGACCGCATAGAAGAGTACGGCGGCGTCATCCCAGCGATAAAGGCCCACTTCTTCCAGGGTGAGATCGCTCGCGCTTCATACTGGTATCAAAACGAGGTAGACGAGGGGCGCAAGACGATGGTGGGCGTCAACAAGCATATCACCGACGAGCCGCTTGAGATACCGATCCTCCAGATAGACGCGAAGGGTGAAGAGAAGCAGCGAGAGCGCCTTGCCCGCCTCCGCGCCGAGCGCGACCCCCAGAAGTGGCAGGCAGCCCTCGATAACGTGCATCGTGTCGCCCAGACCAATGAAAATATCATGCCCGCCCTCATCGAAGCCGCCCACGCCGACGCGACATTAGGCGAGATTACGGACGTGCTGAAGACGGTGTTCGGAGTGCAGGAGTTCAGTAACGTCGTATAGAGCCACCTGCCAGGTGTGTCAGGTATCGGGTGAGATGGGCCATGAAGATCAAGACCGAAGCTACAATTGAAGATCTGTACCATATACCGGGCAAGGCCGAACTTGTCAACGGGGAGATTGTGCTTATGCCTCCAACAGGTGGGGACTCTGGAAGCGCAGGGGATGCGATTGCGTCGAGTCTGAGAGCATATGCAAAGCAGCGGGGGCTCGGCACAGGCGTCGGTGATAACAAAGGTTTCGTAGTTGATTTACCCCACCGCAAGTTGTTCAGCCCTGATGCTGCTTATCATCTGGGTGAAAGGACCCCAAGGTTCTATCAAGGCGCGCCTATCTTTGCTGTCCAGGTACGTAGCGAAAATGATTACGGACCTGCCGCCGAACGTGATATAGCTCAGAAGCGTGCCGATTACTTCGTAGCAGGAACACAAGTGGTATGGGATGTAGACGTGTTACGGGAAGGCGTGGTGCGAGTCTATCGCGCCTCCGACCCCAGCAATCCTACTATCTACCGCCGGGGCGACATCGCAGAAGGCGAGCCTGCCGTGCCTGGGTGGACGGTGTCGGTTGATGACCTCTTTGATTAAACTTTAGGGTGTTACGACAGGCGTAGCCATACTTCGCACATCTTCCGCAACACTCTCTAAATACCCAAACAGCTCTTGTACCCCCGGCGGGACAACGTCATCTATTACCTGTGCCAGCGTTACACTCTTCGTCCTTCCACCCTGAGTCAGCGTAATCACGAATACGAATCCATCGGGAATGGGTGTACCATAGCTGTCCTGGAGGGTAAAGAAGTGGACAGCGTCCAGCTTTGACGTTATTTGCGCCAGCGTCTCCGCAGCCGGAGAGGCTTCCCTGACTGTACCTCTATCTGTAAAAGTAGCTTTGCCTTGTTCGTCTATATCCAAAGTCTGGACCACGCCCGCGATGCCACCCGATTTTCCGTAGCTCAGCTTCGAGTTCCACGAGTTCGCATCTGGAGTAGCTGTCGGGGTGTTGCGTGCTTCTATCTCCGTTCGCAGAACCTCCAAGTCAGATATGAGGTCGAGCAGGGCTTGAGGTGTTACGCCTTGACCTCCTATCTGCTCAACTGTCACTGTCTTGGTGCGGGTGTCCTGGGTCAGGCTGAGGGTTATATAAAAGTCGTCGGAAACTGTGCCGGTGCCATAGCGCTCCTGGAGATTAAAGAAACCTACCGCGTCCAGCTTCGACTTGATTTGCGCCAGCCTTTCAGCCGTCAGTCGCACCGGGCCTGAGTTACCGCTGCCCTCTATCAACCTGGCTTGCCCGGCGGGGCCGACCAGCAGCGTCCGTTTGGTACCGTCTATACCACCTGTCACCTCGTAGGTAATCTTGGCGTCCCAGCCCGCAGGTGCAGTTGGCCTGGAAGTTGTGGTGACTGCACTCGTCGCGGCTACAGTTGTGGTAGGGATAGTAACAGGGGCTGTGGGTGTGGTGATTGGAATGGTAGGTGTGGCAGGTGTGGCAGGTATTACAACTGTAGGTGTGGCTGGGGTTGGCCCCGCCTGGTCACATGCCACCAAAATAAGAACCATCAGACCCAGTATTGCTCCTAAGAACCCCTTTTTGACTAACATCTCTTATCTCCCTGGCATCAAGATATATCTGGTAATAAGACTTTGCGGCAGCTCGCTTTGTTCCGCTCCCGGCCAATGCTGTCAGCTATTTGGGTTGACAGTCCCCAACCCTCTTGTATAATCACAATATAGCGCAATGACGCGTTACAATACCAGAACCCGTTGGCGAATTACGAATTACACACTACTCTCACGCATCACGTTTCACGTTTCACTCTGTCGTCCGTCGTCCGTCGTCCGTCGCCCACCCCTCAACGAGGAGGCACAATATGAAGGCTGTCATCATGGCCGGAGGGGAAGGCTCCCGCCTGCGCCCACTCACGATACGCAGGCCCAAGCCTATGGTCCCCGTGGTAGACCGCCCCGCGATAGTCCACATCATCGAGCTACTCAAAAAGCATGGGGTCACCGAAGTGGTAATCACCCTCCAATACCTCGCCACAGTCATCCAGGAGTACCTGGGGGACGGCTCGGCTTATGGTGTGAAAATCCATTACACAGTCGAAGAGAGTCCCCTCGGAACGGCAGGCTCCGTGCGGCAGGGGATAGAATGGCTAGACGACACCTTCATGGTTATCTCCGGCGATGCGCTCACCGACTTCGACCTTAGTGCCGCCGTGCGCTTCCACAAGCAGAAAAAGGCGATGGCCTCGATCATACTCAAGCGGATGCCTAACCCCCTTGAGTATGGCGTGGTCATAATAGACGATAGTGGACGCGTGCGCCAGTTCCAGGAGAAGCCGAGCTGGGGAGAGGTCTTCTCCGATACGGTGAACACCGGCATCTACATCCTCGAACCGAAGATATTCGAGTACTATGAGGCCGGGCAGGTGTTCGACTTCAGCAACAACCTCTTCCCCATCCTCCTCGAAAAGAACGACCCCATGTACGGCTACGTGGCCGACGGTTACTGGTGCGACGTTGGCTCCATCCCCGATTACATGATAGCCTCCGCTGATTACCTCCAGGGGCAGACTAAGCTCGAAAGGCTGGGCCAGGAGACCGAGCCTGGCTCCGGTATCTGGGTTGAGGAAGAGGTTGAGATCGCCCGTGACGCCAACATCACCGGCCCCGTCTTCCTGGGCAGGGGGGTCAAGATAAAGTCGGGCGCGGTTGTACGTGGTCCTTCCGTAATCCGCGATTCTTCTATAATAGACACCCGCGCCACGATTGACCGCGCGGTGATATGGCGCAATTGCTACATAGGCGAGCGTGCAGAGGTTCGAGGGGCCATACTCCAGACGCAGGTCAACGTCAAGCCCCAGGCGATGATATTCGAGGGCGCGGTGATAGGGGATGCCACGATCATAGGGAACGGCGCGGTAATCCACCCCAATGTGAAGATATGGCCCGCCAAAGAGGTGGAAAGTGGCGCGACTGTCACCACCTCCATCATCTGGGGCGCACAGGGGCGGCGCAACCTATTCGGGCGCTGGGGGGTCACGGGTCTGGTCAATGTGGACCTCACGCCGGAGTTCGCGGCAAAAGTGGGCGCAGCTTACGGCGGCTACCTCCCCAAGGGTAGCACCGTAACAGTCAACCGCGATAGCCACTATACCCCGCGCATGATCAAGCGCGCCATCATAGCGGGCCTCCCCTCGGCGGGGGTGAACGTATTAGACCTTCGTAACGTGCCTATCCCAGTGGCGCGATATTACACGCGCGCCATCGGCGCGGCGGGTGGGGTCCACGTTCGCCTCTCTCCCTTCGACGCTCGCGTGGTTGACATCAAGTTCTTCGATAAGCGCGGGCTAGACCAGGATAAGGCCACCGAGCGCAAGATCGAGGGGCTATTCTTCCGGGAGGACTTCCGGCGCGTCTACCTGGAGGACGTGGGGCGTATCGACTACGCCAACGACGTCGAGCAAATATACAGCCGGGACTACATGAAGCAACTTGACATGGAGGCAATACGCGACGCAGGCAACTACAGCAAGATAGCTGTGGACTACGCCAACTCCTCCTCCAGTATGGTGCTCCCTACCCTCCTGGGCAAGCTGAACGCGGATGTGGTTGCCATCAACGCGGTGGTGCAGGAAGCATCCCTCTATCAAACTCTGGAGCAGTTCGAGCAGGCGATGGACCGCCTGGGGGGCATCACGCGCACTCTAAAGGCCGCGTTTGGGGTCAAGCTCGACACGGGCGGTGAGCGCATCTACTTTGTGGACGAGAGCGGTAAGACTATACATAGCTTCGCTGCATTAGCTGCCATGGCCGACCTGGCGATGGCCCAGCACGCTGCACAGCATGGCTCAGGCGGCAGCGTAGCGGTACCGGTCTACGCGCCATCTATCTTTGAGAAGATAGCTGCCAAGCACAAGGGTGAGATCGTGCGCACCCGCTTCAACTCTTACGCACTCATGACCGCCGCGCTACGCAATGGAGTTGTGCTGGCCGGGGATGGCAACGGCTCCTTCATCTTCCCGCAGTTCCAGCCCGCCGCCGATGGTCTATTTACAATCGCCAAGCTGATAGAGCTGACCGCGCTGCAAAAGACGCGCTTCACGGATGCCCTCGCCAACCTGCCGCGCTATGCCTGGTCTTCCACGAGAGTGCCGTGCCGGTGGGAGGACAAAGGTCGCGTGATGCGCATCCTCAATGAGCAATACCGCGATGGTGGCGCTAAGCAGGTAGATGGTGTGAAGATCGATCTTGGGCATGGCGAGTGGGCGCTCATCCTCCCAGACTCCGACCGCCCTCTCTTCCACGTGATCGCCGAGGCGAAGTCAGACTCAGAAGCGCGTCAGCTGGTGGACAAGTACGCGGGTCTGGTGCAGGGGCTTCAGTAGCACGAAATTTGGAGTGGAGGTTAGATTATGAAGTTCCTGATTACCTTAACACGAGATGAAGATGGGATATTCATCGCAGAATGCCCCGCAATCCCCGGCTGCGTCAGCCAGGGCGAGACCGAAGATGAGGCTGAGAAGAACATCCAGGAGGCAATTAAAGAGTGCCTTGAGGTACGAGCGGAACAGGGGTTGCCTCTAACAGTCGCAGTTCGTCAGGTTGAGGTTTACGTGTAATGCCCCCTGTGCCTGTACTCAGGCCTCTTGAAGTCATCAGAGCTTTCGAGAAGCTAGGTTGGCAGGTTACGCGCCAGCAAGGCAGCCACATCATTTTGATAAAGGAAGGGCACCCAGCTCGCTCTCTGTGCCTAAGCATGATAGGGGGTAGCACGAGGCACATTGCGGAGCCTAATTAGACAAGCCGGAATCACTATTGAGGAGTTTCTACTAGCGGCATCGAAGTAATCAAGCTAAGTAAGGCAGCAAGCTCCCATCATCGTGTGGGATCTGTAGTGTCATCCAATCTACTCCTTTAGCGTGTTGAATTCAGGTACGTGCTGAACTTCGCCTCCGCTACACTTTGTCTTAGATCGCATCCCCGTCGGCGGGTCCAGTCTCCCCCTCCAAGCCTACCGCGATGAGGTAGCCCCTTGCCCGCTCGGTGAGAGGGTAGCGCATCACCAGCTTCCAGAATGCGGGCGAGTGGTTCGGTTGGAGCAGGTGTGCCAACTCATGCACAAGGACGTAGTCCAGCACCCACAGGGGCATGGTTGCCACGCGGTCAGAGATGCGTATGGTAGCGGTGGAGGGGGTGCATGAGCCGTAGCGTTTCTCCTGGTTGCTCACCCACTTTATCTCTTTGACCCGTAGCTTGCCGCCGAAGTAGAGGCGGTTGAGGTCTGTGATGCGACGCTTCAGGTTGGGCAAAGGCTTGTCACCATCACGCCTCTTCTCTGCCTTCATAACGCGGCGTACAAGCGTTTCGACTAGCTTGCGCTCCTCATCAGGAGAGATATTAGCGGGCACGCGCACCACCAGCGTGCCGTCCACCATACGGGCGGAAGCGGTCCTGGTACGGTTAGGAGAACGAACTATCTCTACCAGAGGGGGGATTGATTTTGGTTCAGGTGAATCTGTCATGACTTCGCTAATTTATCATATGTGAGCTTTCTGACTCGTTCTTTTCACATTTGCGATGCAGCAGCTATTAGCAGCTATTTGAATTCCCGCGCTCCCAGTGCTATACTCACGCTGCACTGCGAAGTTTCGTACTGAGTTATGTCGGCGCAGCTTCTTGCTGCGGCGTACTTCATTCACTTTATCAGAGGAGAAGCAAATGCACTCAACTTCACAAGGAAAAATGAGGCGACATGCCATGTTGAGATGGCTTATTCCTTGGCTAAGAAGCAATATGGTCCTAGCATTAGTAATGCTTGGGATTTCAACCTGGGCAGGTGCAAGTGCATTGCCAGCCTCTACCGATACGCAAAGGCAGGTACTCTCTTCTGATTATAATCAAGCTTCGACTTCTGCACGTACCGCTACCCCTACTGCTACTGGTACGGCACCCCACGGACCACCTCCTGTATTTTCCCCTACCCGTACCGCTACTCGTACACGTACCCCTCCACCCATAGCGACTCGTAAGCCCCCTCCTGATTACTCCCGTACTCCTACCAGTATCCCTACTGCTACCCGTACCGGCACGCCGGTGCCTACGGTTCTTGTTCCCGGCCTGAATAAGCGACTTTTCCCTGAAACGGGCAAGACTGTAGCTGGTCTCTTCTTAGACTACTGGGATCAGAATGGCGATCTAGCTCAACAGGGCTACCCTATTTCAGAGGTGCTGGGCGAAATCTCTCCATTGAACAAGAAGCCCTACACGATGCAATATTTCGAGCGGGCCGTCTTTGAATACCACCCTGAGAATAACTCGCCTTATAATGTGCTTCTGTCGCAGCTAGGTACGTTCCGGTACAAACAAAAATATCCGAATGGAGCGCCCAACCAGAAGCCAAATAGCAGTCCAGAGACAGTACTCTTTCCTAAGACAGGCAAGCATCTAGGCGGCAAGTTCCTTGGCTACTGGCAGAAGAATGGAGATGTTGCTCAGCAAGGCTACCCAATCTCCGAGGAGTTTCCGGAGAAAAGCGACCTGAACGGTAAGATTTACACTGTCCAGTACTTCGAGCGAGCGGTGTTTGAGATGCACCCTGAGAACGCGGGTACTAAGTATGAGGTGCTGCTTTCGCAGCTAGGCACCTTCCGCTACAGAGATAAATATGGGGGAGATAAGTTCTCCTCCTTATGCATCAAGTCTTCCCTGCCTTCACCATAACCTTTCCGTCCTTCACCTGCACCTCAAACGTCTTGAGGTCTACTTTGGCGGGGCCTTGCGTGACCTTGCCACTCTTTATGTCGAAGCATGAGCGGTGCCAGGGGCACTGCACCTGCCCATCTTCCAGTGCGCCTTCTGATAGGGGTCCATAGCGGTGGGTGCAGAACTCCTGGAAGGCGTAGAAATCGCTGCCCACGCGGGCGATAGCCATGACGTTGCCATTGACTTCGGCCCGTAGCAACTCCCCATCCTTGAGGCTCTCTGCATCCGCGACGGCGATGAACTGATCCCCTTTGGCAGTCTCGGCATGAACGGTCTCGTGGGGCGTGGCGGGGTGCCTGCGATGCCGCCCCACCGCTATGCCATCGTCGTATACGACCATGCCTCCCAAGTAGCCTGAGACCGATATAATCACTATGCCCACTATGGAGAGTATCAGAGGCAGCGTTGGCGTCCTTACCTCGTCCAATTCCGCTAACCGCAGCACGATATTCAGAGCGTATACGACAATAGCGGCGAAGTTGAGCCACATGTGGTTGGTCGCGATCTTCTTAGCAGGGTGGTCAGCGCGTATATCCGCCCAATCCACCAGGCCGGGGATGGAGGCCAGGACCGCCATGATGGTCCCGCCCACCATCGCGTAGAAGGCCCCGCGCACGAGAGGGTAGTTGGGCCCGAATAGAATAGTAATGAGGTCGAGCACGAGACTCAAGACCCACAGTCCCACCGGGAAGTGTACCAATATGGGGTGCAGAGGGTGCTTTAGCGGCCTGCCCTGCAAAAGCTCTTTGACTATCATGGCTCAACCTCCCTTCTCTTGAGGCACGTTCGCCCCGCCCTTCTTGGCGACCTCACGCCATCTCTTCTTGGAGAGGCGGGCGATACTGATCCCCTGGTCGTACACCATCAAGCCTCCCAGGTAGCCCGATACGAGAAGCATCAAAGTAGACAGGAGCGAGAGTAACAGAGGCAGCGTATCGACTGACCCTGCGCTGGCTAAATTGCCCACTCGCAGCAAGAGATTTATCACTTGTAGGGCCGTCACGGTCAGATTGATCGCCATGTGATACACGCCGAGTTTGCGGGCGGGCTTCTCAGGCTTTATATCCCACCAGTCGGCCAGGCCGGCAGGTATCGCCGCTGCCGCCGCCAGCAGCCCCAGGAGTATGGCGAAGAACGCTGTCTGCACGACGGCGTTTTTGTTCCCACCCATGTTCGAGATGATGTCGAGCACAAGCGCCGAGGGCCATAGCGCCGTGGGCAGATGCACCAGTATCGGGTGCAGCGGGTGCCTGAGCCATTTTCCCTGCAAGAACTCTTTCAAAATTCCACCTCCTAAATGAAACGTGATGCGTGATGCGTGATGCGTGATGCGTGAGTGTAGACGATAGACGATAAACAATTAAACCATAAAAATCTTGGCGGTTACTTGGCGCTCTTGGCGTCTTGGCGGTTCACGCATCACGCATCGCGTCAATTCGCTTGCGGAAACTGTCGATGTCGCGGGCGCATAGCTCCTGGTAGCGGGCGTCGCCGTCGGCCATACGGTGCTTGCGGAAGGCCAGCTCCGTCGCCAGGTCGAAGAACTCACCCAGGCTGCGCCACTTTTCAAAGCCTGCCGTGAAGAGTGTAGACCAGCGCGCATTCCATCGTTTGCGCCCTGAGGCCAGAGTCTCGTACTCCTCCTGTGTTATGTGCCCCAGGGCTACTTCCTCCCAGAGCGTCTCCCGCAGGATTCGTGCCTCACGCGCCCCCGACATGAGGGCGAGTACGACGATCAGCGCCAGTCCTCCCCAGTCGCTCAATATAGCCCCCAGGCACGTGTTCAATGCGAGTGCAGAGCTCCTACCATTCGATGCCAGCACGCCGGTCATCAGCACGAGAGTGTTGTGTAGGCCATGCAGCACCATCGCCACGCCGAGGCCTAGCGAGGCGACCAACCCTCGCTGCCAGCCCAGCCGTACCGAGCGCGCATAGCCTAACGCCCCGCCCGTGAACGCGGTGAACATGCTGTGGTTCAAGCCGAACAGTCCCGCCCGCAATAACCAGAGCTGTGCCATACGCTCCGTCCCTACCTGCATACCTGTCGCAGAGAGATACAGTATGTTCTCCACGAAGGCGAACCCCAGTCCCACCAGCGCGCCGTACACTATCCCGTCCAGTACGTTGTCGAATTCGCGCCTCGACACCAGGAAGAGAAGCACCAGGATTACCGCCTTGACCGCCTCTTCTATGATAGGAGCGACTACCGCTAACTCGGTGGCTTTACGCACTCCCGGCGAGGCGATAAGCGCTTCCAGGGGGATGCCTGCCACGTTGGTGAGAAATATCGCCAGCACGATAGCAGGCACCGCGCCCCACAGGAAGGCTACGATCAGCAGTGGCAGCGGCTCCTTCTCATGCCTGTCGAGCCACCAGATGAGCGCGGCGTACAAGAGCGTTGGGAGGAGGGCCAACACAGTCGCCGTCGCGATCACCGAGAGAGTGCTCATGCGGCATTGTACAACGGGTCGTAAGTGGGTGCAATATGGGGTTTGGGGGTCAGAGGTCGGGGATTAGCAATCAGGACCTAGCAATCAGGACCTAGCTTTACTGATCCCCGACCCCCGACCCCCGACCCCTAACACCCAAACCTCAACCCCTACGTAACTGCACCACCAGCGTCCCTACAGTCACCAACGCCATACCTGCGATGTCTTGTATCGTAAGAGTCTCCCCCAGGAAGAGCCAAGCGAGTATCGCTATCTGCACGAGCATGGTGCTGTTGATTATGCTCGACTCGATGGCGGAGAGGGTACGCTGAACGTGGTTCCAGAGGGTGAAGGCGAATGCGGTGTTGACTACGGCCAGCCATGCAATGAAGGCCCAGTTTGTCGGGCTGACGGTTGGCATACCTTCGATTAGCAGGCCCATCGCAAGGAGGACGACAGCCCCTATGCTCATGCTGATAGTCGTCACAACGAGTGGCCCGACCATCTCCTCACGATTGATCTGGCGGCCCATGATGGATGAGCCTGCGTTGAATAGCACCCCTACGGCCACAATGATAATGCCGAGCACCTGGTTTGTTGGCAGAGCGATGGGGTAGAAGTAGACCGCTATGCCAGTAAGGTAGAGCAATACGCCCGCCCACTGGCGAACAGTTGGCCTCTCAGCCAGCAGCGCAATACCCATGAGTGCGACCACCACCGGCGTGAAGTTGAGGAGCAAACTTACCGTCACCGCAGGGAGGTACTTCAGCCCCAGGAACTGCGCTCCCTGTGCCACGGTGATGCTGATCAAACCGAAGATGGCCAACCTTGCCCACTGCCTCCCAGGTATCCGGCGCAAAGCGGCCACATGAGGCTGCCTCAGCACAAAGGGCAGCAGGCAGAGAGACGCAAGCACATACCGCAGCCCCGCAAAAGTGAGGGCGGGTATATCCCGCAACCCCCACTTGATGAGTACCCACGACGTAGACCAGAGGAAGGCGACGAATAGTGCTGCGAGGACCGCAGCCTTGTGAGAGAAGGGTGTGTGAAACAAAAGAGCACCTCCAGGCAGAATCGGAAAGGGATAGTGACGCGCATAGCAAACACGTCAACCTATCCCCTCTGGCCTCTTCTTCCTCGAGGTGCCCGCCCCGTAGGGCTACGTAGCGCTCGGTCCAGGCCCTCTTGCGGAGGCGGAACCCTAGCTACCCTTCGGTATCCTGGGAGATTATAGCATATTTTGTGGACGACGGACGACGGACGATAGACGATAGACGATAGCCAACTAAACCATAAAAATCTTGGCGGTATCTTGGCGCTCTTGGCGTCTTGGCGGTTCCGTCCTCACGCATCACGTTTCACGTTTCACGCTGTCGTCCAATCTCATTCGTCCTCGTACTGCTTCTTTATCGCCGCCATCACCGACGGGTCGGCTAGGGTGGTGGTGTCGCCGAGGACGCGGCCTTCGGCTATGTCGCGCAGGAGGCGGCGCATGATTTTGGCGGAGCGGGTCTTTGGCAGCTCCGATGTGAAGTAGATGCGATCGGGCTTGGCTATCGGGCCGATCTTCTCGGAGACGTGGCCCCTGAGTTCTTCTACTAGCGCCGGACCGCTCTCAACGCCGGAGCGGGGGGTGACGAAGGCCACCACACCTTGACCTTTCACTTCGTGCGATACGCCCACTACCGCCGCCTCAGCGACCGATGGGTGGCTGACCAGCGCACTCTCAAGCTCCATCGTGCCGAGGCGGTGGCCCGCGACGTTCAGCACGTCGTCTACGCGGCCCATCAGCCAGAAGTAGCCGTCCTGGTCCTGGTGGGAGCCGTCGCCCGTGAAGTAAACGTCGTGTGCCTCACCGAAGCGTCCCCAGTACTGGTCAATGTACCTCTGGTCGTCGCCCCAGATGGTGCGCAGCATCGAGGGCCAGGGCTCCTTTATCACCAGCAGGCCGCCCGCGACGCCTTTGTCTACAGGTTGCCCTTGCTCGTTCACTATCTGCGCGGAGATACCTGGGAACGGTCGGGTGGCGCTACCTGGCTTGGTCGGCACGATGCCTGGTAGGGGCGTAATCATAATCGCGCCCGTCTCGGTCTGCCACCAGGTGTCTACGATGGGGCATCGCTCCTTGCCGATGTTGAGTTGATACCACATCCACGCCTCCGGGTTGATAGGCTCGCCTACAGTGCCCAGCAAGCGTAGCGATGACAGGTCGCAGGCGTCGGGGTACTGCGCGCCCCAGCGCATGAAGGTGCGTATCGCGGTGGGTGCGGTATAAAGGATTGTCACGCGATACTTCTCGATGATGCGCCACCATCGGTCTTTGTCAGGGTAGTCGGGAGTGCCCTCGTACATCACCGCCGTGACCCCATTTGAGAGGGGACCGTACACCAGGTAGGAGTGCCCTGTCACCCAGCCAATGTCGGCTGTACACCAGTAGATGTCGTCTTCTTTGAGGTCGAAGACCCACTTTGTGGTGAGGGTGGTGCCGACCATGTAGCCGCCTGTGGTGTGTAGCACACCCTTCGGCTTGCCGGTGGTGCCCGACGTGTAGAGGATGAACAGAGGGTGCTCGGCTCCAACCCGCTCAGGTTGTACTATCACATCTCCTGGCACCTCCACAATAGCCTCGTGCCACCACACGTCGCGCCCTTCGTGCATATCTACGCCCCCCAGGCTCTCGCCCACTCTCCGCACGACGAGCACTTTCTTGACCGGCAGGTCAGGGGCATCCAGGGCGGCATCGGTGTTCGCCTTCAAGGGGACCACACCTCCGCGCCTGTAGCCACCGTCCGCCGTGATTACAAGCTTTGTTTGCGCGTCTATGATGCGGTCGCGCAACGCTTCCGGTGAGAACCCACCGAAGACTACCGTGTGGGGAGCGCCGATGCGGGCGCACGCCAGCATCGCGATGGCCGCCTCCGGTATCATCGGCATATATATAGCTACGCGGTCACCCTTACCCACCCCCAGGTTCTTTAACATTTGGGCGGCGCGGTTGACCTGTTGGTACAGTTCCGCATACGTCAGGGTGCGCGTATCGCCCGGCTCCCCCTCCCAGATGAGGGCGGTCTTATTGGATCGCGTGGCGAGGTGGCGGTCCACGCAGTTGTAGCAGGCGTTCAACTCGCCATCGGCGAACCACTTGGCGAATGGTGGGTTCCACTCCAGCGTCTCGGCCGGCTGCTTGAACCACTCGATGATGCCAGCCTGGCTGCCCCAGAAGGCTACCGGGTCTTCTTCAGCCTGGCGGTAAATATCGGGGGCGGAGACGTTGGCCTGGGCAACGAACTCCGGTGAGGGCGCGTACATACGCTCCTCATGAAGCAGGGTCTCTATCGTCCCGGAAGAGCTATCCGAGGAATGCATAGTTGCCTCCTAACAATATGGAATGCGAGAGATTCGTGCCCACAGTATACGATATGGGCGCGGGTGGTGGCTAGGGGGAGTTGGTGAAACGTGAAACTTGATGCGTGATGCGTGAAACGTTGCCTGATTGCGTTGCTCTGGTTTATCATGCAAAGGAATAACCCTGGAAGGACCAGCCAGCCCGTGCGAACGCCGTTATCCCGCTATAGAGAGCTTCTTTCTTCATATTTTCTCCCCCAGCGCAGGCGAGTGATAACGCTTGGGTTGCTGCTGGCGATGAGGCTTGCCCTTGAGCTTGCCAATCCCTGGATACTGCGAGCCTTTATAGACCAGGCGATGGCTAAAGCTGCGATGGAGACCCTTATCGTCGTGGCGCTCCTCTTTCTGGGCGTGGCGCTGGGCACCCAGCTTGTGAGCGTAGCCGAGACCTACGTCGCGGAGAACGTGGGCCTGACTGCCACCAACCAATTGCGCTCGGACCTGGCTCTACACACTTTGCGGCTCGACCCATCGTTTCACAGCGCTCACACGCCGGGAGACTTGATCGAGCGGGTGGACGGAGATGTGGCTACCCTGGGCAGTTTCTTCTCGCGCTTCGTGGTGCAGATTTTCGGCAACGCTATCCTACTACTTGGCGTGCTCGCGCTTATGTACACGATAGACTGGCGCGTGGGCCTCTCCATGACTTTCTTCGTGATAGTCACAGTCGTGCTGGTGAACAAGATGCGCGACTTTTCGGTCCCTTACTGGAAGGAGGCCCGGCAGGCGAGCGCGGACCTGTTCGGCTTCCTCGAAGAGCGGCTCTCAGGCACGGAGGATATAAGGTCAAGCGGCGCTACAGCCTATACGATGCGCAAACTGTATGAGAGGTCGCGCAACCTGCTCCGGAGGGAGCGGCGGGCGGCTCTCATGGGGGGCGCGTCGGGCGGCATCACGATTATTGTATTCACACTTGGCACGGCTGTAGCTGTCGGCTGGGGTGTCCTACTCTTCCAGGAAGGCTCGATTACGCTCGGTACGGTATATCTCATATTCAGCTATACAGAGTCGCTACGCCGCCCTATTGACCAGATCACGCGGCAGTTGCAGGACCTGCAACAAGCGGGGGCCAGTATCAACCGCATAGGGGATTTGTTACGCGAGCGGAGCACGATTGTCGACGGCAGCGGACCTCCACTCCCTGAGGGGGCGCTATCGGTGCAGTTCGAGGGTGTCACCTTCGGCTATAACGCCGATGAGCCTGTGTTGCAGGACCTATCGTTCTACCTCAAGCCGGGAGAAGTACTGGGGGTATTGGGCCGCACCGGCTCAGGGAAGACAACTATAACGCGCTTACTATTTCGCCTTTACGACCCGCAGCAGGGCGAAGTGCGGCTCAGCGAGGTTGATCTGCGAGATACGCAGCTGGCAAGCATAAGGCAGCACGTCGGCATGGTCACCCAGAGCATACACCTCTTCCACGCTTCCCTACGTGATAACCTCACTTTGTTCAACAACACCATCCCCGACGAGCGAATAACAGAGGTACTGGAGGAGCTTGGCCTGGGCAACTGGCTGAGGGGGATGCCGCAGGGTCTGGATACCAAGCTGGCGTCCGGCGGCAGCACCTTATCCGCCGGGCAGGGCCAGCTAGTCGCATTTGCGCGGGTCTTTCTGAAAGGGCCTTCGCTGGTGATACTGGACGAGGCTTCATCCAGGCTCGACCCCGCGACCGAAAGGCACGTAGAGCGAGCCGTCGATAAATTATTGGCCGGGCGCACCGCCATAGTAATCGCGCACAGGTTAGCTACCGTGCAGCGTGCAGACTCGATACTGATACTGGAGGATGGGCGGATAGCAGAGTATGGCAGCAGGCGGCAACTCCTCAGCGACCCCGATTCGCTCTTCTCCGGGCTGATGCGAACCGGCATGATGGCCGAGGTGCTGGCATGAGTGACGGACGAAAGACGATATTCACCGCAGAGACGCAAAGTGCGCAGAGGTTTTTGGGGGATGCGTAGTGATAGACGATAGACGATAGATGAGTAAAATTCAAAATTCAAAATTCAAAACTGAGAATTCACGAAGTTACTGGTGGTACGTCCTGCGGCTGATATGCTATAGACCGGGGCTTTACCTTGTCAGTGGCTCGTTGGCGAGCACCCTCTTCTACCTATTTCCGTTGGTGCCTGGCCTGATCGTGCGGGGCGTCTTCGACAACTTGAGCGGAAGCGCGCCTGTCGAGTTCGGCGTATGGACGCTGCTAGCGTTTCTGGTGGGTGTAGCGGTTGTGCGGGGCGGCGCGATATTGGGTGCGATAGCTGCCGAGCTGACCCTCAATCTGACACACGCCGCTCTGCTCCGGCAGAACGTATTCGAGCGAATATTGCACAGGCCCGGAGCGCGAGCGCTGGCGGCATCCGCCGGGGAAGCGGTGAGCCGCTTCCGGGATGACGTGCAGGTAATTGCCCACTTTATCAGCTGGACGCTCGACCCTGTTGGGCAGGCAATCGTTACGGCGATTGCGCTAGTCGTGCTGGTAAGCATCGAGCCGTGGATCACACTGGTGGTATTTGTGCCCCTGGTGCTGGTGATAACGGTGGTCAACCTGGCATCGAGGCGGATACAGCAGTACAGAAAGGCCGCGCAGCAGTCGATAGGTGAGGTGACCGGCCTGCTAGGTGAGGTGTTCGGGGCGGTGCAGGCAGTGAAAGTAGCGGGCGCTGAGGAGAACGTTGTTAGCTACTTCAAAACGCTCAACGAGGCCCGCCGCAAAGCAACGCTCAACGACATCCTCTACACGCAGCTACTGGGGTCTATCTCGGTGAACGCGGCCAATGTAGGGACGGGGGTGTTGTTGCTTATCGCGGCTGGGGCTATGCGCGACGGGCGCTTCACGGTAGGCGATTTCGCGCTATTCGTGTCATATATCGCCTGGCTATCGCAGGTAATCAGCATGTTCGGAAATTACCTGACACAATACAGGCAAATGGGAGTTTCTATAGATCGACTGCTGACGCTCCTCCAGGACGACGAATCAGAAGGCAGAAAGCAGAAAGCAGAAAGGGCAGTAGGCAGTAATGATAGTCCAAAGTGGAATGAAGCGCTCGTGGCACATTCCAACACATATCTGCGCTCACCTTTACCCAATCTCCCTTTTACACCCAAGACAGAGCGGGACCGTCTGAGCAGGCTTGACGTAGCGGGGCTGACCTATACTTACCCTGATACGGGTAAAGGCATAGAAGGTATTGATTTGCACCTGGAGAGAGGTACGCTCACAGTGGTGACGGGACGTATAGGTTCAGGCAAGACGACGCTGCTGAGGGTGTTGCTCGGCTTGTTGCAGATGGAGTCGGGCGAGATAAGCTGGAATGGAGAGCGTGTTGAGAACCCGGCAACCTTCTTTATCCCACCCCGGTCCGCGTATACGCCCCAGGTGCCGCGCCTCTTCAGCGAGACGTTGAAAGATAACATATTGATGGGACTGCCTGAGCAATCTGTAGACCTTCAGGGCGCGATAGAGCAGGCTATTCTAACGCGGGACATAGAGGAGCTTGAGGAAGATTTGCTCACGGAGGTAGGGCCACGAGGAGTAAAGCTGTCCGGTGGACAGGTGCAGAGGAGCGCGGCGGCGCGCATGTTCGTGCGCAACACCGACTTGCTGGTGATGGACGACCTGTCGAGTGCGCTTGACGTGGAGACGGAGCAAGCGCTGTGGGAGGGCCTCTTCCGCCGCAGCAACGTCACCTGCCTGGCCGTATCGCACCGCCGGGCGGCCCTAATGCGCGCCGACCGCATCGTGGTGATGAAGGACGGGCGAGTAGAAGCCGAGGGCACGCTGGAGGAGTTGCTGCGCACCAACGAAGAGATGCGGCAACTCTGGAGTAGCGAGCTGAAAGAGGAAGTGCACGCGTAAACCCACTTCAAACCCTTGGGGGTGAAAAAAGATAAAAATGCAGGTTTGGCGTAGCCAAACCTGCATTTTTATCCTTTCTCAGGAGGGCTTATGCGCTACGTGATAGGCGCCTGTCACGGGCCACTTTACCGACCGTGTTCAGGCAGCTCATGATCTCGCGCACCGACTGGAAGACGCTCGTCTCGTAGTAGAGAATACCCTTCTCTGCGCAGAAGCGACGTGTGATGGCCGCGGCTTTGGCAAGATTGTTGCGGGGCATACTGGTAAAGCAGTGATGGACGGCCTGGAAATTGAGTCCGCCATAGAGGAAATCTACTATGGGGCCGCCGCGCACGCTCCGCGCCGTGATTATCTGCTTTTTCAAGAAGTCAATCTTCTCTCCGGGTCGTAGCATCGGCATCCCCTTGTGGTTGGGCGCGAAACCTGAGCCGATGAAGACCCCAAAGAGCGCCTGGTGTAGCAGTATGAAGCCGATCCCCGGCAGGAAGCCTAATATCATGGGTATGCCTACGTAATAGAGGACGTGGTGAAGTGCAAGCGTTATTACTTCCCACGCCTGGTACTTGACCCTGTTGTTCCACAGGAACTTCATGCTGGAAATCTGGAGGTCGAACGCCGCCAGGATCAACATCGGGTAGAAGAAGAATGCCTGGTACTGGGCAATGAAAAGTGCTGCGTTGCTCTTCCCCTCAAGCTGCTCTTCCGAAAAAGCTACGAGGGGGATGTTTATGTCGGGGTCTACGTCCAGGACGTTGGGGTCGGCGTGGTGAGCGTTGTGCTTGTCGCGCCACCAGGAGATGCTCATGCCTAATAGGAGGTTGCCCGCGATGAGACCCAGGGCCATGTGCTGCCCTCGCTTCTTTGGCCCCGTAAAGATGGAGAGGTGCCCGGTGTCGTGCCCCAGGTAGCTCACCTGGGCGAAGACCAGCGCCATGTACGCGGCGCTGAAGATCCGCAGCCAGATGTTGTCTACCAGTATGAGGAGCACGATACCCGCGGCGAACATCAAGGCCGTCGATATCACCTTGTAGCTATAGTAGAGGGGCTGGGGCTTGAACAGCCCTTCGGCGCGTACCAGCTCTACGAGCGTAGCGTAGTCGCTCTTGGGCTTTCGTGCTGGGGCGGGGTCTGTGGAGGGTGTGACGCCTCGATCTGATGGAGCTGTCTCCTCTCGCGACGGCGAGAGAGGGAAGGGCATCGCTGGCGTTACCGGCGTGCTATACATGGCAAATTTCTCCTTGCTCGGATATAGGTCTGATGTCGAATGTTGTGATAGTGTTGCGCCTACCCGCAAGGAGAGATTAGCCGGAGCCATGTCATGGCCCCGTCATATATTTGCTAATTCGCGCCTTTTGAGGAGGTTGTATGGTCCACCGCTTAGACACCGAGAGCAGTCTGCCAGGGGTTGCAAATTCTCCGGCGGTGGCAGTATGTTGCCGGCCGCGTTACTCCGGGGGCTTGGTCAATTCACCTGATTCCCCTCCATTACTCCGAAGCTGCTCGATTTCGTGGGTAAGCCCCGTCCACTCGGAGGACATGGCAAAGAGGAGGCTTTCCCCGGTATCGGTGAGGCGGTAGTATTTGCGCGGCGGGCCGGAGTCCGACTCCTCCCACTTGCCGACGATGTAGCCATCTTTGTTAAGCCGCCTGAGGAGTGGGTAAAGCGTACCTTCGGGCGCCGCGAGCTTCTCCCATTTGCCCAGGTGCGTAACCAGTTGGTACCCGTAATACGGCTGCTGCGAGATGAGGGTTAGCACGCAAAGCTCCAGCGTACCGCGCCGGGCCTGACTGATCCACTCTGTTGCGTCAAAGTGTGCTAACACCCTTACATTGTAACACAAGGTATCTTGTTATACAAGGTATCTTGTGTGGGATAATAGTCCTGATTTATAGAAGCCTATACCGAAGGGACAGTCCAGATTAGGTACTATGAAATTCAGTACGAAAGTGCCATTCACATTCCGGAGCGAGTAAGATATATTATTTGCAAGATCAACTAAGGAGCATAGCAGTTGAAAAGTAAAGTCTTAATATTGCTGGCATCTATTGGAATGTTCCTGGGCATCTGGTCTTGTGATAGCCCGCCAATTGCGCAGGTAGTTGAGCCTACAGCAACGAGTGTTCTACAGGCTGTGGAGGTTCCGACGCCAGTGGCACAAACGCCAAGTGCTCGAACAACAGACCATAGTCCGACACCAACCCCAACACAGACTGAAACCCCTACCGAAACTGCGACCATTCAGGCTTCTATTCAATTAATTACGCCTGAAGCAACAGCTGTAGCTGGCGCCGACCCAGACTTGAAGCCAGGGTTTCCCGTTGTGATAGGTAAAGCACCCAATTATTTCTCTTTAGTTGTGGGGAACATAAATAGCAACCCTTTTGAAGAGATAGTTGCCCTCCCAGCTTTTGGCATGGAACCGAACGTTACAGTGGTGGAGCCCGATGGCTCCACCACAACTAGGTGGGCAGGTGGAAGCGGTGCTAATCCTCCTCTTGCACTCGGCGACTTCTCTAACGCCTCACCAGGTTTGGAAATAGTCTCCTATTTCATTAAGAAAAGAGAAGTCCAGAGAGCTCAACAGGAATGGGAAGCGGGCATAAGCATATACTCAGGGTCTGGTGATATTTTGCCCAGGTGGCCTATTACGCAACCATTTACAGGCCCGTTTGGGTTTAGAGGACCTCTTCACGACTTGGAGCCTCCGATTACTCTTGATCTAGATGGAGACGGCCTTGATGAAGTCTTCGCATACTGGAAATTCCTCAAGGCTGATGGAACGATAATTCCCGGATGGGAACGCACCCTCAGCTTCCCTGCAGTGGGAGACCTTGACCAGGATGGCAAACCCGAAATAATAGCGCAATTCGGTGGATCAGTGCCATTAGCGGCCTTTCACATGGATGGTTCCCCTGCCGCCGGTTTTGTTCTGCAGTTGCCTGAAGGTTGGACAACTATGGGCAAAAATCCCGTCATTGGCGATGTAGATGGAGATGGAGTACCCGAGGTATTAGCTGTAATCTATGATATGTATGAAGTCAGCATAGGGGATCCAAAAGAGTATCAACTTGCAATAATTGCTGCGGATGGACACGTCAAGCACCTTAGCAGCTTCATGGAGGATCCCAACAATTTCATGGTCTTAGCGCTTGGGGACCTGGATTGTGATGGGGCAGCGGAAATTGTGCTACAAACCGCAACGAAAGTATATGTTTGGAAAGGGGATGGGAGCACTTTTCCAGGATGGCCTCAAGAGGTAGGAGTGAGGACCTCATATTCTCCGCTCATTGGTGATGTGGATGGGGACGGAAAACAGGATATAGTCGTGCTTTCAACAAACCGTGGCCTAAGCGTATACAGTAGCAATGGTCAATTGCTGCCCCGCTTCCCAAAGACATTTCATGATAGTGGCGCAAATATTGCGATTGCAGATTTAGACCGAGATGGACGAAATGAAATCATAGTAGCAGGAGCCGACCAAGACATTAATAGTGCTGTGTGGGTGTTTGACTTGCGTGGCCCTGGTCCATATGGTGATATTCAGTGGGGCCAATATCTCGGAGGCCCACAGCATCATAGTAATTGGAAGTCAAGCAGCTATTGTTCGCGATAATGTCTAAGGCGAGTAAAAGGAAAGGGCGACCAAATGGCCACCCTTAACATCCTACGATAGCAGAAATTACCCGATACTACCTTCCATCTGCAACTCGATCAGCCTGTTGAGCTCAATCGCGTACTCCAGCGGGATTTCCTTCGTGATTGGCTCGATGAAGCCGTTGACTACCTTTTGTCTTCGCTACCACCGCACGTCTATAGGATATTGTGTGAACACCTCATCCTGACTGACTAACACAATACCCTCGGTATGTACCTGGTCCTGGCACAGGTCGAACGCCTTTGGTGATAGCCTGTTAGGTTGACTATCCCACCAAATGAACGTATGAGTGTCCAGCAGTAGCCTCATGCCTCTCCAAGCCAGAACTCGTCGGGTAGAGGCTCATCGAAGTCTTCGCTGGTCCAAATGGCGCCGGGATGTAGACCGGCAATGCGCTGTGGCCGCTCTTGCTCGCCATTCATCGGCACAATGCGGGCCAATGTTTTAGCACCGTCGGTAAGGATTACCTCAGTGCCTTCAGCCACCAGAGCTAACAATCTGGGTAATTGTGTTTGGGGGTCTCGCACGTCAACTGTTGTTATAGTCATTCCTATATCCGCCTCCTACATGACGCTGCCTGCCACAATTATACAAGAAGAAGGGGTGGCCCATGTAAGCCGCCCCTTCCAGATACGAACAACAGATTGTAGCCTACTATCCGATAGACCCTTCCATCTGCAACTCGATCAGCCTGTTGAGCTCAATCGCGTACTCCAGCGGGATTTCCTTCGTGATTGGCTCGATGAAGCCGTTGACTACCATCGAGGTGGCCTCGTTCTCGGAGATGCCGCGAGACATCAGGTAGAATAGCTGGTCCTCACCGACCTTCGAGACGGTGGCCTCGTGCTGTATCGTGGTCGAATTGTTTGCCACGTTGATCGTCGGGTAGGTATCGGAGCGGGAGGTGTCGTCCAGCAGGAGCGCGTCGCACTTCACGTTCGCCTTGCAGTGGTGCGCGTCCTCCGCTACCTCAAGTAGGCCGCGATAGGTGGCGCGCCCCGTCCCCTTCGAGATGCTCTTGGAGACGACGTTGGAGGTCGTGTAGGGGGCCTTGTGGACCATCTTCGCGCCCGCGTCCTGGTGCTGGCCGTCGCCCGCGAAGGCGATAGAGAGCACGTCGCCCCGCGCCCCAGGCTCCATCAGCCACACTGCGGGGTACTTCATCGTCAGGCGGCTCCCCAGATTGCCGTCCACCCACTCCATCGTGGCGTCTCGGTAGGCGGCGGCACGCTTGGTCACCAGGTTGTAGACGTTGTGCGACCAGTTCTGGATGGTGGTGTAGCGCACCCTCGCGCCTTCCTTGACGATGATCTCGACCACAGCCGAGTGGAGCGAGTTGGTGGTGTACGTAGGCGCGGTGCAACCCTCCACGTAATGCACGTAGGAGCCAGGCTCGGCGATAATCAACGTGCGCTCGAACTGGCCCATGTTCTCGGCGTTGATGCGGAAGTACGCCTGTAGAGGCACGTCCACTTTGACGCCTGCGGGCACGTAGACGAACGAACCGCCCGACCACACGGCGGAGTTGAGCGAGGCGAACTTGTTGTCGCCTGCGGGGATGATGGTGGAGAAGTACTCCTTCACGATGTCGGGGTACTCACGCACCGCTGTGTCCATGTCGGTGAAGATGACGCCCAGCTTCTCAAGGTCTTCTCGCAGGGAGTGGTAGATTACCTCAGATTCGTACTGAGCGCCCACGCCTGCGAGGTACTTCTTCTCGGCCTCCGGTATGCCCAGGCGGTCGAAGGTGTTCTTTACCTCGGCGGGCACATCGTCCCAGCTTGTGCTGTTCCGGTCCGAGGCCTTCACGTAATAATAGATGTCGGAGAAGTCGATGTCGTTCAGCCAGCCGCCCCATTGGGGCATCGGCTTCGCCTCGAAGAGGCGCAGGGCGCGCACCCGGAAGCGGGTCATCCACTCCGGCTCGCCCTTCATCGCGGAAATCTCGCGCACTATAGCTTCGTCCAACCCCTTGCGGGACTTGAACGCGTAATTCTCAGGCATGGAGAAGCCATAGCGATAACCTTCTGTAGCAAGCCCAATCTCAGGGGTCTTTGTCTCAGCAACCATTTCAGTAACCTCCCGGTCCAATACCAGCACGCTCCGTGCCGCAACCACTTTGAACTATAAATCTTCCTTTTATTGTACAATGCTCTGTGTTACCCAGGTATGATACACGTTAAGTATACTCCATAAGTGCCCCTTTTTCAATGTTTAGACAGCTTTAACTGATTTTAGTAGTTGGACGACGGACGGCGGACGGCGGACGGCAGACGATAACTTTGAACCTTGAACCTTGAAGTATATGAACATCGCTCTCGCGCATGACGACCTGATACAATACGGCGGGGCTGAGCGTGTGGTGGATGTGCTACACGACATCTATCCCGCCGCGCCCCTGTATACCGCCGTGTACGCGAAGGGGCAGATGCCCGCGCATTACAGGCGGTGGAAAATCTACACGTCGTTCATGCAGAAGCTGCCTGGCATAGCGAAATTCCACCAGCTTTACCTCCCGCTCTACCCTACTGCCTTCGAGACGTTCGACCTTTCTAGCTACGACGTGGTGTTGAGCAGCAGCAGCCGCTTCGCCAAGGGAGTTATCACCGAAGCTGACGCGCTCCACGTTTGCTATTGCCATGCTCCGATGCGCTTCGCTTGGAACTACCACAGCTATATGGAGGGGGAGCGGGCTGCGAGCAAAGCGCGCTTCGTCTTGCCCCTGGTGATGAACTATGTTAGACTCTGGGACGAGGCTTCAGCCGGGCGCGTGGACGCCTATATAGCCAACTCGCGTGTCACCGCTCGCCGCATACGCAAGCGATACAGGCGTCAGGCTACGATCATAAACCCACCCGTCAACACGAGTCTCTATACACCCAGGGCAGATGGCAGCGCGAATGATTACTTCCTGATCGTGTCGCGCCTGATACCGTACAAGCGCATAGACCTTGCGGTGGATGCCTTCAGCAAGCTGGGCCTGCCCCTGAAGATCGTGGGCAAGGGCCGCCAGGAAGCAGCGCTGCGTGCGAGAGCCGGGTCCAATGTAGAGTTCGTAGGCTCGGTATCGGACGAGAAGTTGAAGGCTCTGTATGCCGGGTGCAAAGCGTTCATCTTCCCAGGGGAGGAGGACTTCGGCATATCGCCCCTGGAGGCGCAGGCGTCAGGCCGCCCGGTGATAGCGTACGGCGCGGGAGGCGCGCTCGAAACGGTCATACCGGGCGTGACCGGCGATTTCTTCACCGAGCAGACCCCGGACGCCCTGGCCGAGACCGTCATCAAGTTCAACCCGCGACTATACGACCCTATCGCCATACGCCGCCACGCCGAAGGCTTCGACACAGAGGTGTTCAAGAGGAAAATAGCTGAGTTTGTTGGACGGATGATGGACGACGGACGATAGACGATAGACGATAGAGTGTGCACTTCCATAAAATAATCTCTGCGACCTCTGCGTCTCTGCGGTGAAATTACTTTCCGTCGTCCGTCGTCCGTCGTCTGTCGTCCATCAAAAAGGAGCACCATGGAGTTACGGCAATACTGGAACGTCATAATAAGAAGGAAATGGTTGGTACTGGCTATCGCGCTGCTGGCTACACTCTTCAGCGCCTTTTCGTTCTTCACCTCAACCAGACAATACAAGGCTGAGACCATCTTTACTGTCAGGCAGCAGAATACCCCTACCGATCCAACGAAGATTTTTACGTTCAACGACTACTACAACTGGATCGCCTCAGAATACCTTGTTGACGACTACACGCAGATTGTAGAGAGCGATGCGTTCGGGCAGAGCGTGCTTGACACCATCAAAAAAGAGGTGACCGCGGGCAACATCGTGGTCAGCGACACCACGAAGCTCCTGGCCGAAGTCGACATGATGAGGCCCAAGAACATTAGCGACGTCGTAGGCGCGGAGCGCCGCCACAGGGAGTTGCGCGTATTTGCTGAGACTTCCAACAGGGACCTTACCAGGGCCATATTGGAGGCGTCAAGCATCGTGCTTACTGAGGGCCTGATGAAGTTCTATCGAGGCGAGAATACCGACAGGCCACTCATCGCGCAGATAAACACCGTCACTTATGACGATATGACCTCAAGCGTCTCTAAGGACATTACCAACGCGCTACTCCGCGTAATCCTGGGCCTGGTAGCCGCCCTCGCTATAGCCTTCCTCCTTGAATACCTGGATAACAGCGTCCGAGACGAAAGGGACGCTCGTAAGGTGCTAGACCTCCCTGTGATTGGGGCGATACCGAGGACGTAGTTCAAGGTTCAAGGTTCAAGGTTCGAGATTCGAGGTTCGAGGAGTGCTCGAATACACGAGGTGGAACTTGACTATGATTATGAAGAGTCCGACTAGGGAGAGCAGATGACAAGTGCCCGGCAGTTTGAGGAACTTGAAGTCTGGAAGAAGGCACGATTAGTTACAAGAGAGATACATGCTGTAAGCTCGAAGGGAGCATTTTCACGAAACTTTGGCCTTTGTGACCAAATTCAGCGGGCGGCTGTATCTGTAATGTCCAACATTGCAGAAGGATTTGAGCGCGAAGGCAACAAAGAGTTTCGACAGTTCCTTGCATTAGCAAAAGGCTCCGCAGGTGAAGTTCGCTCCCAGCTATATGTTGCACTGGACGCGGGTTTCCTTCAACAAAGTGAGTTTCAGCAGCTATATAACTCTGTAATCGAATTGAGCCGTCTCATAGCAGGTTTGATGCGCTACCTCAATGCCTCTGATTACAAAGGAAACAAGTTTAAGGAAGCCCCAGGTCCAGAGTACCACACAGAAGGTTAAGATAATCAGCTAGAGAGTCTTGAACCCTGAACCTTGAACCTTGAACTTTGAACAAACACATGCAACTCGACCTCAGACAAATATGGAGCGGCCTGCGTAAGCGGTGGTGGCTGGCCTTATTGGTGATGCTGTCGGCTGCCGCTGTCGCATATCTTTACACCAATGCACAGCCGCGCATCTATCAGGCGCAGGTGACGCTTGTCGCAAAGCCTGTGCCTCCTGATAATGGTCTCATAGAGGCTATAAAGAAAACTATGAGCACCTACGCCCAGGAACTGGGGAGTAAGAGCCTCTGGGAGTCTGTGGTAGATGGAAATCTGATGCGTACGGTGGACGTAAGTGCGCTATCCGGCCAGATAAAGGTGCAGCCACGTCCCGACCAGAACTCCCTCGTCATGACTGTGGACAACCAGGATAAACTGCTGGCCGCGCAGATAGCCGAAGCGGTCTCGCAGGCGTTCGTGGAGCGCCAGACCGCAGAGAACCAGGCGCTCGCGAGCGGTAACAAGGTCGTGTGGGTGATAGCCCAGCCTGCCGAAGTGCCATCCCAGCCTTACCAGCCCCGCCCGCTTCTATACGCAGGCGCGGCTGCCCTCTTTGGTCTCATCCTCGGTCTTCTGCTGGCGATTGGACTTGAGTTGCTGGACACGACGATTAAGACCCCAGCGGATATTAAGCAGTATACGGAGCTTAACACACTGGGTATAATTCCACGCGAGAGTAAGGACGAAGGACGAAGGACGAAAGACGAAGGGTAGCATTCTCAATTACCGGTTACGAGCTACTAATTACTGGAGGGACAATTGGCAAGACAAGTCAAAACTAAGGATGAGAGCAGCGCGGGCCTGGTGGCCCTTACTGAGCCGAGGTCGGCGGCGGCGGAAGCCTTTCGCGCCTTGCGGACTAATATACAGTTCGCCAGCCCCGATAAGCCTGTGCATACGATACTGGCGACCTCTACCAGCCCAGATGACGGCAAGTCAACCACCATCGCCAACCTTGCTATTACGTTCGCAGCTGCCGGCTCGCCTACGATATTGGTAGACGCCGATTTGCGCCGCCCCCACCTCCATAAGCTCTTCGGTCTCTCCAACGAGTCGGGCCTTACCACGCTCGTGGCAGAAATGGCGCGCAAGGAGGGGGGCCAGAACGTCGACCTCCCCTTGCAGGATACGGAAGTGCCCAATCTGAAGCTGCTGACGAGCGGCCCCGCGCCGCCTAACCCCGCCGAGATACTCTCCTCTCAGCGCATGGCCGATATACTAGCCCTCCTCCGCAACAAAGCTGAGTACATACTGATAGATACCCCTCCCGTGATCGCCGTAACGGATGCCGCCGTGCTCGCTCCCCGCGTAGATGGGGTATTCCTGGTAGTGAATGCAGGCAAGACGCGGCGCGACCTTGCCGCCAAAGCACGCGACATCCTCCGCCAGGTAAACGCCAATCTCCTCGGCGTAGTGCTGAACAACGCCAAGCTCGATAAGAGCGCCTACGAATACTATGGATAGGGGTCGGGGGTCGGGGGTCAGTAGAATATGATCCCTGACCCCCGACCCCCGACCCCCAAAGTGATAGACATCCACACCCACATCATCCCCGACCTCGACGATGGGCCGCCCTATATGCAGACATCGGTTGGCATGGGACGTGTGGCGGCTGAGGAGGGGATAGAGGCTATCATTTCCACGTCGCACAGCGAAGAAGCCTCTTATTTAGGGCTTCAGGCTATGCAGGCGCGCTTGGAGGCTGTGCGGGAGGCGTGGACCGCGGCAGGGTTGAGCATACGTCTTGAGATGGGGGTGGAGATTTTCTTGCGGCCTGACACGCCCGCTGCTCTCAAGTCGGGTGCGTTATGGCCTCTGGCTGGAAGCCGGTACGTGTTGGTCGAAACTCCTTACCAACCCTGGCCCACCTATGCCGACCAGACATTATTCAACCTGCAACTGGCTGGCTACACACCTATCCTCGCCCACCCGGAGCGCTATATCCCCATCCAGAACGACCCCAGCCGCATGTATGCTCTTGTGGAGAGGGGCGTGCTGGCGCAGGTGACGGCAGCCGCGCTCCTGGGTGAGCATGGGCCTGCATCGAGGCGGTGCGCTGAGACGCTGGTGCGGCACAACCTGGCTCATTTCCTCGCATCGGACGCACACGGGCTGACGATGCGGAAGCGCATGCCTCAATTGCGCGAAGCATTGAGGGTTGCTGAAGGATTGGTAGGGGAGGAGGCTGCCCGTGCGTTGGTGCAGGATAACCCCGCGAATATCCTTGCGAACACGCCTCTCGAAGTATCCCCTGAAAGAGTGAGTGGGAAGAAGTGGTCTTTAGGGAGTCTGTTCCGAAGTTGATTGGGAAATGAGATGTTTCTTTTCTCACCAAAATGAGCGCCTCTGGCGCTCATTTTGGTGAGAAAAGAATTGTGGTTTGCTATGGTCCCTCTTGCATGCTCAGGTTGTAGTCTGCTTTCAGTAGCGTATGGGGCGTTTCGCCCGCGACGATAAGCATCGCATTCTCGTAGGTTGTGCCGAGGCCGTCTATCGTGAAGCTCACGTCGCCCGACGGGCCGACCTCTACAGGCTGTATCTTGAAGCCATCCTTCTTGAGCTTCACGGCGGCCAGGTAGAATCGCTGGGGGAGGGCGTTGTGGATGCGTGCGAAGCCGCTGCTCTGCCAACCGGTGTCGCTCTCGGCGTCGTCGGCGTAGGCAAGCTCCGGTATGGAGATGTCGTCTACGGCGAACCCCTGCGCGTTGTAGCCGTCATCGGTGATGTACTCGAAGCGGAGCATCACTTCTTTGCCCGCGTACTCTCCCAGGTCTATGCTTTCCTTCAGCCAGCCATCAGCATTGGCACCTGATTGCTCCTTGCTCTTGCCCGTGAAGCCATTACCCTGGTTGGTGCCGTTAGGGTTGTCGGTAGTGGTGTACTTACCCTTGAGGCTCTCCCAGGTCGCGCCACCATCTGTGGAAGCTTCTACGTAGGCGAAGTCGAAGGTCTTCTCGATGTCGAACCACGTGTAGAAGTTCAGGGTGGCTGCTTGCAGATTCCGGAGATCGAACGCCCGCATCATGTCCATATTGCTCACATCGCCCCGGTTGCTCCACCAGATCGAGGAGCCACTATGAGCCGGGGCGTCTATCACGCGTATTTCGGACTCGCCGGTGAAGTGAACATTCAACGAGCTGCCGCTGCCTGGCGCGCTCAATTCTATATAGTCGGTCCCGAACTGCGACACCGTGCCCTTGTAATTCCTCGGATAACCGCTCACCCTGATGTGTGGTGATACGCTCACTTCGCGGTCGGGGTAGTCGAGTCCCTGCCTCGCGGCATCTTCCTGCCCATCCAGGAGGTTCGCCACCGTCCATCGCTCGAACACGTCCTTGAACTTCTCCTCCTTGCCGAGGGTCTTTAGGGCGTTGTCAATCGCATGAGTGCCCGTGCCTGGGGATGCTACGATGTCCTTGAGTATTTCTTTGCCGCCGAAGTGCGCCCGTATGTAATCGAGGAAGAGGAAGGCCGCGCCGTAGTGGGGAGCCGACGCGTTGGGCGTGGACTCCCAGGCGTTGAGTTGTATGTCGGCGTCGGTCATGAAATCGTAATCTACACCTACCTCCTCGTAGCCGTTGAGCGCGCTCGCCAGCACCGCCATCCCTTCGTTGAGCCATACGTCGTGATTGGCCTGCTCGTTCCAGTGGATCATGTGCTGGTGCTCGTGGGCGAGGGTGCTTTCGACACCGAACCAGCCGCTGCCGGTGTTGATATAGATCATCTCGCGCTCGTTGCTGAACGGGTTGATAGCGCGCGTGTACTCGTCGGCTGATGAATAATATCCCCCGACATTTGGTATATCAGCGAAGAGCACCGTAATGCGTGGATCGTTGTCCACGCCCGGTGACCACTCGGAGCCGAAGAGCGACCTGTTGTTGGGGTATATCTCCTCATCGAAGGTGCGAGCTGCATTTTCTAATGCGGTATCGTCTATTGGTTGTCGGTCCTGGACGTACCAGTAGGCGTGGTCTGTTACCTTCTGTAAAGTGGCGGTAATCGTATAATACCTGTGCTCACTGATGTTGTTGACGTAGAAGGTGTCGGTGTGCCCCTCCTGGTAATTACCTGGCGGCTTGCCGGTAGTGTGTGGGATGGAGGTTGTGCTCTTCAGCTTCAGCCTTTGGGTGATAGAGTACAGATCGCGCTTGGCAACTTCGGTGCTATCAAGAAGACGTAACGTGGCCTCAGCATCCGCGGAGATGGTGGCGTTTGGCGAAGGTGTGATGTCTCCTGCCCCAATGCTGGGTGACGCAACGGGGGTTACGCTTGCCGTGCTGAGACTGATGGAGGTAGGGACCGGAGTACCCACGCGAGTTGGCTGGGAGGTTATCTGCGCGATGGCGGTGGGCGTAACTGGAGGCCCTGACCGCCGCCAGCCTAACAGGTACGCCGATCCGATAACCAGCGCCGATACGCCAACTACGAGCGCAATGGTAAGAGCTATCAGCCTGGGCGTGCGGTCAGATGGTTGTGGGTTGGAACTGCTTGTTGGTTGGTAGGGTGGAAGTGACATAGTTTGTTGTTGCTCTTATGCTTGACTTGGACGACGGACGACGGACGACGGACGACGTAATACAGTAAAAGGATAGCATATTGCGGGGTGGGTGGCGAGTTCTGCCCGATAAATGAAAGAGATGCTGGGCGCATCCAACACCTCTTTCATTTATAGATACAGAATGGAGATACGGAAATTGGACCTTCGCTTGCGGGATATACGCCCAGTAGGGGCACGGCGCGCCGTGCCCCATACGTATCAAGATACAGATTTCATTCCTGCTACAGGCTGCGATCAGCGCCTCAATCGGCGCGCCCAGCCAAACTTTTATTTCCTCTTTCGGGGCTTATAGGGGGGTCAAAGGCTTAGCTCTTGTACGTGAGCAGTCTCATACCATTAAGGGTTACGAGGAGGGAGACGCCCATATCGGCCAGAATCGCGCCCCACAGCGGGAGCATACCGAGGCTTGCAAGAATGAGGGCGATTGCTTTCGTCGCCAGCGATATGCCTATATTCGCTTTGATAACGCCCAACGCCTTGCGCGATAGGGTTATCGCGTAGGGGAGGCGCGAGAGGTCGTCGCTCATCAGGGCGACCTCGGCGACTTCCAGGGCGGCGTCGGTGCCCGCGATGCCCATGGCGATGCCCACGTCGGCGGTGGCGAGCGCGGGTGCGTCGTTCACACCGTCGCCTACCATCGCGATAGGTCCATATTCCGTCGCGATGCGCCGCACTGCTTCTACTTTCTCGGCAGGCAGAAGCTCGGCGTGGCAGCTATCTACGTTGAGCTGGCGCGCTATCGCCTCAGCCGTTCGGCGGTTGTCGCCCGTGAGCATAGCTATATGCCTGATACCTGACCGGCGTAGCTCCTCAATCGCGGCCTGGGCCCGGGGCTTGGGACTGTCGGCAAGGGCTATAATACCCTGCACGCCATCAGCGGTCCCTACCAGCACCGCCGTATTTCCCTCCTCATTGAGAGCGTCGAGCGTGGGAGCCATGCCGTTTAGCTCTATACCCTCGTCCCTGAAGAGGCGCGGACTGCCTACATAGACTGTCTCTCCGCCAACGTCTGCGCGCGCCCCCAGGCCGGGCAAAGCGGTGAAGTTGGTCGCCTCGAGTGCAGATGGGTCCTTGCGAAGATCACGCGCCGCGTGTACGATGGCTCTCGCCAGGGGGTGCTCTGAACGGGATTCGGCTGTGGCAGCCAGCGTGAGCAATCTATCCTCGTTGCCGTCGGCGGCGCGAACGGCGACTACCTGCGGGCGACCCTCGGTGAGAGTGCTGGTCTTGTCGAAAGCGATAACACGTACCTTGCCCAGCGCCTCTAACGCCTCGCCGCCTTTGATGAGGACCCCATGCCTGGTGGCGGCTCCAATTGCTGAGACGATGCTGACAGGAGTAGAGATGACCAGGGCGCACGGGCACGCTACTACCAGCAGCACCAGTGCGCGGTAGCCCCATTCGGCGAAGGGCTGTGCCAGTATGAGCGGGGGTATCAATGCCACGAGGGCAGCGCCCGCGATGACCAGTGGCGTGTAAATAGCTGAGAAGCGGTCCACGAACTGCTGGGAGGGCGCTCGGCGGGCCTGGGCCTCCTCGACCATGCCGATGATGCGGGCAAGGGTGGTGTCATTAGCGGCGCTCGTGCTTCGGATAGTAAGCGCGCCCGGCCCGTTGATGGTCCCGGCGAAGATTTGCGATCCAGGCTCTACGTCAACCGGCACGCTCTCGCCCGTTATGGGCGACTGGTCAATCGAGGATATGCCATGCAAGACTACGCCGTCGAGTGGGACCCGCTCGCCCGGACCCACCAGCACGGTCTCGCCTGGCAGCACTTCCTCTACGGAGACGCGCACCTCGCGCATGATGGGTAAGCTCGTGTTATTATCGGCGCGGCGCACCAGTGCGGTGTCGGGGGAGAGGTCCATCAGAGCGCGTATCGCGCCCCGTGTTTTCTGGAGAGTATATGCTTGCAGGGTGCCGCCAAAGGCGAAGAGGAGGACTACCGTAGCAGCTTCGGCCCAGTCGCCAAGCGCAGCCGCGCCTATAGCCGCCACCGACATGAGCAGGTTCATATCGGCCCGCCCGACCCGTAATGCGAGCAGACCCGCTCTCGCGAAGCCCAGCCCGCTTATCACGATTGCTGTTGCGTAGAGTGAATTGACTAACCAGGGAGCAACTCCGAAGAATGACAGGGCGAAAGCGACAAGCACGAATAAGGTTCCTGCGGCAGTGGTTAGCACCCGGCGCTCTCGCCGCCAGAAGGGGGCTTCTTCGACGTGGGCACGCGCCTGGAGTGGCGCTGCTCTATAACCTGCCTCGCTGACCTTGCGCTCTATGGCCGCTTCCATGCCATTACGCTTGCCGTTCGTGGGCACTACCGACAGCCTTGCAGCGCCGAAGTTTACCCGCGCCGTGCCGACGCCGGGTAACGCGCCCACCGCCTTCTCTATAGTGCGCGCGCAATCCCCGCAGTCCATCCCTTCGATGGTGAACTCAAGGCGGGCAGTCGATTTTGGATTTCGGGTGCCTTCTGGGCGTTTGGATTTCGGATTTTCTGTCGTAATCATTTGTGGATTAGCAATCTTTGTTTTGTACTTAGCTTAGAGCACGCTCAACAACTATGATATATGATAAAGGTAGAGGAGTCTGCCGTAACGAAGCACCTCTTTACCTGTCATTCCGAACGAAGTGAGGAATCTCCAAGCTTGCCAGGTGGAGGGATTTCTAGATTCCTCACTTCGTTCGGAATGACACTCTTCTTACACTCGTTGGTAAGCACCCGCTTAGTAATCTCGGATGTGCTCTAGGCAAACTGCTAGTAAGGTGCGGATATGCGCATCATCTAGAGAGTGGTAAATTACTTTGCCGTTGCGCCTGCTCCTGATGAGGCGAAGGCGGCGAAGTACCCGCAGGTGCTGTGAGACCGCCGACTCGCTGATGCCGGCTATCGCGGCCATATCGCAGGTGCATAGCTCCTGGTTGAGGAGGCTATAGACTATCTTGGCGCGACTTGGGTCGGCGAGCGCCTGGAAGGTGGCCGCGAGCGCCTGGTACTCGCCCTCCGGTAAGAGCGCCTCACGCCCCGTTTGCACGCTTTCGGGGTGGACACAGCGCGTGTCGCATAAATCACCTTCAGGCGTAATGTGGAGCAATGATGTTGCTCCCCTTTTCTTTTCTCTTACAATCACCATCTTTACCTCTGTTCGATTTAGCAATCGCTTAATCGTTAACAATATTATATGATATTTTGACTGAGAAAACAACTGTGATTTTCCTTATAGAAATCGGCCCCTCAGGGGCCGATTTCTATAAGGAAAATTACGGAAATTACGATTCTCACCGGTGGGAAAGAAGCGTGCTTGGAGAGCAGCCCGGGAAGAAGGTGTTGGCTACTATCTTGCTCGCTTGACCGCGTGTAACGTTGTTGTATGCCCGGAAATAGGGACGCTGCTCGTTATCGCATGGCTCGCCTTCCCCTCCGCACGGGTAACCGGATATCACTCCCAGGGTGGTAAGGCGCATGATCCATACGTAGAAGGGGTGGTCCTCCTGCACGTCGGTGTAGAATACCCCAGTCGGGTCCCCACCTAAGCCTGCGGCGTTGCTCACTATCTTGGCTAGCTGACCCCTGGTGGCGTTCGTATAGGGCCTGAAATATGGCAGGTTGTCCGGTCCGACGCATGGCTCCTCCGGGACCGCCCCGCACGTATAGCCGCCCATGTACCCTCTGTGCGACAGCCGGTTTATCCATATGTAGAAGGGGTTAGCACTATCGACATCCTGGTATATTTGGGGTCCGGGGTCTTCGTCCAGCCCTACGGCGTTACTCACTATCTTGGCTATCTGCCCTCTTGTGATGTCGTTGAACGGTCTGAACGTGCCATCCGCGTACCCGGTTATGAAGCTCCGGCAGGCCAGGCACCTTATGAATATGTAGAAGGTGCTCCCTTCCGGCACATCGCTGAATTGGATTGTGCACGGCTTAGCTGTGGATGAAGGCAGTGCCGTGGCTGTGCTTACTACTGTGAAGCTTGGCGACGCCGTTGCAACCTGGGTTTCGGTGCGCGTAACCGTCCCGTTTGGGGTCGCGGCGGTTCTCGTCCCCGTTGCCGTTGTACCGATAGTAGCCGTATTTATGGGCGTGCCTGTGCGCGTCGGGGTATATGTCGAAGTCCCTACAGCCGTAGCCGTGGGTGTGGTTGTCATCGAACAGCCGGATAGCACGTTGACCGTGCCGGTTAGCGCAGGGTGTATGGCGCAGTGGTAGGTATAGGTGCCTGGTGAGTTGAACGTATACCCGTAAGAGAAGCCTGGGTTGATATTGCCGCTATCCCACAGTCCCGTATCGCTCGTAGACGTGTGCACCGATGGCCCTTCATTGAACCAGGAGACCGTCGTGCCCAAAGTCACAGTCAGATTCGCAGGTAGGTAGCCCGAATCTATTATGAGCACGGTCCGTGTGGTTGGCGAGCATACCGGCGTCACCGTAGGGGTGCGCGTGCCTGTGGCGGTTCTCACGGGCGTGGCTGTGGGTGTTGCCGTAGGGGTGGCGCTGGGCGTGGTGTTGGGCGTAGCCGTGGCCGCGCAATATGACAAAACGATGACCGTGCCTGTCATTACGTCGGGGTGGAGCGTGCAGTGGTAGGGATAGGTGCCGGGCGAGTTGAACAGGAAGCTGTATACCTCCCCAGGGTTCATAACGCCGCTATCCCACAGGCCCGTGTCGCTGGTAGTAGTATGTGCTTGCGGCCCGTCGTTCAGCCAGCGCACCCTGGTCCCCAGCGTCACAGTCACTATCTGGGGCACATACGAGAGGTTCGCCATTATCACGTAACGCTCCTGGACGGGGGAGCAAACGGATGTCGGGGTCACCGTGGGCGTGGTCGTTGCGATAGCCTGGGGAGTCTGGTCTAGAGGGGGCAGCACCATGTTCCCCTGCGCCTCTGATGCAGGGCCAAGTAGCAGAAGGGCGGCGAGGAGTGCGGCCAGAAAGGCCAGCAGCACATAAATGCGGGGTCGGGGAAGGCCCTTTGGCTCGGTGGTGAAGGTTATGACTTCGCACGTCCCGTCCATGGGCTACCTCCTTTGGACGCGGTACTGCGAGAAGTAAGGATAAGGAGGGTAAGAGTGGAGAGTATGGCGTGTTGAGTATACCATAGCTGGCGCGACTGCCATACTGTGAGATTCACCTTGCGGGCAACATAAAAGAAGCTCACCACGAAAATGATAGTCGGATGTGCAAAAACCATTGACACCGCACTATGAGGGGTGTAACATCCGCACACCTCAAGGCCGCGCACGTAACTCGGCGGCGTACAAAAGGATGAAGCAAAGGTCGTTGGAAAGTGGAGAGGGTTGCCCCTATGCGTACCGATTGGATACTGTTTACATTGCTGGGTCTGCTATGGCTTGGGGCCGGGGGCATACACCTGAGATTGCCACGCCGTCAAAAGGACAACTCTTCCGAGGCGGAAGAATGAAATGTGAAACGTGATCACAGACGATAGACGATAGACGATAGACGATAGACGATAGACGATAGACGATAGACGATAGGCAACTTACAACTAAACCATAAGTAATCTTGGCGGTTTCTTTGCGCTCTTGGCGTCTTGGCGTCTTGGCGTTTAACAATGACGCATCACGTTTCAGTCCCGCACACGCTTGACCTTCGCGCCTAGAGCCGCCAGCCGGGTCTCGATGGCTTCGTAGCCTCGGTCTATCTGGCGGACGTTCGAGATCGTGCTTGTGCCCTGGGCGCACAGGGCGGCTTGTAAGAGGGCCATGCCTGCGCGTATGTCGGGGCTGGTGATCTCGTCGGCGCGCAGCCTCACTTTTCCCACAACTACCGCGCGGTGCGGGTCGCACAGCACGATACGCGCGCCCATGCTGATCAGGCTGTCCACGAAGAAGAGGCGGCTCTCGAACATCTTCTCGAATATGAGCACGGTGCCCTCCGACTGGGTAGCCGTTACGAGAGCGATACTCATCAGATCACTGGGGAAGGCGGGCCAGATGCCGTCGTCTATCTTCGGCACCGCGTCATGCACGTCATACTCCACCTTTAGCTCCTGCCCGCCGGGCACCACTATATCCTCGCCATCGACATCTATGCGCACGCCCAGCTTCTTGAAGATGTATCTCACCATGCGCAGGTGCTCAGGTACGGCCTTGCGGATGCGCAGCTCTCCGCCCGTCGCCGCCGCCAGGCCAATGAAGCTCCCCACTTCTATGTGGTCGGACATGATGGTGTGCTCGCCGCCATGCAGCCCCCCGGCCGTCCCCTCGATGGTCAGAGTATTGGTGCCGATGCCCTCTATGCACGCACCCAGGGAGTTGAGCATCTGGCAGAGGTCTTGCACGTGAGGCTCGGAGGCGGCGTTGCCGACTGTAGTTGTTCCTTCGGCGCAGACTGCCGCGAGGATAGCCTGCTCGGTGCCGGTGACGCTTGCCTCGTCAAGGAAGATGTCGGCTCCGCGCAGCCGCTCGGCGTGCATCTCGTAGCGGTCCCCTTCTACCCTGACCGTAGCCCCCAGCGCTTCCAGGGCGAGTTTGTGGGTGTCTATGCGCCTGCGGCCAATACTGTCGCCCCCAGGCTGCCCGACGATAGCGTGTCCTCTGCGCGCCAGGAGCGGCCCCGCCATCAAGAGAGACCCACGCACTCTCGATCCGAGGTCCTGGTCGGGGTGGCTGTCAATACCCGAAGACTGCAAAGTGACGACGTGCTCTGTCGCCAGTTGCGAGTCCTCTACCTCAACCCCCATCTTCCTCAACAGCCTCAAAAGGACGCGAATATCCTCAATATTAGGTACGTTACGCAAAGTGACGGGCGCATCGGTAAGGAGGCACGCCGCCAGCATAGGCTGGGCCGAGTTCTTATTTCCCGCAGGGGTTATCTCCCCGTGTAAAGGGGTCCCCCCTTCGACTATCAGCTTTTCCATTGCTCTCCTGTTTGGGTGTCAGACGAAGGACGAAGGACGATAGACGAAAGATTATGAGTTACTGCCTACTGCCTAGTGCCTTCTGCTTTCTGCCTTCTATTACCTCGTTGCCCTCAAGGTCAGGCTGTAATAAAGCGGTTGGCCTGGGGTTGGGGCTTTCAATCTGAGCCAGTTCGTGCCCGCGTGCAGTTCATTGCCGGGTATTACGAGTGAGATAGTGCTTCCGCTATTACCATCGGGTGGGGCATGTACGGGGCGGTCATTCAAGGTGAGGGTGGGTATGCCTTTCAACACCTTCTCGCCTGTCTGCGCCGCATAGCGTGACAGGGCCGACATCGCGTCTGAGGTCTCACCGTAGGTAGCCCAGCCAACGCCTTGCCTCGACTCCATCAGAAGCCGGACATAAGCTGGGGCCGCGCTTATGTATGCTGAGCTTTCTTTCGCCTGGGAAAGAGGCTTCGCTTGTAGGGTTGCCTTGTCCGCTACAAGGAGCGCATCAAGGACCGGCGCGGCGACTTCGACTGTTACTCGCGTGGGGTCATTGAGCAGCCTGTCAAGGAGTACAAGGCCATCCTGGGTGCTCCCTGACTGCATAAGCGCCAGGGCCAACCATGCCTGCCCTGCGTGGGATAATCCGCCTTCCGGGGAGGCATAAGCAAGGTATGGGCGAGCCAGCTCAGGTTGGAGCACCCCGTAAGAAGATAGAGCGTAGAGGCCGTAGGCGCGCGCATCGAGCCTGCTTGTAGCTGCATGATCTCCTACAGGGCGAGTTAGCTCCGTGCTCAAATATGTAAGTCCTCGTTCGATTAGGCCCATCTCTACATCAGGATAGGAGTCCGATCCCTGGTCTTGTTCAGGCGAAGCGAGACTATATTGCCTGAGTGCGAGTAGAATATTTGATGTGCTGGTGATGCTGCCGGGGGGAGTCTCCCCAGTAGCCTCTTCAGCGCTCCAGCTGCCATCACCGTTCTGGGCCGCATATATTTGCTCCAGGAGATGCGCGCTCTCTCCGGCGCTTATGGAGAGGGTATCCGGTATCTGCGCTCCCACCTCGGTATACGCCCAGGCCACCGCAGCCGATGCGCTTAGACGTGCCGCTGCCGCCAGCGCTCTTTCATATTTGGACGGCGAATCGCTCGCGATGTTGGAGGCAATGCTCGACAGTGTTGGCAATAATGAGCTAGAAGCACGCACCTGTAACTCTACGCGGTCAGCAGCTAAGCCTGATGGCACCAGCACCCCTACAGCCCGCTCGCTGGTTGTCACTCCTGAGACATAGGTAGTGTTCGTGCGCTCACTCTTCGCGGCCACCACGGGGAGATTCCACGCTCCCGTGGCCTCTCGTCCGGGTGCGAAGGAAAACGTTGCCAGGTGAGCGCCCGGTCTGGACGCTTGCAAGCGCCAATCTACCCTCCGGCTCCCGCCAGCCGCGAGGGATAGCATCTGCGAATCGCTACCTGACGTTCTCAGCGCATCATGGCCTTCCACTCGCATGTTTACCGATATGTCCCCGTCACTCGGATTATGCGCTACTACGGAGACGGTTTGAGGGTTCATAGATTGGACTTGCACGGTGGGCGGCCCCTGGATCGAGGGGCCGGGCAGGACTCTCATCACTGACCACGCCTGCACGTATCCACCATCGCCTGTGGCCGCTTCCGACAATACGTACCACAAACCGGGCGTCCCTGGGGCCTGCACTGTGGCAGATACAGTGCCGCTGGCCGATAGGGTAACGTCCGGCTCCCAGCCGAGAGATTCTCCCCCGGCGTCCCCCGTATCACTCCCGGCAACGCGCCTGAACCAGATGGACGCCACGCCTGCTACACCCGCCCCTTCCTTGTCTACAAGGCTCAATCGCATCGCTACGGGTGCGTCGGGCGCGGCAGAGGGGGGAGCCGACACTTGCAGCGCGAGCCCACCTCCCACCTGGGGCATGAGCGCCAACTCACGCGATCCTGCTACCCCCGCCCTGAGGAGCCTCAAGCGCCCACCCGCGTAGTTACGAGGCAAGGGCATGGTAATGTCGCCTGCGCTCGATAGGTCGAGAGACCAGCTTTGCTGCGCACCCGATGGGGAGTATGCTGTCAGCAGCACATCGCCTCCGACGCCTTTACCATCCAGCGTCACGATACGCACATTGATGCTGCCGTCTTTTGAGGTGCGGGCCACAGCTGCCAGGTTGAGCGCCGGGGAGACCATCTGCCTCATGCCTGCTCGCGCCACCCCTACCGATGTGAGGTCCAGGTATTGGCCGTCGCTTCCACTCATACCTTTCATGGTCGATACGGCTTCGAGGTAGAGGCTGGGTTCGTTGTATGAGGCTATCCAGGCCGGCAAGGTGATAGCGACTATGGCTTTACCCTCGCTATTGGTTGTAGCGGTGACTGGCTCCGACACCCAGCTATCGCCCGTGATGCCGAGGGTCATAGTAAGAGCAGCGCCCGATGCAGCGGCTCCATTCGGCCCCAAAACGCTCACGGTGCGCGTGATTACGCGTGCGGTCTCGTCCTCTGGTGCCCCAGGCACTATGTATACGCTCAGGGTGTCGCTCTTCGGTTGCTTCACGTTAAGAGGGAAGCTACGCTCCTCTCTGTCCGCGCGGACCAGCAGATCGTATTCGCCAGGGCGCAGATCACCTGGTAAGCTGAAAGAACCGCTTGCGCCTCCCACGTCGTCAGGCTTCAGGGTGAGGGACTCAAGCATGTTTCCTGCCGGGGTACGCAAGGAGACTTCCGCCTCTTGCTCGGCGAGGGGTGTGGCTGCAATGGCTTCCGGCGCGGGGTGCAGCAGTACGCGAAAATTGACGGCCTGGCCGGGATAGTACTCCGCCCGATCCGTGCATAGAGTGGCTGACAGGGTATCGGTCGATTGCGTTACTATGGTAGTCTGCACGTCCAGGGTCATAGCGGCGAGGTGGCCTGCGCCGTCGCGGGCGATAGCCAGGGTGGCGTTCGCCGTCGGCATATCGGGGGACCACAATCCACGCTCGTTCGTAAGCCCCTTCTCAAGGAGCGTCCCTTCCGGCGAATAAAGAGATACTTCGCTCCCTGCCCAGGCGTGGCCCTGCGCGTCCGTAGCCCAGAAGGAAGGACCGCCTCTATCTGTGGTAGATACAATATGGTGGTCGGCAACCACAAGCATCTGCCAGTCCGTAATAATCTCCCTCTCTGCGAGGGTAGACGCCCTGAGCAGATACGTGCCGGCAGGAAGCGTGTCCGGCACATGTGCAGCATCTTCACGTCTATTTACGTCTGGAGGGCTTGCACTGAATATCTGTACCGGTGCCAATTCACCAGGCAATCCGCCTGGAAGGGACATGGGCCAAGGCCTCTTCTGCGCGCCCAAGGCCGATATGTACTCCGCCGGGAGATTGTATAGAGAGAACGTTACAATGGGGCCGGGACTCGCATCTTCATCAGGGATGTACCCATTCGTAGGGAGGGCATGCGCTTCATCTGCGCTTACTTCATACCTTACGCTTCCTGGCCGGCCTTTGATTGCCACGTTGATGCGCCCATCCAGCAGCCGCACCCTGGATGTAGGTAGTGCGACGGTGTAAGCGAACTCGTGGGGTTGTCCGAGGGTATCTCCACCCTGGGTGCGTGACATAGCTCCTGCGCGCAGGTAGACCGTACCCTCAGGCATTGGCATATCCGGCGATACTATAACCTTGCGTCCTCCGGCGTCCCAATCGAGCGTTACGGGCAACTCCTCACCAGACCCGTCGGCGTGAAGAGACAGCGTCGTCTGTTCCCTGTTCATAGGGGTCTCAAAATTGAGGCTGAGTGCGTCTGTGGGTGAGAGGGCCGCGCCCGGAGTGGTGCCCGGCATGACTCCATACGGCTCTTTGGTGCGGAAGGACCATTTGACAGGCTGGCGTAGGGGCGTGCCGGTGAGGGAGCGTGCGGTCGTGCTGAGCAGCACCGTGTAAGTGATCCCCCTCAGCAGCCCTGGCTCCTGCGGTGAGAAGCGCAGTTCGTTGTCTGCGGCCCAGCGGAACAGTCCGGCGGCAGGTGGGTCAATATCCCACGCGTTTTCGACCGATGCCCGGTCCATAGGCTGGTCGAAGCGGATGCTTAGGGGCGCGCCGAGGGGCACGTCACGAGCATCGCCGGTGGGGGAGAGGCGCACAGGGTTGGGTATGGCTACAGGCCCGCCAACGCCATATTTGCCGGACGAAATTGCCGCCAGGGGAGTGGCATTGACCGCAGCAGGGGCTTCTTCGCCCGGCACGAGGAAGCCAAGCTCCTTATAGCCCCCGATTGGAGGGAGTATGTTCAACCAGTAGGCCAGGCCGATAACGGCGAAGATCGAGGTAGCTGCCGATAGGGCGACCCGCTTCGGAGAAGGGTCGAACCTCAAGAGCAGGCCCGCCGCCAGTAAGCTCCAGCGTCTGAATGCGGAGTGCGGAGTGCGGAGTGCGGAATGAAGATGGCCGGGGGCCTGGATTGGTCTGGTGGGCGTTGGTGACTCGTGCCTCTTGACGGAGCTAAGGATGGTTTCTCGGACGCGGTCGGAGGGGCGCGGCTCGGACGCTGCTCCTTTGAGAAGCACGTCCGTCTGGCGAGCACGGGCTAACCAGGCGGCGCATTCGTGGCAACCTTCTACGTGCTCAAGCAGCTCGCGGCGCTGGCGAGGCGTGACTTCGCCGTCCATATAGCGCGATATGAGTTGCCGGTAGCGCGCGCAGGTCACGTGGAGCCTCCCAGTTTGTCGCCCGCCTCATCTGTGCTGAGCGGCTCGGTGTAGCGGGAGAGGTCACGGTACGCCTGCATGAACGCTTCACGGGCGCGGGCGAGGCGGCTAAATACGGTACCCTTAGGTATCTTGAGGATTTCGGCTATCTCTTCGCAGGAGAAGCCCTCTACGGAGCGCAACACGAGGCATACGGCCAGGGCGGGGGGCATCTCGCGCAAGGTGCGGCGCACGATCTGCGACTCGATAACCTGTGGCGCGAAGTCGTCGGAGGTGAACTCGTCCGTCTTCTCGCTCTCTTCGAGGATCGGCATCCATGTAATCAGCTTGCGGCGGCGCAATATGTCGAAGCAGGCATTGGAAGCTATTCGGTAGAGCCACGCGCTGACGTTGGAGTCTCTGGAGATGCCTCGTATCCCCTGGAACGCCTTGAGGAAAGTCTCCTGGGTGATGTCGTCGGCAAGCTCCTGGTTGCCGACTAGGCGGTAGACATAGCGATATATCTGCGGGCTGAAACGCTCGTAGATGAGCACAAATGCTTCTTCGTCGCCATTACGCGCCCGTTCGATTACTGCTATATCCATGAAACGTGATACGTGATGCGTGAGACGTGATTAAGGTGGTAGTTATCCCTCTATTCTTAGGAGGATGCGGGGTATGGTGCCCTTTGATTATAGGAGGGATGCTTGCAGGTCGTCAAGATATTCTGTTACCTGGCAGGATCGAGGTAGAAAGCAGTCAAAAGATGGGACGAATGCCGCCTATAGGGTCTGCTTTATGGGCAGGAGGCATCGTATAGTTTTATGATGGCGCACTCGGTCTTGCCGGTAGCAGCCACGTAGCAAATGCGCTTGAAGCCGCAAGGCGCAGGGTCTGGACCTGACCAGACAATCACCGACGCATCGGTCCCCGAAGCACCTGCCGCAGAGCGGCGACCCGAACGATAATGTATGATCTCCAGTTTCATGTTGGGATTAGTTACCCAACCCGTTGTGGAGGAGGGGTCAGCTATGTACACGCAGTTACTTGCAAGCTCGCCGCTATCGAAGCAGTGGTAAGCATATCCGGGGGGCGTAGCCATTGAACCAAACATTCTACTCCCCACCGAAAAAAGCCCCCAGCCAACAAGCGCGGCAATTATCAGCAATAATGCGATGTTCTTCCGAATCCACTTAAGCATCTTTTATCCCCTGCTCTTCTGCCCTATTGTATACGCAGAGTTGGATTGTGCCTCAGGATGTAATTCTACATTAGGTGTAAGTATAGTGGACAGGGCCACAAACTAAACTTCCCACGTTAAGAGAAGTCTATTGGTAGATAAGATTCACTCGGCATCGTAAGCACCATTCTGTCCACAGCTAACCTCCGATCTTAAGGAATACCCGTCGGAGGTTAGCTGTGGGACACCTGTCCTCTTAAACAGGCATTTGCATACTTTGGCGGATAGTGTGTATACTGCGACGATGTGGCTGCCCGGCTTATAGAGGCGGTTGCATCGCCGAGCCAATCAACGTCTTATTCCAGGAGGTAGAAATATAATGTCTATACGAAAAGGTTTATCAACTGGTCTGGCCTTAGCAATGCTGTTAGGGAGTCTGCTGCCCGCAGGCAGCGCGCTGGCCCAGGAAGACTCGCATGCAGGACACGTGGTGGCAGGTGGTCTTGCCAGCCCTCGTGGCCTCAGCGTGGGCGAGGATGGCAATCTGTACGTGGCCGAAGCAGGGAGCGGCGGCGACCAGGTGGTTACTATTCCAGGTCCGGACGGGGAGCCAGCGGAGGCCCGCGTCGGCCTCAGCGGGCAGGTCAGCCGGATCACACCTGGGGGGCAGAAGACGGTAGTAGCACGCAACCTCCCTTCAGCTCTCACGGGCGATGCGGAAGCTGCCGAGGCCGCGGGACCCCACGGCGCAATCTTCGCAAATGGCGCTCTTTGGGTGACCACTTTCGGTGCCCTGCAAGCCCCTCAACCCCCTCCCAATACGGGAGCACTCCTCAAAGTCAATGTACAGGACGGCTCGGTACAGGAGGTCGCAAGCCTCCAGAACTACGAGAAGGCCAATAACCCCGATGGCTTCCTACCCGACTCCAACCCCTACGGCCTGGCCCTCGGTAAGGATGGCATGGTCTACGTCGCCGATGCCGGTGGCAACACGCTCTACAAGGTAAATCCGGCCGATAATCAGTTGAGCGTAGTCAGCGTATTCCCCGGACTGCCTCTCCCTGAGATGCTGCGTGGGCCTGGCCCATTCGCGGAGGGCAACCCGACGCGCAACGGCGCTTTCGAGATCGATCCTGTGCCCACAGGCGTAACCATAAGCGATGGCGGCACTATCTACGTTGGCATGTTGAGTGGTTTCCCGTTCCTGCCAGGCGGGACCAAGATAGTAAGCGTTTCGAGTGACGGCAAAGTGGCTGATGCAGCCAGCGGCCTCACAATGGTTGTCGATGTTGAATATGGCCCGGACGGGATGCTCTACGCGTCCGAGTTCGGCCAGTTCAACCTGGGCGAAGGTGGCCCTCCAGGCTTCATCCCCAACAGTGGCCGCATCATGCGCGTTATGCCGGACGGCACCTCGGAGGCAATCGTCCAGGGTCTGAGCTTCCCCAACGGCATCGCTATCACGGAGGATGGCAGCCTGTATGCTGCCGTCAACAGCCTCTCTACCACCGACGGTCAGGTAATGATGCTCGGCAACGTCAATGAATTGACAGGTATGCCTGTTGGTATGCCTAGCTCCGGGCATGGCTTCACCCCCGACGGAGCAATCTACGTCAGCCTGCTGATGTTGCTCGGCGGTTGTGCAATCCTCCTCACATCACACAGGCTCACACTCCGTAAGCGCGACCTCTAAAAGAATTCTCCTTTTTCGTCAAATATCTGCCCTGCAAGGGCAGATATTTGACGAAAAAGAACTGAAAGATTGGTCGGACATGCCGAGCCTTCCAACCAGATAGCCGCGCTGGTTGGTTGTCATTTTCAAGCGTGAGTGCTATAATGAATACTTGTGATGCGGCCCCTTCGCACGTAGGCATGAGCGAAGAATGGGTAGGGCAGGTCAGATAATCACGTCATTCTGAATAAACGCCGGCAGGTAAGGGGCACTGTTCGCTACGACGCTACGAGCACACCAGAATAGACGGTCACAGGGACCGCGCATATACAGGCTCGTAGGCCCCCTGTTTATGAAACTCGAAACTCCGACATGTGCCGCCCCACCACGGGCAGGCACATTATCTTCTAGAGCGCACGTCAGCGAGTGCGCCCCTATATCCCCTACAGGCGAGAAGGAACCTGGTATGCGCTTGCCTGGCGCGCAGTCGGCCTTGACTGCGTGCGGAGACTACCTGTCTACCGCACTCTCTTTCACAGAATCCCCTCACCTGAGTTTCCCACTACCCCGTTTCCTTAGCGCGCGAGCAGGCTATGTCACCCTCTTCAGGGAGAAGATCGCCTCATCTCGACGCGTCCTTGTGGGAACCGGATTCGCATTCATACTGTGTATGATGTGCATGGCGAATATGGCACATATCGCGACGATGTAACGTATATGATAGTGGCACGCTCATTGCCGAGGTAACAGAGTGGGCGCGCCTGACACTTGCTAGAGGAGTTGTAGAAGCATTGGCACCCCTGAAGATAGGTCGCACCAACGGTGAGACCACGACCAAGCGTATATTGGTGCCCGTGAAGGGCGATTTGATCGATGATGAAGCGATGCGTCTCGCTTATACTTATGCGCAGGCCAAGATGGGTAAGGGCCGCAATGTAGAGGTAGATGTAGTCTACGTTGTAGCTGTACCTCACGCATTGCCTCTGAATGCGGAACTGCCTGATGCACTGGAGAAGGGGGAACAGGCGCTCGACCATGCGGAGAGCGTAGCCCGCGACATGGGGCTGCACGTCGAGTCGTCGCTGCTCCAGGCGCGAAGCGCCGGGGCGGCTATCGTAGACATGTCCAGGGAGAGCGGCTGCGAGCTAATCGTCATGGCTACCAGCTATGAGAGCAAGCTGGGCGAGCTTGACCTGGGCCGGACCATACCCTATGTGCTGAAAAACGCCCCCTGCCGCGTATGGGTCTGTCGCGCTCCTATGGAAGAAGCGACGTGACGACGGACGACGGACGATAGACAACAGACAACTAATCCATAAAAATCTTGGCGGTTTCTTGGTGCTCTTGGCGTCTTGGCAGTTCGGTAATCAAGCATCACGTTTCACGCACGTTGAATGGAGGAAGGTTAGATGAAGATAGTTATCCTCGGTAGCGGGCGCGTAGGCGCAAGGTTGGCTCAGCTGATGGAGGCCGAGGGGCATGACGTCAATATCATTGACGGGGACAAGGCCTCTTTCGACAGGCTGCCCGACAGCTTCAAGGGGAGGGCGATACTGGGCACAGGCATAGATGTAGACGTGCTCAAGTCTGCCGGTATCGAGAGCGCCGATGCCTTCGCCGCCGTTACGAACTTCGATAACACCAATATCATGGCGTGCCAGGTCGCTAAGGAGATATTTGGCGTCAAGAAGGTGCTGGCTCGCATTTACGATCCGGGGCGCGAGCAGCTTTACCATGAGCTTGGGCTGGAGACGATCTGCCCCACCACCCTCATATCCACCACCTCCCGCGACATATTGCTGGCCGCCGATGGGGTAGAGATTCTACAGATGCCGCCACACACAGGCGGACCCAAGCTGAATGTAACTCCCATCACATCTTCCGCTACCACCCCATTGTCGAATGATGAGCACGAGGGGCACAGGCCCATGGCTCAATCTGCTCGAACGCAAGCGGACAGCGATAACCGCCCTGGTCAGCAAGCATCCCAGGTCCCCCAGCCTAACGGCGGAGATAATCAAGGGGAGCGCTCTCCAAATAACGGGCGTGGGCTGAGAGGGATATTTAAGCATTAGGGATCAGGGGTTGGGGATCAGGGGTTAGGGGTCAGGAATTAAGAAGACATAGGTAATTAGCAATCCCTATTCCCCGACCCCCGACCCCTGACCCCCGACCCCTAA